>CAWCKU010000018.1:0-345061 GCA_963796215.1 uncultured delta proteobacterium | reverse complement strand
GCCAAAATAGTGTAAATCCGGAATGATCCCCAATAAGGCCGGCGGAAACAACTCCATGTCCTTCTCTTTCAAACTCTCCTGGTAAGTCCCTTTAAAATCCAGGGGATCTTCAGAACCGGCAGTACTCCGGTAGGCCAGGTCCATGGTCTTCACCGAGGTCTTGGGCAACGCCTCTGCAATGTACTTCTGGGTCTCCGCATCAATGATGCGTAAAAATATCCAGTTGTTGGTGTTGCCGATCACCTGTCGTGCCCCGGACTTCGTGCCCGTCCGCACCTCCAGGTCGGCCAGGGTCTGGGTGGCGATCACCACCCGAAACCCCGCCCCCCGGCTCTTGTTCAACAACTGCACCGCCGGCTCATTCACCACCTCCGCCGCTTCGTCGATGAAGACGTTGACCGGCGGCAAATCATCCCCACGAAAATTATAACGGTCGCTCGCCACCGCAGTTAAATCAGCCAACATGATAGAACCTATCGCACCACCTACCGTGGCGTCGGAAAGACTGTCAAGTCCGATGTATAATACCTTCTTTTCTTCAATAATTGAGGCTAAGTCAGCTAATTCTCCTATATCACTGTCGTCGGATTTGGGCGATAATAAAGTTTGCAAGGATCCGGAGGTCAACATGCTCAAGAGAGGAATCAGGCTCGCCACCATCTTCTGGAAATGGTCCCGGTTGTGCTGGTGCATGGTGATGAGCCCATCCAGGGCCGGCTCCATCTTGACCAAGGCGTCTTTCGATTGATAGCGGTCGATCAAATCTTTTAATTTGCTGCGTCCCACATGCTCCTGCCAGTAAGTTTCGTAGTAGTAAAGCAGCGTTTTCTTCAGTAATTCGTTTACCCCGCCTTCCACATAACGCCGCAGCTTCAGAGGATTGGGCTTTTTGTCGATAAAGACCAGGCCAGACCACCGTGTTCAAGGCCAGCCAGCCGAAGGCCTGGAAGGGGTCCGTCTTCGTCTCAGAAGGGATCAGCGCCGCCACTCTCTTCGCCAACTCCGTAGCCCGGTTGAAGTTTCTCAACGGGTCCAGCCGCACGCTCTCCTTGGGAAACGCTGGATGGAAGTAAACGAACCGGACAATCCGGCCCAAGCGCTCACACGCCAGCCGGGCGTTCTCCGGCAGATCATGGTCCCCCTTGGGGTCGATGATGATCACCGCCTCCCCCCGGGCAATGGCCTGGGCAATCATCAAATCGAAAAGCCGGGTCTTCCCCGTCCCGGTGCTCCCCACGATCAGCGTATGACCCTTGAGCAAGTCCAAAGGGATGTGCAGGTCCCGGTCCTTGTCCCCCAAACCGTGTATCCAATGGCCCCGGCTCAACTGCAGCAGCTTGGTGTCCGCCGATTTGAGAATGTCCCAGGCCTGCTGCATCGCCGCCGGCGTCCAGGCGAACGCCTGGCCCAGCCACACCAATTCCCCGTTGCTCTGCCGCCATAGCCTTTCCCAACCATCTTTTCTATGGGCGTCCGCTCCATCCGGGACTGCCGCAAGTGCAGCAACAGCCCCTGGATTACCCGCCACACCGCCATCACTAAACAAAACCCCAGCCAGATTCGAAAAGCCCAGGGCAGCGGATAGGCCGCATCCTTCATCCACCAGGCAAACAGCCCCCCACATACCCAGATGAAAAACGCCAGCAACTCGTAATTGGGACGCAAAAATACTCGTAACCGAAGCCTTTCTGAAAGCGCATCACGCCCTCCGGACCTATGACCGACGGTGCACCACCAGTCGCCCGGCCTCAAAGCCCAATTCAAAATAATCGTTGAGCAGATCCTGGATCTTCTGTTTCTGTTTGTACCCGGTGAGAGACCGCAGCAGCGTTTCGGCCTGGTCATAATCAACATAACCATGACGATCCACTAGGGTCGATAGCTCCAACACCCAGCCGGGTTCATTGGTCACCTCAGGTGCAGCCTCAGCCCTTGTTTCAGCACCCTTCTCCTCTTCCTGGCTTTCTGTCTTCTCGGAAGGCCGGACACGCCACAACTCCACCAGTCGGAAAAACCGGGTGGTCTCATCCGGCCGCAGTTTCAGACATCTGCCAAAACCCGGCTCCTCATGCACCCGGCGGGTTCCGTCCAGCACAAGCCAGTCGGCTTCCGCCAGATTCTGGAGCACTCCCACCAAATCGTCCTCAGCAGTGAATTTCCTCTCCCCCCAGGCCAACAGCATTTGCGGCCCCATGCGATAGTCTACCCCTTCTTGCCGGGTTCCCACCTTAACCTCCAGGGCCAACTGCAACAACGCCCGGCCCCCGACGCCGCCCCGGACAAAAAAATCCTGGAGATCCTGAACCGTATCATGCCTCGCAAGCGCCTCCGGTTCCTCAGAAATGCCAGGAGGAGAGATGGTTGGGGATGGAGGTGGAGGCGGGGTATGGGTGGGCAGAGGCTGAGATGAATCAATACCTTCTTCTAAAGGCTGCCCACCTGCTTCGATGGGCTCTGCCGGGTCTTTGGGAATGTGGTCAGAGAATTCTTTAGGGGCAGCTTTGGCCGACGGCGGCTCTTGCCCCTCACCACAAGCCAACCCGGCCATACCCGGAGGCACCGGGTCAAAAATGTATCTCGGATCTTTCAGCCTTAAGGCCAACAAGCCCGCTGACGCCTCCACCCGTGACGGCCATATCCGCCACAAACGATTGCCGTTGGGCGCCAACCGCATGAACTCATGATCTTGCAAAATGTCGGCCATAACCATGGGATTGGATGGCGACGGAGTCCCATCCTGCTGCAGGACCTCTAATATATCCTCGGTCATCTGCGGCCAAACCAGATAAACCCCCTGGTCCTGACCCATCACCCAAACCACCGCCCCGGGTTCGTTGACCAGCCAGCGCTTCTCCGCCAATAACCGCCGCATCGCCATGACGTAATGGCGCAACAAAGGCTGGCCCACCTGGGGCCCCAAATCCCACAGCAAATTCGATTCCTTCAGGTCCTGGGACACACTCTTTTTATCGCCTATCTCCAGCATCTCGGTGATGGCGTTGCACCCCCCCTCACCCATGATCGCCTGATGAATCTGGCCCAGCAGCACCGGCTCAATGGCGTGCAGGTAGGTCAAATCCTCCTGCGTCAATATGTGGTGGGCTATCTTGGACAGCCCCATCTGCCGGTGGTCTTGACGCTCCCGACGCCACTGGACATATACCCGGTCCTCTTGCTCCGGTAATCCATAAAACCAGGCCGCCAAAGGCTGCAGATGATGGTCCCATACCTGCCCGGAAGGGGTAAACACCTCCATGTCGGCAACCTTGCCAATGTCGTGGCACAATCCCGCCACAAAGGCTGCAAACAACCAGCGCTCCCGGGCCGCCTTGCGCTCGCGAGGCGACAACTGCATCCCATGCAGACGATCGTATGACTCCTGTAAAACGTATTTCGCCACCTCCAAGCCGTGGCGCAGCAAACCGCCGGTGCCCCGATGATGATGCGCTTCGCTCGCCGGCAGCAAATAGACGTAATTCGCATACCGCTCGATCACTACCCGATGGCGCTCGTCAAATACCGCCTTTTTCTCCGAGAGCTTCCGGAGCTTGTCGATCAGCTCTTCATGTTCCCCCAGGATCTCTGCTACCGGGTAACGCGGTATCCCCTCCACCACCGGCGGATACACGTATTTCTGGACCGGCCGACGCTCCGCCGCTCTTCTGACCCGCTCCGATACGGCCGCCGGTTCCACCGGCGTCTTTTCCCTCAGGAAAAATTGCTTGAGACCCTCAAACATCGCTTCTCTCACTGATAAAGGTCAGGGCCTTCCCCGTAGTTTTTCGAAGGTTCCCCGGCTTTTGAATATTGGGTCAAAAACTCCCGGGCCCGGCCCAACTGCGATACCTGTTTCCTGATCTCCCCAAACTGGCTTTCGAACCACCAGAGCCTCTCCTGGATGTTCACCGGATACCCGCGAACACTGCTAAAGAACTTGCCCTGCGGTAACCGGTAGCGCGGACCCCTAGTCAGGTCCTCGGAATATATCTGTCCAGTCCCTCTGTTAACATAGCGAACCTGGGCCCAGACAATGGAAAAGGTGTGGTAACCAGTCCTCTCCTTAAGCCGTAACCATATTTGCTTGGGCTTCGTCCCATTGGCTGCCTCGGCTGCCTTCGGCTTCAGCTTCTTGAGAATGTCGGTTACTTCCTGAACCATCCTCTGCGCTTTGTCTTTTATTGCCGCCAACTCACGATCGATGATATTGAGGGCGTCCTCTATCATCTCGTCTTCTCCCCTGGTTTGGGCTGGCGCTATTGGCCACAATTTGCCGGCGTTTCCCCGGCACTACACCCGCCTCCCATCCCTCCCCAGGCCACGGCATTGCTCAAGACCAGGGGGACCTGCCTGACGCCCATCCGGGCCAACACCAACTGGTTGCGCATTAAACCCAGGCGTAAACGCAACCACTCCCAAAAGCCCAGGGCGCAAGCTTCGGGTCCTCCCAACAAGCCTGAAGAGCCCGCCAAAGGTTTAGGCTGGCCCCGAATGTCTGCTGAAATTGCGCCACCCGCTGGCAATCTTTATCCTCCAAGGCTACCGGATAAAAGGCCACATCTTCTCCCTGGATACCACCGGCTATCAGGTTATCAATGGTCTCCCGGCAGTGCGCACACGATGGACTGAAAAACACCTTCACCGCCGCATCCTGGCCCCCGTATACCGGCCACGGTTTGATAAGCTCCTTCGCCATCATGGCCACGGCCGCCAGAAACAGCACCGCCCATAGCTTCACGACCAGCTCCCGAGGTATGGTCAGCAGACCCACCAGGCCCCACAGGAATCCCACCAAAAGACACTCGCTGCATGGCAGGTAGACGGCCTGAAAGGCCAGGAGCGCCGTCTCCCCCCAGAGGCAGAGGCGAATGAAATCGGCGTACACCGGCGAACGCTGATAAAGCCAGAAAAGACCAAGGGCAAAGGCCGCCCCGCCCACGTGGTGCAGACTGAAGCCCCAGAGCTTGTAGCCCCGATAGACCTGGCAGCCCTCGTTGAGACAGAGTTTGGCGCTTAGCCCGGAAGCCGCCAACAGACAAAAGACCACGCCGGCCCCCAGCAAAAGGCCAGAGGCCAGTCTCCGGTTCAGCATTTCCTCTCGAAATGCGGTCACCCGGACCATTAAGCCGTTTTTGGACGTTCCCATGGCACACCCGCTCCTAAGACCGGTTTGGATGCAGTATTCCACGGCTCACAGATGAAATGTGGGTTGAAAGCTCAACATTTTGGCGAGCTTTTCGCTCTTAAGGCCAGGGCAGTCTTTTTAAAGACCAGGATATTTCCGGTCTTCGATAAGGCAAGTCTGGGGTGATTTAACGAGGAGGATTGAACAGGCTTTAATCCCTTATTATCTAGGGATATGAGCTATCCTTATCCAATACTTTTGGGGGCGATGGAAACAATTGGATATGAACACCCTTTGTCCCTTATATTAGAGATTCAAGGTGTTTTTGAGAATAATAGAAAAATTTCCTCTCGGCCTAAACCGCTAAAAAAACAATTGGATATGAAACCACTTTATCCCTTATTTAGGGACAAACCCTGTTTTCCAAAACAATTGGATATAATTACTCTTTTTCCCTTATATTAGGGATATAAGATGTGCTTTGGATAGAATACAAACCAGTTAACCCTGCTTCGGCCCGCTCACATCACCTACCTACCAAAAAGAAAGGGGCCACAACTGTTAATGCTCATGGGAAATGAGATCGTTTGAAGAGATTTTGGCCATAGGAAAGGGGCCAACATCTGATACCACAGGCTATCGGCAAGGTGGATCAGGGGCGGAAAGGGTGACCAGGATGGATCAGTAGGGATATCCACACGGCGCACCAGGTCTATAAGAACAGCATGTCTATGAATCGCACAGATAATCCCCACAATCTTGGTAAGACACCCGGGAGTTAGGGACTGGGCCCCCGGCAGAGTCTGGGGTGGTCCTGCCTTCTCGATTCGACCACCCCTCTCCTGATAATCATTAAAATGCCGTTAAGGGGACCGGCAGGAATTGGGGCTAACTTAGATTCCCTGGCCGTCCCCAGAAGACCGCCTGGCCCCACGACACTGCCGTCCAACTCCCTACGAAAATTAAGGATAAGTCAATTAGATGAGGTGCTATTGAAAAAGGCGTTAAATCCCAGCAAACCCAGTCGGGAAGCCGAATGGCCTCGTAAAAATTTTGGATAAATGGGCTGAAGTTCCAAGGTATAGGATTTGCCCTCCTGCAAGTTAACGGTCCTGACCGCCCTACCACATCCTCGGTATCCCCTAAAATTAAAGTGGGGAATCAGTCAATTGAGGTATTGTCTATGCTTGCGTTAAATCCCAACAAACCCAGTCGGGAAGCCGGATGGCCCCGTAAAAATCTTGGATAAATGGGGTAGAATTCCAAGGTATAGGATTTGCCCTCCTGCAAGTTGACGGTCGCCGTCTTGCTATAATCCTCTTCGGAAACACCAAAAAATATCCGATGCGTTCCGGCCCGCAGCCGGATTCGCTTCTCCAGCCCATATTTCATGCCGTCGCCCTCTTCTTTGGAATGCCGGTCTCTCAGCATCGGGATATTCTCGCGTTGGCCGGGGACTTTCCAGGTGACCGCCTGGCCGTCGATATTCAGGACGAAGCTATAGAAAGGTCCGCCATGGGGAGAGTCTCCAGATTCCAACAAGGTACCTTCTCCAGACAAATGGGTTTTGAGTGAAGCCTTGAGGACCACGTCCGCAAACCCGGCAGGCGGTCCCTCGGCGGTGGCGACTTCCTGAAAAACCCCCTCACGCTCGGTTACGGATTGAGTCCGAATCTGTTCCCGGGCCGCACCGCAGTTGGCAAAAATGACAGCCAGGGAAACCAACAGAACCACGCGCATCATGTTCTTCATGACATTTCTCCTTGACGCCTCGAGATTGGCGTCTCCTTTTTTACCGGGTTCATCCCGGATTTTTCCTTCATGATTCCGTCTCCGGCTCGGCGAACCATTGGTAGAGCACGGGCAGGACCACCAGGGTGAGCAGGGTGGCGGTAAACAGACCGCCGACCACTACCACCGCCAGGGGCCGCTGCACTTCCGAGCCCGGCCCGCTGGCAAACAGGAGCGGGGTGAGACCCAGGATGGCCACCAGGGCGGTCATGAGCACGGGCCTGAGGCGCCGCTCGCAGCCCTGGCGTACTGATTCTTCTAAGGGGAGCCCCGTGTCTCGCAATTGATTGATTTGCGAAACCAGGACCACGCCGTTCAACACCGCCACCCCGAAGAGGGCGATGAAGCCTACTGCGGCGGGGACGCTCAGATAGAGGCCGGTGAATCAGCAGTCCCAAAAATGCCGCCTATCAATGGCCAGGGGCAGATTGAGCATGATGAGGCTGGCGTACCGGAGCGACCCGAAGGTCAAAAAGAGCAGCAGATAAACCAGGGCCAGGGTGACGGGCACGATGAGCAGGAGGCGCTGCATGGCCCGCTCCTGGTTCTCGAAGGTGCCGCCCCAGGTGGTGTAATAGCCCGGCGGCAGGGACAGGCGGGACGACAGCAACCTTTGTCCGTCGGCCACCACGCTGCCGGTATCCCGGCCTTTGATGTTGAATTCCACCACGATGCGGCGGCGGGCATTGTCCCGGCTGATCTGCAACGGCCCTTCGGTCTCGATGATCTCGGCCAACTCCGCCAGGGGCACGGACCCTCCCCCCGGAGTCGCCACCAGGATGTTGCCGATGGCCTCAGGACTGTTGCGCCGCTCTTCCGGGAAGCGCACCACCACCTCGACGCGCACCTGGCCTTCGATGATTTCCGTGGCCGCCTTGCCACCCACCGCGGTTTCAATGACCTCCTGGACGTCGGCCACGTTAAGGCCGTAGCGGGCCAGCCGGCGCCGGTCGATCTTGATATTGAGATTCGGCATGCCGGCCACCTGCTCGGCGCGGAGGTCGGTGACCCCGGGCATCGTCCGAAGGAGAGCGGCCGCCTCTTCGGCCTTGGCCCGGAGCAGGTTCATGTCATCCCCGAAAATCTTCACCGCTACCTGGGATTTGACCCCGGAAACCAGGTGGTCCACCCGGTGGGCGATGGGCTGGGAAAAGTTGTAGGTGACGCCGGGAATCTTCTCCAGTTCCAGCCGCATTTTGGCGATCAACTCCTCGACGGTGCGGGCGGTGCGCCACTGACTCCGGGGCTTGAGCACCACGATGGGCTCGCTGGATTCCACCCCATGCGATTCCGTGGCAATCTCGGCGGCGCCGATCTTGGAGACCACGGACTCCACTTCGGGAAATTTCAAGAGGGCCTGCTGCATCTGGCGTTCCATCTCCACCGACTGGGACAGGGAGACCGACGGCAAGCGGATCGTGACATTGGTGATATAGCCTTCATCCATTCGGGGGATAAACTCGGTGCCCAGAAAGGGCACGGCGGCCAAAGACAGCGCCAGAAGGCCCCCGGCGCCCAGGAGCACGGTCTTGCGGTTTTCCAGGGCCAGGGCCAGCACCGGACGGTAAACCCGCTGGGCCGCCCGCACCAGGAAGCTGACACGCTCCGCGCGCCGGTTTGAGCACATACGAGCACAGGGACGGGATCGCCACTATGGAAAGCACCAGGGAGGCCAAAAGCGCGATGACCACGGTGAAGGCCAGGGGAGCGAACATTTTCCCCTCCATGCCTTGCAGGGTCATGATGGGGAGAAAGGTCAAGGCAATGATCAACTCCCCGAAGAGGCTGGGTTTCCGCACCTCCAGGACGGCGTTGAGCACCGTGCGGCCGAAATTCCCGCCCGGGCTCCATCTCCCCCAGGCGATGCATGACGTTTTCCACCTGAATGATGGTGCTGTCCACGATCATGCCGATGGAGATGGCCAGGCCTCCCAGGGACATGAGGTTAGCCGACAGCCCCACCTGCCGCATGGCGATGAAGGTGGCCAGGGCCACCAGGGGGAGGGTCAGGGCGATGACCAACGCCCCCCGGAAGCTGCGGAGGAACAGGTAAACCACCAGAATCACCAGGAGGACGCCCTCGGCAATGGCCCGGCCGACGGTGTTGATGCAGTCCCGGACCAGGCCGGTGCGGTCATAGAAGGCCTTGAGCGTCACTCCCTTGGGGAGGATGCCGCCGGCGTTCAATTGGGCGACCTTTTCCTTGACCGCACCCACCACCTCCCGGCCGCTGCCGCCCCGGATCATCAAGACGATGCCGGCCACGGCTTCCCGTTTGCCGTTCTTAAGCACCGCCCCCCAGCGGCTGGCCGGACCTTCGCTCACCGTGGCCACGTCTTTGACCAGCACCGGGGTGCCGTTGACCTCCTTGAGCACCACCTCTTCGATGTCCTGGATGGATTGCATCAGGCCGAGGCCCCGCACCAGGGCCTGTTCGCTGCCTCTTTCCAGGATATTGCCGCCGGCGTTGGCATTGCCGGCGGTGAGGGCGCTAAAGACCTGCTTCAAGCTGAGATCGAATTTTCGCAGCCGGTCAGGGTCCACCTGCACCTGGTATTGTTTGACGTAACCGCCGAAGGAGTTGATGTCGGTGACGCCAGGCACGGTTTTCAGAAAAGGCCGGACAATGGCGTCCTGGATGGTGCGCAGGCGTATGAGGCGGGCGGTCTCCTCGCCGGGTGAGGCAGGCGGCGGTGCGTTCTCTTCTTCCAGGGTGTATTGGTAGATTTCGCTTAAGCCCGTGGCGATGGGCCCCAGAACCGGGTCCGAGCCCTTGGGCAATTTCTCCTTGGCGGCGATGAGGCGCTCCAACACCAGTTGCCGGGCGAAGTAGAGGTCCACCTGGTCGGCGAAAACCACGGTGATCAGCGAAAACCCGAAGCGGGAGACGGAGCGAAGCTCTGCCATATCGGGCAGTCCCGCCATCTGCACCTCGATGGGGAAGGTGACCTGCTTTTCCACTTCTTCGGGAGACATGCCGGGCCAGGTGGTATAGACCTGCACCTGGACGTTGGTGACGTCCGGGAAGGCGTCCACCTGGAGCTTCAGCGACGCATAAACCCCGTAGGCCACCAGTCCTGCCAGGGCCACGAGGACCAGGAAGCGATGCCGCAGGCAGCTTTGAATGATTCGTTCAATCATCTCCGATCTCCTTGCGGCTTAATTTAGTGAGAGTGGCCATGCCCGTCGTCCATGACAGCCCGACCGGAGGCCTTCTCCAGTTCGGATTTCAGGGCAAAGCCTCCCTGCACCACCACTTGCTCATCCGCCTCCAGACCTTCCAGCACCTCCATGCGGCCCCCACCTTTGGCTCCGGTCTTGATAAGATGCTTCCGGTAGGTGCCGGGAGCCATTTCCACGAAGACAAAGAGATCGCCGTTGGCGGCCAGGACTGCGGTTTCAGGAATGCTTAAGGCGGTGCGCTGGCCCACCCGAACGGCGATATTGGCGAACATCCCGGCCTTGAGGCGGTTGTCGGGATTATCCACCCGCACCCGGGCCCGGACGGTCCGAGTGGCCTTGTCCACCATGTCGGCCAGGTAATCCACCCGGCCCGGGAATTCCTCCTGGGACAAGGAGCTGACGGTTATGGTCGCTTGGGAACCTGCGTTCACTAAAGGCAGATCCTTCTCAGGGATCTGGACGAAGCACCACAGGGCGGAGGTGTCGGCCACGGTGAAAAGCTCTTCGTCTTCCTTGACCACCAGGCCGGGGGTGACTTTCCGGTCTACCACCCGGCCGGCGATGGGTGAGCGCAGGGCGAAGATCGCGCCGGACCGGGAGCCTTTCGGCAAAGAGGCGGGCGCGGCGCCGCCGGCCCCCAGGAGGCGGAGGCGGTTTTGGGCATAATCCAGATCGGCCCGCTCGACTTCCAGCCGGGCCTGGCGCTCCTGGAGTTCGGCCCGGCTGATGGCCTTGCCCTCATAAAGCTGGCGGGCCCGGTCATAGGCCTTTTGGGCGGCGTTGAATCTGGCTGCGGCTTGCCGGGAGCCCATCTGGGCCTGACTCAGTTCAACGCTGTCGATGATCGCCAGAACCTCCCCCGGCTTCACCATTTGCCCGTAGTCCGCGACGATCTGCACCACCCGTCCCGGCACCCGGGAGCGGATTTTAGCCAGGCGCTCTTCGTTGAAGACCAACTCCCCGGTAAATAACACCCGATTATCCAGGGGACCGAGAACCACGGGGGCCGTCTCAATTTTGGCCAGCTTGCACCGCCTCCGGGGTCAGCTTCACCTGGCCGGGCGACCGGGGCCTCTTGTTTTTCGGCATGTCATGTTCGGCATGGTCTGATCAGTGGTTGATCGTGGTCTGTGGCGCTGGCATGGTCGTGTCGCCACCCCCAGCAGAAAGCCCGCTCATGCCGTCAAGGACAGCCACCGAATAGATCACCAGCCACCAGTGGTCTTGCTCAAACGCACCCGCATCACTTGACACCTCCGCCGGCCAACCGCCAGAGTTCCACCCGAGCCAGGCGGTAATCCAACATGGCCTTGTAGTAGTCCTGTTCCGTCCCCCGATAAACCCGGCGGGAATCCAGGAGTTCCAGCAGGCTGGTTTCGCCGTGCTCATAGCTGAACTGGGCCACCCGGAGCGATTCCGCCGCCTCTTTCAGGATAGCGGTCTGGAAGGACTCCAACTGCCGGCGGGCCGTTTCATAGAGGCTGTATTGGGAAGCCAACTTGGTTTCCAGGTCTTGTTTGAGAAGTCGGAGTTCGGAGTCGGCCTGGCTTTTGGCGGCTGCGGCCTTGGCTACTTCGCCTTCCTTGCGGTTCCATAAGGGGAGGGGGATGCTGAGACCGCCGCCGGTGGCCCTGAGGTCCACATCCTGGGTGTGGAACACCTTCACCGTCACATCCGGCACCCAGGCCTGGCGCTCCGCCCCCAGGGTGCTCTCCGCCTGGCGGACCTGGGCTTCCTGGGCCGCCAGCAGGGGATGCGAGGCAAAGGCCGCTTCCTGCCAGCGCTTCAGGGGCACCACCGGCTCAACAACTTTGGCTTCGGCGGACAGGGCGAAATCGGCGGCCAAGCCGCCGCCCAGGAATTGTTGCAAGACCTGCCGGTCTCCTGCCAGGGTGGTTTTGGCCTTGTCATATTCCCGTTCCAGAGAAAAAAACTCCACCCGGGCCTTGACCAGTTCGATGGGTCGGCTTTCTCCCAGGCGGACCCGTTTTTCGGCAATATCCAGGAGGGTTTTGGCCGACTCCAGGTTTTCCGCGGCAATCTTCACCAATTGCTCGTCGGCCAGGACCCGGTAATAGAGTTCCCGGCAGCGGGCCCGAACATTGATCTGTTCCTGGGTGAGTTTCTCTTGGGCTGAGTTAATGCCGAAGCGAGCGGCCTCCTGCTTCTTGCCTCGCCGTCCCGGCCACTCGATGGTCTGGGACAGGCCGATGGTATAGCCCGTGGCGTAAGTGCCGCTTTCCAGGCCTTTCTGGCTGCTCACCGAACCTTCCACTTCCGGGTTGGGGTACTGGCGGGCGATGCGCAGCTCCGCTTCACTTTTCTTGATCTCCGCCCCGGAAACCTTCAGGGCCGGATGCGTTTTTAAGACCATCTCTTCCAGTTCCTGGAGAGAATAGGTCCGGGGACCGGCCATAGCTCCGCCGGACCAAAGGGGCGCCAGACAAAAGACTACCCCCACGGCAAGCCTCTTGAGGTTCACCATACACCTCCGTGGTCACGCATGTGACTACTGATACCAGGTCGCAATCAACTTGGTGGCACAGGCGCTTTCTGTGCAGGCGCAGGCTAAAGCCTGCGGCTACCAAAATTGCTCGTTGAACGCAACTTAGGTAATAAATTTATGGAAAAACAGGCGGTTAAATAAGGCGGATGGGGCTAAGCCCGGGGGGGACGGAAAATGCTGGAGGCAAAGATTCTTAGTAGCGGTTGTTCTTCGACGGCATGATAGGGTGAGTTGTATTGCCCGACCATCGGTGCGGGGTTAGCCGCGGACAGGAGAGGCATCGAGTGGCCGCCGCAGCATTGCTGTGGTTGCAATTCCCGGCGCATCTATGGCTGCCGTCGGCATGGCAGGTATGAACCATTGCCAACACCAGCACCGGCAGGAGGAAGAGTCCCACCAGCACCATGCCCGGACTGCGGGAGCCTCTCGAGAATTTCATAGTGATAATAGATACTCTTTTCATAACCCCATGTCAAGTTATTCGGGGTGGCAGGCACGCCGATGACCTGAAGGATTTGGAGTCGGTTCCTGTGGTCATATTAAATTGGGGCTTGAGGCTATGACCTGAGGGACCTGAGAGGCAGCCGGTCGGCTTCACGGATAGTCAAACCCATAGACAATTCCTACGCTAATTATCTTGAATCAGTGGTTTGAAATGATTTTTGGTGTCAATAGTCAGTAGCCAGTATCTTGCCGACCTTCCTCAAGCCTTTCTATATTTACTACCACTGACCACTTTCATTTGGGCTCGGTGGGGTAGCCCGCCTTCTCCCATTCCTTCCAGCCGCCTTTCAGGGCCAAAACCTGCTTAAGGCCCAGGCCGTTCAATTTCCTCGCCACCCGGACGATGGTGCCCTCCTTCTGTCAGTAGAGGACGATTTTCTTGTTCTTGGGCAGGTTGGCAGCCCAGGTTTTGACCTCATCGGGATCCTGGCGCACCGCACCCTTGATTTTTTTATCGCTGACCTTCCAATCTTTAGGCGCTCTGACGTCCAGAATAATTACTTCGCGGTCGGAGAGCCAGCTTTTTATGGTATCCTTGTCCAGGAGCGGCGGTTTCTCGCCGCTGCCGCAGGACCAGGTGAACGCCAACATCAGGCTGACCGCCAGCGCCATGGCCCAAAACTTGGTCTTCCGCATCTTCCCCCCTTGGGGTTTATCTGAGATTATGCGGCAGGCTTGGCCACCGCGGTCAAAAAACGGTTTGGGGAAGCCACTTCGCAGATTTTCCCCACAAGGATTATTTTTAGCGCCTGGCATTACAAGACGGCAAACGGGCAAGGCGATCCTCTACCGGGGGCTGTTTTCCGGAAGGGGGGCTGTTCCCGGGGGCGCCGGGCTGACCACCAGCACCGGCAAATCCGCGGCCTCCAGGACGCGCTCCGTCACCGAACCCAACAGGGAGCGCCGGTGCCCTTTTCGCCCCATCTTGCCCATAACGATCAGGTCCACCCTGAGCCGCTCAGCTTCCGACATAATGATTTCATCGGGCATGCCGGTACGGAGATCCAGAGTTACCATAACTCCCCGGTGCTGGGCCTCTCGAGATAAGGTGGTCAGCATTCTTTTGCCGCTTTCTTCCATATCCTGGAGCAGGCGGGGTTGTTCCTGGCCGGAAAGACGGGAAAGTTCAGCCAATGCCGAAGAATCAACGACATAAAGCAAGATAACTTCGGCTCCATAAGTAGCGCCCAAATCCAGGGCCAGCCGGTGGGCCTCCAGAGAGGCGGCGGAGCCGTCAATGGGAACCAGAATCTTGCGAAAGCCCGGCATGCTCATGCCCTTTTGGTCTTGCGGGCCTTGACCCGCTTTAGCTGGAACAGAGCCTCCCGTTCCCTTTCCTCCAAGGCCCCTTCCAGGTAGTGGATGGTTTCCCTATAGCTGGGGATCATCACATAATTTAAGGCATTGCTGCGCCGCACCGTACGCTGCAATTCGCCGGCCAAACGCCAAAGCACCGCCTCCACTTCGGCCAAGGCGGTGATTTGGCCCAGGGCTTCCCGGATGGCCAACTGGCATTCATCCAGGGAGGATACGGTGCCCCCGAAACTGAACTCAGGGCGGCGAGACCCGGGTTGAAATTCCACTACGGGCATGGGCATTCCCAAAAAGGCGCGGTCTTTTAAGAGGACCCGATCGTCTCCCTCGACCCCCAGCGCCGCCCGGGCCACCGCAGCGCTTCCCAGGGCCAACAGCCCGGCGGTCAATGACTGATAGGCGTCCTCCAGGGCCCGGGCCATAACCCGGCGCATCTTGACGGCCTGGGCTTGCAGCCGCAGCAATTCCTCCAGCAGCAGGTCTCGTTTCTCTTCCAGAAAGGTCAGGGCCTCGGCGGCCAGAACATATTCTTCCCGGAGTTTAAGGAGATTCCCCTTGGTCGCCGATACGGTCAGCCGCGCCATGTTCGCTCCTGCCTGGCAAGGAAAATGCGGAGGGGGCCTGGGGCCTTTAGCCTGCCTCCCAAAAAGTGCTGATTTCTTCTGCGGTAACCCGCGTCAGTTCGGAGCGGGACAGTTCCCGCAGCACCTTCCAGGCCAGGTCCAGGGTGAGGGTGAGGTCCCGGTTCTCGTCCTGTCCCTGGCGGATAAATTGTTCCTCAAAGGCCCGGCCGAACTTAAGGAGCTGGCGATCCGGCGGAGACAGGCTATCTTCTCCGATAATATTGGTCAAGGCCTGAATCCGTTGCACCCTGGCATAAGCCGCGTAGAGTTGGGAGGCCACATGGGCGTGGTCGGCTCGGGTGCGATTGGCGCCAATGCCGTCGCTCATCAGGCGCGACAGAGACGGCAGCACATTAATGGGCGGATAGATGCCCCGCTGGTGCAGGGCCCGGTCCAGGACGATCTGCCCTTCAGTGATATAGCCGGTGAGGTCCGGGATGGGATGGGTGATGTCGTCATTGGGCATGGTAAGGATGGGCAGTTGGGTTATGGACCCCCCGCTGGTGACGATCTTCCCGGCTCGCTCATAGAGCGCGGCCAAATCACTGTATAAGTAGCCCGGATACCCCTTGCGACTGGGGACCTCACCCTTGGACGAGGCCACTTCCCGCAGGGCCTCACAATAGTTGGTCATATCCGTGAGGACCACCAAGATGTGGCGGCCCTTCTCGAAGGCCAGATATTCGGCGACGGTCAGCGCCAGCCGGGGGGTAATCAGGCGTTCAATGGCCGGGTCGTCTGCCAGGTTGAGGAACATCACCACATTATTGAGCACTCCGCTGGCTTCAAAAGATTGGCGAAAGAGACCGGCAATGTCGTGTTGCACCCCCATGGCGGCAAAGACGATGGCAAAACGTTCTTCTTCGCCCGGCAGCCGGGCCTGGCGGACAATCTGGGCCGCCAGTTCGTGGTGGGGCAAACCGCTCATGGCGAAGATGGGCAGTTTTTGCCCCCGGACCAGGGTATTCATCCCATCAATGGCGGAAATGCCGGTCTGGATGACTTCCTGGGGGTACGTCCGGGCCGTGGGATTAATGGGTTGGCCGTTGATATTCCGGGTAGTTTCGCCCACCGGCGGCGGGCCGCCGTCGCGAGGTTGCCCCAGGCCGTCGAAGATTCGGCCCAGCAGATCTTCCGATACCGGCATCATCAGCGGCGAGCCGACAAAACGTACCTGAGTCTTGTTCAGGGACAGGCCCATGGTTTCGCCGAAGAGCTCGATCACCGCTTCCTGCCGACCCACCGCCAGCACCCGGCCCATTTTTCGGGAGCCATCCCCGAAGGTGACTTCCACGCTTTCGCCGTAGCCCACCCCCTGGACGCCCTCCACTACCAGCAAGGGTCCGGCAATGCTCTTGAGAGAGAGGTATTCCCGGCCGGAAGGGCGGTGGTTAGGCGCTGCCATGGTTGACCAGGGCCTCCATGCGGGCTGCTAGGGTATTAGCCAATTCCTCAAACCGGTCCAGTTGATCCTCGCCCCAGCGGGATTTCATCTGCAGTAAATCGGTTAGCTCGGCAATGGCGCGAATCTGATAGAAGGGTATGCCCTGGGCCAGCACGCCTCGAGCCTGGCGGTAGGCCCCCAAGATCAGGTGCAGCATCTTCATCTGTTTCTGAGGCGAGCAGAACATGTCCTGGGGATCAAAGGCGCTTTGCTGCAGGAAACCTTCTTTGAGCCAGCGGGCCGCCTCCAGGGTCAGCCGCTTGGCGTCCGGGAGGGCTTCCTCGCCCAGGAGCTTAACGATGCGCTGCAATTGATAATCCTCCTGGAGCAAGGCCAGGGTTTCCTCTCGCATTTCCTTCCAGGCCGGGTCGATGTTCTCGGCCCACCAGGCAGCTATGGCGTCGGCGTATTCGCTGTAGCTGTCCGTAGTATTGATGGCGGGAAAATAACGGGCCGCGGCCAGTTCTTTATCCAGGCCCCAAAAACACCGCACAAAGCGTTTGGTATGGGTGGTTACGGGTTCGGAAAAATCCCCGCCCGGCGGAGAGACCGCGCCGATGATGGACACCGAAGCCCGCGCCCCATTCAAGGTGACGACGCTGCCGGCCCGTTCATAGAACTCCGCCAGCCGGGTGGCCAGATAGGCCGGGAAGCCTTCTTCGGCCGGCATCTCTTCCAGGCGGCCGGAAATCTCCCGGAGGGCCTCGGCCCAGCGAGAAGTGGAGTCGGCCATCAAGGCCACCTGATAACCCATATCCCGGAAGGCTTCGGCCAGGGTGATGCCGGTGTAAATGGAGGCTTCCCGGGCCGCCACGGGCATGTTGGAGGTGTTGGCAATCACCAGGGTCCGCTCTATCAGGGCATGGCCGCTGCGGGGATCCTGAAGCCGCGGGAGCTCGGCCAAAATGCCGGTTATTTCATTGCCCCGCTCGCCGCAGCCCACATAAACAATCAGGTCGGCGGCGCACCACTTGGACAACTGCTGCTGGGTGATGGTCTTGCCGGTGCCGAAGCCCCCGGGGATGGCCGCGGTTCCCCCCTTAGCCAGGGGAAAGAGAGTGTCCACCACCCGTTGCCCGGTGATCAGCGGTTCCGTGGGCAACAGCCGCTGCCGATAAGGCCTGACCCGGCGCACCGGCCAGCGATGCCAGAGGTAGAGGCTAACCTCTTTGCCTTTAGGAGTGCGCACCCGGGCGATGGTCTCAGTCAGGGTATAATCCCCGGGTGGCGCCAGGTAAGTGAGCGTCCCTTGGACCAGGGGCGGGACCAACACCCGATGTTCCAGGGCCGGGGTTTCCGGCACAGTGCCCAGGACTTCGCCGCCCTGCAAGGTAGCCCCCACCTGCAGGCTGGGTGTGAAGGACCAGACTCGCTCCCGGTCCAGGGGAGGGACCGCCAGGCCTCGGGAAATAAAGGACCCTTGGACTTGCTGCAGAGCGCTCAAGGGTCGCTGGATGCCATCAAAGATCTGGCCTATCAGGCCCGGCCCGATCTCCACGGATAGGGGCGCACCCTGGCCCACCACCGGGTCCCCGGGGCGAATGGACTCGGTATCCTCATAAACCTGGATCGTGGCGGCATCCCCGGCCAGTTCAATAACCTCCCCAATGAGGCGTTCCTCTCCCACCTCCACCACCTCATACATGGAGAGATCGCCCCCGCCGGAGGCTTTGACTACCGGTCCGCTGACCCAACTGACTTCACTTTGTTTGTCCGGCATATTTTATTTCGGGAGCAGGGGGACCAAAGCGACGGTTAGGGCTCTCCCTTCTCACAACTCATTGGCTTTCCCATAACTTCCGGGCTATTTCCGTACGCAGCCTTTCCCGCTGTCGGTTAATAATTCCCTGGAAGGTCTGGTCCAGGCGCATCCGGCCATCCTCCCGCACCGCGATGAAGCCGCCGGGAGGCACCTCGGCAGCCAATTCCAACTCCAGATGGGCCCCCGTCTCCTGGCCCACTTCCGTAAGGAGCTCAGCGGTCAGCCACTTGGCTTCTTCGGGGTTGGCCAAGATGCGCAAGCCTGCCCCGGTAAGCTCGTGCAGGGCCTTGAGCAGCAGGCGCCGGAGCCAGTCCGGGTAATCGGCCTGGTGTCGGAAGGCCTGCAGGCGTTCCATCCCGAGTTTAAAGATCTCGCCCAGCAAGGTCTCTTTGGCTTCGGCTATCCGGCGCTTACTTTCCAAAGCCGCGCGGTCTACCAGGTTGCGGGCGGTGAGCAAGGCCTGGGCCCGCATTTCTTCGCTGGCCCGGCGCACCGCCTCCCGGCCCCGCGCCTCTTCGGCAGCCACCAGCTGATCGGCTTTTTCCCGGGCCTGGCTGACGATCTTTTCAGCCTCTTGTTTTCCCTGCGTCAGGATTTCCTGACAGAGAAGTTCCACTTGATCATAGAGGGGCATGGCTTCTCACCTGGGTAGGCCCATCAAAGAGCGCAGCCGGTCCAGCAATGATTCTTTCTGGGCCATCGGCCCGGCCAGGTCTGGGATTTCCAAAATCAAAGGCCTTAGGCGGTCTCGCCGGGCTCCATCTACTACCTCCCGGACCTGGTCGGCCAGTCGTTCGGTAATCAGGACCAGTCCCACCTCAGGGTCTTCCCAAGACTGGGCTAACAATTTCTGGACCTGGCCGGGGGTATGCGCCACTTCTCCCCTTATTCCGGCCAGGGAAAAGGCCATGATGGTGTGTTCATCGGCAATAACAAAAAACTTCAGATTGTTCATGATATTATGGCTCTGGGCCGGTCAAATCCTTCCGAGAATCATGATGGCCACGATGAGCCCATAAATGGCGATGCCTTCGGCCAGCCCCAGAAAAACGAGGGCCCGGCCGGCTATTTCCGGCTTTTCGCTCATAGCTCCGAGGGCTGCTGATCCCACCACCGCCACGGCTATCGCCGCACCTATGGCGCTAAGCCCGGCGACCAGGGCGGCGGACAGAAACCCCCATTTGACCACCGTGGGGTCCGGGCTGCCGGCAGATTCAGCCCAGGCCTGCGCCACCCAAAGACCTTCCAGACCTAAGGATAGAAGAATCGCACCGACGCCGGGGAAAAATTTTCTCACCATGTCTTTAGTCCCCTTTAAGGCAGGGCCTTTCATTTGAAGGGGCTGAACGGCTCTCCGCCCCCATGGAAAAATTTGCTCAGAAACTCGTAGTATTCCAAGCGCATAGTCTGAATGGAGACCACTAACCCCTCCAACAGGATAATAACCGCATTACCCAAAGCAATAGTCACCCAGTAGAGTACCCCGCCGCCGCCCATGCGCCCCAGGGTTTCAGCCAGGGAAAAGACGGCGATAAACAGGCCCGCATGAGCCAGGGCGAAGGCGGAGATGCGGATAAAGGAAATGGTGTTGGCCACATATCGAATGGTGCCGTCTATCGCTTCAATGGCCCCTTCCAGGATCTGCAAACCCCATCCCTCTTTCTGGGTTTTAGCCCCAGAGACAGACAACCGGAGCCGCTGCCAGATAAACAAGGCGCTCAGACCTAAGGTGCCCAGGGCTACCACCAGCGCCAACCAGAAATCCCATACCAGGGCCCCGGTGAGGAGATAGCGCAACCCCAGAGCGGCCAAGATCCAATAAAAGAGAGCCGCCAACAGCTCTGCCGCAGGCAACCCGGCCTGGCGGAGGCGCAGGGCATTGATGAAACTGAGGATCAGGCCCAGACTGATAAATCCCCCTCCGAAGATTAGGGAGATTTTCATGAAATAGGTAATGTTTTTCAAAGGGGCAAACCAGAGGATGGGAAGTAGGCCTTCTATCCCGAAGAGGCTGCCGTAAAGGACCCCAAAGACCATGGAGGATACTCCGCATTCCATCAGGATGATACCGTAGTCGGTGTAACGGATAAATTTGCGGAAGATCAGGTATCCCAGGCTCAGCAGCACCGCGCCCTGGCCCACATCCCCGAACATCATGCCAAACATCACTAAAAAACCGATGGCTAAAAAGGCGGTGGGCTCCACCTCGCGGTAACCCGGGGTGCCATAGGCCGTGGTCAGGCGTTCAAAGGGCCGGAGCAGATAAGGGTTGTTAAAGAGAATGGGGATCTTGAGGATGCCTTCCCGCACCCCAGGAATGGCCTCCGGCGTCAGGACCTCCACCATGACGTGCTCCCCCAGTTCTTGGGCCATGGCCTCTTTGAGCTTATCCGCCAGGTGCGCCGGGAGCCAGCCGCTGACCAGGTAGGCGTGATCCACCTTGCCGAACAGCACCCGGGCCTTGAGCAGGGTGCGGGTCAGATCGACGCGGTTCCGGAGGCGAATCAGGTCCAGACCCAGTTGTTCCCGGAGCGCGGCGCGCCGGGCCAGCGCCTCCTCCTGAGATTTCTCCAGGGCCTGAATTTGGGTCTGCATTCCCGCCAGCACTTCTTCCAGGCTGCCGTGGGCCGCCGGCGGCAGGTCCATGGGCTCAAAAAAAGCCCCTTTCAAGGCCTGGTCCACCACCTCTCGATCTAGAGCCAGGGCGGCGGCCAGGATCACGGTGCGGGGAGCCGCCGCGGCTACGGGAATCAAGGCATGGTGCAGGTGAGCCAGGGCCTCTTCCAGTTTGGTTAGATTTTCTGTGGGCACCAGGCCTGGTGTCAGATAAGTGAACTGAAGCTTAGCCAGCTCCTCCAGATTAATTTCCGTAGGGCGTAACCGCTCCAGGTTTTCCTGCTGCCGCCTTAAGATCGCCAGATGTTCGTTAATTTTCAGGAGGTCCTGAACCAGCGGGGCTACCTGCTGGCTGATCTGCGCTACCGCTTCCTCTAACCGATAAATGTCTTTGGCGGGATCCAGGTCCGGAGGAATCTCCACCACTTGAGGGACGATTTCCAAGGCCTGGGCCATCCGGTCCACTTCCTCGCCCACCTGCTCGTAGCGCGCCAATAAATCCCGCTCCAGTTCCCCCATATAGCCTAATTTTCCCAGAGGGGTCTCCACCAAGTTGACCAGATGAATGATCCGCAGCTTGGTCAAGACGGCGGTAGCCTGGGAAATGTAAGCCTCACCCACCTCAATATTCACTAACACCAGGGGGACCGGTTTAAACATAACGGCCTCCCGCGGCCCTTCCCCGGATCAGGGGGCTTAGCCGATCGGACGGGATTCTGAGGATAATACCGGTGAACAGGGTGATCAGGTTACGGATCTCCAATTCTTTTAATAATAAATAAGTTATGGGCAAGCCGATCTGGAAGGGCGGCAGGCTCAAGACCTTCTCCAGGGTCTTTACCCAGTAACGGGTCAGGCCCTCTTCCACCGCGGCCAGGTCAGCGGCCCCTTCCAGCACCTCTCCATAAGGTCGCCGGGGTAAACGGTTGATCATCGCAGCCAGATTCGGGGCAAAGGCCAGGTCATGCCGTCGGCGTGGCTCCCCCAGGCTCCCGGCCTCCAGGAGGTACTGGTAGGTTTCCTCTCCGGGGAAGCCGTAGATCTCCCGAAAGCGTCCCGCCCAGATGATGTTGTTGATATCCGCCAGGGTCCCAAGAAGTTGGCCTGACAGACGCCGGTCCCGTCCGGACAGGCTGTTCCGTCCTTGCAGGATGTAGTCGAATACCCAGAGATCTAATCGACATTTCCAGGGGGAAGAGACTGTGCTCCCGCAAGTACCGGGGCAACCCCCGCGCCAGGGGCGGCCCCCAAGGGGTGTTAGCCAGATAATTCACCAGGGCGCTGATATCTTTCTGATTCAGCAATTCCCGGAAGTTTAACGGGGATAACCTATCCACCGGTATGAGCAGGCGAACCGCCTGGTCCGGGGCCAGCCCACGGTGTAATGTCCGCAGCACCACCTTGAGATTTTCCGCCACCAGTCTTTGAGCCAATATCCCGATGAAGAGCCGTTCCCGTTTCTTCAATCCCCGGCCCACCTTCTGGAAGGCCTGAGCCAATTCGCCATAAAGACGCTGGCTGAACTCACTTTCTGCCTCTGGGGTCTGCCAGTCCCACCCACTTAAGGCCTCTCCATATGCCGTGGTGGAGAGATATCCCAGAAAGTCATCGAGATGACGAGACCGCAGGAGAAAATGATAATCTTCCGCGGTTAGTAGAAAGCTTTTGAGAGCCATGATCTTGGCTCCCCCATAGGCATAGCGCCAGACCCTGAGGATCATTCCGCCAACACCTGGGATAGGAGAAAAGCCGCGACCTCTTCCCCATGAGTACCTTGTTTCTCACGCAGTCCCGCAATATACCGTTCGGTGCTCTCTGCCACCTCAGCGGCCCGTGCCTCGGCCTGGCGCAGAATCTCTTCCTGGACGGTTTCTTGGAGTTGGGCGAGTTCACCTTGAAATTTCGCCTGGATAGCTTGAATCCGGATTTGAGCTTGGTCCAGCATCACCTGGGCCTCTTTTTTGGCCTGGGCCACCAGGGCTCGAGCCTCACGGTCGGCGAGGATGATTTTTTCTAAATCAGGTAGCATCAATTCCTACCAGAGGCTGAAAATAGTGGCTTTTCGTGAACATATAAGGGACCCTGCGCTTTGGAACATATTCGGCAATCATTGCCTTCCCTCCCATGGTATTAAAGGCCTTTGCCAGTCTCCTGGATGGCCCGTTCCATTTCTTCTTCCAGGGCGGCAGGCAGTCCCTCAATCTTAACTTTGAGGAAGCCTCGAACAATGGTGGAGACGGCCTCGTCTTCATCGAGTCCCCGGGCCATGAGATATTCCACCTCCTCCGCGGCGATTTTGCCCACCGCCGCTTCATGAGACATATCCACCCCGGCCACCCGGCCCTCCAGTTCGGGGATGGCGTAGATGATCCCGGTAGGGGAGAGGATAAGCCCGCGACATTCCAGGTGGGCCTTGATCTCGGGAGCCTGGCCGATCAGGTGGCCGCGACTGATGCACTTGCCGCCGATGGTGAGGCTGCGGGCGATGACCTCGGCCCGGGTGTGGGGGGCCTGAAGGATCACCCGGCCACCGATATCCAGCTCGGAGCCCGGATGAGCGATAAGAATGGAGTTGAGGCGGGCCACAGCCCCCGGGCCGGCCAGGGTCACGGTGGGATAGGTTTGCACCGTTTTCACCGGCTTGAGGAGGATATAGTTGGAGATGTAGCAGCCGCCCTCTTCCACCCAGACCCCGGTGCGGGGGCGCACATGGACGTCTTCCGCCCAATTGTGGATCATGGTGAAGGTGAGCTGCCCCCCGGCCCGCACATAAAACTCCGAGACCCCCACATGGAGGCCGGAGCGCACCGAGGGATGGGTGGTGCAGCCGGTGATGATATGGAGCTGGGCCCCGGGTTCGACAATTACCAGATTATGGATGTATTGGGCGAAGAGGTCGGTGCGCAAATAGAGGCAGGACTCCACCGGCTGCGCCAGGCGCACCCCGGGCAGGGCTCGGGTGAAGTAGCCGTTGTCCAGCTCCAATTCTGCCCGGGCCGTATATTTATCGGCATCCACCTCTACCAAACGCCAGAGGTAATCGGACACCCAATCGTAACGGCGCACGGCCTCGGTGATGGGCAGCACCTCCACCCCCGGCTGGTTGACCCGGCAGTGCACCACTTTGGCGTCGGCCTGCAGGAAGGTGCCGGCATGTTCCTCGTCCGTCAATTCAATGCCGGCTTTGAGCAGATGCTGCCGCTCTTCGGAAGTGAATTGCCGGTACTCGGGGTCGTAAGCCCAGTCGCCGCCCTGGCGGGAGAAGTCCTCCAGATTGAGATCCGGCCCCAGGGCGGCTTTCTTATCCCGACTCTTGGCGGCGCGGGTTTTTACCTCAGACATCGGGCGCACTCCTCGTAGCCGTATTGCTTGAGGTGCTGGAGAATTTCCCGGGGATTTCCCTGACACGGAAGCTTGCCGTCCAACAAGATGTAGCCGCTGTCGGCATTGACGTAATCCAGGATGAAGCCGGTGTGGGTGATGATCAGTCCGGATTTTTCCCGGTGACCCCGGCGCCGGTCTTTCTGCAGCAGCCGACCGATGATTTCCCCCACCACTTCGAGGTTCTCCAGGTCCACCCCCGATTCAGGCTCATCCAGAAGCACCAGCAACGGGTCCTGCACCAGCAATTGCAGGAGTTCCGAGCGTTTCAGCTCGCCTCCGGAAAAGCCGTAGTTAACCTCCCGATCCAGAAAAGGAGTGAAGTTGTACTGCTCCACCAGGGGCAGGTAAGGTTTCATACCGGCGCAGGCGTAAAGGACATCTCCGGTTTTCACCCCGCGAATCGAGGGCGGCCGCTGAAAGGCCAGCCCCAAGCCCAGGCGGGCCCGCTCATAAATAGGCGAGTGAGTGATGTCCCGGCCTTGGAAGGAGATCTTCCCCTGCTTTACCTGGTAACGCTGAAAACCCATGATGGTCATGAGCAGGGTGGATTTTCCGGAGCCGTTCTTGCCGAAGAGGACGTGCGTCTCTCCCACGAGGGATGTGCAGATTGATCCCTTTGAGAATTTCCTTGCCGTCAATGCTCACCCACAAATCTTCGATCTTGAGCATAAGTCACCGTAAACTATAACAAGCCAAGCCTGCCTTCCGGCCACGCATCTTATAGACCTACCACACCTCTGGAAAGGCTACGTCGTCATAAATGTATCTTCCAGCTTTTCCTTGTGGCTTAACTCCGCCCGGGCCAGATATTCAGGCGGCGCCGGATTTCGCCCTCCGGTTGAAGTTCGACCAGGGATTGGTAAAACCGGCAGAGCCCGTCGGAGCGCTTGATAGCCAGCGCCAGGGCATCTTTGGGAGATAAATCTTCGGTAATTTCGGGAACCTGCAAGTGCTCCGCCAAGTGGACGTCATGCCCCAGCGGGACCACCGGGCAGCCCTCCGGGGTCAGGCACTGATGCAGCTTGGCCTTGTTCTCCTCCGCCTCCTTGGCCAGGTACTCGAACATTTTCCGGGTATCCGCATGGGCAACCCGATGGGCCAGGCGGTGATAAAAATCCGGGCCAGTTCGTGTTGGTCCATGGCTTCACGAATGAGGTCGACAAGCTCTTTTCTCATGGACTGTTCTGTCAGGGTTCAGATCGGCCGCAGAAAGGAATAGCCCGGTGGTTGGCATTTTCTAAGTATTTATAAAATTTATGCAAGGTCTCTTCACGCTTTATGGCAAGAACCAGGGCTTCCTTGGGGACATTTTTTGGTGATGGCGCAGCATTTTCAGGAATTCTGAGAGTGATCTCCTCTCTCGGGACTCCGGAGGCCACCGCCTCGTCCAGAATCCTTTTGCAAAAACCTCTTATGACCCGCTTCATTCTTAGCTCAGGTATCGCAAAGTCTCCTTGGTTTCGCGGGCGTTCCACCAGGTCGGCCATGGTTAGGTAAATTTCCCGGGAACTCATCGTTAGATCAATGGCTTGCTGAATTATGGCCTTAATTTTTTTTTCCATGATGTCTTCCTCTCCGGCCGGCAATGGTTGAAGCTTTCCTGGAACTAAGCCGCCATCTTAATCCCGGCGCTTTGATGCCGTTCTATTGGCCTCCCGACTGAAGGGAGGGAAAGCTCGCCAAAAACCCGCATGATTAACCGGGGACGCTTGGGGGAGGTGGTAGAAAGTTCAATCACTCCCGCATAATTGCCCGATTCTTGCCGTTTGTTGCTGACCTCCACCACGTAAATCCGGCCCGGCTCTTCCGCTTTCACGGTCACGTCGATGAACTGGGGGATATTGGTTTTAAATTCGGTAATCTCGAAGGACCCGGGAAGGTGGGAGGTGAAGCGCACCTGGCTGCGCAGTTCCTCTCCCGGCTTGCCCCGGAACCGGATGATGTGGCTGGGCTGAATTTCAATAAAAGGCTTGCCGTAACCTTGCAGGGTCAGGACCACCTGGGGATGCTCCGGATCGTTGAAAAACACCTTGGTTTTTTTGGTAAATTGCCGCAGCACCGAGTAAGGGGCGATGGTCAGGGTGATGCGGCCCTGTCCGCCGGGGGGGATGCGGCGGTCGGAGTCGGCCGCGGTGCAGGCGCAATCGGAGTCGATATCCTTGATCTCCAGGAGGGCGTCGCCGATATTCTTGATGTCGAAGGTGTGGGTCAACTTCACGTCTTCAAAAACTTCGCCGAAATCAAAGGTGGTCTCGGGAACCTGGGCCTTCGGCCCGATGCTGGCCGTTGCTGCAGGTGGCGACGCACAGCAGCAGTAATATCCAGATCAAAACCCGGTAGGCCAATTTATTGATAACCATAGTTCTCCTTGCTCCTATTCCGCGTCCAGGGCCCGCCAGCCGAAGCTTTCCAGGTAGGCCTGAAGCTTTTCCCGTTTCTCCCGGTATTTTTCTTCCCGGAGAGGCGGGCAGTCGTTGAGGCTGATCTCCCCTTCCCGCAGGGCCGCGGCATAGGCCATGCAGGTGGTATAGCCGCAGGCCTTGCAGTTGGTCATGGGCAGCAGCCTCAAGATGTCCATGACCTTGAGCCCGGCCTGGCCGGTGTAGCGGGGGGTGATCTCCTCCCGGCGCTCATAGACCTGGTTGATCTGCCCCTTGATCCACTCCAGCATGGCGTGGGATTCCTCGATATCCCGGGCCCCTTTGACGGCAATCTCGTGCGGCTGCAGGGTAAACCCTTTGCCGGCAGAGAGCTTGAGCAGCAGCACGTGATTATCCCCGTCATAATCCCAGCCGCCCAGTTCGGCGTTCAGATAGGGAAAGACCGGGGAGATGTCCGTGTCAAAGGTGGCGAGGGCGTGCAGGATTTCCTTGGTATAGTCGCACTTGGGCCGGAAGATCTCGTAGTTTTTGATCTGGTCCAGTAGCATCTTGCCTCCCCGGGGTTATGGCCCCTGACTTAAGGGATGTCAAAATTCATCCAGGGCCCGCCAGCCGTAGCTCTGCAGATAGGCCTCGAGCTTTTCCCGCTTTTCCCGGTATTTTTCTTCCCACAAAGGCTTGCAGGCCTGCAGGGAAATCTCGCCTTCCCGCAGGGCCGCGGCATAGGCCATGCAAGTGGGATAGCCGCACAGTTTGCAATTGGTCATGGGCAGCAGCTTCAAAATCTCCATGATCTTGAGGCCGGCCTGGCTCACGTAGCGCGGGGTGATGGTTTCCCGGCGGTCGTAAATATCATTGATCTGCGCCTTTGATCCAGTCCAGCAGGGCGTGGCATTCCTCCATGTCCCGGGCCCCCCGAATGGCGATTTTTTGGGGGTGCAGGGTGATCCATTTGCCGTCCGAGAGCTTGAGCAGGAGCACCTGGTTGGTTTGATCATAGTCCCAGCCGCCCAATTCGGCATTCACATAGGGGAAGGATGGGGAGATATCCGCCTCGAAAGTGGCGATGGCGTGCAGGACTTCTTTAGAGGAGTCCATCTTGGGACGGAAGATTTCAAAGTTATCAATCTGGTCCAGTAACATCTTAGCCTTGTGACTTTCAGGAACTTCCGGCGACAGCCATCCCCTTAGACGTGTCTCCCAATCACTTTTGCCATATTGCCATAAATGGCGCCGAATACCCCGCCCACCACGGCCGCCGCGCCGCCGCCCACCGGGCAGCCGGGAGTGCCTCAGAAGACGCACACCGAGGAACTGGCATAGATCCCAAAGAAGACCAGCCACCAGCTAGAGAATCGCCAAATGCCACCGATTACCGGAAGCCGAGCAAGCCGCCGGATTTTTGCGGCAGTTGAGTGGGCTTCGAATACCTGGTGACTCTCCGGCTCATGCCGGCTGCTGCCAATCTTCGATCGCGTTTAGATCAGCCGCCAATTCTTGCGGTCTATCCGGGCCATGAAGAGACATGTTGAAAGTGGTGCTCAAGGATTTTTCCTTGGGGATTTCTCCCTAAGCAACGGCACCAGTTGCTGCCGCATGGCGTCCCGCACCTGCCGGAAGGCCAGCCATGATCTCCTCTTCGCTGCCGGTGGCTTTGGCCGGGTCCGGGAAGCCGACGTGCATGACTTCGGTTTCCCCGGGAAAGATGGGACATTGTTCCTGGGCCTGGTCGCAGACCGTGATGACCAGGTCGAACTGTTCCCCGGCCAGGTCGTCCACCGACTTGGACCGATGGTGGCTGATATCGATGCCCAACTCCGCCATGACCTGGATAGCCCGGGGGTTGACCCGGCTGGGCCGCACCCCGGCGGAAAAGGCCTGCACCTGCCCGGCCAAGTCGTGGTTTACCAGACCTTCGGCCATCTGGCTGCGGCAGGCGTTCTCAGTGCAGAGAAACAAGACTTTCAGCATGAGCTGCGGCCCTTATCTCGTTAGCCGATAAGTTTTTTGATTTCGTCGACGCTGGGCACCTGGCCCACCACCTTAACCTCGCCGTCCACCACCAGGGCCGGGGTGGTGAAGATGCCGAAGGCCATGATCTTGCTCAGCTCGCTCACCTTTTCCACCTCATAGTCCCCGCCGAGAGCTTTGGCCGCCTCTGCCGTGCGCTTGGCCAACTCCACGCATTTGGGGCAACCCGGGCCCAAGACCTGTAATTTCTTCATGGTTTAATTTCACCTCATCGTATTTGATTTTTAGCCGCCGAACTGGCTAAGCTTTTCAGTGATATCCTTTTCCGCCATTTCCCCCAAGGCCATCCACAGCACGTTGCCCTGAGCGTCGAGAAACAGCAGCGCCGGCGCCTGGGTAATATGATACTTCTTGACATACACCCTGGCCGCTTCCTTATCCGTGGAATAATCGATGCGCTTCAGGAGCCCCTTTCTCTCGCCGCTAAAGACATTGCCCACGATAATGTCCCCGGCCTGACAAAGTTCCAAGGTGCAACTGCAGGCCTTGCTCAGGGTGATATACACCACCTGGGCCAGCTTCGGCTGCCAGCCGTAGGAAGCGCTGGGCCCGAAAATCCCCAAGAGCAATATTATAGTTAGAACGATCTTTTTAGTCTTTAAGCTGCCCATTAGCCTCTCCAATTATCACTCCTGAAATTGGGTTCAACCGCCGAATTGGGAGAGCTTGGCGGCCACGTCCTCTTTCGCCACCTCCCCTACGGCCATCCAGAGCAGGTGTTTCTGGCCGTCCAGAAATATCAGGGCCGGCAACTGGATGAGGTGGTACTCGCCGATATACGGCACCGCGGCTTGCCGGTCGGTGTCGTAATCAATGCGCTTCAGTAACGCCTGCCGCGGCCCGGTAAAGGTCTGGTTCACCAAGGCGTCCGCGGCTTGCACGGTCTTGGCGCTGCAGCCGCAGGCCTTGCTCTTGGTGATATAAACGACCTGGGCCAGTTTGGCTCTGCCCCGTAGGAAGAGGTTGGTACAGCTCACCCCAACAAGGTGTATACGGCCAGAATGATCAGATAGTCTTTAATTACCCATCATTTTCCCCTGGTATTTTTCCTGGTGGATAGCTTCCGCCAGCCCTCTGTTGAGTTCACTCCTTGGTCAAATTTCTTGAGCACAATCGCAAATCTCGTTGCAGTGATATAGATTACGCGGCCGACCTTTGGTCTGACCCTCAACGGCTGACGCCCTTCAGACTCTCTGAATGATTAATGCTGATAGAAATTAAGGGAAGGCGAACAGCAACTTTTAGTTTGTCCATCAGGTTTCCCCATCCTCAGAATTATCTGCAACATTAATGCAGCCAAAGCTAAGAGCACAAAAACCAAGATCCTGGTTTTCTTCATGTAGATTCGCCCTGCTCACCTCTGCGATGCTGTAGCTTCCTGTAGCCATTTTTTCAGCGCTTCCCGGTCGGGTACCTGGCCCACAGCTTTAACCTCGTCATTGATCAGGAGCGCCGGGGTGCCAAAGACCCCCAGCGCGGCAATTTCTTTCATGTCCCGGACGTGCTCCACCTCCGCCGGGAGGCCCAGCTCCCCCAGCACCGCCATGACGGTTTGCTCCAGCCGGTCGCAGGAAGGGCAGCCGGGGCCCAGAATCTTGATGCTCAGCCCGGTGCTGTCCTCTTCCACCTTCTCGCCCAGGGCCTTTTTAAATTCCCGCAAGAAGGCCCGTTTATACTCCTCCTGGGCGGAGGCGGGAATGTAGTTCCTGGGCTTGACCGCGGCAAGCAAAGCCTGGGCGATCTCTTCCTCAGGACGCCCCCGCCAGGATTTTGCCTCTTCGATGGCCGCTTTCAGGCCGGTGATGCCGACCCGGAACCGGCCGAGGGAAATCTGGGTGATATCCTCGTCGGGCATGGGTTGTGATTCGCCTCCTGGTTATGAGTTCCCGGGCCAGGTTCCATTCTTCCCAGGTCAGTTCCCCCTCCACCAGGTCCACTCCCAGAGTCCGGGCCAGACCCTCTCGGAGGGCGGTCTTTAATTTGCTTGAGATCGATGCTGTATCCTAAAATCTCCCGGAGGGAGGTCAATCCGGCCCTTAAAAGCGGTTTGCAATTCGCCGGCGCCGGAGGTACCCGCCCAAAGTTTGAGTAACATCTCATCTTGCGGCATAAAGTATTATGGAGCCGTGCTGCAACATGCTGGAGGCATGCCAGGTTTGGGCGCTTCCCACGAGCTTTTTCCCCTGATGCACGATGGCGCCGATGGCGCAACGGAGAAAGCAGACGTCCGTCTGGGGAGACTTCCCGATCTCACGGCCCATCCTGGCATCGATCCCCAAGGAATGAAAACCGTGCCAACAATCCTTCGCTGATTAGACGGTACGCCGCGGTCACCGCCGAAGGGATGCCGTCACCAGTCCCGGCGATTACTGCATAAGTGAAATCCCCCAGGTGCAGCACCGCCTTGCCGCCGGTGGGCCGCCGCACCACCTCGATACCCGTATTGCTGGCAGACGTCGAGATTGAGGTTGTGCCGCTTCTGAAAGTAGCCCAGTGAGACCGCGGCAGGCTGCCACTGGTAAAACCTCAAGGTTGGCGGCGCCTGGCCGTTGGCATGGAGAGCCAGGATGGCCCGGTCGATGGCCATATTTAAAGAGGGAGACATAGCCCCACTATCGAGCAGACGCCAGGAGGTCATTACACCTCCTGAAAGAAGATGGGGGCCTTATAGGAACTGCGCACCAAGGGCCCGGCGGCCACGCTTTTAAAGCCGAGATCCAGAGCTTGCCGCTGCCAGGAAGCAAACTCCTCCGGCCCCACATAGCGGGCCACCGGGACATGGTGGAGGGAGGGGGATAGATATTGACCGAGGGTAAGCATGTCACAATCGCACTGCACGCAAATCCTTCAGCACCTGCATCGATTTCCGATGATTCTTCGCCCAGACCCAGCATCAGGCCGGACTTGGTGACGATTTTAGGAGCAAGCTGCTTGGCCTGCTCCAGCACCTTCAGAGAACGCCCGTAATCAGCCCCCCGCCGCACTTCGAGGATAAAGCCGGGGCACGGTTTCCAGGTTGTGGGCCAGGATGTCCGGTTGGGTAGCCAGCACCACCGCCAGCGCCTTCCTGGACCCGGCAAAATCTGGCACCAGGAGTTCTACCCGGACCCGGGGCAGTGCTGCCGCAAGGCTGCCACTACCCTGGCATAGTGGGCCGCGCCGCCCTCCGGGAGATCATCCCGGGTCACCGAGGTAATGACCACGTGGCGCAGGCCCAACTCGGCCACCGCCTGGGCCAGGCGTCGGGGTTCGTCCGCCTCCAGCTCAGAGGGTCTCCCCTTTTTCACGGCGCAAAAAGCGCAACCTCGGGTGCAGACCTCGCCCAGGATCAGGAAGGTGGCGGTGTGGTGAGAGAAGCACTCGCCCCGGTTGGGGCAGCGGGCGCTGTCGCACACCGTGGGCAAATGGAGGCGGTCCAACAGGTCCCGGGTTTGCGTCACCATTTCTGCGCCTCGGCCCCGCTTGGCGCGGCGCACCTCGGTAATTAGCCATTCCGGGGCCGCATAGGGCATCAAGCATCTCCTGGGCGGCTGGTGAATGGCCTGGCCGTGGAGGGCCTGGGCCACTTCCAGCACTGCCTCGGACAAAGTCGGGTGAGCGTGGATAGTCTCCATGATCACCCGGCTGGGGAGTCCGCCCCGCATGGCCACCGCGACCTCATGAATCATATCCGCCGCATGGGGACCGATGATGTGGGCTCCCAAAATTTGATCGGTCTGGGCGTGGGCGATGATCTTCACCAATCCTTCCAGCTCTCCCAGGCATTGTCCCATTCCCAAAGATTTGAAGGGAAAGCGGGCCACCTTGACGGGATATTTGGCCTCTGCTTCCTCTTCCGAAGCCCCCACGGCGGCGTACTCCGGGAGGGTAAAGGTGCAGCGGGGGACAACGCTATAGTCCATCTTGCTTCCCAGACCCAGGGCGTGCTCCGCGGCGCAGATGCCTTCGGCAAAGGCCACGTGAGCCAGGAGCCAGCCGCCGATGACGTCGCCCGCGGCATAAATTCCCGGGACGTTGGTCATCATATGTTCGTCCACCACGATGTGCCCTTTATCCAGGTCAACTCCCAACTCTTCCAGACCGAGGCCCTCGGTGTTGAACCGCCGCCCCGTGGCCAGCAGGATGGTGTCAGGGGCAAGGTCGGTCCGATCGTCCAGGCTACAGGTAAAATTCTCCACCCCTTCCTCCACCGAGCACACCTGGACGCCGCACTTGACCGCGACCTTACGCCGCTTGAGCACCCCCGCCAGATACTCCGCCATCTCGGCGTCGTCATAAGGCAGCAGGCGCTCCATCACCTCCACCAGGGTCACCTGGGAGCCCAGTTCCCGGAAAATGGCGGCCATCTCCACCCCCACCGCGCCGCCGCCCACCACCAGCAGGTGCCCAGGCAGGTAGTCGAGGGTGAGGATTTCGTCGGCCAGGAAGACCCGGGAACTTTGGGGAAACATGGGTAAGCGGGCCGGCCGGGAGCCGGTGGCAATCACCACTTTGGCGGCTTCCACCAGGCTTGACTGCCCGTCTTTTTCCACTTCAATGCGGGTGGGGGCAAGAAGTCGGCCGCGGCCTTCCACCAGAGGTCGATGCGCCGGGCCTGGAAAAGTCCGGCGATGCTGCGGCGCAGCCCCGTAACCACCCGCTCTTTCCGGGCGATAATGGCCTTGATGTCGGGGCTTGCCTCCACCGGCTGAAAGCCGAATTCCCGGGCCCGGCGCATGGCCCTTCCCACCTCTGCGGAGGCCCGCACCGTCTTGGTGGGGATGCAGCCCCGGTTGAGGCAGACGCCGCCCAGGAAGCTTTCCTCCACCACGGCCACCTTCGCCCCCAGTTGGGCCGCCCGGATAGCGCCCTGGTAGCCCGCCGGGCCGCCTCCCAGAAAGGCGATGTCGTAATGCTTCCGGCATGGGAGTTCCTTTACTGGATCACGATGTCCGGTTTAATAACCAGTTCGGACTTGAAGGACTGGTTGATGGTGGAGTACTTCATGGCCATGTCCAGGGCCCGCTGCACCATCTCTTTGGATTTGCCCTTGACCACGATCCTGGGATAAAAGGTCACCCGCTTAAACCAGGAAGTGCGGTCCAGGTGTTCCTCCACCTCGCCCTCGACCTCCATCTCCAGGGAGACCAGGTCCATCTTGAAGCGTTCCGCAGCCCAGACCACCATCATGAAGTAGCAGGTATTGGCCGAAGCCACAAAGGCGTCTTCGGGGGTGAGCACCCCCGCCTTGCCGAAGAGGTCCGGCGGCGCCGAGAATTCCATTTCCACGCCGTTCTGCATCCAGGTGTAGCCCAGATGCTCGCCCCGCCACTCCACTTTATTTTTATAAATTGCCATAGTTGCTCCTTGGTTATTCTTCTTCCAAAACCTCGTCCACCGCCCTGGCGATTTCTGCTGCCACCGCCTTGACCGCCGCATCCTCCTGCGGCCCGAAATGGCGCAGCTTGGTCGGGGGCTTCAAGCCATGCTTCTTCAGAATCTCGGGGATGGACAGCGATTTGCTGGGTTTGCCCGACAGCATCTCCGTGGCCTTGGCGGCGCACAGCTTGTCGCAGCCGTCCACCGTGATGGTGGGGTAATTTTGGGCAAAGGTGCGTTCCTCCTCGCCGCCGGCGATGAACAGGGGCAGGCAGATGGTGACGGTCTCGCCGGGGCGCTCATCCAGCACCTTGCGACAGGCCAGGCGGCACAGGGTGCCCTCCGGGATCTCCTCGCCGCTACAGGAGACGATGCCCACTTTCACGACCTGGATGTCCATCACTGCTCCTCCCCGGCGGCCAGCTTGTCCACTTCCTGAGCCACTTCTGCCGCGGCCACCTGGGCCAGCTTCCGGCCGGTATCATTAACTTCCGCAATGCCTTCCGGCTTAAGGTCCTTGTGTTCTTTGTAAAACTTGATGGCCTCGTAGGCCTTGGCCACCCGGCCGCCCACTGCCTCCACGCTCTTTTTGGCGCAGTCCTTGGGGCAACCGTCGATGGTGATCACCGGGTTTTCCGTCACCAAAGCCACCGCCTCGGGATCGTTGATCACTAAGAGCGGCAGGCAGGTAAGGGTAGCCACTCCGGGCCGCACCTTTTCCACCAGCTCATAGGCGGTCTCCCGGGCCACGGCGCCGTAAACCTTGCCGATGCCGCTGCACGGGAGCACCACCACTTGCTTGTGCTTCTTACCCATAAAGTTTCTTCGCCTCCTGGGCGACCTTGTCTTTCATTGCCTCGAAGTATTCCTTGGCCTCCATGAGTTGGGCCTTGTCGCCCTCGGGGTCGCTGAGCTCGATGCGATAGATCCAGCCGGCGCCGTAAGGGTCGTGGTTGATCAGGTAAGGGCTGGCGTCCATCTCGGGATTGACCTCGGCTATTTTGCCGGACACCGGGGAGATGATGCCGAAAGTGGCCTTGATGGTCTCGATCTTGCCGATCTCCTGGCCCCGCTTGACCTCGGCGCCCGGCTCCACGGTCTCCAGAAAGGCCACGTCGCCCTTGGCCTTTTGCAGGAAGTCGGTGAGTCCCACGGTGGCCACGTTCCCCTGGATATCCGCCCAGAATTCTTCCTGGCTGTATAGGTAGCCCGCTTTTACTTTGAAGATGAACTTCTCGTACTTGTGTTTCCAGAAATTCCGCCATAACCGGCTCCTTTCCTTTAGCTGAGAACGGTTCCCACTTCTTTGACGATCTTGTTCACCTGGATGGACCCGGCGAACTTGGGCTCCCCGTTGATCACCACCAGGGGGCCGGGGTATTTCTTGGTGACCAGGAGTTGGCCGATCTCGCTCTCTCTTTCCTCCTGGTTTTCCTTGAGATTCACATGCTCCACCCCGGTCCGGCCGGGATAAGCTTCCTCTAGAGCCGCCCGCAGTTCGGCCACTTTTTGCTGAAACATCGCGGCCACCTCCGGGGTGCAAGGCATACTGCCGCAGGAACATCCCCCTGAGACGCCCGGAAGTTCGAGAATTCTTCACGAGAACCACATCATTGTTTGCCATTTTCATCATCTCCATTAAACAAAATACATAATTATATTATAACCGGATATCCGGTTATATCAATAGCAATGCTTCTCCTGGCGAATAGAAAAAACCCCGCTTAACAGGGCTTAAGATCACCAATTCCTCCCAGCCATCATTGACCCTTAACCGCGCGCACTTTCACGCTGAGGATTTTGCCGCGCAGACGCTCATCCATCCCCGGCGTCTCGTAGGACGACTCAGAAACTACCGCCACCTCCGTAAAACCGGCGCGGCGGATGGTTTCCAGGTAGGCCTCCTTCTCCATGGCCCCGGCCAGGCAGTCGGCCCAGGCCGCGGCGCTGGCCCTCACGTCCGGCGGTAGTTCGCCGGCAGTCACCAGATCGGCGATAAGGATCCGCCCGCCGGGCTTTAGGACCCGATGGATTTCCTTGAAGCTCGCCAGTTTGTCCGGGGTCAGGTTGATCACGCAATTGCTGATGACGACATCCACGGTTGCCGAATCCACGGGGAGATGCTCGATATCGCCCTGGCGGAACTCCACGTTGCCGAAGCCATGCTCCTGGGCCAGTTGCCTTCCTTTGGCCACCATGTCTTCGGTCATATCCACGCCGATGACCCGGCCTTGCTCCCCGACCTTTTTGGCCGCCAGGAAGACGTCGATCCCGGCGCCGGAGCCCAGGTCCAGGACGGTCTCACCGACTTTGAGGTCCGCCAGGGCGGTGGGGTTGCCGCAGCCCACCCCCAAAATCGCCAGTTCGGGGACCAGGCGCAAATCCTCGGCGGTATAGCCCACGGCCAGGCATTGGTCGGTGGTCGTCGGCCCGCAGGTGGGGCAGCAGAAAGTCTGCTCCCCCCGGGCGATCTTGCCGTAACGGTCCTTGATGACATCCTTCAGGTTCTGATTAGCCACTCTTGCTCCTTGAATGCCGCCCTCACAAAATGGCATTGAAGATATAGCCGACGATGGTAATCCCCACGGCCACCACCCCGATGAAGACCGCGATGAGCTTGGGCTTCAAGACCTTCCGGAGAATGACCACTTCCGGGAAGGAAATGGCGATGACCGACATCATGAAAGCCAGCGTCGTGCCCAAGGCCGCCCCTTTCTCCATAAGAGCCTGAACGATAGGAATAACGCCGGCGGCGTTGGAGTACCACGGGACCCCGAACAGGACCACCGCCGGCACCGACCACCAGGCCTTCCCCATGTATTTTGCCATCATGCCGGCGGGAATATAGCCGTGAATCGCCGCCCCCGCCCCGATCCCCAAAATGATATAGATCCAGACCCGGCCCGACAATTTCTCTTACCTGGTGAAAACCGTAATCGATGCGGCCCATCCAGGTTAAGGTTTGCAGGTGGGCCGGAGCCTGCCCCATGCGGATCTCATAGACCCAGTCTTCCACCTGGCGCTCCATTTTCAGGCGACCGATGACCAGGCCGGTGGAGATGGCAATGACCAGTCCGGTGGTCATGTAGAGCAGGGCGATGCGCCAGCCGAACATGGCCAAAAGCAGCGCCAGGGCGATCTCATTCACCATGGGAGCCGTGATGAGAAAGGAGAAGGTGACGCCGAGGGGAATGCCCGCTTCCATAAAGCCGATAAACAGGGGCACCGCCGAACAGGAACAGAACGGCGTCACCACCCCCAGCGCCCCCGCCAGCCCATGGCCGAGGAACTCCCGCTTGCCCGCCAGGATGGCCCGGGTGCGCTCGGGGGTGAAAAAGGAGCGGATCACGCCTACGGCCCAGACGATCAGGAGCAGCAGCATGAAGACCTTGGGGATATCCAGGAAGAAAAAGGCGACGGATTCGCCCAAATGGGTGCCCTGGGCGATCCGGAAGGCGTCGTAGGCGATCCAACTGGAGAAGGGGTCCAGTCGGCTGTAAAGCGGATACCAGGCAATGAGCGCCAGAGCCAGCAAGACCAGCTTGAGGATTTGCCTGGCCGACAAATCGGCAATTGCCGCTTTCACCTTGGGAATGAGATTGATCGGCTGTTCGGTCGTTTCGGCGGCGATTTCCACCGCCACCGCCTGCTTTTGTGGATGTTGGTTATCCATGGTTAGCATCCCTTAAAGGAAAGACAATTTCTCTGCTCGCACGATCAAATTAGCCAGGCGCGAACCCCCTGGAAGAAAATATAGGCCCCGACAAAGAAGATCAAGCCAGCCGGCCACCTGTTGCATGATCACGCTCGCTTTGGCCCCCCGGGATTGCAGGAAGCTTTCGATCACCCCGGTAAAGGTGCCGGCCAGGATGATCAGGGTGCCCTGGCCCAGGGCGTAGGCAAAGAGCAGGGTGCTGCCGTAAGCCACCTCGCCCTTGACCGCGGCCACGGTCAGGATCACCGCCAGCACCGGGGAGGCGCAGGGCGAGAGGACCAGGCCGAACAGCGCCCCCAAAATCAAGGCGCCGATCAAGCCGGTGCGCTGGGGCAAAAATCTTTGGGCGTTGCCGCCCATTTTGAGATTAATCAGGCCGGACAACTGCAGGCCCATGACCATGAGGATGACCGCCACCACAAAATACCAGTAAGTCCCCACATCCCCGAACATGGTGCCCATCAGAGCGGCCATGGCCCCCAGGATCGACATCACCAAGGCCAACCCCACCACAAAGGTGAGTGAATAGAAGAAAGCCTGCTTCTTACGCCCCTCGGCATAGCCGCCCACGAAGCCGATGACCAAGGGAATACTCGCCAGGATACAGGGACTGGCGGTGGCTACCACCCCTCCCAGATAGCTGGCTCCGTATGCCAGGATGGGACGGGTCTGCATGACCTGCCCCAGGGTTTCACTCCATGACATGAATGGTCTCCTCAATTAGCGATGAACTTCAATTCCTTCAGTTTCTTGATGAGCTCTTCCTTGGGCAAGGCGCCGATATGCTGGTCCACCACTTTGCCGGAAGCATCGAAAAAGACCTGAGTGGGGATGGCCACGATCTTGTATTCCTTGAACAGGGGCATTTCCTCATCCGAATAGACCAGGCGAAATTCAACTTGGTCGCCATACTGAGGCTTCAGCTCCGCCATGACCTTTTGCATCTCCTTGCAGGGGACGCAGTACTTGGCGCCGAAATCGTAGACCGCCGGCTTGCCTTTGGCCGGAGCCGCACCCTGCGCCTGGCTCGGCATGGCCTGCCAGACCACCAGAAAACCCACCACCAGGCAAAACAAACCGATCAAAGTTCCACGTAACAATTTCATTGGTTCCCTTCCTTATTGCAGTGATTGAAGTCAGACTTGCTGACTTAATAACCGGGTATCCGGATTTATAAATATTAAACCATGGCAGCAGACAAATCCGGCGCGTCCTGACAAACTTTTTTCGCCTGGAATCAAAAATCCTTCTCGATATGCTCCCGGAATTACCGGGACGCCGGCGGGATCAAGAGCACCGGGCACGTCGCCAGCCGGGAAACATTATGGGCCACGCTGCCCAGGAACAGCTCCTGGATAAAACCCTTCCCTTGGGTGCCCATGACGATTAACGAGATATCTTGAGATTCCAGAACCTGGAGAATGGCGGGGATGGGGTGCCCGGGATCGAAGCGATCATGAACTAGGGGAACCCCGGCTTTTAAGAGCCGTTGCTTCCATTGCGCCAGCAAGTCCCGGGCCGCCCCCTCGGCGATCTCCTGGTAGCCCTCCGGGTACGCTTCGTGTCCCGGCACATCCAGGGCGCTGAGCAGGGTCACCTGGCCTAGGCCCCTGGTCGCCAAAAGCTCGACAAATTCTCCGGCCCGCACTGCAATGGCGGAAAAATCGGTGGGGAACAGGACATGGCGCAATAGTGAGCCGCAATGCAGACGGCTGGGGTCCGCTTCCCGGTCCTGTTTAACCCGCACGTTAACGAGCAAAATAGGGTACCTGGCATGGTGCACCACGGCACAGGTGAAGCACCCCAACACCGCCTCCCGCCACAGGGCGGTGCCGTGGGAGCCCATCACGATCAGGTCGGCGCCATAGCGACAGGCGATATCGTTCAAAGAATAGGCCGGCAAGCCGATGGGTATCTCCACTTCCACCTGCAACCCCTGGGCTTCCAGTTGCCGCTGCAGCGCTTCCAGCTTGGGCCGGACGTCGGCCCGGAGCATTTCTTCCAACCCCATCAGGAATTTGGTGACGATGACGTTGGTCAAGATCACCCGGGAACACCCCAGGGCCTTAAATTCTCCGGCGCAGGCGACGATTTCATCCCAGGCGGGCGACAGGTCGGTGGCCAGGACGATGGTCTTGAACATGGATCTACCTTTTTTCCTCTATGATCCCTGGTGCGCAGACCAGAGGGGCAAAATACTTTTCCCTGAACCGCAAGGCCACGTTCACCAGGCTGATGAGCACCGGGACCTCCACCAGGGGGCCGATCACTGCGGCAAAGGCCTCCCCCGACTGCAGGCCGAAGACGGCCACGGCCACCGCGATGGCCAGCTCAAAGTTGTTGCTGGCGGCAGTAAAAGACAGGGTGGCGGCAATGCGATATCCGGCCCCTGCCTTGGCCGACATATAAAACGTCACAAAGAACATGATGAAGAAATAGATGGTCAGGGGAATGGCGATCCTGACCACATCCAGGGGTAAAGCCACGATGTACTCGCCCTTGAGGGAGAACATCACCATAATGGTGAACAGCAGGGCAATAAGGGTGATGGGGCTGATTTTGGGCATGAATTTTTCTTCATACCACTTAATCCCCTTGCGTTTGACCAGGAAAAACCGGGTGAACATGCCGGCGAAGAAGGGGATGCCCAGGTAGATCATCACGCTTTCCGCCACCTGGAGGATGGTGACCTTGACTTCCAGGCCCGAGGCGATCCCCAGCCAGCCGGGCAGCACCGTGACAAAAATATAGGCGTAAACGGAGAAGAACAGCATCTGGAAGATGGAGTTGAAGGCCACCAGCCCGGCGCAATATTCCGTGTCCCCCTGGGCCAGGTCGTTCCAGACGATGACCATGGCGATGCAGCGGGCCAGCCCGATGATGATCAGGCCCACCATGTAGTGCGGATAGCCGCTGAGAAAAGCGATGGCCAACAGGAACATGAGGATGGGGCCGATCACCCAGTTCTGGATTAAGGAGAGCGTCAGGACCTTGAAGTTCTTGAAGACCTGGGGCAGTTCCTCGTAACGCACCTTGGCCAGAGGCGGATACATCATCAAAATGAGGCCGATGGCGATGGGAATATTGGTGGTGCCCACCTGGAAATACGTTAAAACCTTGGTGAAGCTCGGGATGAAAAAGCCTAAAGCTACGCCCCCGGCCATGGTCAAGAAAATCCACAGGGTCAGAAAGCGCTCCACAAAACCCAGACGCCTGGCAACGGTGGCGGCCATAAGTGCTCCTATTTCTTTGATAACCGTATAAGCGATTTATTAAATATTATAAGCCAAAAAATTTTAGGTTTCAGGCCACTTCGGGGACGCCTCTTTAAGACCGGCGCTCGGCCCCTTCGCACACTGGGAGTGCCGTTTGGCCTCCAGGCAATGTTCCAGTTGCCCCCGTAATTCCTGGGCTTCGGGCTGGGGCGCCAACATTTCCTCCAGGAGCTTGAGCAGTTTCTCTCCCGGGCTGCCGGGGGGCACGGCTAAGCGGTAGTTCATCCACAGTCCGTCCCGCCGGTCCGTGACCCAGCCCAGGTGGTAGAGATAGCGCAGGTGCCGGGAGGCCTTGGATTGGGTGATGCCCAAAACGTTGATAACATCGCAAACACAGAGTTCTTCAGCCCCGGACAAGAGCCAGAGAATTTTTAAACGAGTCTCGTCCGACAGGGATTTGAAGAATCTGGCCTCTGTTTTCATATTATTTCTTTATATCCGGTTAACCGATTAAGTCAACATAAAAAATTTTATCCATCCGATTAGGTTTAAGTAATCAACTTCAGGAGCATTGACACGCCGCGGCGCTCCCCTCTTTGCTCTGCCCCTTGGCTGCCAGCCACTGCTCCAGCCGCTCCCGCAGAGCTTGGGCCTCCGGGCTGGAACTCAAGATGTCCGCCAGCAGCTTGAGCTGTTTATCTTCCGGGCTGCCGGGGGTGACGCTCAGCCGGTAATTCATCCACACGCCTTCCCGGCGGTCGTTGACCCAGCCCAGGTGATAGAGATAACGCAGGTGCCGGGAGGCCTTGGATTGGGTGATGCCCAGGACCCCCATGATGTCGCAGACACAGAGTTCTTCTTTCAGTATCAGGAGCCAGAAGATCTTCAGCCGAGTTTCATCGGCCAGGGATTTAAAGAGGGCGGCTTCGTTTTTCATAAATTTTATATAACCGTATAACCGGATATTGTCAATTTAATTTTTGATGGAATGAGTGGGGCTATACTAATTAAATGATTCGGGAAGCGGTGCGCATCGCCCGGGAGTGTCTGGGTTAAAACCCAGCAAACTTATCAGGGCAGGCTTGCCGATGGCACCGCCTGCCAATTCTGGAGGAGGGGAAACTGACAATTTTTTGTCGGGTCGAGAAGCGATCTTTAGCGCTAACGATTTTTATGGCGCTGCCGCGACTTGCAGATTTTTCAAGAGAAGTGCGCCATATCTACGCAGATAGACGGTATGACAGACTGTCAGCGTGCAAAAGGGCGGATACAGAATCACCGCTATCTGGAAAACATAGTAGACGGCTTGAAGAAATGGGACATCCTTAAGAATATGGATGAAGCCATAAAAGCCGAAGACTATGGGCAAGATCGCCCCCAAGTATTTGCCCACCATCCTCACCTCCCCGGTCCGGTCGTTCCGGAAGCGGACCCCCAGGTCATCCAGAGCCCACACAAAGGAAAGGAGCAGGGAAACGAGGATACCGATGCCTAAGACCGCGAAAAAGCGGCCCAGCAGGAAATGTCCGGGTGGCAACACTGCAGATGATGCTAACGGCGCCCCGGAGTAGCCCTGTAAGACCTCCAGCAACTTGGCGGCTAACAGCAAAGATAGACCGATGCCCTGGAAGGGACGCAGAAACCAGGTCTTACCCTGGGAGACCTCGAGGTTCCGATCCTGGGTGCCCATTAACCCTTTTTCCCGGCGATTGATGAGCCCCTGCACCAGCAAACAGAAAACCGGCAGCAGGAAAAGGGGCAGCGTCAGATAAAGAGAAAGGCGCAGATATCGAACCGGAACTTTCCATAACGCGGCCATCCCACTGAGAAAGGTGAATTCAGTCAGCAAAGCCGCGATCAGCGTATTTAAGACCAGCACGGCAAAGACGGGCCCTAGCCTGAAGAATATGTTCATGGGTTTGCCTTTTCCCAGGCGCTGACTCAAAATAATATCCGCCAACCGGGATTATGCGCCATTCTATCTGCCACCGCCCCCAATCGTGCCCGGAACCTCTTCCCCCGAGTCTCTCTATCTGTGATTGACCGCGGCTTCCTCCTCATATCATCTAACTAACTATATATCCATAATAAATCGCTGCCTCATTCATTTCCCTATCGTCTGTTATGGACAGTGTGTCTGGGTCAAAAATCCCTGACGACTGCCTGGAAGGACCAGGAGAACGATTGCCAAAGAAAACCAGTCGGCCGTGATCGTGGTCACCCACGATGTGCGGATGATTGAAGGATTTGACTATGCATATCAACTGAAGGACGGCCGTCTGAACCAGGGGTAGGAGGAACTGCGGCAACACCCTGGCCCGGGGGCTGAAAATCGACTGCGGCTGCGGCCTTTTTATGGATCGGCAGGTGGGACTGGGAGCCATCCTGGAAGACGCCTTGCTTTTGGGGGTGCTGGGGTGGCTCTATTGGCGGGAATGCCGAGCCGGGGCCCGTGACCTTTAAAGTCAAAGAACCGCGATTGTTCTATCCCAGGTGGGATTTCAAGCCCCGGTTTTTCTGCTCCTTCAGGCGTTTGATGAATTTCTTGAGTAGGCGTAAGGCTTCACCCGCGTCGGCGTCCAGCACGGTGCTCTCCATCTGCTGAAACTCATCCGGGGTTATAGTCAAAACAACAGGGGTCGCCTCGCTCTCTGTTATCATCCTAATTCCTCCGCCGGAATAATTTGCCGAAGTATCTTAATGTATTGCGGGAGCGGCAATTAACCTCTTCACCGCCACTCGGGTTAACCAAGACTTCGGCGAACTTCATTTCCACAGTGAGCGGCTATTTCTCCTTCAACATAGAAAACCCCTCTCCGGTGCGCCTCCCGGAAAATTATCCGAACCGGGAATTTCCTTGGCGCGCTCTCAACTCTGCCGGCAGCCGCAAGTCACCCCGGTCGCCGCAGGCCGGGCTGGTTCACCGGCATCACCCTGGAGCCGGCGCACCGCCTCCTTGACCTGGTCAATTTCTTCCCGCTTTAAATTCAAATCCTTGTTCTTGTCAATGCCCAGAGCGGTGATTACCAGGTAGCCACGCAGCGGCACCTCCGCTTGCTCCAGCACACCTTTGGCGCAGCCCACTTCGCAGCCGTCAATGACCACCAAATTGGAGATATCCTTGGCCGATTGGACGAACCCGCTCAAATGGGCCCCCACCCCGGCCAGGCAGGAGATTTTCCCGAAACCTTCTTGGGTCAATTCTATGGCGGCCTGGTTGGACAACTGTCCGACATTAGAGCCTCCCGAGCAAGCCAGGATCATAGTGTTAACCGTGGGCTGACAGCAATCTGCGGCCATGGCGATATGCCTCCCGATAAAATAAAAATTTGTGTTTGATTAAGAACGTCAGATTGCTATATAGTAATATAGAAATATTAAGAGAGTGCAAGTGAAAATTATACTGAAGTCGTTGAAAGCCCTGGCGGACGTCAATCGCCTCCGCATTATTCGGCTCCTGATGGATCGGCCGCGCTGCGTCTGTGAACTTCAGGCCGCCCTGGGAATCGCCCAGCCCACCGTCTCCAAGCACTTGAGCATCCTGGAAGAAGCAGGCTGGGTGGATAAGGAGCGCCAGGGCAAGAACTTTATTTTTTACCAACTGATTGAGGGGTTAAACCCGGAAGATCACCATGCCGCGTTATTGTCCCTGTTAAGCCGTTGGCTGCTGGAAGACTCGGAACTGACAGCCCTCAGCCGCCGGGCGCAGGATCTCAACCCCCTGGAGATTCTTAAAAGGGCGGAAAGGTCCCAAGCCGGCCTCTGCCGGGAGTGCGGCGCCGAGCTAGCCCCGACGGAGCAATGAGACCCAATAAAATTCTTTTCGAGGGGACCTGCTACTATGACCATGTCCGGCAACAAATATGGAATCTGCCTATTATCGCTGGTCTTGGCTCTGGCTCTGATGGGCAGCAGCTGGGCCCAAACCGCCAAACCCGCGTCACCCGACCATGCCATCCTTTATAAGCGAGCGGTCTCACTCCTGGACCAAATGTAAGCTCGGATGCATTATGGATCTTGGTTCTTTGAATCTCCCCCATCCTCGCAGGCAAGATGATACTGACCAACTTGTGGGCCAAGAAATTCTCTGGGCAAGAAGAGAGTGACGCTCCCTTTCATCCCTTGATATTTCACCTGATGGATGTAGCCGCAGTGACCGAGTGTCTTTGGTTTGCCGTTTTGGATTTCCGCGACCAATTGCCACTGCACTTGAAACCCAAGACTGTTTATAATATCATATGAATTTTGAGTAAGATCTTCAATGACGCCCAGCGCCGCCGGGATATCCACCGGTTGCCAGAGTTCCCCCGGATCGAGGCAGCTGACCCTGAGACTTGCTGGATCGGCAGACAGGAGCAGCACAGGGTCCTGGAGCAGGTGAAGGACCCGTTGAAACGGGCGCTCTATCTTTTGATGATGGAAACTGGAGCCCGCCCCGGGGAGGAGGCCCGCGCCCTGAAATGGAGCCGGGTGCGGTTCGGCGCCGACACCATCGTCATCGCGGCCGCCATGGACGAAGATGTCTACAAGGAGCGTACCACAGAGAACGACGTGCGCTTCCTGCCCATGGAGCCCCAAGTGAAGCAGGCCCTCTTGGCCCTGGCCCAGCAAGGGGCTTTGCCGGGAAGGACGGGGGCCCATTGAAGGCAGAAGCGGTGCGGCGGACTTGGCGGGAGGCTTCTTGGCGCAAAATTATTGCTTGAGAGCCTCTGGATTTGTAGATATATAAGATGGCCAAGCAAAGCTTGGGCAAAAAAATGGCGTTCCCAGGCTGAGTTTGGGAACGAGTCTAGGGTGCGCCCTGGGCACCATAAAAACCCAGGCTGGAAGCCTGCGCTACCAAGTTATCTCCTGCGGAGAGATGCCCGAGCGGCTTAAGGGGCACGATTGGAAATCGTGTGAGCGCCTAAAACGCTCCGAGGGTTCGAATCCCTCTCTCTCCGCCATTTTCAGTAATCATTCGCCAGTTGCCCACTGAAACCCGATGCCGGTCAATCTAAAACTGCTAACCGTAGGATTTGTCGGTCTCTTTGCGGTTTTCGCCCTGGCCTTGTTTCTGGCGGCCGGCACCATCTTTTGGCCGGCGGGGTGGGCTTATCTGGTTCTGTTCTTCGGCGCCAATGCCGCCTTAGCCCGCTGGCTGCTCCGGCACAACCCCGGATTGCTGCAGGAGCGCCTGACCGGCTTCGGCAAACCCGGTGAACCGTTCTGGGATAAAGTCTTTTTGCTGGGTTTGGAGGTGTTCTTGCTGGCCTGGCTGGTCTTGATGGGGCTCGATGCCGTGCGGTTCCGCTGGTCGCAGTTGCCGGCCTGGCTCCAGGTGGTGGGAGCAATCCTGCTGCTGGGTTCGTTCCCCCTCTTTTTCCTGACGTTTCGGGAGAACCCTTACGCCTCACCCGCAGTCCGCGTCCAAACCGAACGCGGGCAAACGGTGATAACCACCGGACCGTATCAGTATGTTCGCCATCCGCTGTATGCCGCGGGCATCCCTTTCGGGGTCGGCACCCCCCTCATGCTGGGGTCATGGTATGGATTGCTCATGGGGCTGTTCTTCTTAGTCGGGTTAGCTTTTCGGGCGGTACAGGAAGAACGCCTGCTGCGAGCCGAACTACCCGGATATAAGGAATATATGGCCCGGGTCAAATATCGCTTTATCCCGCATGTCTGGTAGCCGCGACTTGCTAGCCCGGAGAGCTGGGGGCCCTTGCACTTGCAGCCTGCCATTCCTACTTTTTCTTTAATTTCTGAAAAAGGAGGGAATGGCTATGTTCAATGTGGTGCACTTTGAAATTCCGGCGGATGAGGTCGAGAGGGCCCAAAAGTTTTACGGCGAGCTTTTTGGCTGGAAGATTGAGAAATTCACCGGCCCCACTCCCATGGAGTACTGGGAAGTTACGACCGGCGCTGAAAAAGGCGAGATGGGCTCGCTGGGCGGCGGGATGATGAAGCGGCAAATGCCCGAGCAACACATCACCATTTATATCGAGGTCCCTTCCGTAGATGAGTATACCGGCAAGGTGAAGAGACTTGGTGGCCAGGTAGTTTTTCCGAAAGCTGCCGTACCCGGAATGGGATACTTTGCAGTGTGCCTCGATCCGGAGAATAACGGCTTCGGGATCTGGGAGACTAACCCCAAGGCCAAGTAATTTGGGTTTGCCGTTTTCTGTAAAAACCAAGACGAATTTGGGATTGATAACACTGCCAGGCCCCATCAAAATATGCTAATATTTTTAATGAAAAAGTCTGACACTAAAAACGGCAAACGGTAAACGGAAAACGGTCCTCTCATGGCGTATCAGGTTCTGGCCCGGAAGTGGCGTCCCCAGACATTTGAGGAGGTGGTGGGCCAGGAGCCCATCACCCGCACCCTGCAAAACGCCCTGGCGCAGGGACGCGTGGCCCACGCCTTCCTGTTCAGCGGCCCCCGCGGGGTGGGCAAGACCTCGGTGGCCCGCATCCTGGCCAAGGCCCTCAACTGCGTGGCCGGCCCTACCCCTAATCCGGACAACACCTGCGAGATTTGCCGGGCGATTACCAACGGGTCCTCCCTGGACGTGCTGGAAATCGACGGGGCCTCCAACCGGGGCATCGACGAGGTCCGCGATCTACGGGAAAAAATCAAGTACCTGCCGGCCCAGGGCAAGTACAAGGTCTATATCATCGACGAAGCGCACATGCTCACCGATCCGGCTTTCAACGCCCTGTTGAAGACCCTGGAAGAGCCCCCGGCCCACGCGGTCTTCATCCTGGCCACCACCGCGCCCCATAAGGTGCCGGTGACCATCCTGTCCCGTTGCCAGCGCTATGATTTCCGCCGCATTCCCACCGCGATGATCCAGGAATACCTGGAGAAACTGGCAGACCGGGAGGGCTGGCACGTCGACCCCGAGGGCCTGGCCCTGGTGGCCCGGGCCGCGGAGGGCGGCCTCCGGGACGCCCAGGGGTTTCTGGACCAGGTGGTGACCTTCGGGGGCGACCAAGTCACCGCCGCGGAAATTGCCCGGATCCTGGGAGTGACGGACCGGGGCGCGCTGCTTGCCGCCCTGACGGCCATCATCGACCGTAATGGGCCGCAGTTGCTCGCCCTGATCGACGAACTCTACAACCAGGGTCACGACCTGCGACGTTTTTATCAGGACCTGGTGCTCTACGCCCGGCACCTGCTGCTGGCGGGCTTACATCACGAATCCCGGCAACTGGCGGCGGTGGCCGACTCGGAGTGGGAGGCCCTTACGTCCCTGGCCCGGCGAGCCCCCGAGGTCCATCTGCATAACCTCCTCACGGTGCTGCTCCAGGGGGAGGAAGAGCTGAAAAGGGCGGCCCAGCCCCGGCTGGCCCTGGAGGTGCTGCTCCTGAAGCTGGTCCACCTGGAGCCGATGCTGCCGCTCGCCACCTGGCTGGCCCGGCTGGAGACCCTGGAGCAGCGTCTGGAAGGCCGGGGCGTCACGGCCGCCGAACCCGCCAGCCGGATGGAGATCAGGCCTCCGGCCGCGCCCTTCCCGGTGACCTCCCCCTCCGCCAGAGGAGCCGGCCCCAGGGCCGGTCCCGGAGGTCCCGACCGAGGCGCCTCTGCCGGAGAAATGGCAGGCCTTTGTGGAATACGTCCGGGAAGAGGAAGGCGGGCCGCTGTACGGCAAGCTCTCGCAATGCCAGCTGATAAGCCAGGAAAATCACCGCCTGCTGGTGGCCGCGGGCCGCACCTGGAACTCCGTGGGCCGCGCCCATGAAGCCCGCTTGCAGGAGTTGGCCCGAGCCTTTTTCGGGGACCAGTATGTCCTGGAAATCCAGGTCCCCGAGGCCAAGCCGCCGGGGAAAAAGTCGGCGGCCGGGAAACCATTTAATCTAAAGGAACTTAAGCAACAGGCCCTGGAAGTCTTCGGGGGCAATTTTGTCTCCCCGGGGAAGGAGAAACCTGAGTGAAAAATATGATGTCCATGATGAAGCAGGCCCAGAAGCTGCAGTCCAAGATGGTGGAAATGCAGGCCGAACTGGGCAACCGCACCGTCAGCGCCCAGGCCGGCGGCGGCATGGTGGAGGCCGTGGTCAACGGCCGCCAGGAACTGCTGAGCCTGCGCATTGACAAAGAAGTGGTGAGCGCCGACGACGTGGAGATGCTCCAGGATCTGATCCTGGCCGCGGTGAACGAGGCCCTGAACCGCTCCCGGGAAATGATGGCCGCCGAGATGAGCAAACTCACCGGGGGCATGCAGATACCGGGACTGTTTTAAGAGTGAGCAGAAAGCAGGAAGCAGTGAGCAGTAGGGGCGACCCGCTGGGTCGCCCTAATGCAGTGATCAGTTAAGAGAGCGGTCAGCGGTCCGCTTTTATTAAGGCAAAAGCCCGGTAAGGTATTTTTTTTGTCACAGGCGTCTCGCCTGTGCAGCGCCGGCTAAAGCCTGCGGCTACATTTAAGCATGAGGATTTAGCTGAAAGCTGACCGCTGATAGCTGACAGCCAAAAGGATTTTTATGTCAGGAAACGCTTATCCCGCGGCCTTGCGGCGGGTGATCCAGGATATCAGCAAATGGCCCGGAGTGGGGGAGAAGACCGCGGCCCGCATGGCCATGCATCTGCTGCGGGCCCCTCGGACCGAGGTCCTGGAATTGGCCCAGGGCCTGCTGGAATTAAAGGAAAAGATTCGGCTCTGCCGGCAGTGCTACGCCTTTGCCGACCAGGAGCTCTGTCCCATCTGCGCCGACCCGGGCCGCCTGCCGGGGCAGCTTCTGGTGGTGGCCGAGCCCGGGGATCTCCTGGCCCTCGAAAAGGTGGGCTGGTACCGGGGCCGTTATCATGTCCTGGGCGGCCTCATCACTCCCCTGGAAGGGGTGGGCCCAGACGACCTGCGAGTTCGGGAGCTGCTGGAGCGGGTCAAGGCCGAAGGGGTGCAGGAGGTGATCCTGGCCCTCAATCCCTCTCTCGAAGGGGAAACCACCACCGCTTATCTGGCCATGGAGCTGAAGCCCCTGGGGCTCAAGGTGACCCGCATCGCCTACGGCCTGCCCATGGGTGGCGAGATCAAGTACGCCGACCAGCAGACCTTGAAGGAGTCGTTGAGCCATAGGGTGGAGGCGTAGAAAGTCGTCAGTAGCCAGTAGTCAGTGGTCAGAGAGAACGTGTTAACCATGAACAGAGATACCCCGAAACCTAAGGCGCATATTACCTTTCCCCAAGAAAGGATCGCCGAGTTTTGCCGGAGACATCATATTAAGAAATTGGCGGTCTTTGGGTCGGCCTTGCGCGCCGATTTTCGGGACGACAGCGATATTGATGTACTGGTTGAATTTGAACCGGATCACATACCGGGACTGGCATTTTTCGCCATGCAAGATGAGTTTTCGGAAATTCTCGGCAGAAAAGTGGATTTGAATACCCCTCAATGTTTGAGCCGTTATTTTCGAGACAAAGTTTTACAAGAGGCGGTAGTGCAGTATGTCGAAGGATGATCTTGTCCGTTTGCGGCATATGTTGGACAGCGCCATGGAGGCGGTTGAGTTAATCCAGGGAAAATCTCGCGCCGACCTCGATACAAACCGGGTTGTAAGTCTGGCCCTGGTCCGGCTTCTGGAAATTGTCGGAGAGGCGGCTAACCGGGTTACCACTGCCACACAACTGCAATACGCCAACATCCCCTGGTCTCAAATTGTCGGTCTCCGGCATCGGCTGATTCATGGCTACGATACAATTAACCTGGACATCCTTTGGCAGATCTTGAGCGAAGACCTGCCGGCCCTTATCACTCAACTGAAAAGAATTATAAAGAGTCAGGAGTAAAAACAAGAATTTTCAGTTCTCAAGCTGACCGCTGAAAGCTGGCAACTAACCTATGTTCGATCGCCGCTTAGTCCAAAACTTTGATTATCTGCTCCTGGCGTTGGTGCTCGTCATCACCGCCATGGGTCTGGTGAACCTTTACAGCGCCGGGTATAACCGGGGCGAGGGCACGCCCCTTTACATCAAGCAGATCTACTGGCTGGCCGTGGGTTTGGCCCTGATGGTCCTGACCCTGTTCTACGACTACCGGCATCTGGAGAAGCTCAGTTATTCCATCTATCTAATCAGTATCTTGACGCTGGTGGGAGTGATGGTGGCCGGGAAGATGGTGGCCGGCTCCCGCCGCTGGCTGCCGCTGGGGCCCTTTGCCTTCCAGCCGGCGGAGTTGGCCAAGATCGCCATCATCCTGGTACTGGCCACTTACTTTAACCGCCGCCCCCGGCTGGAGTCGCTGCGGTTGAAGGACCTGGTGGCGCCCGGTCTCCTGGTTTTGATCCCGGTGGGCCTGATCATCAAGCAGCCGGACCTGGGCTCCGGGATCCTGGTGGCCCTGGTGGCGGGCAGCATGATCCTGTTTGTCGGCGTCAACTGGCGCACCCTGGTGGGCTGCGCCCTGACCATGGTCCTCTGCTCCCCGGTGATCTGGGGGTTCCTCAGGGACTACCAACGCCAGCGGGTGCTCACCTTCCTCAACCCGGAAAAAGACCCCCTGGGTGCGGGCTACCATATCCTCCAGTCCATGATTGCGGTGGGCTCCGGGCAGTTCTGGGGCAAAGGTTTTCTGCAGGGGACCCAGAGCCAGCTCTATTTCTTGCCCGAGCAGCACACCGACTTCGTCTTTTCGGTCTTTGCCGAAGAATGGGGTTTCGTGGGTTCGGCGGTGTTGCTGCTGCTCTTCACCGGCCTGGCCCTCTGGGGCCTGCAGGTGGCCCGGGAATGTAAGGAGCGTTTCGGTCACCTTCTGGCCCTCGGGGTGACGGCCTTGATTTTTTGGCAAATCTTTATCAACCTGTGCATGGTCACCGGTTTTCTGCCGGTGGTGGGCATTCCGCTGCCGCTTTTCAGTTACGGCGGCTCCTCGCTGATTACCACCCTTTTGGGAGTTGGATTCCTGCTCAATATCAGGATGCGCCGCTATCTTTTCGGGGGGTAAAAATTTTTTTGAAAAAGTTTTTGACACCCCGATGAAAATAGGCTAAAAAGGCATTCGTGAAAAGATACACATGGCCTCAACCTCAGGAAATACCTCTTTAAGCAGTTAAGCCATTGATTTAAGTAAATAATTTACGAGGTGGCAGCCAGGCATGATTGACATTGATTGGACTTTGTACGCGCTACTTATCAATTTTTTGGCCCTGGTCTTTCTCCTCAACATGGTGCTGTTCCGGCCCATCCGGAACGCCCTGAAGGAGCGCCAGGCCAAGCTCGATGCCCAAACGGCCGATATTAACCTCATGGAGACCCAGGGCCAGGGCCTTGATAGTGAAATCAAGGACAAGTTGGCCGCAGCCCGGCGGGAAGGAGCCGGGACCCGGGAAACCATGAAAGGCGAAGGGGCCGCGGCGGAAGCTTCCCTGCTGGAGGAGGTGAAGCGGGAAGTGGACGTGGAATGGTCGCGGGTGGAACAAAAAATTAAACAAGACGTGGCCCAAGCCCGAAAGGCCTTGGGGGCGCAGGCCCAGTCGTTTGCCCAATTGCTGGCCTCCAAGATCTTGGGGAGGGAGCTCTCATGAAGATGGAGAATAGCACTGGTTGGCTGCGGGCCGCCGGGACCTTGGCAGGGCTGGGCGCGGGCCTGGCTCTGGCGGGAGTGGCCCTGGCTTCGGAGGCGGCCCACGGCGGCGGCCATGGTGGGATTGATGCGGCCAAGATTACGGACTTCACCTGGCGCACCGTCAATTTTCTGGTGTTCGCCGGAGTCCTGATCTATCTGGTGGCCAAGCCGGCCAAAAACTTCTTCGGCCAGCGGTCCCAGGAGATCGCCCAATCCTTAGAAGACCTGGAGGCGAAAAAGGCGGCAGCCGCTGCGGCCCTCAAGGAGGCGGAAGCCCGCCTCGCCGAAGTGGCCAAGGAACGGGAGGCGATCATCAAGCAGTATATGGCCGAAGGCGAGGTCGAAAAGGCCAAGATCCTGGATAAGGCCAACGTGTTGGCGGGGCGCCTCAAAGAGATGGCGGCCCTCACCATCCAGCAGGAAACGTTAAAGGCCACCCAGAGCTTGAGAGAGGAAGTAGCAGACCTGGCTACCAAGATGGCCGAGGATCTCATTAAAGAAAAGGCAACCTTCGCCGACCAGCAGGGTTTGGTGGAGGAATATCTTAAAAAGGTGGTGGAAACCCATTGATTGATCTGACCGTTGCCCGACGTTATGCCAAGGCCTTGCTGACTCTGGGCAAGGAAGACGGCAAGTACAAGGAGTATGGGGATGGGATAAGTGGGTTCGCCCATCTTTTGCAGCGGGAGCCGGAACTGCTGGACGCCCTGCTCAACCCCGTCCACAGCCGGGAGGACCGCCACAAGCTGCTCCTCCACATGATTAAACTTTTGCAGCTGCCTCCCATGGTGGCTAACCTCCTGAAGCTCATGTTCGACAAACACCGCCTCGGAGCCTTGGACGGAGTGGCTCAGGCATACCAGGAGTTGATGGACGCAGTGGAGAACGTCAGCCGGGCCAAGGTGAAGACGGCCATTTTCCTGGATGACGCGACCCGGGACCGCCTGCGCCAGACCATGGAGAAGTTGACGGGTTCCACCGTGGTGATGGAGGTCGAGGAAGACCCCAGCATTATCGGCGGCATCGTGGCCCGGGTGGGAGACCTGGTGCTGGATGGCAGTGTGCGAACCCAGATTAATTCCTTGAGAGAATCCTTAATAAAAGGCGAGGTCTTATAATTATGGAAATTAGAGCCGAAGAAATCAGCCAAATTATTCGCTCGCAGATCCGAGATTACGAAAAGAAGGTCGAAGTCGCCGAAACCGGCAGCGTCTTGTCGGTGGGCGACGGCATCGCCCGGGTCCACGGCGTGGAGAAATGCATGGCCATGGAGCTCCTGGAGTTTCCCGGGGGCATCTTTGGCATCGCTCTGAACCTGGAAGAGGACAACGTCGGGGTGGCCATCCTGGGTGAAGATACCCACATCAAAGAGGGCGACATCGTCAAACGCACCGGCCGCATTGCCCAGGTGCCCGTAGGGGACGCCGTGCTGGGTCGGGTCATGGACCCGGTGGGTAATCCCATTGACGGCAAAGGCCCCATCGAATCCAAGGAATTCCGCCGCATCGAAGTCAAGGCCCCCGGCGTCATCGAACGCCAGCCGGTGAATGAGCCTTGTTACACCGGGTATAAGGCCATCGACGCCATGACCCCCGTGGGCCGTGGGCAGCGGGAGTTGATCATCGGCGACCGCCAGATCGGCAAAACCGCCCTGTGCGTGGATGCCATTATCAACCAGAAAGACTCCGGGGTCCTGTGCATTTACGTGGCCATCGGCCAGAAAAAATCCACCGTGGCCCAGGTGGTGGACGCCCTGGAACGCAACGGCGCCATGAAGCACACCATCGTGGTCAACGCCTCCGCCTCCGAGCCCGCCCCTTTGCAGTACGTCGCCGCTTTTGCCGGCTGCGCCATGGGCGAGTACTACCGGGACGACGGCCGCCACGCCCTGATCATTTACGACGACCTGACCAAGCAAGCCCAGGCCTACCGGCAGATGTCCCTGCTGCTCCGCCGGCCTCCGGGACGTGAGGCCTATCCCGGTGACATCTTCTACAACCACTCCCGGTTGCTGGAGCGGGCTGCCAAGCTGAATGACACCCTGGGAGGCGGCTCCATGACCGCCTTGCCCATCATCGAAACCCAGCAGGGTGACGTCTCGGCCTTCATTCCCACCAACGTCATTTCCATTACCGACGGCCAGGTGTACCTGGAACCCTCGCTGTTCTTCTCCGGTATCCGGCCGGCCATCAACGTCGGCCTGTCGGTCTCCCGGGTCGGCGGCGCCGCCCAGGTAAAGGCCATGAAACAGGTGGCCGGCTCGCTGCGCCTGGATCTGGCCCAGTACCGGGAACTGGCGGCCTTCGCCCAGTTCGGCTCCGAACTGGACAAATCCACCCAGCAGCAGCTCAACCGGGGCATCCGGCTGGTGGAAATCCTGAAGCAGCCGCAGTATCAGCCGCTGCCCCTGGAGAAGCAGGTGTCTATCCTCTATGCCGGCACCCGGGGTTTCCTGGACAAATATCCGGTGGACGTGCTGGCCTCTTACGAGGCGCAGCTCTACAGCTTCCTGGAGTCGAAATATTCCGACCTCCTGGCCGACATCAAGGAGAAGAAGGAATTCACTCCGGAGTTGGATGCCAGGATGAAGGGTGTATTGGAAGAGTTCGACGGCATTTTTCAGCCTGCCGTCAGCGCCTCTTAAGGTCGGGGGATAAGCATGGCAACCCTACAAGATATCAGACGCAAGATAGGGGCGGTCAAAAAGACCCAGCAGATTACCAAGGCCATGAATATGGTCTCCGCCGCTAAATTGCGAGGCGCCCAGCAACGCATGGAGGGGTTTCGGCCGTATGCCCAGGCCTTCGCCATGATGCTGGGGAATATGGCTGGCCGGGTGGAGCCTGAGATCCATCCCTTCTTCACCCCGGCCGCAGAGGTGACTCGGGTGGGGTTGGTGTTGATGACCGCCGACCGGGGTCTGTGCGGCTCCTTTAACGTCAACCTGATCAATACGGCGGTGAAGTTCATCCGGGAGAAAGAGGCCGAGGGCAAGGAAGTGGTCCTCATTTGCGTGGGGCGTAAAGGCCGGGACTTTTTCCGGCGGCGCAAACGGGAGATGCTGGCTCAATTATGTGGACGTCTGGAACAAGTTCGACTTTTCCAACGCCGTGACGGTGGCCCGGGAGGTCATGAGTATCTTCCTCACCGGTGCGGTCCAGGAAGTCCACCTGATCCACTCGTCCTTCATCAACATGGCGATCCAGCGGCCGCGTCTGGTGCAACTCTTGCCCATTCAACCCGGAGAGGCGGCGGCGGAGGCGGCCCCCAGCCTGGAGTACCTCTTTGAGCCGCCCATGGAGCAGTTCCTGGAATACCTGCTGCCGAAATATATCAACGTGCAGGTGTACCACGGCTTCCTGGAGAATTCCGCCAGTGAGTATGCGGCCCGGATGACCGCCATGGATAACGCCCAAAGCAACTGCAAAGAGATGATCACGCAGCTGACCCTAGTGATGAACAAGGCCCGGCAGGCGGCCATTACCAGAGAATTGATGGATATCGTGGGCGGGGCTGAAGCCCTGAAAGGCTAAGCCGCCCGGAAGAGGAGGATTTCTTGACAATGAATATAGGTAGAATCGCCCGCGTTATCGGTCCGGTAGTGGATGTCGAATTTGAGGAAGGCAAACTGCCGGCCATTAGAAATGCTTTGTTTATCTCCAACCCCGCCATCGACGACGTCAAAGACAACCTGGTGGTGGAAGTGGCTCAACATCTGGGTAACAACATGGTACGCACCATCGCCATGGATACCACTGACGGTCTGGTGCGGGGCATGCCGGTGAAAGATAGCGGCGAGCCCATCATGGTGCCGGTAGGCGCCGAGGCCCTGGGGCGGGTGCTCAACGTGGTTGGCCGCCCGGTGGACGGCCTGGGCCCGGTAAAGGCCAAACACATGTATCCCATTCACCGCCCGGCGCCTCCCTTCGTGGATCAGGACACCACGGTTAAGGTGCTGGAGACCGGCGTCAAGGTTATCGATCTGCTGGTGCCTTTCCCCCGGGGCGGCAAGATGGGCATGTTCGGCGGCGCCGGCGTGGGCAAGACCGTCGTCATGATGGAAATGATCCATAACATCGCCATGCACCACGGCGGCATTTCGGTGTTCGCCGGCGTGGGTGAGCGCACCCGTGAAGGCAACGACCTCTACCTGGAGATGAAACACTCCGGCGTACTGCCCAAGGCTGCTCTGATTTACGGGCAGATGACCGAGCCCCCCGGGGCCCGGGCCCGGGTAGCCCTGACGGCCCTGGCCGCGGCGGAATACTTCCGGGATGTGGAAGGTCAGGACACCCTGCTCTTCATCGACAACATCTTCCGTTTCACCCAGGCAGGTTCCGAAGTATCGGCCCTGCTGGGCCGCATGCCCTCCGCCGTAGGTTACCAGCCCACTCTGGGCACCGACCTCGGCGAACTGCAGGAACGGATCACTTCCACTAAGAAAGGGTCCGTCACCTCGGTACAGTGCATCTACGTGCCCGCCGATGACTTGACCGACCCGGCCCCGGCCACCACCTTCGCCCACCTGGACGGCACCGTGGTGCTTAGCCGTCAGATCGCCGAGCTGGGCATCTACCCGGCGGTGGATCCCCTGGACTCCACCTCCCGCATCTTGGACCCGCAGGTACTGGGTGAAGAGCACTACTATGTCGCCCGGAACGTCCAGCAGATTCTTCAGAAGTACAAGGACCTGCAGGATATCATCGCCATCCTGGGTATTGACGAACTCTCCGACGAAGACAAGATCGTGGTGGGTCGGGCCCGGAAGATTCAACGCTTCCTGTCCCAGCCCTTCTTCGTCGCGGCGCAGTTTACCGGCATGGAAGGCAAATTCGTCAAGGTCGGCGACACCGTCCGGAGCTTCAAGGAGATCATCGACGGCAAGCATGATGACCTGCCGGAGCAGGCCTTCTACATGGTGGGCGGGATCGAAGAAGCGGTGGCCAAGGCCGAAAAGATGGCAGCGGCCTAACGGAGGCTACTAACTATGGCGGAAAAACAACTCCTGTTGGAGGTGGTCACTCCCGACCGCTTGGTGCTCTCCACCGAGGCAGATGTGGTGGTTTGTCCGGGAGTGGAGGGCCAGTTCGGCGTCCTCCCGGGCCACATCCCCTTCTTGAGCGCCCTGGACATCGGCGAGATGTACTACCGACTGGGTGGTAAGACGGAACACCTGTGCGTTAGCGGCGGCTTCGCCGAGGTTACCGGCACCAAGGTCACCATCGTGGCCGAAGCCGCGGAGCGCAGCTGCGACATCGATATCGAACGGGTCCGGCGGGCCCAGGAGCGGGCCCAAAAGCGCCTGGCTTCGTCCAAGACCGAGCTCATCGACTGGACCCGGGCCGAATCCGCCCTGCGCCGCGCCCTCGTGCGCAGCAAGGTGGCCGGCCGGTAAGTAATCCTTAAACCCAAAATATAGCAAAACAGGAAGGCAGACTCGATTAATTGGGTTGCCTTCTTTTTTTAATTGATATTTTTAAACTTATTTACCAAAATGGCCGTTGTAGAATTAACTGATTTTGCATGGAATTGAAGCGATTTAAATCGAAGAAAGGAGAAATGGATGCAACGGCATAAGAATCTGTGGATGGTATGGTTGATGGTCTCAGCGGTTCTGGCCCTGTTGCTGAGCGGTTGCGCCGCCGGCACTGCCACCGGTCAGCCCCAGGCAGCCGCCCCCAGCAGCATAGAATTGTTGCTGGTCAAGGCTGGCTTTGAGACTGTTCCCAATGAACATCCAAAGTGTGCGGGAGTTTGTCAACGATTGATTCCCGGGCAAATAGTGCCTTACAAAAAGGGCGACAAAACGGTCTATGGCTATTTATCCCCGGAGACCAAGCGCATGTATGTGGGCACTGAAGCCGAATACCAGACCTTCGTCAACCTGGCCGTCATGCAAAAAATTGATGAGCGGCAACGCCCGGTGGCCAACGAAAGTACCGATCCGGAATTCTGGACCATGTGGGCAGACATGTACGGCGGCCACTAAGGTCATCCGGCAGTTTGTCCGGTTAGGGCTAGGTAGTCAGGCTCTCACCACCTGAGAAGGGGCGCTGCAACCGTTATCTTGTTTCAATCTGAACAAAAGGCAAGCCGGCAGCCGGGCTTGCCTTTTTCGTTTTTATCTTATGAAGTTCTTCTCTCTCCATGGCCTGCTGATTTTTATCATCTCGGTGAAGAGATATGGTTAGAGGAATATTATAAAATTATCAAAGCCATCCTTTAAATAAGCAAAAAAATAATTACTATTTGAAAATAGACCCTGAAGAAGCTCAATCTAATTCTCTTCACAGATGGGAGGCACAGATGAAACGGCGAAAGATGCTCTGGGCGAGATGGTTGTTGAGTATGGTGGTCGTGAGCTTCATACTGAGCGGCTGCGCCGCCGGCACCGCCGGCGGCCCCACCCAGGTGGCCGCACCCAGCGGCATGGAAGAGATGCTGGTCCAGGCGGGTTTTAAAATTTTACCGGAGGACAGTCCCAGGTGCCAGAAAGTTTGTCGAACAATGCCTCCCGAGCAGCTAGTGCCTGAGAAAAAGGGAGACAAAATGGTCTATGCTTATTATGCCCCGGGGACCCACCGCCTGTACGTAGGGGATGAAGTCGCCTACCAGACCTTCATTAACCTGGCCGTCCAGCAAAGCCTGGAGCCCAGGCAGCGCGCGGTGACGATAACCATTCCCGATGACCCGGAATTTTGGACCTTGTGGGAAAACTCCCAGGGCGGCGGCTGAGGTAATCGGGCTTTACCTCAAAAAAGAGGTTGGCATTTAACCGGGGATCCTTCTCCCCTTGCGGAAAAGGCAAGCCTGGCAGGTCAGGCTTGCCTTTTCATTTTTACAAATGGATCGATTTTATATATGTTTTCCGTATCAGATTGAGAATTTATTCCCGTTTGGTTCCCAGGCTGTGCGCCTGTGCGAAGACAGATATGGACAAAGCAGATCAGCTGGAGAAGCTTTATCAGGAGATTTTCCAATGTGCAAAGTGCCACCCAAATGTGGTGGCCAGCAAGGTCCGGCGGCGAGTTTTGGGAAATACTTTAAAATCAAAAATTATCCTAATGGCTCAAGCCCCTGGAGAGACTGGGGTTAGAATGTCAGGTGTACATTGGAACAGAGAAGCTGGAACCCTGACTAAGGGAGGTAATTTTTTAGACAAACAACTGGCTCAAATCAAATATTCGGTAAATCTTCATAGTGACGCAAATCCGCGCCCTTACACCACAAATATTCTCCAATGCTGGACGGGAAGAGCCAAAGGTAAAAGGGACAGAATTCCTAAATCTAAAGAACTAAGTAATTGTGCAAAGTGGTGGAAAAAAGAGTTGGAGATAATCCAACCAACAATCATGATACTTCTTGGAGCGCCAGCTGCAGAATATTTTGCACAAGTAATCGATAAGAAATGGGTTTTTGCCGAAATGCTTAGGCGTCAAGGGGAAAATATTAAAATACCTGACATTAATCTTGACCTTAAAGTATTTTTCCTGCCTCATCCAACGGCTCCTTATAAAGAACTCATCGAGCCATACCGCAAACAGAAGCAGTTATACCAGGAAGTATTTCAAAAAGTTAAAGAAATTATGAATCATTAGGGTGCCTGCTTTAAATAATTTCGGGGCATGAAATATGCACAAGGTTATGGCATGAACAGACCAGAAATTGATAACATCACCGCCATCGTCCTGGCCGCGGGGCAGGGCACCCGGATGAAGTCCAGCCGGCCCAAGGTGTTGCATGAAATTTTGGGCCGGCCGATGTTGGCCTACCTGATCGACACCCTGAAAGGCGTCGGGGTGGCGGATATCGTCCTGGTGGTGGGCCACCAGGCGGAACGGGTTAAAGAAGCCTACCGGGATTACGGGGTGCGCTTCGTGGTCCAGGAGCCGCAACTGGGCACCGGTCACGCGGTGCAGGTGGCCTGGCCGGCGGTGCCGGCCGATGCCAGGACGGTCATGGTGCTGTGCGGCGATGCGCCGTTGATTTCCGGAGAAAGCCTTTTGGCCCTGCAACGGTTGCATAAAGGCACCAGGGCGGCGATTACCATGCAGACCATTGAGCTGCCGGATGGGGCGCATTACGGCCGGGTAGTGCGGGATCAAGCGGGCCAGGTCGAGGCCATCGTGCAGTGCAAAGATGCCGGGGACCGCCCCGCGATTCTGGCCATCCGGGAGATCAACACCGGCGCTTATTGTTTTGACGCCCCCTTCCTGGCGGACAACCTGCCGCTGCTATCGCCCAGTCCGGTTACCGGGGAAATCTATATCACCGACCTGATCCAGATGGCCCGGGAGCAGGGGAGAGGGGTGAAAGCCTTTATCGACCCGGACCGGGACAACCTGCTGGGCATCAACAGCCGGGCCGAATTGGCCGCGGCCACCCAGACGGTGAAGCGGACCATCAATGCCCGCCATATGGACCAGGGCGTCACCCTGATCGATCCCGAATCCACCTACATCGAGACCGGCGTCAGCATCGGCCGGGATACGGTGATCTACCCCAATGTTTATCTCCAGGGAAACACCGTCATCGGCGAGAACTGCGTCATTGAGTCGACCGTGAAGATTGTCGATTCCACCCTGGAAAATGACGTCCATATCAAGATGGGCTGCGTCATCACCCAAAGCCGCCTCGGGACCGGCGCGGACACCGGCCCCTTTGCCCATCTGCGGCCCGGCGCCGACCTGCGGCAGCAGGTGCACGTCGGCAACTTCGTGGAGGTGAAGAAATCGGTGCTCCACGAAGGGGTCAAGGCCGGGCATCTCACCTACCTGGGGGACGCCGACGTGGGCGCCGGCACCAACGTCGGCGCCGGCACCATCACCTGCAACTACGATGGCGAGAAAAAGCATCCCACCACCATCGGCGAGGGGGCCTTCATCGGCAGCAACACCGCCCTGGTGGCGCCGGTGACCATCGGCGCCGGGGCCTACGTGGGGGCCGGCTCCGCCATCACCAAGGACGTGCCGCCGGGCAAATTGGGCATCTCCCGGGCCCGCCAGGTGAACCTGGAGCGCCGGCCTGTCGGCAATAAGAAGAAAAAGTAGTCAGTAGTCAGTAGCCAGTATTCAGTGGCTCTCGGGCCCTTGGTTGGTAAAGAAAAATAGCCAGAATTGTTTTGCGGTCGGGTTGCAGTTAATCAAGCTATAATAACTTGAGAGATTTACGGGCAACTGCTACTGACTACTGGCAACTCAAAAGAGGAAATTATGTGCGGCATTATCGGATATCTCGGGCCCCAGGAGGCCATGCCCATCATCCTGGACGGCCTTAAGCGCCTGGAGTATCGGGGCTACGATTCGGCGGGGATGGCGGTGATCAGCGATCACACCCTGGCCATCCGCCGCAGTCTGGGCAAATTGATCGAACTGGAAAAGGTGTTGCGCCAGGAGCCCCTGCCGGGCCAGGTGGGCATCGGCCACACCCGCTGGGCCACCCATGGCCGGCCCTCTGAGGCCAACGCCCATCCTCACCTGGTGGACTCCATCGCGGTGGTCCATAACGGCATCATCGAAAACTACCTGGAGGTCAAAGAGCAGCTCCTCAAAGAGGGCCATCGCTTCTCTTCGGAGACGGATACCGAGATCGTCTCCCACCTGATCGCCAAGAATCTGCGCCAGGGAATGGAGTACCTGGAGGCGGTGCGCCGGACACTTGCGACCATCCGGGGCTCCTACGCCCTGGCCATCGTCAATGCCCAGGAGCCCCGGATGCTGGTGGCGGCCCGCAAGGAGAGCCCCCTGATCCTGGGCCTGGGAGAGGGCGAATATTTCCTGGCCTCCGATATCCCGGCCATCCTTCCTTATACCCGGCGGGTGATCTTCCTGGAAGACCATGACCTGGTGGTGCTGCGGGATGAGGGCTTTCAAATTTTGGACCGTGACGGGCAGCAGGTGGAACGGACGGTAAACCATATCTCCTGGAGCCCGGCCATGGCTGAGAAGGCGGGCTACAAGCACTTCATGCAAAAGGAGATCTTCGAACAGCCCCGGGCCTTGATCGACACCTTCCGGGGCCGCATCAACCCGGATTTGGGTGAGGTGATCCTGGAGGAAATCGCCCTCCAGGACCAGGATATCAAAGATCTGCGCAAGATTTTTCTGGTGGCCTGCGGCACCTCTTACCATGCCGCCATGGTGGGCAAATTCTACCTGGAGAGCCTGTGCCGCCTGCCGGTGGAGGTGGACCTGGGCTCGGAGTTCCGTTACCGTGAACCGTTGGTGGATGCCCAGACGCTCCTGATCCCCATCTCGCAATCCGGCGAGACTGCCGACACCCGGGCCGGACTCACGGCCGGGAAGGAGCTGGGGGCCAAGACCCTGGCCATCGTCAACGCCGTGGGCTCCAGCATCGCCCGGGAGGCCGATGCGGTATTTTACACCCACGCCGGACCGGAGATCGGGGTGGCCTCCACCAAGGCCTTCACCACCCAGCTGGTGGCCCTCTACCTCATCGCCCTGTTTTTGGCCAGCCGCCTGGGCCGGATTACCCGGGACCAGGTGCGGCGCCGCCTGAGGGAACTATTGAAGTTGCCCACCTGGGTCCAGGAGACCCTGGACCTGGACGTGCAGATCCGGGAGATCGCCCAGCGCTACATGGAGGCCCGCAACTTCCTCTACCTGGGGCGGAGCCTCCATTATCCCATCGCCCTGGAAGGGGCCCTGAAGCTCAAGGAGATCTCTTACATCCATGCCGAGGGCTACGCCGCCGGGGAGATGAAACACGGTCCCATCGCCCTCATCGACCGGGAGATGCCGGTGGTGGTTCTGGCCACCCGGAGCCCGGTGCTGGAAAAGATCCAGGGGAATATCGAAGAGGTGGCGGCCCGGGGCGGCCGCATCATCGCCCTCACGGAAGCGGACAATTACCAGGTTCAGGAACGGGTGGAGAGCGTCATCCCGGTGCCCGGCGTGCCCCTGGAACTCTCGCCCATCGTCCTGGTGACTCCTCTGCAAATGCTGGCCTACCACATTGCCGATCTCAGAGGCACCGATGTGGACCAACCCCGCAACCTGGCCAAGAGCGTGACGGTGGAATGAACAAATTAACCGCAGATGGACGCGGATGAACGGAGATTTTCTATCCGCGTTCATCGGCGTTTATCGGCGGTAAGATTTTATTTCTGCCGCATCAAGGCGAAGCGCGGCCGGCGGATGGACTCGTGGTGGCAGATGGGACAGCGGGAGGGGATGGTGAGGCGTTCCCGCTTTTTAAAGGCAAAGCCGCAGTGTTTGCACACCGGGGGGGTCATCTGAAACCGGTAACCCGGCCCCGGGGCCCGGGCGAGGTGGCTCAGGTGGTCCAGGACTTCTTTTTCCGGCAGGGAGAGGCGCTGGGAAAGTTCCAGACTGGAGAGGGTTTCCTCCCGCAGCAAATCCCTGATCATTTGGCGTATGGTGTTCATAATGGCAGGTTAGCTAGATTATAATCACTTAATCTCGAGTTTAACCAAAACAGAAAACACGGAAAACCGCCTTTCAATGCGTTATCTCGTCGTGGGCACAGGGGCACTGGGCTCGGTCTTCGGAGGGCTGTTGCAGCACTCCGGCCACAAGGTGGCCTATCTAGGCCGGGGCGAGCATTTTGAGCAAGCCCAGGTTCAAGGGCTGAGCCTTGACGGCATTTGGGGAGAATTCCACGTCGGCCCCATTACCCCTGCGGGGCTAGAGGCCCAAACCCCTGAGACCTACGAGGTCATCCTCCTGTGCGTCAAGTCATTTGCCACCCGAGAAACCTGCCGCCAGCTAAGGGGCAGGTTGGCCCCCCGAGGCCTCATCATTTCCGTGCAAAACGGTCTGGGAAACCTGGAGATCATCGCCCAGGAGTTCGGGGCCGAGCGCACCGTCGGCGCCCGGGTCATTTTCGGGGCCCAGGTGACCAGGCCGGGCCTGGTGACGGTCACGGTGTACGCCGCCCCGGTCTTGCTGGGGGCTCTGGCTCCCGATCACCCTCCCGGAAAGCTGGCCCAGGTGGCGGCTGATTTAAATCGGGCCGGCATTCCCGCCGAGGTCGTGGACCAGATCGTGCCGCATCTGTGGGACAAGGTCCTGTATAATTGCGCCCTAAATCCATTGGGGGCCATACTCGGCGCTCCTTACGGAGCCCTGGGGGAAAACCCCGAGACCCGGGAAGTGATGCGGTTGATTATCGCTGAGATTTATCTGGTGGCCCGGGCCAAGGGCGTCGGGCTGCATCATGCCGACGCGGCCGCTTATTTCCGGCACTTTTTAGAGAACCTGGTGCCGCCCACCGCGGCCCATTGGCCCTCCATGTGGCAGGACCTGCAAGCCGGGCGGCGCACCGAAATCGAGGCCTTAAACGGCGCCATCTGCCGTTATGGGCGGGAGGCGGGGGTTTCCACTCCATACAATGAAGCAGTTAGCCGCCTGGTTCGGTTTAAGGAAGATGACGCGGTCCAGGCCGCCGCTGCGAATGGCAGTTTGCCGAAAGGGGAAAAGCAAACATGAAGGAGTTGAAAACTGGCAAATTATGCCCTTGGTGCCGGGAGGAGCAGGTGGTGCGGGTTCACCGCAAGGGCTGGATGAACTGGCTCCCAAAGAGCAAGTACTACCACTGCAGAGCCTGTCGCGCCCGGTTTCTGACTATATCCGGCTGGGCCATTCCGCTGCCGAGAAAAAAAACTGTCGAGGAAGGGGACTGAGGACAGACACGAGAGAACCCCTTACCTACCAATCCGGTTCCCTTACAAAAAGCCCCTCACCAACACCCTCCCCTTACCCCAACCTGTCCTTTAGAGAGGACCAGGGGAATTTAAGAAGACCTGGTGACTGCCAAAACTCATTTCGTTTTGCAGAGTCGCGGCGAACCCCGCGCTCGGCCACCCCTGGCCGCCGGCCGCCCTCCAGGTATTAAAACTCCGGGCCACAGGCTGAACGCCTTGTTGCTTTTTAAGGGCACGGCAGTCTGTGCCTTGACGACAATACTCGCCCAGCGGAAAAAGTTTTTAGCAACCCCGACCAGGCGCCCTGGCTGAAATTAACCGGAGAGGCTGACGGTTTGACCTCCTCCACCCTTCATTCCCGCTGCCGGTGGGCCGGAGCCTGCCTTGCCAAAATTATTTGGTGATCGGGCCGCAGGCGATGCGAGCGCCGGCGTTGCCCGCCGGGTCAGTCATGTCGTCGTCGGCCTTCTCATGGATCACCAGAGAAGTTCCGCCTGGCTGAAAGAGGGAATTCTTCCCTTCTTTCAGGGTGATCAGGGTGTTCACCGCCGTGGCGCTGCCGCGACCGTCGGGGCCCACCGTCAGGTTGGGAAGATCCCCGGCATGGGGACCCTGGGGATTCTTCAAGCCATGGTGCTTGCCGGAGGGGTTGAAATGGCCGCCGGCGCTTACGAAGTCAGGGCCCGCGCACGCCCCCTTTTCATGGATATGAAAGGCGTGCACGCCGGGCGGCAGATTTTCCACCCGCAGGTCGATCTTCACCCCCTGGGCGGTCTCAGTCAGGGTGGCTTCTCCCACTTTTTGCCCTTGGGCGTTGACGAGCGTCGCCTTGGCCGTCTGAGTGGCCGTTTCGCCGCAAGCCCAGATCAGCACCGCGGCCAGGGCCAATGCCGCCACCATGATTTTTAATTTCATCTGACCTCTCCTTTGGCTTTCTATTCTGGTTGCTACCTCTAATTTAAGACCCCCGCGGCCACAATCCACTTCCGGAAGTCAAAAAAGCCAAATATCAGAGGCGGCACTTCAATATATTAGGGCAGAGGGAAAATGGAGGTGGCCCGGCGAGAGGAGATAGTCGGGTTCATTTGCTTTTGGTAATTTGGAACATTTTTCCGAAAAAGCCAGACATGACAAATTTGGCTAGTTTGCTTAACGACCGGGAGTGGGAACAAAAAATTGAATCTGGTGGTAAAACCATTATTGCAAGTTATATTAATTATATATGTAAACTAAGGTCTAAGGCGCCCCGGAGTCGGTAAAAAATATTGAACTAGAGGCTGTTGCTGATCAAGGCAAAAGCTATTGAAATAATAGATAAAATAGGATAAATAATTGGTGGTACAATTAATGCATCACTTATTTGACAGTATATGGACCCTATTAAGGTACCCACATCCCCCCCTTAATCAAAGTTCATATACCATTTTCTCCTTTCACCGACTGGCCGGGTTCCTCCCCCACCCGGCCAGTTTTTTTGTCTGCGATTTAGAGTAGCCAGATAAAATTTTCCCGGCGGTTAAAATTTTTTAGGCCAGGAGAGATCAGGGATTCACCGGCTTCGCAGGCTTTTGGAGATGAACCGGTAAAGGATTTTAAACCTGAACCGGAGCCGAAAAATTCCGGAAGCAGCCTAACAGACTAATTATACAGACAATTTAAATATAATAAAAATATGGCACAATTACTGCATAAACATTTTAATGTATATATGAACGATTAAGGTAGTTATCCCTCCCTCCTTAATTAAAGTTCATAACCTCTCTCCTTTAGCTGGCTGGCCGGGTACCCCCCCCGGCCAGCATTTTTTTGGGGAGAAAGAGGGCAGATCCTGGAGGCGGGGGATTTTATCTTTCGGGGGAGGTGGCTGGATTGGCCTGCAGGCCCGTGATCCTCTGATAGCATTCTTCGGCGCTGAGACGGCCGGCGAAATAGTCCTGCAGGGCCACGACGAAGGGGTTGGAAGCAAAAAAGCGCTGCAGTCCCAGGCGGTCTCCCAGGTCGGGGAATGACAGGGGGATTTTAAAGTGGGCCGCCAGTTCCCGAAAGACTTCCAACTGCTGGATTTCCGCCTGGCGCATCTGGGCTTCCGCCTGAAACAGCAGTTTACGCACCCGGCCCAGGTATTCCTCCCGTTCCCGATATTCCCGGCCTTTATGCTTCAGGAAATTGAGGTGCTGCTGCCGGGCCAGGCTGCTATAAGAAATGACCTTAGCCATCGCGGTGTTTCTTCCCCTGTTGGAAAAATCGTCATTCGGCCTTGCAGATTCAAGGTAAAAAGGTTAATTTTTTTTGATATGAAAAAATTAGAGACACCCAACTTCGCCAAGATGGGGGGCCTGCTGCCCGCCATCGCCCAGGACGCGGTTAGCGGCGAGGTCCTGATGCTGGCCTTCATGAATGAGGCCGCCTGGGAAGCGACCCTGAAGACCGGGGAGGCCCATTATTTCAGCCGCAGCCGCAACCAGCTCTGGCATAAGGGCGGCACCTCCGGGCACGTGCAGCGGGTTAAAGAGCTCTTCCTGGATTGCGATAACGATACGGTGCTTCTGAAGGTGGAGCAGGTGGGCGGGGCCGCCTGCCACACCGGTTACCAGAGCTGCTTTCATCGCCGGCGCCGGGGGGACGATTGGGAGGTGGTGGGCGAACCGGTTTTTGATCCCAAGAAGGTCTATGGGGATGGATAAATTGCGACCTGCGGCGGGCGAGACGCCCGCCCTACATAATGTAGATCCCAAGGAGGTATAGGGGTGGATAAACTGCGACTGGGCCTGCCCAAGGGCAGCCTGGAGAAGGCCACCCTGGAGCTGTTCCGCCGTTCCGGCTGGCATATCCAGGTAAACGGCCGGAGTTATTTCCCGGATATCGACGATCCGGAGATCAGCTGCTCCATGTGCCGGGCCCAGGAGATGAGCCGCTACGTGGAGAACGGCACCCTGGACTGCGGCATCACCGGCAAAGACTGGACCATGGAAAACGACTCCCAGGTGACGGTGGTGGCGGACCTGATGTACTCCAAGTCCAGCCTCAACCCGGTGCGCTGGGTGCTGGCGGTGCCGGCGGATTCGGAAATCAAAAACTTGCGGGACCTGGCGGGCAAAAAGATCGCCACCGAGCTGCTGAACTACACCAAGCGCTATTTTGAGCAGCGCCAGATTCCGGTCAAGGTCGAGTTTTCCTGGGGGGCTACCGAAGCCAAGGTGGCCGCCGGGTTGGTGGACGCCATCGTGGAGGTGACCGAGACCGGCAGCACCATCAGAGCCCATGGCCTCAAGATCATCCATGAACTGTTCCAGAGCAATACCCAGTTTATCGCCAACACCGAGGTGTGGGAAAAAGACCCGGTCAAGCGGCAGAAGATGGAGGGCCTGACGGTACTGCTCCTGGGGGCGTTGCGGGCCGAACGCATGGTGGGCCTGAAGATGAATATCCCGGAGAAGCTGTTGAAGAACATCGTGGACCTGCTCCCCAGCCTGCTGGCCCCCACCATCGCCAGCCTCTATGAAACCGACTGGTATTCGGTGGAGGTGGTGGTGAACCAGTCCGAGGTGCGGACCCTCATCCCCAGTCTGATCCGGGCCGGGGCCCAGGGCATCGTGGAGTATCCGCTGCATAAGGTGATTTAAAGGGCAAGTTTGCTGAGCCCAGGCTGGAAAGCCGGTGCTACCAAAGGATAAAAAGGCAGGGTCTTTGGGACCCTGCCTTTTTTATCTGGGGTCGCAAAAACTTGTGACAGCCTATTTTTTCTGAGCCTTCTTCTCCACGGATTCGATGAACACCGGGTCGATGTAGTAACCCAGGCTCTTGGCCTTTTTCAATTCCTCCACGGCCTGGCTGTATTTCTGTTGGTTTTCGTAGATCATGCCCCGCTGATAATAGGCCTTGCCGAATTTGGGGTCAATTTCCAGGGCCTGGTTGAATTCCTTCATGGCCAGGTCGTTCTGTCCCTTGGCGTAATAGACCACACCCAGGTAGGTGATGAGGGTTGGATCTTTGGGCTTTAATTTCAGGGCGTCGTTAAAGTCCTTGAGGGCCTGGTCGTAACGGCCGTTCTGGCAATTTTCCATACCCCGGTCGACCATGGCCTTAACGTCTTGGGCCAGGGCCGGGCCGGCCAGCAGCGCCAGGATGAGAGAAAAGACGGTCAAGTGTAGAGAAAGACGGGTCACGGTTTAAGACCTCCTATGAAAAGTCATTAAAGTTATTTGAGAGAGGGAATAAGATTGAATTTCCCCTCACGTTAACCATCTTCCCCCTTGGGGGCAAGGGAAAAATCGCCACCTCTCTTGGTAATTAGACGCCAGAAGTGAGGCGTAGTTAAAGTGGATTCGTAGGACGACTGGCGAGCCGCCCCTAGAGGTTTACGCCCTGGTTAAGCTGCTGTTAATTATACTAAGCCAACCGAAAACAGAAAACCGAAAATTGTCTTAAACCGAGCAGAGGCGGCATTCCTCGGCGAATTCGTGGGACAGGGTGAGGGCCTCGGCCTCAGGGGGCAGGCTCAAAACCTGGCCCGGCTTCGAGCCGTAGCGATAGACGGTGATGCCCTTGAGACCCAGCTTATAGGCCTGCCAATAGGCCTCGGCGACGTCCGCCACGGTGGCGTCGGGGGCCAGGTTAATGGTCTTGGAGACCGCGTTTTCCACGTGACGCTGAAAGGCCGCCTGCATCCGCACCTGATAGTCCACGCTCACCTCGAAGGTGGTGGGGAAGAGCCGCCGGATCTCCTCGGGCAGTTCCTGAAAGGGCCGCACCCGGCCGCTGGCGAGGGTTAGGGGCACCCAGTTCGCTTCCATCAGGCCGAACTCCCGCAACTTTTGCCGAAACAGGGGATGGACTTCCTCGAACTCTTCCCCCTCCAGGGCCCGGCGCCGGTAGGCCACGGCAAAGAAGGGTTCGATACCGCTGGAGGCGCCGGCAATGATGCTGATGGTGCCGGTGGGGGCGACGGTGGTCACCGTGGCGTTACGCCGGGGCTTTTTGCCCTCCTTGAAATAGCGGCTGCGGGGAAAATTGGGGAAAGGCGCCGCGCTCGACGGCCAGAGCTTCGGAGCGGGCCACGGCCCGGGCCTGGATGCGGGCCATGATCTTCTCGCCCAGTTCCAGGGCCTCCGGAGAGTCGTAGGCCACCCCCAGCTGGATAAAAAGGTCCGCCAGACCCATGACCCCCAGGCCGATCTTGCGGTTGGCGTGGGTGATCTGCGTGATTTGCGGCAGGGGGTAATGGCTCTGGTCGATGACGTCATCCAGGAAGGTGACCCCCAGGTCCACCAGGCGGTCCAATTCTTGCCAATCCAGGTCCTGGTCCTTGACCAGGCGGGCCAGATTGATGGAACCCAGGTTGCAGGACTCATAAGGCAGTAGGGGCTGCTCGCCGCAAGGGTTGGTGGCTTCAAGGCGGCCGACTTCCGGGGTGGGGTTGTCCCGCTCGATGGCATCCAGAAAGATGAGGCCCGGGTCGCCGGCCTCCAGGGCGTAGCGGCAGATGAGGTCAAAGACCTCTTTGGCCCGGGAGCGTCCCACTTCCTGCTGGGTCCGGGGGTTGATGAGGGGATAGGTCGCGTCATTTTCCACCCGCGCCATAAAGTCGTCGCTGACCGCGACGGACAGGTTGAAGTTGGTAAGCATCCCCGGTTCGCTCTTGGCCTTGATGAACTCGAGGATGTCCGGGTGATCGACGTTGAGGATGCCCATGTTGGCTCCCCGGCGCCGGCCGCCCTGTTTCACCACTTCGGTGGTGGTGTCATAGATACGCATGAAGCCGACCGGACCGGAGGCCACCCGGCCGGTTGAGCGCACCTGGTCGCCCCGGGGCCTGAGATGGGTAAAGGTAAAACCGGTGCCGCCGCCGGATTGGTGAATCAGAGCCATATCCCGCACCCCCTCCAGGATGGAACGCATGTCGTCGCGCACCGGGATGACGAAGCAAGCGGCCAGTTGCCCTCCCGGCAGGCCGGCGTTCATCAGGGTGGGGGTGTTGGGCAGGAACTTCAAGGAGCGCAGAGCCTCGTGAAAGGCCGCGGTTTGGCGGGCCACCGCCTCCGGGCCGCCGTAGCGCCCTTCAGCGGCTGCCACCCCCCGGGCCACCCGCAGAAACAATTCTTCCGGCGTCTCAATCACCCGGCCGTCGGGGTCCCGCCGCAGATAACGGTCCTGTAACACCCGCAAGGCAATAGGCCGGAAATCCAGAGGGGTTGGTGCGGTTACCATGGAAACCCCTTTGAGGGCGGTTTTCGGAAAAAGATCAGCAAGCATCTGTAGAGGCGGCTCGCGAGCCGCAACTCTACAAACTCACTCCTCGATAATGCCCCATTTCTTGGCCCGCTCCAGATAAGGGGAGGGGAAGACAGGGGTGAAATTTTGATAGACTGTGACCGGATAGCGGGCCCCGATCTTGCGGGCCGCCTCTTTCAAGCCGACGAGCAGCCCTTCCAGATATTTTGCGGGAAACGACAGCACCAGCTCATCATCCTGGGTCATGGAGAAGATGCGGTCCCCCAGGCCGGGGATGGACACCAGAAATTCGCCCCGGCGGTAAGGGCCGATGAGGTAGGAGGCGCATTCCACCTTACCGCCGAATTCGCCACTGACCCGCTCCCCCAGACTGAAGGTGGCTGCCTGGATGAGACGGATGATTTGGGCCGGGTTGCCATAGACTACGATGACGTCGGGCTGCAGGGCCAGGCGCTCCAGGGGGCAGAGGTAGATGGCTCCCACTTCCTCCGGTTCAAAGCGGGGCATGGCCGCAACTTCCTTCAAGGCCGGCCCCAGGTCCGGATGGAAACCCACCTCGCAAAAGAGCTGGCCCAGCTCCAGGATGGGGTCGGCGGCCGGGGTGAAGCCGAAGGCCAGCATGCCGGGGATGCAAATCAGGTCGTCTTTGGTCAGGCCCACCGGCCAGCCATAAATCCGGGCCATGGTAACGCCCTGGCAGATGGTGACCCGCTTGCCGAAGACCTGGGACGGCCGCCGGGTTTTTTCGGGTAGAGCGGACGCCTCTTTCAAAAAGGCCACGCCAAAAGGTTCGGTTTTGAGGCGCAGGGCTTCCTTCAACTGGGTCGCAGCAGCCTTAAAATCCATAGTCATTCCTTTGGTTCGGTTAGTGATCCCGGACAAAATATCTCGAGATGGCAAGAAATTAAGAATTAATTAGCCCGGATGCAAGCACATTGCCGCCTTTTCCTTTTGGGGAAGGCTTGATTACAGGATAAAATAGCCGCTATGGAAACCCGGACCGATTCCTTCCACACCTTGAGTTCTGGGGAGGTCCTGGAAATACTGGGGACCGGACCCGGCGGCTTGAGCCAGGCGGAGGCTCAGGAGCGCCTTGGCCTTTATGGCCCCAATGCCCTGGCGACCGGCAAGGAGATTTCTCCCTGGCTGATTTTTCTGCGGCAATTCCAGAACCTTCTCATTGCCATCCTCATCGCGGCCACGGCGATCTCCTTTCTGCTGGGGGAAACCCTGGACGCCTGGGTCATCCTGGCCATTGTGCTGGCCTGTGTCATTTTGGGGTTTATCCAGGAATTCCGGGCCGAGCAGGCCGCCGCGGCCTCTGCGGAAGCTGGCGGCTCCGGAGGCCACGGTGGTGCGGGAAGCGAGAGAGATGGTGCTGCCCGCCAGCGAGGTGGTGCCCGGCGACCTGCTGGTGCTCCACACCGGCGACCGGGTGGCGGCGGATGCCCGCCTGCTTATGGTGGTCAACCTGAGGGCGGATGAGGCCCTGCTCACCGGAGAGTCCACCGCGGTGGAGAAGGACCTGGCCGCCGTCCCCTCGGCGGAAACCGCGGTAGCCGACCAGCGCTGCATGGTGTTCGGGGGCACGGTGATCACCTACGGCCGCGGCCGGGCCGTGGTCACCGCCACCGGCATGGAGACTCAGTTCGGCCGCATCGCCCGCCTCCTTTCCGAAGTGGAAGAGGAACACACGCCTCTGGAAAAACGCATGGTCGCCATCGGCCGGGTCCTGAGCGTCATCTGCCTGGTGGTGGCCGCGGGCGCCTCAATTTTGGGGGTGCTCCGGGGCCACGGCTGGCTGGAGATGCTCATCTGGGGCATCAGCCTGGCGGTGGCCGCGGTGCCCGAGTCGCTGCCCGCCGTGGTGACCGGCGCCCTGGCCATCGGCACCACCCGCATGGCCCGGCGTCATGCCATCGTCAAGCGGCTGCCCGCCGTAGAAACCATGGGCTGCACCACGGTGATCTGCACCGACAAGACCGGGACCCTCACCAAAAACGAGATGACGGCCCGGCGGCTGTTTCTGGATGGCAAAGAAATTGAGGTGACCGGCTCCGGGTACCAGCCGCTGGGCGCCTTCATGTGCGGGCCAGAAAGAACTGGCGCCGGCCACAGACCCGGTCCTGGCCATGGCGGCCCGCATCTCCCTGCTATGCAACGACGCGGCCCTGGAGGAAATTGACGGTTCCTGGACGGTGCGGGGCGACCCCACCGAAGGGGCGCTGCTGGTGCTGGGGCGGAAGGCGGGACTGGATTTCGGGGAACTGCAAAGGAATTTTCCCAGGATGGCGGAGATTCCCTTTTCCTCGGAAACCAAGCGGATGAGCACCTTCCATGAGGCGCCGGACGGGTTTCTCATGTGCCTCAAAGGAGCCCCGGAAAGCTTGCTGCACCGGGCTACGAAGGTCTTGACCGCCCACGGGGAACGGCCCATCACCGCTGATGACCGGCGGCAGATCGCCGCAAGAGGCGGGCCGGATGGCCCATGAGGCCCTTAGGGTCCTGGGTCTGGCCTATCGCCAGGTGAAAAAGCTCCCCCAACTTACCCCCGAGGCTGCGGAAGTTGACCTGGTCTGGGTGGGGCTGGTGGGATTGATGGACCCGCCCCGGCCTGAGGCCCGGGAGGCGGTGGCCCACTGCCGCCGGGCCGGCATCCGGGTCATCATGGTCACCGGCGACCACCCGGACACCGCCGGGGCCATCGCCCGGGAGGTGGGCCTGGTGCCTCCCGGACCAAAAAAAGCACGTGGTCCTGACCGGGGCGGAAATGAACCTGCTGAGCGACTCGGAACTCCGGGAGGCCCTCAAGGAGACCCGGGTCTTCGCCCGGGTGGCTCCGGATCACAAGCTGCGGCTGGTGGACCTTCTCAAGGGCCAGGGCGAGGTGGTGGCCATGACCGGCGACGGGGTCAACGACGCCCCGGCCTTAAAAAGGGCCGACATCGGCGTGGCCATGGGGCTCACCGGCACCGAAGTCACCAAGGAGACCGCGGCCATGATCCTGGCGGACGACAACTTCGCCAGCCTGGTGGCCGCGGTGGAGGAAGGCCGGGCCATCTTCGACAACATCAAGAAGTACCTGGTCTACCTGCTGAGCTGCAACGTCGCCGAGATCCTGGTGCTCACCGGGGCCTTTTTCCTGGGCCTGCCCTTACCTCTCATCGCCTTGCAGATCCTCTGGGTCAACCTGACCACCGACGGCCTGCCGGCCCTGGCCCTGGGGGTGGACCCCAAGGCCCCGGATATCATGAAACGGCCGCCCCGGCCGCCGGAGGAAGGAGTCTTCACCCGGCCGGTGATCGTCCTCTGCGGGGTCATTGCCCTCTACCTCACCGCCATCCTCATCCCCCTGTTCGCCTACTATTACTACTGGAACCCGTGGGGCCTGGGTGACCCGGATCAGGTGTTGACCGAGGCCCAGACCATGGTGTTCATCACCCTGGTGCTGGCCGAACTGGTGAACGCCTACAATTGCCGCTCCGATTACCTGTCCCTCTTCAAGGTGGGCTTCTTCTCCAACAAGTTTCTCCATCTCTCGGTGCTGCTGTCTTTGCTGATGATGGTGGCGGTGATCGAATGGGGACCGCTGGCCCGCCTGTTCCATACCACGCCGTTGCGCGGGCAGGACTGGCTGCTGGCCGCGGTCCTGAGCCTCATCATCGTGCCGGTGGTGGAGGCGGCCAAGTGGTGGCTGCGGCGGGGGATGGGGAAGGGGAGGGGGTAGGACGAAAAAGGTCCTGGGGGGAGGGCCTGGAGAGTGAGCAGCAAGCGGTGAGCGGTGAGCAGTGAGCAGATGGTGGCACAGGCTTCCAGCCTGTGCAGCACCGGTTGAAAACCGCTGCCACCAAAAAAAGTAGGGGCGACCCGCTGGGTCGCCCGTTTTATCTAACGCTATTAATGATATAGCCCCCGGCCTAGTCGCAGGACTCGTAATATATCACTCCTCGGTGTCCTCGTCCTTCTCTCCTGGCCGGTTCTCTTCTCCCTTCTGGTCTTTCTCTCCTTCCTGTTTCACCTCTCCCTGCTTGTTCTCGTCTTCTGGCTGGATTTCCTCTTTCTGATCGTTCTCTTCATTCTCCGGGGTCTCTTGGATGCCCTCGTCAACTTCGCCGGCCTGGTCTTCCTGGCTCCAGTCTCTTTTGCCGCGAATGACAATCAGGGTTTTCCTGGGCTCGGCCCAATCGAATAGTCTTTTAATGTATGGTTCTTCAACATGGATACAGCCATGCGTGGCCCATTTGTTTTTTTCGCCCTGGTCGGGCACCCCACCTTCGTGAATGGCCCGCTTGGCTTTGAAATCGATAAATATTGAGTAAGACATAGGTTGCTTATATTTGTGAGAATAATAATTGGCATCTTTCACTTTTACCACATAAGCCCCGGGTGGTGTCGGGGTTTCATCATCTCCGCTCAGTATGGAAAATGAGAAGAGTTTTTGTCCTTTTTCGTAAGCGGCGCCGGTCTGCCTGGGTTGGTCAATCCAAATTACTTTATCATAGTGCTTAAATACGTTGATGGCGCCCGCAGGTAAAGCAGAGGTGATAATAAATAAAATAATGGTCAAGAAATATATACATCTATTCATCAGCTAATTTGCCTTGATATTATCTCGAAGCGCCCCTCAACTGCGGTAGCTGGCGTTGATCCGGATGTAATCCTCGGTGTAATCGCAGGTCTCGTAGTAGTCGGAAAATTCGCCGTTATTCAGGTCGATGGCGAGGTTGAAGGCCCCGGCCTGGATGACCTTCTGGGCCCGGGCCTCGGCTTCGGGCCCCAGCCCGCGGCCTTGCTTCGCCACCAGGACGTCGCCGTAGGCGATTTCTACCAGCTCGGGGTCGAAGCGGGCCCCGGAACGGCCCAGGGCCGCCATGATGCGCCCCCAGTTGACATCCTCGCCGGCCATGGCGGTCTTCACCAAAGGCGAGAGGGCCACGGTGCCGGCCGCCTTCCGGGCCTCGGCCGCCGTGGCCGCCCCCTGGACCTCCACCCGGAACATGTGCCTGGCCCCTTCGCCGTCGGCCACCACCTGGGAGGCCAGATCCCCCATGACCTGATTGAGCATCTCCCCCAGGGCCGCCATGGCGGGGCCTTCTGCGGCGATCACGGGATTGCCGGCCCGGCCGCCGGCCAGGAAGAGCACGGTATCATTGGTGGAGGTGTCGCCATCCACGGTGATGCGGTTGAAACTCACCGGCAGGGCCCGCTTCAGCAGCGTCTTCAGGACCTTGGGAGTGGCGGCGGCGTCGGTGAAGATGAAGACCAGCAAAGTGGCCAGATCCGGGTGAATCATGCCGGAGCCCTTGGCCATCCCCGCCAGGGTCACCACCTTACCGGCGATCGTCTCCCGCAGCAGGGCGGTCTTGGGCCGGGTGTCGGTGGTCATGATGGCCTGGGCCGCTTCCTGGAACCCCTTGGGGTTGAGGCGAGCCGTTAGTTTGGGGAGGGCCTGCTTGATTTTGGCCAGCGGCAACGGCTGGCCGATGACCCCGGTGGAGGCGGGCAGCACCAGGCGTTCCGGTATCTTCAGCAGCTCGGCCGCACCCCGGGCGCTCTCCCGGGCGTCCTCCAGGCCCTCGGGGCCGGTGCAGGCGTTGGCGTTGCCGGCGTTCACCAGGATGGCCTGGGCGTGGCCGCCGCGCAGGCGCTCTTGACTGAGGACCACCGGGGCCGCCTTGACCCGGTTGGTGGTGAAGACCCCGGCCGCGGCGGCGGGTTCATCCGCCACCATCAGGGCCAGGTCAGAGGCGCCGGTCTTTTTGAGGCCGGCCGCGGTGGCGGCAAAACGAAATCCGGGAATGATCATGGTAGCCTCCACGAAAAATTTACCACAGAGAGCCAGAGGACACAGAGAAAGGTTCCCGAGAAAAGTTGAGTATTTCGATCCTGTACACCGGCCAGGAAAAATGGACACTTCGGTGTCCACTATATTCTCATTTGGTCTTGGCCGTAAAATGGGATGTCCCGATTTTTCCTGGCCGCCGCACCGGCGGCAAGAGCTAACGTCAGCTTGGCTCCGTGGAGATGGGTTGCCGGAGGATGGTCTTTAATTTCTCCGGCGCGGTGCGCCGGGGATCGCTCAGATAAATTTCGTGGTGCTTGCCGCAGAAATGGTAGCCCTTCTCTTTAATAAAAGCATGCAGGCGCTCGATGGTGGCCGCCTCCTCGCCGTAAGGGCCCACATGGAGAATCTGGGCGGCCTGGCCTTCGTCATAAATCTCCAGGCGCAGCCTCTCCAGGGCCGGCAGCGGCTTTTTCTTCTGGGCCGCGGCCACCGCCAGGTCAAGCACTTTCCTGGAAACCGGTTCCGGCTGCGGGATCATCAGGGTCCAGCGCCAGTCATCCCGGCGGTCCGGGTCAAAGTCCGCCAGCAGCATCCACCACAGGCCCTCCAGGGGCGGCACCACGTAATCCCGCCCCTGCGCCTGCTTGAGCATGAACTTGAGGGTATAGGAGGCGGTGTAGAGGGCCTCGATGCCGGCCTGGAACTCCGGGTTGAGGTTGGGGTCGCCGGAGCCGTTCAGCATCAGAAATTTTATGGGCGGTGCCAGCACCAAGACCGCCTCTTTGGCCGAGGCGGTGTAGAGGGGCTTGAAGGTTTTCTTCAGATCTATTTTGGCCATGTCGGCATCACCAGATGAAAAAGCAGGATTATTCGTTTCGCACAGGGCGACCCAGCGGGTCGCCCTTGCTACTTATGGGGATTGGGGGAGGGGGTTTGGGGGAGGGGGCAGGGGCCCTCGGCCCCTGCCCCCTCCCCCAAGGTCCTACTTCCCGCAGCACTTCTTGAATTTTTTGCCGCTGCCGCAGGGGCAGGGGTCGTTGCGGCCGGGCTTCTTCTGCTGGCGCTGCTGGGGTTGCGCGGCGCTGCCGTTGCCGTGGCTGAAGTACATGGGTTGTTCCTGTGGCCGGGCCTCTTCCGGAATTTCCTGGTGGGGCTTGACCTGGAGGTGGAAGAGGGCGCCCACCGTCTCCGCCTCGATGCGGTGGATCAGGTCCATGAACATATCATAGCCTTCCCGCTGGTATTCCCGCAGGGGGTCCACCTGGGCATAGCCCCGGAGGCCGATGCCGTCCCGCAGGTGGTCCATGGAGAGCAGATGGTCTTTCCACTGGTTGTCGACGATCTGCAGCATCACCATCTGCTGGAGCTGGGGGAAGAGTTCCGGGCCGATCTCCTCGGTCTTGGCGGCGAAGCGCTCATTAACCTTTTCGCTGAGCAATTCCTGCAGGTCGCCGTCCAGATTGCCGAGCGGCGCCCGGAAGCCGAACTGGCGCTGGAAGGCAACGCTCAGGCCGTCCAGATCCCATTCTTCCGAGAGCTTGTTGCCGGTGTATTCCTCCACCAGGTCCGCCACCAGCTCTTGAGCCATCTCCAGGATGTCTTCTTGGAGGTGTTCACCAGAGAGGATTTGGCGGCGTTGGCCGTAAATCACCTCACGCTGTTTGTTCATGACGTTGTCGTATTCCAGGAGGTGTTTGCGGATTTCGAAGTTGTGGCCTTCCACCCGCTTCTGGGCCTTCTCGATGGCATTGCTCACCAGGCGGTGTTCGATGGGCTGGCCGTCGTCCATTCCCAGGCGGCCCATGAGGCCCTTAATGCGGTCACTGCCGAAGATCCGCAGCAGGTCGTCTTCCAGGGACAGGTAGAAGCGGGAAGATCCGGGGTCCCCCTGGCGGCCGGACCGGCCCCGGAGCTGGTTGTCGATTCTCCGGGATTCGTGGCGCTCGGTGGCCAGGATGTGGAGGCCCCCGCTCTCCACTACGCCTTCACCCAGAACGATGTCGGTGCCCCGGCCGGCCATACTGGTGGCGATGGTCACCATGCCCTTCTGTCCAGCCCGGGCGATGATTTGCGCCTCTTTTTCGTGCTGCTTGGCGTTCAGCACCTCGTGCTGGATGCCCTCCCGTTTCAGCATCTTGCTCAGGTACTCAGACTTTTCGATGGAGGTGGTACCCACCAGGACCGGCTGGCCCCGGTGGTTGCAGTCTTTGATATCTTCCACGGCGGCCTGGAATTTTTCTTCCGCGCTCTTATAAATGACATCGGGATGGTCCAGGCGGATCATCTTCCGGTCGGTGGGAATGACCATCACTTCCAGGTTGTAGATCTTCTTAAACTCCTCCGCTTCGGTGTCGGCCGTGCCGGTCATGCCGGCCAGCTTCTCGTACATGCGGAAGTAGTTCTGGAAGGTGATGGTGGCCAGGGTCTGGTTTTCGTTTTCGACCTTGACGGCTTCCTTGGCCTCCAGGGCCTGGTGCAGGCCGTCGGAGTAGCGCCGGCCGGGCATGAGACGCCCGGTGAACTCGTCGACGATGAGAACCTGGCCTTCCTTGACGATGTAGTCCACGTCCCGTTTGAAGAGGTTGTGGGCCTTCAGGGCGGCCTGGAGGTGGTGCAGGACCTCGATGTTGCGGGGATCGTAAAGGTTTTCCAGGCCCACCAGCTTTTCACCGCGGGCCACCCCCTCTTCGGTGACCAGGACGGAGCGGGCCTTTTCGTCCACGGTGAAGTCCTGGTCCTTTTTGAGTTGCCGGGCCACCCGGTCCAGGACAAAGTAGAGCTGGGTGGACTCTTCGGCGGGGCCGGAAATGATCAGGGGGGTGCGGGCCTCGTCGATGAGGATGGAGTCCACTTCGTCCACGATGGCGTAGTTGAAATCTCGCTGGACGTAATCCGCCAGGGAGAACTTCATGTTGTCCCGCAGGTAGTCGAAACCGAACTCGTTGTTGGTGCCGTAGGTGATGTCAGCATGGTAGGCGCGGCGGCGCTGGTCGTCGTCCAGGCCGTGGAGGATGGTGTCCACCGTGAGGCCCAGGAAGTGGTAGATGCCGCCCATCCACTGGGTGTCACGTCGGGCCAGGTAGTCGTTGACCGTGACGATGTGCACCCCTTGGCCGGTGAGGGCGTTGAGGTAGGCGGGCATGGTGGCCACCAGGGTTTTACCTTCACCGGTCTTCATTTCGGCGATCTTGCCCTGGTGCAGGACAATGCCGCCGATGAGCTGGACATCGAAGGGGCGCAGCCCCAGGACCCGGGTGGAGGCCTCCCGAGCTGCGGCGAAGGCCTCAGGCAGGAGATCGTCCAGGGGCTCGCCGCGGTCCAGGCGCTCTTTGAACGCCGCGGTCTTGCCCAGGAACTGGGCGTCGGAGAGGGCACGATACTCCGCCTCCAGGGAGTTGATGGTGTCCACCAGGGGCGCCAGGCGTTTGAGTTCCCGCTCGTTTTTACTGCCGAAAAGCTTTTTCAGAATTAAATCAATCATATAAAGTCAGCCAATAAAAAACCCCGATAAAGCGCCGCTTCACCGGAGGATTAACTGCACCGTTAATTTTGCCATCGGCCTTCAATTAATAAAATAACGCTTGCAAGGAGACCTGTCAAGTTAAGTTAGCCTTCGTCAGCGGCGGTCTCCAGCTCCAGGAGCATGGGGATTTCGTTGCATTTATCAGGGTACTTAAGACAGTCTTTACACTCACTCCAAATAATATTCGGCAGCTCCTCATTGGGGACCCGTTTAAACCCCAACCGTTTAAAAAAATCGGGACGAGTAGTGAGTGCGAAGACTTTCTTCAGCCCGAGGATGCGAGCTTCCTCAATGCATTTATTGGCCAAGCGGGAGCCTATGCCGGTTTTTTGAAAATTCGGCAAGACTGCCACGGAGCGAATTTCTCCTAAGTCCTGCCAAAATATGTGCAGGGCGGCAACCCCGATGATGGAGCCGCGGCCTTTTTTATAGACAAAATATTCCCGGACCTGGCTGTACAAATCAGCCATGGTGCGAGGCAAGACATCTTTATCGGCGAAAGCATGTAACATCCGCCAAATTTCCGAAACTTCGTTAAGCTGTGCCTTGCGAATCATTTTGGCCTTAGAGGGTTACAGAGAGCTAAGGTTAAGGTATAATCTCAAGTTAACGATGGGCCCGGAGGCCCGCCCCTCCATCATCATGCCAATTGGAGGGGCGGCCGTCTCGGGCCACCAAATCTTGAAAATTATATCATTATTTTAAGGATAGGACCAGATGTCTGTTATCGCCCCAGACCAATACGTCGTCCTGGAATACCGCCTGCACCTGGATACCGGGGAGCAGATTCGCGGCAGCGCCGAGGCGCCGGCTTATCTCAAATTTATTGCCGGTTGCCAAGAACTCATGCCGGGGCTGGAACGCCGCCTCCTCGGTCTACGGGAGCAGGATGCGGTGGAGTTCGTCATCCCGGCGGATGAGGCCTTCGGCCTCTATGATCCGGAAAATGTCCAGGCGTGGAGCCATAAGGTCTTTCCGCCGGAGATGGAAGTGCAGGTGGGTCAGAAGGTGATCCCGGCCAATCTGCCTTTCCCGCCGGAGTATCCCTTAACCATCAAGGAAGTGCAGGAGAATGCGGTCATTCTGGATATGAACCACCCCTTGGCCGGCCACGATCTGCACTATTCGGTCAAGGTCCTCGAAGTACGGCCGGCCACCCCGGAGGAGTTGGAACCGCTGAAGCAATGCAAGTCCTGCTCAGAAGAGATGGAGGAGAAGTGTTCCTGAGAAAAAAGGGGAGGCGGAAACTGAGCCCGCCTCCCTGAATCCTTTTTAGTCCTAACGATACCTACATCTCGGTCACGGTAATCGCCGCCGAGGGGCAGACCTCGACGCAGGACTCGCAGCCGAGACATTCATCGACGTTCACCGGGTTCGCCTTGTCATTTTCCATTTCCAAGACGCCCACGGGGCAGACATTGACGCATTCTTCATCGCCGGTGCATTTGTCCGTGTCAACTTCCACTTGCCAGGCCATTAACTCTTTCCTCCTTTGAACTGGTACAAAGTATCAATTCTTAATTTATATCAAAAAAATTGGCAGAGGGACAAGTATCCCGGAACCCTTGAGGTAAAATTTTCGCGGTTTACTCAAGATCAAGGCTGAGGGTGGCGCTCTGGATTAGCCAGGAATTTTGACGGCGTCAAGCTTGCGGGGAGAGTCGCTGGCCCGGGAAAAGTCCTGCAGACAGCGCGGTCCTTGTTGGTACTCCCGGGCTCGCTGCACCAGGGCCGGGGCCCATTGAGGCGACCCGAGGGCGTGGAGATGGGTGTAAGTCGCCAGAACATTGTTAATAACGAGACCTTCCCGTCGGCCCGCCATGCCGGTGCCCCGGGTGACCCGAAAGGCCATGGCCGCCTCGGCCGCCGGATCCGGCACGATCTGGGAATAGTGAAACTCGTGGCCCATGAGCCGGGTGCCGATGGGGAAGAAAGGGTTTTCCTGGATAACCTCCAGGACGGTGTAGCCGTGCCCCTGGGGCTTCTTGCCCATGACAAAATCATAGGGGAAGAGGCCCACCATGGGAAATTTCTCTTCCCGGATCTGGATGGTCTCTCCCAGATACATGAGGCCGCCGCATTCGGCATAGATGGGCAGGCCGGAGAGGGCCGCGGCCTTGACGGCATTGCGGAAACTCAGATTTTCGGCCAGGGCCTGGGCGTGGGTCTCGGGAAAGCCGCCGCCGATGTAAAGGCCGTCCAACTCCGGCGGCAGGAAGGGGTCGTCCAGGGCGCTGAGCTCCACCAACCTGGCTCCGTGCTGCTCCAGGGCCTCAAGGTTTTCAGGATAATAGAATTGAAAGGCGGAGTCCCGGATCACTCCGATAGTCACCGGCGCGGCGACCGGGGAGACCGGCTGCACTAAATCCTGCCAGGCCGGCAAAGGCGGCGCCTGGGCCGCCACCTGCCAGAGGCCGTCCAAATCCAGGTACCGCTGAGCCAGGTCGCGGGCGATGTTCACCGCCTTGATGGCGGTGGCGTGCTCCTGGGGGGGCACCAGGCCCATGTGGCGCTCCGGAAAGACGGCGCACTTGAGGCGCGGGAGCGCCCCCAGCACCGGAATGCCGCAGTAGCGTTCAATGGCGTTGCGGATGATGTCTTCGTGGCGGGGCCGGGCGATCTGGTTGAGAATCACCCCGCGGATGGGCACCTCGGGGTCGAAATGCTGACAACCCAGGACCATGGCGGCGGTGGTGCGGGTCCGCATGGTGCAGTCCACCACCAGCACCACGGGGGTGGCTAGAAATTTAGCCAATTCGCCGGTGCTAGTAGGTTCCCTGGGCATCGAGACCGTCGTAAAGGCCGCGGTTGCCTTCGATGAGGAGGGCGTCTGCCTGGGAGGCATGGCGGGCCACCATGGCCATAATCTGGTCCCCCTCCATGAGGAAGGGGTCCAGATTGTGGCTGGGACATCCGGCAGCCAGGGCGTGCCAGGCCGGGTCGATGTAGTCGGGACCCTTTTTAAAGGGCACCAATCGGCGACCCTGGTCGCGCCAGGCGGCCAGAAGCCCCAAGGTCAAGGTGGTCTTGCCGGCCCCACCCCGGAGAGCTGCCAGCAGCAGTCGGGGACAGGACCGATTCATCAATGCTTTGCGGCGCCTTCTTCGTGGGGAATCTCTACGAAGCTTCCACCGAAGTAGGTGTAAACGCAGCGGCCGCCGTCGATGAGCTCCTTGATGGCGAACTTGACCATGGTCTTGTCCTGATCAGGATGCTCTTTCATCACGGCCTTCTGGAGGTCCATGGCCTTGAGCTGTTTCTTGCCCTGGGCCTTGAACACCAACTGGTAAATGAATTCCACCAACTCTGCTTTGGAAAGTGCCATTTATCCCACCTGCTTAGAATTTAAAATGCATCGACGTCCGGTAGGTGTCATAGGCCCAACGGTAGTCGTCAATGTGCTGGAAGGTGAAGGGAATCTCGCAAACTTCAAAGAATTTCTCCCAACCGATGCGCTCGACCCACTCACCGACGCGCTCCCACTTGTTGGCGCCTTCGGCGTACTTAGTGATGATCTTGCGGATGGCCTGGACCACTTCCGGCCAGCGAGGCGGGTTGTTGGGCAGATAAGGCACCGCCAGCTTGGAGAACATGGGCGGGGTCTTGGAATTGGAGACCTTGCCGCCCACCAGCAGGGCCACGCCGCCTTTGACGGAATCGAACACCGGCAGGGCCGGGCACATGGTGTAGCAGTTGCCGCAGTACATGCAGCGCTCTTCGTTGATCACCACGCTCTTAATGGTCTTGTCCGGATGCGGCCGGATAGCGCCGGTGGGGCAAGCGGCGATGGTGGTGGGAATTTCGCACAGATGGCGCAGTCTCTCGTGGTTCACTTTGGGCGGGGTGCGATGGATGCCCAGAATGGCGATGTCGGAGCAGTGCACCGCGCCGCACATGTTGAGGCAGCAGGCCAGGGCGATACGCACCTGGGCCGGCAGCTTGTGGCTGCCGAAGTACTCGTACAGGTCGTCCATCACGGACTTGACGATGCCCGAGGCGTCGATGGCCGGGGTGTGGCAGTGAACCCAACCCTGGGTGTGGACGATGTTGCTCACCGAGTGGCCGGTGGCGCCGATGGGCACGCCGAGCTTTTTGCAGGCATCTTTCACGCCGGCGATCTTGCTCTGGTCGGTGAGCAGGAATTCGACGTTGTTCCGGCTGGTGAAGCGCAGGTAGCCGCCGCAGAATTTGTCGGCAACGTCGCACAGGTCTTTGACGAAGTCAGTGGATACCAGCCGGGGAGACCCGCCCCGGACGGAGAAGACCTTGGCCCCGGACTCGGACACATGCACCAGCACCCCGGGCTCCAGGATCTCATGATATTTCCACTTGCCGTAGTTCTCTTTGATGACGGGCGGCAAGAATTTGTCAAATTTTGGCGGTCCAATATCAGTAATACGATCAGCCATTGTCTTAATTCCTCCTTATATAATCGCCACTAAGTCAGCTATGGGACTTGAATAGGCGATAACCTTACAGCTTGATGTATTTGCGACCCGCAGCCTCGGCCTCGAAGTCCTCTCCATGCCAGAAGAAGAAGGGATTGGCCCGGGGAGTGCGGATGGTCTGCGAGGGCGGTTCCAGGCCCACGGACTTGAAGAAGTTCCGCATGCCCAGGCGCAGCATCAACTCGCCGACGCGCTCCCGGTTCTTGCCGTTTTCCGACCACCACTCATGGATGTTACCCACCAGCTCCATGAATTCGTCAAAGGGGGCTTCCATGGGCATGAAAGGCACGATAACCCAGCTCATCTGGGCGCCTTCCAGGATGGGAGCGTGGGAGCCCTGGAGCAGGGTGGCGCCGGTCTCGGTGCCGATCCGCAGGGCCTGGGGCATGAGGCTGATGCAGTGCATGCAGTGGTTGCAGTTTTTGTTGTCGATGGCCAGCTTCTTGCCGTCAAACTTCATGCAGCCAGTGGGGCAGAGGTCGGTGACATCGGCCTTGACATCCAATTTGGCGTAAGGGGTGCCGCCGGCCCGGGGCTTCAATTCGCCGCCGGCATAGGCCGCCACTGCCGCCTGGTCGATGCGGATGTCGTCCTTCCAGACGCCGATGACGCTCATATCGGCGCGGGCCACCGCGGCCACGCAGTCGTTGGGGCAGCCGGAGCATTTGATCTTGTACTTATAGGGAAAGGACGGGCGGTGCATATCGAACTGGAAGTTCTGGGTGGCCTGGTAGCACAGGTCCATGGTGTCGTAGCAGGCGTATTCGCAGCGGGCCTTGCCCACGCAGCAGCTCGGGGTCCGCATGGCGGAACCGGAGCCGCCCAGATCCCAACCCTTGGCGGTCAGTGCCGCAAAGCAGGGTTCCAGCTGATCGGTGGTGGTGCCGAGAAAGACCATGTCGCCGGTGGAGCCGTGCACGTTCAGCACGCCGGAGCCATGCTTGTCCCAGATGGCGCACAGGTCCCGCAGGGCCTGGGTGGTGTAGAACCAGCCGGAGGGCTGGTTGACCCGGACCGTGTGGAAATGCTCCACGCCGGGGAACTCATCCGGCAGGTCGGAGTACCGGCCGATGATGCCGGAGCCGTAACCCAGGACGCCCACAATACCGCCGTGCTTCCAGTGGGTGATCTTGTCCTTATAGGAACGATCCAGCTGCCTCAATAAATCCTTAGCCGAAGGCTTTTTGGCGGCAGCCCGCTTCAAATCCTTGACAAAACTGGGCCAAGGTCCGCTTTCAAGTTGATCAATTAATGGGGTATCGGACATGCAACTTTCCTCCCTCTTAAAATGGTCCCCAAAGGGCTTATCCTTTTTTTCACAAAATCATTCCTATCTCATAACATCGCAAGCCATTTGTCAACTAAAAAATTGGTAGCCTAAATTTCGTTGATGATCTGGACCGGCCCCAATTCCCTCAGGGCCTCGGCACACTGGGCCGCCGGACCCATCACCAGGGTGACGAGGGCGTCGGGGCGGAGATGGTCTTGGGCCGCCTGGGCTGCGGTCTTCGGGGTCACGCTGCGAATTTTATCACAATACCCCCGCAGGTAATCCCGGCCCAGGTCGTAAAGGTCGATGGAGAGCACCTGGCGGCTGATACCACGGGAGGTCTCCAGGCCCAGGGGGAAATGGCCCACGTAATAGCTCTGGGCCTCGGCCAATTCCTGGGAAGTGACAGCATTCTCCCGGACCTCTTGGATAACTGCCTTGATCTCCTTAACCACCGCCGCGGTGTTGACCGCCGGGGTGAAGGTGGAGGTGATGAAGGGGCCCGGGGCCCGGCGAAAAGAAAAGCTGCTGCGGATGCCGTAGGTGAAGCCCAGGTCCGAGCGGATGCGGGTCATGAGTCGGGAGGAAAAACCGCCTTCCCCCAGGATGTAGTTCACCAGTTTTAGGGGGAAGTAATCCGGATGCGACCGGGGCAGACCCAGGTGGCCGACCCTGATCTCGCTCTGGGTTAGATCGGGCCGGTCTAAAAGATAGATACCGGGAGAGCAGGTTTGGTCCGGCGCCGTGGTGTAGGCCGGGCTGGCCGGGCCGCCGCCTCGCCAGGGTCCCCAGAGACGGCCGGCTTCCTGGGCCACCGTGGCGAAATCCATCATGCCCACGACCACCAGAGTGGAAGTCCCGGGGATGATCTCCCGCTGGTAGAAATTTTGCAGATCCGCCTGCCTGAGGGCGTCCAGAGTCTGGAGGTCGCCTTGCACCGGATGGCCGTAAGGAGCCTCCCCGAAGAAAAGGCGCAGGTAGCGCAGGCTCGCCATCTCCCTCGGGTCCTCCAACTGGTGGGTCAACTCCGCCCGGCGGCGCTCCCGGATGAGCTGGAATTCCGCTTCGGGGAAGGATGGCGTCTGGACGACCTCCGCCAGGGTGGCCAGGTGTTCCCCAAAGTCCTCCGCCAGGCCTTCCAGGGAGATGAGGGTGGCGTCATAGCCGGAGCGGCCCGACAGACTGGCCCCCCGGGCCTCGATGTCCTGGGCCAGTTGCAACTGGCTCCGCTGAGCGGTGCCCAGGGTGAGGAGTTCCGCGGCCCAATCAGCTACCCCGGGTTTGCCGGGGGGGTCGGTCTCGGAGCCCCGCTTGGCCATGAAGGTGAGACTCAACCAGGGAGCCCGGGCGAATTCCACCCCCAGGAGCTGCATGCCGTTGGGGAGGATGGTTTGGTGGATTTCAGGAATGTAGTCAGCCATATCGTTTCCTTAAATTATTTGTAGGGGCGGCTCTCGAGCCGCCCTTGCCAGAGATTTTTGGTTTAGTGGCCACTGGCCACTGACCACTGGCCACTGCTCACGCCAGCGGCCCCAGCGCGGCGCTTTCCTCTCCCGGGACCGGCTGCAGGGTCACCACGGTGCGGTTGTCTTCCCGGAGATAGGTCTGGGCCACCCGCTGGATATCGGCCGCGGTGACCGCCTCGAAGGAGGCGAGAATCTGGTTGGCCTTGGAGGCGTCGCCGGTTTTCAGGTGAAAGAGGCCCGCCAGCAGACCCCGGAAGAAGTTGCGGGACAGGCTGTTCACCGCCTGAGAGCGCAGCAATTTTTTGGCCCGGGCCAGTTCGAGGGACGCCACCCCATCTTGGCGCAGGCGCTCCAGGGCGGCCCACAATTCGCTTTCCAGCTCCGTCAAGGGTTGGCCCGGCGCGGCCACCGCGGCCACCACCAGGAGGTCAGGGTCCTGGGCCGAGAAGGGCAGGGGGGCCATCTCCACTTCCAGGGCCGCGGCCTTGCCCGGCCGGATGAACTCCTGGTAAAAGCGGGAGGCCTTGCCGCCGGAGAGGATGACGGAGAGGAGGTTCAGGGGATAGAGGTCCGGGTGGTCCAGGCCCACCACGTGGTAGCCCGCCAGCAGAGCCTCCACCTGGGAGACCTTCTTGACTACAGCCCGGCGCTCGCCCCGTTGGGGCGGCTCGGTAAAGGGGTGCCTGGGGGCGACGCCGGGGTTGGGGATCGCCCCGAAATACCGGTCCACCAGGTCCCGGGCCCGGTCCGGATTGACCTCGCCGGCGATGACCACCGTCATGTTGCCTGGGTGGTAATGGTTACGATAGTAGCTGCGGCAGTCCTCCAGGGTGAAGTGGTGCAAATCCTGGTCCCAGCCGATCACCGGCCACTGGTAGGGATGCTGGGTGTAGGCGGTGGCGAAGAGCTGCTCCTCCACCAGACCCAGGGGGCTGTCCACGCTCCTGAGTTTACGTTCGCTGATCACCACCTGCAACTCCGGGGAGAAGGTCTCCTCATCCAGCTTCAGGTTCAACAGTCGGTCGGCTTCCAGCCGCAGCCCCAACTCCAGGTGCTCGGCGGGCAGGTTTTCGAAATAAGAGGTGTGGTCCTTGGTGGTGAAGGCGTTGATCTCGCCGCCTTTGGCCTGGAGGATGCGGGAGAACTCCTCGGGTCCCAGGGTCTGGGTGCCGCGGAACATCAAGTGCTCGAAGAGGTGGGAGATGCCGGTGAGGCCCGGCAGTTCATGGCGCGAGCCCACCTTGTAATGGATCTGCAAGGAGACGATGGGCAGGCTGGCCTCGGGCAAGACCAGCAGGGTAAGGCCGTTGTCCAGCCGGTATGGCACCATGTGGATCTCCGGCTGCCAGGCCGCCGGGTCGAATTTCGGGGACGGGGTCATGTAAATCCTCCTGCCGTTTAAAATCTCATCTCGATCCCAAGTTTAACTTGGGAACGAGAAAGATCATGTCAAGGTTTTCCGGGATAGCCGCTCCAGTGACGCAGCAGCTTCTCATCCACTTCTACCTTTAAAGGGGTGGTTTGGGCAATGGGAATCTTCTGGGGGGCCTCCCCTTGCAGGACCCGGCGGGCCAGGGCCGCGGTTTCCTCGCCCAATTGGTGATAATCCAGGGCCACCCACAGCAGCGCCCCCTGGTGCGACCCTTCGGGATAGCCGCTCACCACCATGACCTTATGCAGTTGGCCCCATTCCAGCAGTAGCGGGGCGTAGCGGGCGGCGCTGGCCGCCGGCGGCAGATAGAGCACCTTAGCCCCCCGGGCCAGCAAGCGCTCCAGCCCCTGGCGGTCCGTGGCGGCCGCGGAGCTGGTCTCGGTCAGGGGTGTTATCCCAAACTGCGGAGCCTGCCGGGTAAATTCCTGGGCCAACTCCGCCGCCACCCCATCGGCGGGATCGTACAGCAAACCCCAGGGGGCCTTTCCCAGGAGGCCGGAGCCTTGCTGCAAGGCGGCCTCCAAGGGTGGCGGCGAGGCCAGGCCGGTGACGTTCTCCTGGTGGTCCTCCGGCTGCTGCGGGTCGTGGGCCACGGTGAAATAGGGATTGGCCACCAGGGCGAAGACCACCGGGGTGTTCTTCTCCAGCGGCGCCGCCACCATCAGGGCCGGGGTGCCCAGAACCACCAGTAGCCGGGGTTTGAGCTGCCGCAGCCGGCGCAGTTCGGTCTGGAGTTCCCGGCCGAATTCTGGGACACATACCACTTCCAGGGGGCCTGTCTGTCAGGTGTTCTTTAAAACCGGCAATGGCCTCCCGCATCCGGGGCGAATCCGGGGAGCAGAAGACGACGATGGGGCTAGGTGCGGGGCCAGGCCCGCAGCCCCCGCCGCTCAGGAGCGCCAGGGTGAGGAAGAAGAAGAGGAGTTTTCTGTTTTTTGTTTTCTGTTTTCTGTGGTTGATCGGCGGAATCGGAATGATTGACATTATAAAAGTTTCGAAAGAAAGAGGTTCGTCGGATGCAATGCGCCTTAGATCGCCACCTTGAAAAAGCCATCAAAAAAAGGCGAACCGGCGCATTGCAGAGTTAGGTTTTTAAAAACGGAAAACCGAAAACGAAAACAGAAAACCGTCTTTTAATGGATCAGATTGCCCAGGCGGTCCCAGCGCATCCGGAATTCATGGCTGTCCCAAGAGAAGTGGGAGACGAGACCTTTGAGCCCCCCCAGGAAGGCGGGGAGGAAAGATTCCCCCGGCGGCCCTTCCCAGGAAAAATAGATGATCATGGCCTTGCCCTTGAGGTTGTCCATGGGCACAAAGCCCCAGAAGCGGCTGTCGTAGCTGCGGTCCCGGTTATCCCCCATGACGAAATATGATCGAGGTGGAACCACCACCGGGCCGAAGTTGTCCCGGGCGGACTCGATGGGACTCCTGGGAGTAGGAATTACCAAGGAGTCTTCGTAATGGGCCTGGGGAGTCTCGTAGAGCTTGCCGTTGACATAAAGCTTTTTATTGGTGATCTGGATCTTGTCCCCGGGCAGACCGATAACCCGCTTGATGTAGTCCTTGCTGGGGTCCTGGGGGAAGATAAAGACCACCACATCGCCCCGCTCGGGTTGACCGATGGGAATCACCACTTTGTTGGTAAAAGGGTTGCGAATGCCGTAGCTGAGTTTATTCACCAACAGGTAGTCGCCGATCAGCAGGGTTTTTTCCATGGACCCCGAGGGGATGGAAAAGGCCTGAATCAAAAAGAACTTGATAATCAAGGCCAGGATAAAGGCAATGACCAGGGACTCGCCGTACTCGCGGAATAAGGATTTCTTGCGGCGGTCCCTGGGATCGGATTCTTTAGATTTGAGCGTGGCTGACTTCATGTGCCTCGAATTTTAGCTCAGGACCAGCAGGTCCAGGCTCGATGGCCGGATTAGTCCATGGGCGTGAATTGATCCTGGGTAGCGCCGCAGATGGGGCAGACCCACTCTGCCGGGAGTTTTTCAAAGGCGGTGCCGGGAGGGACGCCATTGTCCGGATCTCCCTGGGCGGGATCGTAGATATAACCACAGATCTGACACTGATATTTTTTCATGACAGGCTCCTTTCTCAGGGGTTGTCGCCCCGGTTAAGCTTCCGGATCAGATCCGGGCCGGCGGCGAAGGAATCCAGGTGATGCGCCGCCTTGAGCCGGGGGTTACAGTAGGCCACCAGGTCTACTCCGGCATTGGCGGCAAAGGCTTCGTCAACTTCGGAATCCCCGATATAGATGGCCTCCTGCGGCTCAAGACCGAAGTGGTCCAGAATCCGCTCAAAGGATTCCGGATGCGGTTTGGGGCGGGAGACGTCCTGGGCCGACACCACCAGGTCGAAGTCCTCCGCCAAGCCGTGATAACTGAGCACCGCCGCGGTGGTGGTGGTGCGGTTGGTGGCCAGGGCGGTGAAGTAGGTGGGGCGCAAATAGCCCAGGAAGTCCCGTAGATGCGGTGCTTCCAGCATCATGGGAATGAAGGGCTGGTAATCCAAGGTGCGGTAGAAGGCGATAACCGCGTCCAGAGGGCCATAGCCCTGGAAGGCATACTCCAGGGAGGCAAAGACGGTATGGCTGTGGACATAATCCTCGGCCTCGGGGCCTAACCGGGGTTGGTCGAAGTGGGCCAGGATGGCGTTATAAAAGGCGATGTTGGCCTGCCGGGAGTCGAACAAGACCCCATCGCAATCAAAGGCTACCAGCTTGATCAAACTGTGTGTCCCGTAAAGGTGGAATAGAGCTAGCCGCCCACGCCCTTTTGGACTGGCGGGAGCAGTAAGTTTTAATGATTAAATAATTATATTAATTTGAAATACTATGATTGTCAATAGCCGGCCGGGAGGCGGCCCTGCTTCAGGAATCTGAAGGTCGGCGCCAAGTGGTATGACCTTTTCCCTTGCTTTTCTGCCGGGTTTTTCCCAGAATTCAGGCATGTCAACTTCTTTCGAAACCTCGCGCCTTACTGCCCTGAGAAATCTTCTGGCCGACCGGGAGGTGGACGGCCTCCTGGTCTCCGGCCCTTCGAGTCGCCGCTATCTCAGCGGTTTCACCGCCGCTGATCCTGACTGCGGCATGCTTCTCATCACCCAGACCGCGGCGCTGCTCCTCACCGATTTCCGCTACCAGCTTTGGGCCCAGCAGGAAGCCGCAGCCTTTCAGGTCATGATTTATCAGGTGAGTCTGGGGGAAATCCTGGTGGAGCTGCTCAAGGAGTTCCAGGTGCGGCGCCTGGGCTTCGAAGCGGCTCATGTGACTTATCGGCAATATCAACGCCTGACCGAAACCGCGGCCTCAGCGGGACTCCAGGTGGAGTGGCGGCCTCTGGAAGGGCTGGTGGAAGAGCTGCGGGAGGTGAAGGGGCCGGAGGAACTGACGGCCATGCGCCGGGCCCTAAAGCTGAGCGAGGCGGTCCTGCGCCGGGTTTCCCGGGACCTGGCCCCAGGGAAGACGGAGCGCCAGGTGGCCTGGGAGATCGAAAGGGGCTTGCGGGAAGGGGGGGCCGAGTCCCTGGCCTTTCCCCCCATCGTGGCCGCCGGCGAAAACAGCGCCCGGCCGCACCACCAGCCGGGGGACCATGTCCTTGAGTTGGGCGAGCCCATCATCATCGACATGGGCGCCCGGCTGAACGGTTACTGCGCTGACATCACCCGCACCTATTTTCTGGGCCCGCCGGATGAACAGTTTCAAAAGATTTACACTCTGGTGCGCCGGGCCCAGGCCCACGCCGAGGCGGAACTTAAAGCCGGTATGGACAGTCTGGCCGGGGACGCCCTGGCCCGGAGAGTTATCGGCCAGGCGGGCTACGCCGAGGCCTTCGGCCATTCCCTGGGTCACGGGGTGGGCCTGGCGGTGCACGAAAACCCGGCCCTGAGCCCCAATCAGGAGCGCCGCGCCACCCTCAAAGCCGGCAGCGTGGTGACGGTGGAGCCGGGCATCTACCTGGCCGGCTGGGGCGGGGTGCGCCTGGAGGATATGGTGCTGCTAAAACCGGATGGCGCCGAAGTATTAAACCGCTATCTGGATTTTTATGAGTGGGATTAGCGGCAGGGCGAAAAGGGGAAGAGGGGAAAAGGGGAAGAGTCCCGTATAGTTCTGGTGGGGCGGGCCTCCGTGCCCGCCGACCACGCTGCCGGGCCAGCCACTTGCCTGGTTAAGATGGTGTTCATATCGTTAATAAAACCATAAGTCAAAGTATTGCATATAGCTAGAAGGACATCCTATGAATGCGAATGATCAACAGCACCGTGCCATTTTACAGAGCATTGCCCATCAGGCCATGCTTGATCGAGGTTTGCTCCCTGATTTTTCTGCCGAAGCACTCGCCGAACTTGGACGGCTTCAGGTACCTACAGCCACAGACCCCAAGACAGTTCGTGACCTGAGGAACCTTCTGTGGGCTTCTATTGACAATGATGACTCCCGCGATCTGGATCAGCTTACCGTTGCCGAGGCAGAGCCTGGAGACAATATAAAGATTCTGGTTGCTATTGCTGATGTAGACTCGGTCGTTAAAAATGGCTCAGCGATTGACGAACACGCGCACCACAACACCACCTCGGTTTATACCGCGGCCGAGATCTTCCCAATGCTTCCTGAAATGCTTTCCACCGACCTCACCTCCCTGAATTTCCACGAGGATCGCCCTGCCATTGTCGTCGAAATGGTGGTTGGTGCAGACGGATCCATTCAGGACTCCAATATCTACCGGGCGTGGGTACGTAGTCAGGCGAAACTTGCCTATAACAGCGTGGCAGCGTGGTTAGAAAAGAACGGAGTTACCCTTGAAGCGATTGTTGCCGTGACTGGGCTGGCTGAGAATCTGCGCCTGCAGGACCGGGTAGCGCAAAGTCTAAAGAATTTCCGGGAGCTCCACGGAGCCCTTCGTCTCGAAACCATTGAAGCCAAACCAGTATTCGATGGCGATCAGATCCGTGCTCTGGCAATAGAAGAAAAGAACCGTGCCAAGGAGATTATTGAGGATTTCATGATCGCGGCTAACGGTGTGGTCGCCCGGTATCTTTCGTCCAGAAAATTCCCATCAATCTGCCGCGTTGTGCGCACGCCAAAACGATGGGACCGGATTGTCGCCATTGCCGGGGAACGCAACTTCAGGCTTCCGAATATCCCGGATTCAAAAGCGCTGGAGGAGTTTCTCGTCAAGGAAAAAGCCGCTGATCCCCTGCGATTTCCCGACCTATCTCTCGCGGTGATCAAGCTTTTGGGCTCTGGCGAATATATTGCTGAACTTCCTGAAGAGAATGGACCAGGCCACTTTGGTCTTGCAGTCAAGGACTATGTTCACTCCACGGCTCCCAATCGCCGCTACCCCGACCTGGTTACCCAACGCTTATTGAAAGCGGCTTTAGCAGGTGAGCCTGTGCCTTATGGCAAGGCTGCACTGGATGTTCTGGCTCCTCATTGCACTGCAGCAGAAGATGCCGCGAAGAAAGTTGAACGCCAGGTCGGCAAATCCGCCGCGGCGCTTCTGCTTGAATCGAGAATCGGAGAGCAGTTTGATTCGATTGTCACTGGCGCAGCCGCGAAAGGTACCTGGGTCCGGCTTCTCACTATACCTGTGGAAGGAAAACTGGTCGGCGGATTCGAGGGCGTCGATGTCGGCGATCGTCTTCGCGTGCAATTAACATCTGTAGATGTTCAGCGGGGATTTATTGATTTTAGGAAAATTGATTCATCAGGGCATGATTGAAGGAGCGCACTCCTTTTTGCTGCGGGCTGAAATACCAAGGTTGTGGGGGTTGTCAAAGCTCCCCCGGAGATTGTTTGCAGGAACTCCATGGTGATCGGCAACCTGCGTGAGAGTCTGGGAGAATGGATTTAGAACAAGTTTTATCTTCCCTTGAAGAGGACCTACCAAGAGTAGCGGCTCACTTGCCATTATTAGCCCGCGCCAAAATATCCGCCTTGATTTTGATAGTTGATAGCTAGCGGCGCTCCATCGCCTGGACGTCGCAGACCATCACCACCAGGTCGCTGTTCTTGCCCTCTGGGTCCTTGACCAGGTCTTCGAACACCGCCTTGGTGGCAAAGCCGGCATGTTTAAAGACCTTGAGGGCCGCCTGGGCCTGCAGGTGGATCTCCGCAATCAGCTTCTCCAGGCCGAATTCCCCGGCCAGCTCCACGAGCTCGTTGATCAGCAGGGTGCCCAGGCCCCGGCCCTGGAAGTCTTTGGCGACCACCACCCGGACGTTGCCCAGGTGGCGCTTCCAGCCCACCTTGCGCATGTGCAGGGTGGCGTCCCCGACGATGCGGCCGTCCACTTCGGCCAGGAGGGGAAAGACCTTCTGATAGTCGATGTTGCTCACCCAGTGGTCGATGACCGTTTGGTCCCGGACATCACTGCGCAGGAATAGTTTGTCTTTCTCATCCAGGCGCCCGAAGAAATCCAGCAGCCCGTCCCGGTCTTCCTGCACCATGGGGCGCAGAGTCACCCGGGTGCCGTCCTTTAACACTCCCACTTTCTGGTAAGGCGCCATCTTTTCCCCTTTCAGTTGTCAGTAGCCAGTAGTCAGTAGTCAGTTAGTTCCCAGTTACCAGTTCCCAGTGGCCAGTAATAAGTTGGAAAATTAACCTAGCATTTCATATCTTCATAAATTTACTGCTAACTGCTAACTGCTCACTTCCCAAAGGCCAGGCGTTCCGCCAGGTAGGGCGGCAGTTGGGCCGCCAGGATGCGCCGTTGGGCTCCCGCTATATCATACGGCACCGACTTGAAATGAATGGAGAACTCCTCATCGTCGAAGATGGCATAGGCGGCCTCCGGATTGCCGTCCCGGGGCTGGCCGACGCTGCCGGGATTGATGAGGTAATGGCCTTCCCGGGACAGATCCAATTTAGGGGCGGTAATTCCCTGCAAGGCCACTTTTCCGCGGATATCCCGATACCACAAGGCCCGGTGGTGGGTGTGGCCGAAGAAGCAGACCCGGACGTCGGACTTTTTACTCATATCCCGCAAGACCCTTTTGCCCTGGAAGTGGTAGGCGATATAAGTGTCCGGGCTGGTGGGGGTGCCATGGCAGGCCCAGCAGCCTTGGGTCTCCAGGGTCAGGGGCAGGCCCTGGAGAAACTCCAGGTCACCCACGGGCACCTGCTCCCGGCACCACATCAGGGCCTGATAGGCGATGATGTTGAAGGCCTGGGCCCGCTCCGGCTGCAGCACAGCCAGGTCGTGGTTGCCCGCCAGGTTTTTGATGTCCGGTCGGCTCCGGAGCAGCGCCAGACATTCATTGGGGCTGGCGTTGTAGCCCACCAGGTCTCCCAGGTTCAAGACGGACTCCACCCCCTCCTGGCGGAGCCGGTCCAGGACGCTCACCAGGGCCTCCAGGTTGCTGTGGATATCGGCGATGACGGCTAAACGCATGTTCTCTGTTTTCGGTTGTCTGTTTTCTGTGAAAACCAAAAGCTTCAATCAGAAAAACGGCCCACCCAATGATACAATAGCGCTAAAACAGAAAACAGGAAACAGAAAACAGAAAACCATCCTCATTGACATTTCCGGGGATTCTGGTAATTTTGCCGCACATGGAACCAGGCAGCATTGTGGAATTTTTTGAGGAAAAGCGTATCCTTTGCGGCGTCGTGTTGGAGCTCAAAGGGGAGCGGCTCCGTGTCCTGGCGCAGAATAGCCGGGAGTTCACCCTGCCTCCCAAGCGCCTTCTGCATGCCGGGCCCTCGCTGGTCCTGGATCGCCTAAATCGCCAGGAATTGCTCAAGCGCCTGGAGGAGACCGCCCGGGAACGGGAAGCCCTGAAAGGGGCCATCAATCTGCATGAATTGTGGGAACTGCTGGCCCAGGAGAACCACCCCACCACCGTGGCGGAACTGGCGGAGTTGTGGTTCGGCCGCACTTCGGCCGACACAGTGGCGGCCGCCGGCCGGAGCTTGCGCGAAGACCGGTTCCTCTTCAAGCACAAAGACGATCAGGTCATTCCCAACCCCCCGGAACTGGTAGCCCAACTGCAGGAGCAGCACGAGCGGGAACTGGCTCGCCGCCAGGAAAATGAGGAGATCGGCGCCTGGCTGCAGGCGGTATGGGAAGGACGGGATCTTACCGCCCAACCTCCCTGGCGGGAGCAGGTGGTGTCGCTTTTGCGCCAGCTGGCGGTGTTCGGGGCCGAGGCCCCGGATTATGCCCAGGGCAAGGCCTGTCTGGATAAGGCCCGCCTCGGCGCCGGGGATGCCCCTTTCCGCCTGCTGGTGCGCCTGGGGGTCTTTCAGGATGATGAAGACCTGGACCTCCACCGCCTGGAAGTGCCTCAGGAGTTTGCCGCCGAGAGTATGGCGCAGACCCGGCAGCTGGCGCGCCTGGCCCCGGCCGACCCTTATGCGGCCCGGCGCCAGGACCTGACCGGTCTGGAACTCATCACCATCGATGGTGAACGCACCCGGGATTTCGACGACGCCCTTAGCCTGGAACCGTCGCCGGAAGGCTGGCGCCTGGGCATCCACATCTCCGATGTCTCGGCCCTGGTCTTCGCCGGCACCCCACTGGACCGGGAGGCCCAGGAGCGGGCCACCTCTATCTATTTGCCGGAGCGACGTCTGCCCATGTTGCCGGAGGAGATCTCCGAAGACCTCCTTAGCCTCCTGGCGCACGAAGAGCGCCGGGCCCTGAGCTTTATGGTGACCTTGACCCCGGCGGCCGAGGTGTTGGACTGGGCTATTGCGCCCAGCCTCATCAAGGTGGGCCGCCGGCTGACCTACCACGAAGTGGATGGCCTCCTGGGGCAGGACCGGACCCTTTCGGCCCTGGCTCAATTAACCGGCAGGCTCAAAGAGGCGCGCCTGGCCCGGGGCGGCTACGAACTGAAGTTGCCCGAGGTCTGGGTCATCTTCACCCCCCAGGGAGATTTGCAAGTATCGGTGGAGGACCAGGAGACTCCGAGCCGGCAGTTGGTGGCGGAGGCCATGGTGCTGGCCAACTCCCTGGCGGCCCGATTTCTGGCGGAACAGGCCATCCCCGCGGTCTACCGCAGCCAGCCCGAGCCCCGGGAGCCGATCCGCACGACGGGGGACAAGAGCCTGCTGGAATTATGGCAGGACCGGCGGCGTCTCAGCCGGGTGGTGATGGATTTTGAGCCCTTACCCCACTGGGGCCTGGGGTTGGACTGCTACACCCTGGCCACTTCTCCTATCCGCCGCTATTTGGACCTCCTGATTCACCGCCAGATCCTGGCAGCCGTGAGCCAGGCGCCGCCGCCCTACCGCCGGGAGGATCTGGAGCGGATCCTGCCGGTCATGGAGTCGGCCATGCGCCGGTCCGGCCAACTGAAAGCCCGCCGCCTGCGCTACTGGCTGCTGAAGTACCTGGCCGCCCGGGTGGGGCGGAAGAAGGAGGCGCTGGTGCTGGAAGCCATGCCACGCCGCTACCGCCTCATGTTTCCCGATCTCTTGCTGGAGTTTTTTCTGGCGGCCCCGGCCGGCAGGAAACTCTCCCCTGGCGACACTATCCTGGTGCGCCTGGATAAGGTGTCCCCCCGGGAGGATCAGATCAAGGTCTCCCTGGCCTAGTCTGGAGCCGGTAACCTTTAAATATTTCTGCTTCTATCTCATCGGGCGACATTTTTGCAGCCTGCCGTGATTTGACTGACAACGAAGTTTTCGAAGATACCTTTCAGCGTGTTTGCTTCCCTATCTATCTTCCCTTAAAATCTCCCTTTTATGGCCCAGTTCGCTCTGGAGATATACGCAACTAATTGTAATTTGTGAATATTAAATAATCTGGCAAGCAGGCTATCCCGGTGCTCTGTCCTGGCCGAGTGCCCTTTTTTTCTGATGCAGAAATCTGAAAAAAAGCTTGACATAATATATCAACCTAATATAGATATATAACATCGGTTATGGGATCCCTGGTCCCTTAACAAAAAGGAGGAAAGATCAATTCGGACCGGGGAGATGGCTTCTGCGGGAAGCCGAGTCCAATAAACCTCCCACATAAGTCGCCCCGGTCAGTGACGCCGGGGCTTTTTTATGGCCGTTGTTGCCAGGGTCAGGCAACTTCCTTCTTAAAGAAGGGTGCCAGCTCCGATCGGGCGTTGTTATTATGCCGTACGTTTATTGGTTCTTTCTTCTATTACGTGCAGAAATAAAGGAGATGTTCCCATGAACAAGAAAGATAGTTATTGTGGTTTATGTAATACCTGTCCTCTTGGCAACCTGGATTTTCTGGAAGCTTTGGCCAAAGTAAAAAACTACGTTAGCCAGCTCCCGTTATACTGGTGGGCCCATTGCTTTCCAGGAAATGAGGGCTTTTCTCTTCCTGAATTTTTCAAGGGTCTCGAGTGGTTTCTCAGCCAACCAGAGTGCCCTGGCTGCAAGGAGGGGGGAGGTTTAGATGCGTGTCCCATCCGCTACTGCGCCGCCAAACGGCAAGTCGCGTATTGCACAGAATGTACTGAAGTGGATACCTGCGAACGCTATCAATTTTTAACTAGCGGATTTCCTAGGCATAAAAACTTCCTTGCACCGTAATTTCATAACCACCAGATTGTAAAGGTCCGTACAGTCTCCCCTCAGGTTAACCCCACCCGGCTCAGATATTTTGATCAAATCTGGAACTTTTTCGGGTGAGGGGATAACTGTCGAACCTGGCAAGTTATTCCTTCGCCCGCCTTAATTCCGAAGCCAGCAATAAAAGGACTGCTCCAACCCGCCATGAGCCCGGCAAAAATAGCCGAAGGTCTGCTAACCGCGCTCCGCTTGCCGCAAAATCCTGATGACCTGCTCTTCCATCAACCGCTTCTTCTCCATTCCGAATCTCCTTGATCTCAGGAAATTTTAACCTTTCTGCTGGTAATAGGTTTTGGGGAGCAGGCCGGAGGCCGGATGATCTCCCTTGACACTGTTAGCGCTCACTCATCTTGGAGATGCCACCTGGGGTCGGCGGCCCAGTAGAGGTCCTGAAGCAATTTCTCCAGATACCAATATCAGCAATCGAGAGGGGAAATTATTAATCAAAATATTAAAGAGGCCGATAGGGTACTCATGCATCATCAGATGGGACCTAGCCGAAAAAATTTATAGCTGGGCCATGTCTTACCTCCGCTTTTTCGCCAACCGCCTGGCCTGAAATCTATGACCGACGATCGGCTTAAGGATAGTCGAGTTTAGGATTACCAGGAAAGTTCCTTTTTCCTTTTACCCACCCGCCAAGGATGGCCGGCAACCCACCGCAGACCGCGGCTGGGTATGAGACGCGTCGAAGACGGCGAGAATGATAGGGGTTCATGTCTGCTGACCAACGCCAAATCCATAACCCGATTCGCGGGGAGGGTCCCGCGGTTGCTCATTCCCGGAGGTTGATTTACCTCCCCATCGTCCATACCCAGGCGGATATGGGGGCCCTTAAGGAATCGGTGGCTCGGGCCACCTTGGAGAAAACGGGCCGCGCCGGATTGGCCCGCAAGACCGCGGCCATAGATCAGATCTGGACGGCAATCGAGGCGGCCATCGACGCTTTGGCCCTATCTTTCGACCGGGTGCGCCTCTACCAGGACGGCTTGCCCGTGTGCGGGCGGGAGGCGGAAATCGTCACGGAACTGGCCCAGGCGGGCAGCCGCAACCATCAGCTCCTGCTGCGCCTGATGGCCCAAGGGGCTGTCCTCATGGGGACCGAATCCGGCGACCTGCTGGTGCAGGAATACCAGTTGGCCAGGCAATCCCTGTCCGCCAGGCCACCCCGGGCCGCGGGGAGTGGCGGCGTCCCCGCCGGGCCTTGAGCGATATCCTGCTTCAGCGCCGGGATCAATTCATCGGCCAGCGTATTAACGACACTCTTAAGTCCGGCGAGACCGGCATCCTCTTTCTGGGGATGCTCCACTCTTTGGAACGGTACCTGAAGCAGGACGTGAAGGTGATCTATCCGCTCCAACGGCGTCTTTGATCCAGGAGGAAATATGTATCCAAGCGCCACCCGGGTGCTCATCGTGGATGATGACCGGGATATCAGCCTGATGCTCTCTGCGCTCATGAAAAAAGAGGGGTTGACCAGTTTAACGGCTGACGACGGGGAAACGGCCCTGCGGATGGTCCCCGTGGCCAGGCCCGACATGCTGCTGGTGGACGTCAAGATGCCCGGCATCGACGGCATGACCGTCTTGAAGCGGGTCAAGGAAACCGACCCCCATCTGCCGGTGGTCCTCATCACCGCGTATGCCGAGATTACCGCCTCGGTGGCGGCTATGCGGGCCGGAGCCTTCGATTATCTGGCCAAACCTTTTGACCACCCGGAGGTGGTCCGGGTGGTGCGCGCCGCCCTGGCCGAACGGGACCGCCGGCGCCGTTCCATGTCCGAAGAAATTGCGGCGGATAATTGTCTCCGGGTCATGATGGGTCCCAGCGATGCCGTCACCCACATTATCCGGGAAGTGAACCGGGTGGCCCAATCGGACTTCAGCGTCATCATCCAGGGGGAAACCGGCTCCGGTAAGGAACTGGTGGCCCGAGCCATTTACCAGTTGAGCGCTCGCGCCCAGGCCCCCTTTATTCCCCTGGATTGCGGCGCGATCCCCGAAACCCTCATTGAGAGCGAACTCTTCGGCTATCAAAAAGGCGCCTTCACCGGAGCCACGGCCCCCAAGGCGGGGAAATTCGAAGCGGCCCAGGGAGGCACCCTATTCCTGGATGAAATTGCCAACCTGCCCTTGGGGGCCCAGGCGAAACTGCTGCGGGTCCTCCAGGAGAAGGCAGTCCTGCGCCTGGGGGCCACCCGCCCGGTCAAGATTGACGTGCGCCTGATCACTGCCAGCAATCAGGAACTCCAGAAACTGGTGGACATCGGGACAGATGCGGGAGGATCTCTTCTTTCGCCTCAATGAATTCACCATCACCATTCCGCCCCTCCGGGACCGCAAAGACGACATCCCCTACCTGGCCAAAGCGCTTCTTGGATCTCACCAACAAAGAACTTGAAGAAAAACGTCCAACACTTTTCCGAATACTGCCTGGAGGCCTTGATGTCTTACAACTGGCCGGGGAACGTCCGCCAGCTCCGGTCCGTCATTCGCCGGGCGGTGCTTTTGGCCGACGACATCATCACCGAGAAACATCTGGACATCAAGCGCGCCCCGGTGCCGGGACTGGCCTTCACTCCCAAGATTCAGGGAACGCCCTGGGACGAGTTTTCTCTCCGGGAGATCGTCCACCGCAGCGTGGTCACCGTGGAACGGGAAGTCCTGGTCCAGGTCCTGAAACATACCCGGGGGAATAAAGCCAAGGCGGCACGGCTATTGCACATAGATTATAAGACTATACATACCAAGTTGAAGCAGTTCGGGATTAACCAATCTGGAGGGGGTTATGACTAAGAAAAAAGGCAGCGGTGAGGAATCCGGCTTCGGAGGGGTCTTCAAAGGGCTGGCAGACCTTATCGAAAAACTCGGCGATCTGGCGGAAAAGGGCGAACATCTCAAACAAAGCGAGGGCGAGTTGCACCACCGGGACGTGAAGGGGGTCTATGGCTTCTCGGTGAAAGTCGGCCTGGGCGACAAAGGGGGACAAAGAGGTTAAGGTGGAACCCTTCGGCAACGTTCGCCGGGATGAAAAGTCAGGAGAAACCGTGGTCCAGGAGATCCGGGAGCCGGTGGTGGACGTGTTTGAGGAAAAGGACCATACCCTGGTGGTGGCCGAGATGCCCGGCATCAGCACCAAAGACGTGACGCTCACCGTCAAGGACGACCTGCTCACCATTTATGCCGAGAAACGGGATAAGAAGTACCGCAAGGAGATCCTCCTGCCCCGAAGCTATCCCCGGGAGAAGATGAAGATGACCTGCAACAACGGCATCCTGGAAATCAAGTGCGTCAGGTAGTTGAGGCCAAGGACCTTATATGAAAAATATGAAAAATATGAAAAAAACTGAAGAGTTGAGCCTCAAGCTGAAAGTGACGGAGGCCCTGAGTAAAGACGTGGGGCGGGCCTATGCCCGCATGGGGCCGGAAGACCTGGAAAAACTCCAGGTGGCCATCGGCGACATCGTGGAGGTCGTGGGCAAGCGGACCACGGTCTGCAAGGCCATGCCCGCCTACAAGGAATTGCGGGGCCGGTCCCGGCTCCAACTGGACGGCATCAGCCGGGAAAACGCCGGCGCCGGGATCGATGATTTCGTCCAGGTGAAGAAGATCGCCTGCCGGCCCGGCCGAACGGGTGGTCCTTACCCCCATCACCATCACCCCGGCCAGGACGGGACCTGCAGTATATCGGCAGCCTCCTGGACGGCCTGCCGGTGCTGGAGGGGGACCGCATCCGGGCCACCCTGTTCGGCAGCCGCACCGCCGATTTCAAGGTGGAAGCCCTGACCCCCCGGGGGCCGGTGCTGATCAACCCCACCACCACCCTGGTGATCGGCAAGGCCGGGGCCCCGGAAACCCGTGCGGGCGGCGGTGTCCTATGAGGACGTCGGCGGCCTCAAGCCCCAACTGCAGCGCATCCGGGAGATGATCGAGCTGCCGTTGCGCTACCCCGAGTTGTTCGAGCGCCTGGGCATCGACGCCCCCAAGGGGGTGTTGCTCCACGGCCCCCCCGGCTGCGGCAAGACCCTCATCGCCCGCACCATCGCCCACGAGACCGAGGCCAACTTTTTCTCGGTGAGCGGCCCGGAGGTGGTGCACAAGTTCTATGGCGAGTCCGAGGCCCACCTGCGCAAGATCTTTGAGGAGGCCGGACGTAAGGGACCCAGCATCATCTTCATCGACGAGATCGATTCCATCGCCCCCCGGCGGGAAAATGTCGTCGGGGACGTGGAGAAACGGGTGGTGGCCACACTCCTGGCCTTGATGGACGGCCTCAACAAGCGCCAGAACGTCATTGTCATTGCCGCCACCAACATCCCCAATGCCCTGGACCCGGCGCTCCGGCGGCCGGGGCGGTTCGACCGGGAGATCGCCATCCCCATCCCCGACCGCTACGGGCGCCTGGATATCCTGGAGATCCACAGCCGGGGCATGCCCCTGGCCGAGGACGTGGACATGAGCCACCTGGCCGAGATCACCCACGGTTTCGTGGGGGCCGACCTGGAGGCCCTGTGCCGGGAAGCGGCCATGATCTGCCTGCGCCGCCTCATGCCCGACATTGACTACGGCCTGGCCACCATCCCTTACGAGCAACTGGCCCAACTGGAAGTGCACATGGACGACTTCCTGGCCGCGCTCCGGGAGGTGGAGCCGTCGGCTATCCGGGAGGTGTTTGTGGAGGTCCCGGATGTGCGCTGGGAGGACGTGGGGGGCCTCACGGCCGTGAAAGACGCGCCTCAAGGAAGCGGTGGAGTGGCCCTTAAAGTATGCCCACATCTTCAAAAAAGCCGGCATCAAGCCCCCCAAGGGTATCCTCCTGTCCGGGCCGCCGGGGTGCGGCAAGACCCTGTTGGCCAAGGCCATCGCCACGGAAAGCCGGGTGAATTTCCTGTCGGTGAAGGGGCCGGCCCTGATGTCCAAGTATGTGGGCGAATCCGAGCGGGGCGTGCGGGAGATCTTCAAGACCGCCCGCCAGGCGGCGCCCTGCATCATCTTCCTGGATGAGACCGAGGCCCTGCTGCCGGCCCGGGGGGTGGGCGGCTCCGATTCCCATGTCTCGGAGCGGGTCCTGAGCCAGTTCCTGGCGGAGTTGGACGGCATCGAGGAATTGAAGGGGGTGCTGGTGCTGGGAGCCACCAACCGCCTGGACATGATGGACCCGGCGGTGCTGCGGCCGGGCCGCTTCGACGCCATCGTCGAGATTCCCCTGGCCGATGAGGCGGACCGCCGGGAAATCTTTGCGGTCCACCTCCGGGGCAAACCCCTGGCCAAGGGGGTCAGCGCCAAACAGCTGGCGGCCAAGAGCGAGGGCTTAAGCGGCGCCGAGATCGCCGGGGTGTGCAACCAGGCGGCCCTGGCCGCGGTGCGCCGGGCGGTGGCGGCGGAACTGGCGCAGGAAGGCACCGGGGAGGCCCAGGTGCTCATCCAGCCTGCCGACCTGGAAGAGACCCTTAAGGAGATGCTGGGGGAACCGGAGGGATTAAGGCGGTCAGCTCTCAGCCATCAGCAATTAAGGTGGTGATTAATCGGAGCATAAGATGCTGGTGCCGGAGCGGCGGGGCGGGTTTTAAACCTGCCCCTCCAGAGCCGCCCACAGGATAATTTGTTTAAGGCACGGCCAGGGGTTGCGTCTTTTGCTTTGGGCTGAAAGCTGATCGCTGAAGGCTGAAAGCTTTAAAAGCCCTGAGCCACTTTCCTCAATTTACGGATTTTTAGGGTATAGGCGAACCATGCCCCAGGGACTTTATCTCTACTGCCTGGCCCGGTTGAGCCGGCTGCCCCCCCTCCCCCTTTTGGGGCCAGGGGTTGGATGGCCAGAACTCGCTGGCAGTGGCAACCTACCAGGATCTCGCGGCGGTCTGGAGTCCGGTGCCGGTGGAGGATTTCTGCGGGCCGGAGGCTGAAGAACGGCTGCGGGACCTGACCTGGATCGGCCCCCGAGTCATCCGCCATCAGGAGGTGGTGGCCGGGGTGATGCGCCATTCTCCCGTGCTGCCGGTCCGGTTCGGGACCATCTTTGCGTCACTGGCTAATCTGGAAAAGGTTTTGCAGCGCCACGCCGACACCATCGCCGGGTTCCTGGAGCGCCTCACGGACCAGGAGGAATGGGCCGTCAAAGGGATGCTGGACCGCCCCGGGGCCAAAGAGAAGCTGTTCTCCCTCAAGCTGGCCCGGGAGGCGGAAAGCCTGGAGGCCTTATCGCCGGGGAAGCGGTATTTTGAGGAGCAGCGCCTCCGGGCCGCCGGTGACCAGGAATTGCAGCGGTGGCTGCAAAAGGTTTGCCGGGAGGTGTGGACCGACCTCCGGGATTATGCCGCCGAGGTCCAGGAACGGCGGCTGCTCTCCCGGGAAGCCACCGGCAGTGATCAGGATATGGTCTGGAATTGGGCCCTGCTGATACCGAGGCAGGCAGTGGGCGGTTTCCAGGCCCGGATCCAGGACGTCAACGCCCAATACGCCGATCGCGGCCTGAGGTTGGAAGTGACCGGCCCCTGGCCCCCTTATAGCTTTTGCCCTGCCCTGGATATGGAGCCCGAGGCATGAGTTGCCTGTTTTATTGTGTCTGCCGCCATCCGGGGTCGGAATTATCCGGATCCCTCTTGGGGGTGGGGGGCCGCCCGGTATACCAGGTGGCGCACCGGGGCTTAAGTGTGGCCCTCTCCCAAATCGGCCTCGCCGACCTGGACCCGGATATCCCCAGGGTACGGGCCTATGAGCGGGTGGTGCTCTCCTATCACCGGCGGGGCGCCGTGGTCCCCATGCGTTACGGCTGCGTGGTGGAGCAGGAATCCCAGGCTATCCAACTCCTGGAGGAACACGGCCCCCACTATGAGGCCCTGCTCCAGGAACTGGACGGCTGTGTGGAGATGGGGCTGCGGGTCTTGCTGCCGTCCGGGCCTTGGGCGGCGGTGATCCCCGGCGGCCCGGAAGGGAGCCGGGAGGTGGCCGGGCCTTGCCCCCCGGACCCCGCCGCGGCCGCGGACCGCTTAGGGTTGACCTACCTCACGGCCCGCAAGGCCCACTATGCCAGCCAGGACCGCTGGACCAACGGAGTATCGCCAGGCCGCGGAGCGCTGCCGGGAGCAGTTCACCGGACTGTATGTCAAATGCACCACGGAAGCTCCTTCCCCCCGACTGCCCCTGCTCTCCCTGTATTTCCTGGTGCCCCGCCCGGCCGTGGAGTCTTTTCGCCAGGCTTTCCGGCAGCTCACCGAGAGCGAGTCGGCCCGGCTGCTGCTCTCCGGTCCCTGGCCGCCGTATAACTTTGTGACGGCCGGTCCCAGTCTCTATTTAAGGTCCCCACGTTGGGAAGAGGACTGATAGGTCATGGGTGAAAGCACTGACGTCGCCGGATAATAGCCCGGAATCACAGCGGTACCAGCAGCTCTACGACATGCTGCTGGACGCCATTCCCTCGTCAGTGCTGCTCATTGACCAGGATCTCCGCATCGCTTCGGCCAATCGTAACTTCCTGGAGAAAAACCGCCGCACCCTGCCGGACACCATCGGCCACCGCCTGGATGAAGTATTTCCGGCCATCATTATCGACCAGATGGATTTTCCGGGGCGCATCCGCCAGGTCTTCGAAAAGAACTTCCGCGTCAAGGGGGAACGGATGACCTATCGGGCCCCGGGCATTCCCCTGCGGATTTATTATTACAGCATCCTGCCCTTTTCCTGGCAGGGGGTGGTGGAGTTGGCCATGCTGCTCATGGATGACGTCACCGAGCAGGTGCGTCTGAGTGAAGAGGTGCGCCGGGTAGAGCGCCACCTGGCCTCGGTGGTGGAAAGCGCCCAGGATATCGTTTTGTCCACTGACATGGAAGGCCAGATCTTGACCTGGAACACCGCGGCGGAGAAGCTCTCGGGCTTCACCCTCTACGCGGTCCGGGGACACAACTTTTTCGACTTCTGCGCCGGTAGATGATCAGGGAGAGATGGAGCGAATTTTTGCCAACCTCCAGGCCGGCAAAGAGGCCCAAATGGCGGAATGGGACCTGAAAACCAGGGATGGCGGCCGCATTCCGGTTTCCTGGATCTTTTCCCCCATGAAGGACCACCTGGGCGAGACCGCCGGGATCGTGGCCGTGGGGCGGGACCTGACGGAGCGCCGCAAATTTGAGGCCCAGTTGCTGCAGACGCAGAAACTGGCCGCCCTGGGGGTCATGGCGGGGGGCATCGCCCATGAGATCCGCAATCCCCTGGCGGTTTGCTCCAGTGCCGCCCAGTTTATCATGGAAGGCGATCTTGAACCCCAGTTGCAGCAGGAGTGCGCCGAAAAGATCCATGCGGGCATCCTGCGGGCCTCCATGATTATTGAAAATTTGCTGCGCTTCGCCCGTCCCTCGGTGACGCCCGACATCAAGGAGATTAACCTGACCACTCTCCTGGCGGAAACCCTGTCCCTGGTGACGAACCAGGCCCGGATTGCCAAGATTGAGCTGCAGGCGCAATTGCCCCGGGAGCCCATCTTGATCAGCGGCATGGAAGGTCTGTTGCAGCAAGCCTTCATGAACCTGCTGCTCAACGCCATCAAGGCCATGCCCGATGGGGGGGAGTTGGGCGTCGCCCTGGGACAGGCCGACGGGGAAGCCTGGGTCAGCATCAGCGACACCGGCCAGGGGATCGCCCCCGGAGACCTGAACAATATCTTCGACCCCTTTTACACCACCGCGCCGGTGGGCCAGGGCACGGGGTTGGGCCTGTCCATCTGCTATTCCATCATCAAGCAGCACTTCGGCACCATCACCGTGGAGAGCGGGGCAGACCAAGGCAGCACCTTCACCGTGAGATTGCCCCTATTGTAAGGGGGTAGAGGCGGTATGACTGATCAGAACGAACTGATTCTCATTGTGGACGATGAGCCGGATATGTGCTGGGCCCTGGAACATCTCCTCAACAAACGGGGTTATGTCACCCGCAAAGCCCTGACGGCCCTAGAAGCCCTGAAACTGATGGAGCGAGCACCGATTCGCCTGCGCCTTCCTGGACGCCAAGCTGCCGGATATGGACGGCCTGGAACTGGCCCGGCGCATCCGGGAGAAGGCGCCGGACATGCGCATCCTGATGGTGTCCGGTTACTTTTACCGGGATGACGTCTCCATCCAGGAGGCCATCGCCCAGGGGGTAATCATCGATTTAATCAGCAAGCCCTTCCTCCAGGCAGAAATCCTCCGGGTTTTGGAAACCTGAACGGAAATATTCCTTCTAGAAGGCCGCAAGGGCATAGGTTGGCTGCCCTAGAGTAGGGAAATCATTCCATAGAGCCAATTCCCTAGCCCCGGCCGGCATCCCCCCGCTTCAGACATAACTTACTTAATTTAGAAGGATTTAATCTGCCTTCTGGTCCTGGCATGCTTCTTGGATTAAGAGGTAGTGAGGCAAGTCCTCTGTTTACAAAAAACCCTAATTTTAATGAAGGAGGTTCCCCATGGCCAAAGTACAGAAGTCAACCGATTCCTCCAGCCTGGCGGAAGTTGTCGACCGCATCCTGGACAAGGGTATCGTCATCGATGCCTGGGTCAAGGTGTCGCTGGTGGGCATCGAACTGCTGTCCATTGAAGCCCGCGTGGTCATCGCTTCGGTGGAAACCTATCTGAAGTACGCCGAAGCCATCGGCCTCACGGCCAGCGCGGCGGCTCCGGCTTAAGGCCGATTGGGGGAACAGTCCTCTTTCCGGAGGGGTCCGGTGCGACCCCTCTCGGAAAGAGGCCCCTCAGCATCCTTCAGGGGCGAGCATTGCGGTGCCGACCAACCCCTAAAGGCCTAAAGGCAGGAGAAAAGGAGATCCCACATGGGTCGATTTACCGATGAAATGACCCGGCTGGTTGGCGAGATCGTCGCGGTGCGCGGCGCCCGCAAGGGTTTTGTCAAGGACCTGACCCAGAATACGGCGGCCTTGATGGCTAACTTCCACCGGGCCCACAAAGACATGGCCCGGAAGACCAAGGCCGAACGGCGGGCCGCAGTAGCTCACCTGAAGAAAACGGTGGGCGCCATGCGCCATGCCTTTGCCGCGGACCTGGACGGGGCGCGGCGGGCCTGGGCCGGTAAATAAGCCGGCGCCACGGTCTCAGCCACAACTGAGAAACCATTAACCTGAACTGACTAACCATTAGTCCTTAAAAGGAGAATTACCATGGCTAAAGTACAAAAGTCAACCGATTCCTCCAGCCTGGCGGAAGTTGTTGATCGCATTCTGGATAAGGGTATCGTCATCGACGCCTGGGTCAAGGTGTCGTTGGTGGGCATTGAACTGCTGTCCATTGAAGCCCGGGTGGTCATCGCCTCCGTGGAGACCTATCTGAAGTACGCCGAGGCCATCGGCCTCACGGCCAGCGCGGCCGCTCCCGCGTAAGGATGATTCTGGGGAATAGTTCCTCTTGCGCTGAGGGGCCGCTGCGGCCCCTCGACGGAAGGGGGTTGCGGTTGAGGAGAATTGAGCCGCAACTTCGACGGCTAGGAAAATTCCCCGGCACGGTCCACAGGAAAGGAGATACTTCATATGGGTCCTTTTACGGAAAGTATGACCCGGTTGTGCGGTGAGATCGTGGCCCTGCGCGGGGCGCGCCTGACCTTCGTCCGGGATCTGGGCCAGGATGTGGCCGCCATGAAGGCTGAATTTCGCCGGGCGCACGCCGAAATGGGGCGGCGGACCAAGGCGGAGCGCCAGGGTTTCGTCAAGACCCTGGGCCATGAAGTGGCGAGCCTGATGGCGGGGTTTCATCGAGCCCATAAAGCCATGGCCCGCCAGACCAAGGCGGAGCGGCGGGCTGCCGTGAACCACTTAAAGAAAACCGTCGGCGGCATGCGCCGGGAATTTGCCCTGGACCTGGCGGGAGCGCACCGGGCCTGGTTCGGCCCGTCTCCCGCGGAACGGCGGGCCCAGGCGGAAGCCGAGCGCCGCGCCCAGGCCGAGGCGCGAGCAGAGGCGGAGCGGCACGCCAAGGAAGAGGCGGAACGTCAGCGCCTGGCGGCTTTGGCTCAGGCCAAAGACGAGGCCATCAAGCATCAAGCCGCCCGTGAAGTTAAGGAAGAAGGGGCGTCCGGGAAAGAAGAAGGGCTGATTGCCCCGCCAGCTTTCCGGTAAGGAGCGGCAATGACCCAAGTACAGAAAGCCGTGGCAAAGGAGATGGAGGTGGGCTGCCTGCCAGGAGGCTTGGAGAAAGTGACCTGCTCCTTCTGCGGCGGCCAAGGCAAGGACCCTTTCGGGATCTTGTCCTGGCTTTCCACCTGCGTCGTCTGTGGCGGCCGGGGGACGGTATTGGTACCGGTGTCTCGCCGGCGCTGCGCCCACTGCCAGGGAACCGGGGCCATCAAGCGGTTCACCTGCACCGTATGTCACGGCACCGGCTTTGTGCCGGAACTCCATGGCCCCCTTAAGATTTGTCCTGATTGTCAGGGCACGGGGAATGACGAATCCATCTCGGCCCTGGCCTGCCAGACCTGCCGGGGCCGGGGTGTGGTGCCCCGGGAGAACCAGTCACCGATAAAAAACCAACTAGCCTGCCCCTGGTTTCCAGGGGCAGTTGCTAAAGCCAGTTTAAGGAGCAACGCACATGAGTGGTGAGCAGCGGAAAGGGGCCGCGGTGGCCGTGGTTAAAGTGGAGAGCCGGGACGACCAGGTGGCCCCGGAAGCCGGCCCGGAATTCGTGGAAACGGCTTATGTCCAGGACCTGAGCAAACGGGCCCTGGCCTACCTGGCGGTGGGTTATCCGGTCCACTTTGCCGGTCCGGCCGGCACGGGCAAGACCACCCTGGCTTTTCATGTGGCGGCGCAGCGGGGCCGCCCGGTGGTCCTGATCCACGGGGACGACGAGTTCGCCAGTTCCGACCTGGTGGGGCGCCACTCCGGCTACCGCAAACAGAGACTCATCGACAACTACATCCATTCCGTCCTCAAGACGGAAGAGTCCATGAATGTCACCTGGATGGACAACCGCCTCACCATGGCCTGCAAGGAAGGCTACACCCTCATTTACGATGAGTTTACCCGGTCCCGGCCCGAGGCCAACAACGCCCTCTTGAGCATCCTGGAGGAGAAGATCCTCAATCTGCCCAAGATGTCCCGGGGTGGCGACGGCTACCTGGAGGTCCACCCGGAATTTCGGGCCATCTTCACCTCCAATCCCGAGGAGTACGCCGGGGTCCACAAGACCCAGGACGCCCTCATGGACCGGCTCATCACCGTCAGCCTGGGGCATTTCGACCGGGAGACCGAGGTGCAAATCGCCATGACTAAATCCGGCCTGTCTCGACCGGACGCCGAGATCATCGTGGATGTGGTGCGGGAACTGCGGGGCCTTGGGGTCAATAACCACCGCCCCACCATCCGGGCCTGCATCGCCATCGCCAAGATCCTGGCGCACCAGGGGGCCCGGGCCCATAAAGACGACCCGGTCTTCCAGTGGGCCTGCCGGGACGTGCTCAACACCGACTCCGCCAAGGTGACCCGGGGCGGCCAATCCCTGATGGGCGAAAAGGTGGAAGAAGTGATCGACACCGTCTTGGGTACCCGCTAGGCAGATCCCTCTGCGGGCGGACCGGGGTTCGAAGCTGCACAAGGAGTAGCATATGACCGTTCCCAGGAGAGGTATACAAGACATCCGCACGGTGACGGGCAAGGTGGGAAAGGCCACGCTCCCTCATGAGGCGTATCTGCGCATCAGTCACATCGAAATGGAAAAAGCCCGGAAAACCGTGGAGAGCGAGAAGGCCAAGCAATTGATGGCGGATATCGCCGCCCGCCTCGCAGAAATTGAGGCGGAAAAAGAAAGTCTGCTGCGGTCCATGGCGGAAAGGGGCGGCCCAGCCACCCTGGGGCGGACCGGCCCGCTCCACAGCACCCGCGGCTTTAAAATAAAATATTAAAGTTTGATTAATCAAAATTACCGAGGATGCCGATGCTTACTCTTAAGGATTCAAACCAGGTGCGGACCATGCGCCAGGTGAAGAGTTACCGCTCCTGCCCCACTTCCACGGGCCAGCCCCAGTGGCTGGCGGACCTGGGTCGCAGGTGCCGAGAGGAATTTCTCCTGCGCCAACGGGAATTGCGCCGCCGCTGGCTGGCCGCCGCCCGGCGACGTTACTGCGGCTGCCAGGGCTAAGGAAACGGACCCATGGAATACGCCCTGAAGATCCTCAACCGGCACGGTCCGGCCGTAAACCCTACCCGTCGGAAGCGTTTTGTGGACGAAGTGTCCTGCGCTTATTGCGGCGGCGCTGGGGCCGACCCGAAGTACAGCAGCGCCTCAGGCTGCCCGGTGTGCCGCGGCGCCGGCCTGGTGCGGGTCACGCCGCCGGTGGTCGCCTGCCGGCGCTGCGCCGGCTCCGGCCGGGCCGGGGGTGATTTGATTTGCCTGACCTGCAAGGGGGTGGGGGTGGTGCCGGTGCCCTTTGAGGCTGATACTTGTCCCCGGTGTGGGGGGACAGGGGAAGAAGGGGTTTTCTATTGCAATGCCTGTAAAGGGCAAGGGATCGCCTGACGTCGCCAGATGTCAGGCAGGGAGAATTGACATGAAAATTAATTGTCTATCCTGCGGCTTTAAAGTGGACCTGGACGAGACCTATGACGATTTTGAGGGCCCGATCAAGTGTATCTGCGGCGCCCTGCTGGAGATCAGGATCGAAGAGGGCATGCTCAAAGGCATCAAGCTGGCGCCACCCTTGCACACCAAGTCCAAGCGGATGGAAGCCGGCGCCCTCCCCTGAGGAGCGTTCAGGCCGGGTGAGGCCTCGGAAACTTCCGTAAGACCGGATTATCATGGAGCCGTAGGGGTTACCCCGGTTTCCCGTTGAGGTGAGGGAAAGATATGGTGGCGCACGCAGCAGCGAAAAGCGGCAGATACTTATACGCCATAGTGACTGCTCCCGGGGAGCAGACCTATGATTTTGCCGGTATAGACGGGGCCTCGGTATATAGCATCGCCAACGGTCAGGTGGCCGCGGTGGTGAGCGACGTGTTAAACGACAAGATTCGCCCGGAACGCCGCCATCTGGCCGCCCAGCAGGCGGTCCTCAAGGGACTATTGTCCCAGGCCGACGCCATGCTCCCCATGGCCTTCGGCATCATTGCCGACGGTCCCAAAGCCATCCAGAAGATCCTGTCCCGCAACCACAAGGCCTTCCTCCAGCAACTCCAACGCGTGGCCGGGATGGTGGAAATGGGGCTGCGGGTCTCGCTGGACGTTCCCAATATCTTTGAATATGTCGTCAACACGCATCCGGAGTTGCGGGCCGCCCGGGATCGCTTCGTCGGCCCCTACCGCAACCCTTCCCAGGAAGACAAGATCGAGCTGGGCCGCCTGTTTGACCACCTTTTGAACGAGGATCGGGAAGCCTTTACCGGGAAGGTGGAGGAGATCCTGTCCGGTTATTGCCGGGAAATCAAGCGCAACAAATGCCGCAACGAAACCCAGGTGATGAGCCTGGCCTGTCTGGTGCCGCGCTCTGCCCAGGATCGCTTCGAAGCGGGCGTCTTTGAAGCGGCCAAGCTCTTTGATAACAATTACACCTTTGACTACAACGGCCCCTGGGCCCCCCACAACTTCGTGGAACTGAATCTTGAACTGTGAGGCCGGACACCTCTAAGGAGATGTGATGTTTCTCGTTGACGACATCTTACTGTCCCCCGTAAAAGGGATTCTCTGGGTATTCCGGGAGATTCACGATGCGGCCCAACAGGAACTGGCCGGCGAGAGCGAGGCCATCACCGGGGCCCTGAGTGAACTCTATATGAAGCTGGAAATCGGCCAGATCACCGAGACGGAGTTTGACGCCCAGGAAAAGGTGCTCCTTGACCGTCTGGACCGGTTGCAAGCGGCAGAGAAGGCTGCGGCGGCGCCTGAGAAAAAGCCGGGCAAGCCACGTCCCCGGGCCAGACGGCCCAGGAGAAAGACGCCGGCGCCGGGTGGTTCGGCAGCCGTTCTCTAAGCAGCCGCGACCAACACCACCGAGAGCCAGCTGCAGAGGCTAACCGGTCGGTAGCGTAGCGGGTATCCCGGGATGCTGCTCAGGAAATGAGGACCCGGATGAAGTCACACCTCCCTTACCTCCCTGGAACGGCGGGCGCCATTCCGGAGAGTTTTGCCCTTACTTGCCGATATTCCCAGAGGGGCCACTGGCGTGCTAAGTTTTTTGGAAGATCCGCAGCTCAGACTGCTATTTTTCGGCGGCAAAGGCGGCGTGGGGAAGACCACTTGTGCCGCAGCCGCGGCGCTGCACTATGCCAGCCGGTCCCCCCAAGGCTCCTACCTCCTGGTATCCACTGATCCGGCTCATTCCCTGGCCGACAGTATCGGCGATTTTCACCCTCCTGGCAATTTAAAGATCTTAGAGTTCAATGCCCAGGATTCCCTGGAGACCTTCAAGTCCAGGCACCGGCGCCAGCTGGCCGAGATCGCCGCCCGGGGCACCTTCCTGGATGAAGAAGATATTCGCCGGATCGTGGACCTCTCCCTTCCCGGTCTGGATGAACTCATGGCTTTGCTGGCCATCGCCGGGTGGGTGGAATCCCGGGCCTACGACCTCATCGTGGTGGATACCGCGCCCACGGGGCACACACTGCGGTTGCTGGCCACGCCGGATCTGATCCGCACCTGGCTTAAGGCTCTGGATGCCTTACTGGCTAAGCATCGTTTCATGGAGCAGCGTTTTCGGGGTTCGTATCAGCGAGACGAACTGGACCATTTTCTGTTGGACTTGGCTGCCTCGGTAAAGCACCTGGAGGGTCTGCTGCAAAATCCCAGCACCTGCCGCTTTGTGCCGGTGATGCTGGCTGAAAACCTGGTCATCAGTGAAACTTTGAATCTCCTGGGTGAACTGCAGCGTCTGCTGATCCCGGTCCGGGAGGTGGTGGTCAACCGCCTCTATCCGGAGAATTCCTGCGCCCTCTGCGCCGAAGGGCGATGCCGTCAACTGCAACTCCTGAACGAGCTTTTTAGCCGCGGTTCCTTAGGCGGATATACCTGGTGGGGGGTGCCCCTGTCCGCGGAGGAAATGCGGGGCCCGGTCCTTGAAACCCTTTGGGATGGGGTCAGTGGGCTTGATGCCGCGTTGCCGACCCGTCTCCAGCCCCTCCTGGAAATACCGCCCCTGGTGGAGGCCGCCCCCCCCTGTCCCGCGGCCGAAACCACCTTCTTGATTTTTGCCGGCAAAGGGGGCGTGGGCAAGACCACCCTGGCCTGCGCCACCGCAGTCCACCTGGCCCAGGAGTATCCGGGAAAACAGGTCTTGCTCTTTTCCACCGATCCGGCCCACTCCCTGGCCGCCTGCCTGGAAGCGAACCTTGGCCCCCAACCGGTGCGTCTCGGTCCTGGCCTGACGGCCATGGAGATCGACGCCCCGGGGGAATTCGCTGCCTTAAAAAGACAGTACCAGCAAGAGCTGGAGAAGTTCCTGCAAACCGCGCTCGAGAATTTCGATGTCCCCTTTGACCGCCGGGTGATGGAGCGGCTGCTGGACCTGTCCCCTCCCGGCCTGGACGAGATCATGGCCCTGGTACGGGTCATGGAGTTCCTTGAGGCGGGCCGCTACGATATCTTCATAATGGACTCGGCTCCCACCGGCCATCTCCTTCGCCTCCTGGAACTGCCGGAACTGATTGACCAGTGGCTCAAGACCTTTTTCGGCATACTCCTGAAGTACAAACTGACTTTCCGGTTTCCGCATCTGTCTCAGCGGTTCGTAAGAATTTCCCGGGACTTGAAGCGTCTGAGAAACCTGTGGCGGGACCCGGCCCGGGCGGCGCTCTACGCCGTGAGCATCCTTACGGAAATGGCCTTCCAGGAAACCCGCGACCTGCTGGCGGTCTGCGGGCGGCTGGGGGTGCCGGTGCCGGTACTGCTGCTCAATCTGGCCACCCCGGCCTGGGATTGTCCCCTGTGTGCTGCCCTAAACCGCCGGGAGACGCTGATTAAGGAGAAGTTCCAGCAAACCTTTGCCGGCCGGCATCAAACCGTCATCTATCGCCAGAGCGAACCCCGGGGCCTGAAGCGCCTCACTGCCTTAGGACGGGCCTTGTACCGGCCCGGGATAATGGAGAACCGCCATGGGGCTGTTGCTGATCTGCCCGGATTGTCAAGCTAAGATACCGCTGGTCTCCCGGGCTTGTCCGGCTTGCGCTGCCGACCTGCAAGACCTGCCCCCGGCCGATCGCCATTATTTCATCGGCAAGTCGGCGGCGGGGGAAATCGTGCCACCGGTCCCGCAGGTGGTTCCCGGGTCAAAGCCGGAAACCATGGAGGTGGAATTGCTGGAACCGTACCCCGAAACTATGATGCCGGAAACCTCGCTCCCGGAGAGGCAAGATGTGCCCTTGTGCGAGGCCCTGGACCGCATCCTCAATAAGGGCGCTGTGGTCTTTGGGGAAGTAATGATTTCCGTGGCCGATATCGACCTGGTCTACCTGGGCCTCCAGGTCATCCTGGCCTCCATGGAAACCGCCCGGGGATTTAAGCCTCAGCGGGAGGGGCAGTTGGGACCGAACCTTTTTGACAAGGGTGCCTGCTGATGAAATCCCCGGAAGTGGCTCAGGTGGAATCTCAGGATATCGGCGATTTCGCCAAAGTGATGCAAGGAGGCGCCTCTTTGCCGGCCCGATCTTCGGGCGGCCAGACTCCCCGGATCAATTTGGATCAGGACAATATCAAGAACAGCCTGGGACAACTGGTCCTGACCCTGGTGAAACTGCTCCACGAACTACTGGAGCGCCAGGGCATCCGGCGCATCGAGGCGGGGTCCCTCACTGACGACCAGATCGAGCGGCTGGGGTTGACCTTGATGAAACAGGCTCAAGAGATCGACCGACTCCGTCAGGAGTTCGGCCTGGAAGAAGACGACCTGAATATCGACCTTGGCCCCCTGGGCCAACTTCTCTAAAGGAGGAACTGCATATGGCCAGACAACAAGGCATCCAGAGTTCCATTCAGAGCACCAACCTGGCGGATCTCCTGGAACGCATCTTGGACAAGGGGATCGTCATCGCTGGCGACATCAAGATCCGGCTGGTGGAAGTGGAACTCCTCACCCTGCAGATTCGCCTGGTGATCTGTTCGGTGGACAAAGCCAAAGAATTGGGGATAGATTGGTGGGTAGCCAACCCGGCCTTTAATTCCCAGGCCCCTTCGGAAGAGTTGGCGGCCTCCCTTAACCAGATCGGCGAACGTTTGGGGCGCCTGGAATCTGCCATGGCGGTGGCCGGACCCTGAGTTTCTGGGCGACGTTGGGGCAACCCTGCTCCGGGGAGCGGATGCCGCCGGCTACCAGCCCAAGGTCCCGAGGCCGCAGCCGGGTATTGGTAGCCGACAGCCGCAGTGAACCAGCTTCTGCAATCGAGCCGCGTGGGGCATCTCAACCCCGCGCCCTGCCAAAACAGGACTCACGTCTCTTTTCTGGAAAGCCCTCTCGATCGACCTAAGGAAACTTTGCTCGGCAACAGGTCTTGCTATTATTCGGTTTTTTTGCAATAGAGCCCTGAATTTGAGATCTAGAACCCATTTAGAAAAATTTTGAGCGGCCCGCCGTAACCTCCTCTGGCAACTTCTTCGTAACTGAGGTATTTTGATAATAACCTGAACCGTCTACGGGAAAAGGTAATACAGGTGCGCCTATGCCATGGCCCTTCCTCACTTCCATTTGCTTGCCCAGGTGGGACTGGCTTCAGGTAGAAGTCACGTCCTTCTGCAATGCATCCTGTGGTTATTGCCCTCGTTCGGTGTATCAGGGCCATTGGGCCAACCGGCATATGTCCCTGGCAACGTTCGCCCAACTCGTACCATCCTTAGGCAGAACCAGACTGGTGCACCTGCAAGGCTGGGGTGAGCCTTTGCTGAATCCTGACTTTTTTAACATGATAGCTCTGGCCAAACAGGCTGGTTGCCAGGTGGGCACCACGACTAATGGGATGCTGCTTGATTTCGACAACCTGGTGCGGCTGGTGGGATCAGGAATAGACTATGTGGCGTTTTCTCTGGCTGGGACCGATGAGAAGAACGACGTCTGCCGTCGCGGTACCAGCCTCAAGAGAGTCTTGGAGAATATTCAGACCCTTCGCCGGGTGAAAGAAAAAATGGGCGCGTCCGGGCCGGAGATTCATATCGCTTATCTGGTGCTGCGCTCCGGTATGGCGGACCTGGCCAGGTTGCCGAAACTTATCCAGGGATTTGGCGTGAAACAGGTGGTCATTAGCACTCTGGATTTTGTCCCTCAAAGAGAATTGGAGGGCGAGACTCTGAAGCCGGACAATACGCAAGAATATGAGGACTTTACCGCCCATCTTAAGGCAATAGCAGAACTGGGTAGGAGTTACGGCCTAAACGTTCATCATCAACTTAAAGAGGGGAGCGACAGGCGACTCATATGTCCTGAAAATGTGCCGCGGGCGCTCTTTGTCGGCGCCGATGGCAGCGTCTCTCCGTGCGCCTTCGCTAACTTGCCCGTGTCCCAGGCCACTTATGTGGCCAAAGGTGGGGAACGTCCCTACCTGCGGCTTATCCTTGGCAACCTTCATGAGCTTCCGCTTTCGGCCATCTGGCGGCAGAAAGCTTATGCAAATTTTCGACGCTCTTTTTTTACCGGCAAACTCATCTCTCTCTGCCAAAGCTGCCTAAAGATTTAAATGGGGCCTAAAAAGTCCAGATATGAGCCTGATAAGTTAAATTCTCTCCAACTTGATAAGTTTTTAAGTCAAAGCAGATAACAACACGTTTAATTATTTTGAAGAGTATTATAATAGGCGACCACCTCCCAAAATTCACCGAGATATCTCGTCAGGTTTTAAGATTGCTTATTATTTGAGGATGCTTATTTTGAATTTTCTGAAGCATGGCTTGCCTTTGTAAGGTTTAATCCGCCAGGAGGAGTAATTCAAGGGGAACGGTGGATCGTCTGGTAATCTCGGTAAGGACGGCACAATGGTCGGAGACGAAGTCCTCGTTGACGCCATTGAAAACTACCTTGCTTTGCTTGAGGCGCAGCCCTTGGCCTCGGACAAAAAGGTGATCGATGCGAGAAGGGGCAGAGCCAGGATCAGAAAAAGGGTTGCCAGCCACGGCAAAAGTACAGCCGCCGGTATCCTGGCCGCAGCAATTGGTGGGGTTGGAGGGGCAATGGGTCGCAGCATAGGAATCGATAAAGCCGTGATCCAGGAACTTTTGATAAGCTCCAGGGTCCCAACTGACGGAAAAATTCAGGTCCCCGGCGACAAGGCTGGCCACGGCGGGATACTGAGCGTCCGTGGTCTCTACAAACTGCATGAGGTTATCGATTTGGGTTGCGGTGGTTTCCGCCGCGGGGCATAAATATGAACGCTATAGAGGTTCACCCGACCGAATCCCGGAATCTCCATCCCGCCCATAACCACGTTTTTTCTCTCCGGGAATGGCGTCCCGTCCGTGGGGGTGCCAGTACTGGCGGCGGCCAGAACCAGCATGCGATATCTGGGGAGAACTCCCACTTTAAAGACCAGGTATGGCGGATAGCCCCAGTTGTCTTCGGTATAATAACCATACTGCAGGCCGGCAGCAGCCAACATATCGGCCAGGTCGGCCCCGCTGTCCTGGGTGACCGGGGAGTCAGCACTTCCCCCGGAAAGTTCTTGCAAGGCCAGCAGCTGGACCGGCTCGGTTGCCAGAAAATTGACGATCCGTTGGAATCTTGAGGTCCTGGACTCGGAGGCCCTTTGCATGACGTTGAGGGTCAGGATCTTGACGCTGACTTGCGGCTCCGGGGGTTGGTTGCTGAGATTCTTAAAATCCGCCACCGCCGGGATAGAGACTAAAAGAAAAACGAGAAGGAAAAGACTGAATGGGGGGAAAATAATTTTCTTCATTTTTCCCTCCTCCATGACTTAAGACGAATTGCAAGGCGAGGGACATTTGCAGGATTATTTTATAACCATAACCTTTGGTAAATTTAACATGGTCACATTTCCCCGTAAAGATAATCTTTAGTTCCCCAACCGCAGAGAACCAGAACCCTTGGCAAAGCATGGTATTACCGACTAACTCGCCACTAACTGCAATGGGGGCGCGGGTCTAAACCTCGCGCCCCCGGATGATTTGTGGGTGATTATTTACTAGGGTTCAGGCGGTCTTTACTTCGATCTTCCGGGGCTTGGCCTTCTCCACCTTGGGGAGGACCAGGCGCAGCACCCCGTCCCTCATGACGGCCTCGATCTTGCCCTGATCGATCATGCTGCCCACGTGGAATTCGCGCAGGTAATCGCCGGTGAAGTATTCCTGCTCCAGCCTGGTTTCGCCGGCGCCCACGGCCGGCGCCACTTCCCCGGAGATGACCAGGTGATTGTCCTTCAGGTCCACCGTGACTTTATCCGCGGCCACCCCGGGCATGTCGGCCACCAGGACCAGGGTCTCGGGGGTCTCGAAGATATCCACCGCCGGCAGAAAGACCCGGCCGGGGCGGACGCGCTCCGCCTTGGCCGGAGCCTCTTCCTTGGCTTTAACTTGCAGTTCTTGTTCAGTCATGAGTCCTCCTTTACGCCACTTTAACTTCGATCTTGCGGGGTTTGACTTCTTCCGGCTTGGCCAACTTGATGGTCAGAATGCCGTCCTTGCAGGTGGCCTCCACTTTATCCGCCTGGATGCGGGCCGGCAACGCCATTACCCGCCGGAAAAAGCCGGATTCCCGCTCGCGGCGGTGGTAATTGACCTGCTTTTCTTCCGTGGGGATCTGGCGCTGGCCTCGCAGGATCAGGCTGTTATCCTGGATGGTGATCTCCAGGTCTGCGGCTTTGACGCCGGGCAGTTCGGCCCGGACAAAGATATGATCCCGGTCTTCGGAGATATTCACCAGTGGGTAAACTCCAACCTGCCAGGGTGACCGCTCCAGGCCGAAGGCCCCCTGAAATAGCCGGTCCATGCGACGCTGCAGTTGCTCCAACTCCCGGCGAGGATCCACTCCCGGCTCTCTAAAGATGATAGGCATAATCATGGTCCTCCATGCGTTTCCAAAGTTGGTACTGAACCGTACCAAACATTTTTTAAGCATTGCGGTTGCTTGGGTCAAGGGGGCTAGCGGTTGAAAAGTCGGCAGAAAATGCTATAAATATATGAATAAATTACGATTTGGAAGGATGGCTCATGGCATTCCCCTGGCAGGAAATCACCTGGGTGCTCCTGGATATGGACGGCACCCTGCTGGACAAACATTTTGACGACTATTTTTGGGAAACCCTGGTGCCGCAAGAGTATGCCCGGCAGCAGGCGCTCCCTTTACCAGAGGCCCGGCAACTGGTCTTTGCCCGCTATAAACGGCAGGAAGGCACCCTCAACTGGACCGACATCGACTTCTGGTCCCGGGAACTGGAGCTGGACATCCCGGCCCTGAAGGAGGGTATCCGCCACCTCATCGAGGTCCACCCGGATACCGAAGATTTTTTGAGATTCTTGCAGGAGCAGGGCAAAAAGGTGGCCCTGGTGACCAACGCGCACACCAAGACCCTGGCCCTAAAAATGAACCACACTGGCCTTTTGGGCTACTTCGATGAGGTCATTTCTTCCTTTGACCTGGGAACCCCCAAAGAAGAGCTGGGTTTCTGGGAGATTTTGCAGGAGAGATTAGGTTTTGCCCCGGCGCATACCCTGCTGGTGGACGATAACGCCGAGGCCCTGGCCGCGGCCCGGACCTTCGGCATCAGGTACCCCTACTTCAAGGCCAAATCCAGCTCCCGGCTGGAGGCCGAATCCCACCCGGACTTTCCCTCCATCGAAGACTTCCATGAAATGATGGAATAATAGTTCAAAGTTCAAGGTTCAATGTTCAAAGTTAACTTCGGAAACAAGTCTTGCTTTGAACTTTGAACCTTGAACCATTCTAAGCTGCCACCCGTTTAATCCGCGCCCCCAGGGCCGCCAGTTTCTCCACCAGGGAGGCGTAGCCCCGGTCCAGGTGGTAGACCCGGAGGACTTCGGTGGTGCCGGCGGCGGCCAGGCCGGCCACCACCAGGGAAGCGCTGGCCCTGAGGTCCGTGGCCATCACCGGCGCCCCCTGGAGCTGGCGGCGGCCCCGGACGACGGCCAGATTGCCGGTCACGGTGATGTCCGCCCCCAGGCGTTTGAGTTCGCTGACGTGCATGAAGCGGTTTTCAAAGATGGTTTCGGTGATCACCGAGGCGCCCCGGGCCACGCTCATCAGGGCCATGAATTGGGCCTGCATGTCGGTGGGAAAGCCGGGGTAGGGGTGGGTGCGGATGTCCACCCCGGTGAGGGTGCCGCCGGAGTGAACGGTGATCTTCCCCGGTTCCGTGGTCAGGCGCACCCCGGCCTCATGAAATTTTTCCAGGACGGCGCTTAAATGAGCCACCGGCGCATTGGTGATGGTGACCTGGCCTTTGGTGATGGCGGCGGCGGCCAGGTAGGTGCCGGCCTCGATGCGGTCGGGCATGATGGTGTAGCTGGCGGGTTGCAGTTCCGGGACGCCATGGATAGTGAGAACATCGGTGCCGATGCCCTCGATTTTTGCCCCCATGGCGATGAGGAACCGGGCCAGGTCCATCACCTCCGGTTCCTGGGCGGCATTGTGGATGCGGGTCGTCCCGTCAGCCAGGACGGCGGCCATCAGCAGGTTCTCAGTGCCGGTCACCGTGGGGGTGTCCAGGGTGATCTCGGCGCCGTGCAGCCGTTTGGCTTTGGCCTCCACGTAGCCCTGGTTCAGGGTGATCTTCACCCCCATGGCCTCCAGGCCCTTGAGGTGCTGGTCGATGGGCCGGGCGCCGATGGCGCAGCCGCCGGGCAGGGAGACGCTGGCCTGGCGGGCCCGGGCCACCAGCGGCCCCAGGACCAGGACCGCGGCGCGCATGGTCTTGACCGTTTCGTAGGGGGCCATCCAGCCGGTGAGGTGGGTGGAATCCACCAGCAGCGGCTCGCCGTCTTCAAATTGCAGCCCCATGAGGCCCAGGAGTCTTTTGGTGGTGCGGATATCGGCCAGGGGCGGCACATTGGCTAACCGGTGCACTCCCGGCGCCAACAGAGTCGCGGCCAGGATGGGCAGGGCGGCGTTCTTGGAGCCGCTGATCTTCACCTCCCCGTTCAGGGGCAGGCCACCTTCAATGACGATTTTGTCCATGTTTAGAGCTTACCGGAAAACTGGCTGATGTCAAAAAGACGGTTTTTTGGGTTTGCCATCATCACAGCTCAGAAATGAGGTCAAGCAAAGAGGGCGATTTAAACTCCTGGCGGAAGTGCTTAATTCTCTTCTCCGCCAGGTTGACGTACTGCGACTCGATCTCGTAGCCCACATAGGGCCGGTCGTCGTTCAGGGCGGCGATGGCCGTCTGGCCGCTGCCCATGAAGGGGTCCAGGATCACTTCACCTGCAAAGCTATACAGCTGAATGAGGCGATGGGGCAATTCCACCGGAAAGGGAGCCGGATGGCCGACGCTCCGGGCTGAGATGGCCGGAAAGGTCCAGACGCTCTTGGTGAATTCCAGGAAATCGTCCCGCGAGATGGTGGAACTGCGCTTTTGCGGGTTTTTCCGTGAGAAGCCTGCCCTTAGAGAAAATCAAGAGGTATTCGTGCACGTCCCGTAGCGTCGGGTTGGCCGGCGAGCGCCAGGAGCCCCAGGCCGTGGAAGGGGAGGCGCTGGCCGCCTTGTTCCAGATGATCTCTCCCCGCATGAGGAAACCGGCCTGTCCCATGCCCTGGAGCACGTAGGAATGGATGGGAATATAAGGCTTGCGCCCCAGGTTGGCGACGTTGACGCAGGCCCGGCCGCCGGGCACCAGCACCCGGTAAACCTCCCGCCAGACCCGGCCCAAAAACTCCAGGTACTCCTCCAGGGTGGCGTCGACGTCGTATTCCTTGCCGACGTTGTAAGGCGGCGAAGTCACCATCAGGTGGACGCTGTTATCCGGCAGTTCCGCCATCTCTTCCGAGGACTTGCAGAATGATCCGGTTTAGATGCTCCGTCAGGAATGAGGTTCTCTTCATACGGAATCTCTTTTCTCCTGGGGCATCTGGGCGTAGAGTTTGCCGGCATAAAAGGCCGAGGCATCGTGGGAGCTGCGCCCCGGGGTGCCGAAGGCGCTGGTGCGGGTCTTTTTCTTGGTGGGAGGATTTTTCATTATGTCGCAGTTCCCCAATTTTAACGGGGACTTGCCATTCCACTTAACAGTATTATTGCCAAGGCTCCGATCTTTAATCCCCCCTCCCTTGAGGGGAGGGGGTTAGGGGGAGGGTGGCAACGCTTTGGTTTAAAAATTTGCCACCCCCACCCTGACCCTCCCCCTCGAAGGGGGAGGGAACTAATCGGCAAACTTTGGCAGGATCATTGGGCGCGCCGAACCTGCCAATTATGGTGGCCATGGGCCTCCACCGGCAGGCGGCGGGCGGGGACGCCCGCCCCACCGGCAACTGTCGGGCGAAACACTCCATCCCCTTGATTTTACCTTGGTTTACGCCCCCTGGTATGGTAGGATGATTATACTTGCAGGTCTGAAGGAAGAAAAGGAAAATTATGAATCCCCTGGTACTGGCGGGGTTGGCCTCCACCTCTTTCATTGTGGCCCTGTCCGGGGCCCTGATGCCCGGCCCGCTCCTCACCGTGACGGTGGGTGAGGCGGCCCGGCGCGGTTTCTGGGCCGGACCCCTCATCATCGTCGGCCATGCCCTGCTGGAGTTGGCCCTGGTTTTGCTGTTGCTGGTGGGTTTGGGGGCCTGGCTGAATCGGCCGCTCATCCTGGGCACCGTGGGCGTCCTGGGGGCCGGCATGCTGGGCTGGATGGGGTTCATGACCCTGAAGGCCTCTCGTCTGGGCCGCCTGGAGTTTGAGGCCCAGGGCGACTCATCGCTAAACCCGGTGGTGGCCGGGGTGCTGATGAGCGCCGCCAACCCGTACTGGCTCCTCTGGTGGCTCACCATCGGCCTGGGCTACGTCATGTTTGCCATGAAATACGGTTGGGCCGGGGTGGCTATTTTTTACCTGGGGCACATCCTGGCGGACTTCGCCTGGTACACCCTGGTGTCCGGGGCGGTGGCCGGCGGCAGGCGGTTTCTGTCCGACGGCCTCTATCGCGGCTTCCTGACCGGCTGCGGCGTCTTCCTGCTGGGCTTCGGGGGCTATTTCGCCGTCCAGGGGGTGAGGTTTTTTCTGAATTCGTAGAGCGAACAGTAGGGACACCCTGTTCGCCAGGCAAGACTTACATGCGGTGATAAATTAGGGAAAATTGGAAGTGTAATTTTGCTTGATTTGGAGGCTTTCATGATCCAAAAAGGCCTGGAAGTGGGGTTGCTGCAGGTCAATTGCTATATCATCGGGGATGAAGAGACCAAGGAGGCGGTGGTCATCGATCCCGGCGGCGATGAAGACGAAATCCTGGAGGTCTTGAAACATCACCAGCTTAACTTGAAATATATCATCGACACCCACGGCCATTTCGACCATGTGGATGCCAACCTGCCCCTACGAGAAGCCACCGGGGCGCAAATCGCCATCCACGAGGCGGACGCCCAGATGCTGAGCACTCCTTCGGCGGAGGCCATGTTCTTCACCGGCAACCGCCTGCGTCCGTCACAGGCGGACCTGCTTTTGAAGGAAAACGACCTCATCAGCTTCGGGTCGTACCGGCTAAAAGTCTTGCATACCCCGGGACACACTCCCGGTGGCATCAGCCTGGTTATGGAAGACCACCCCTACGTTTATGTGGGCGACCTGCTGTTCGCCGGCTCCATCGGCCGCACCGACTTTCCCGGCGGCTCCTTCGAGGCCCTGATCGAGGCGGTGAGCACTAAAATCTTTCCCCTGGGAGACCATTACACGGTCTACCCGGGCCACGGCCCCGTCACCACCGTGGGCCAGGAAAGGAAGTATAACCCGTTTTTTTAGATAAAATAGGGACACTTCCCATTTTTATGGGTAGGCCCTTGATATGGCGGAGATCAAAACAATAAAAATGGGAAGTGTCCCTGTTTTTCGGATCTTCATATGGCGGAGAAAACAAAAATAAAAATAGGAAGTGTCCCCATTTTTTCCGGCAAGCGCATTCTGTTGGGGGTAACGGGAGGCATTGCCGCCTACAAGGCGGCGGAGCTGGCCCGGCGGCTGATCTGCGCCGGGGCGCAGGTAAAGGTGGTGATGACCGCGGCGGCCCGGGAATTTGTCTCTCCCCTGACCTTTCAGGCGCTGACGGGCGAGAAGGTGGCCACCGCCATGTTCGGCCCGGAAGCCGAGCCCCTGGAGCACGTCTCCCTGGGGCAGGAAGTGGACGCCATCGTGGTGGCTCCGGCCACGGCCAACATCATCGGCAAAATGGCGGCGGGGATCGGCGACGATCTGTTCAGCACCATCCTGCTGGCGGCCACCAGGCCGGTGTTACTGTGTCCGGCCATGAATGTGGCCATGTGGGCTAACCCGGTGGTCCAGGAGAACCTGGACCGGCTCCGGGCCCGGGGTCTCCAGGTGATGGGGCCCGAGGCCGGCGAGCTGGCCTGTGGCGCCGTAGGTCTGGGCCGCCTGCCCGAGCCCGAATACATCGTGGAGGCCGCGGCCCGGCTGCTGAGCCCGCAGGACTTTTCCGGCCTAAGGGTGCTGGTGACCGCCGGGCCGACCCACGAAGATTGCGATCCGGTGCGCTTTCTGACCAACCGCTCCAGCGGCAAGATGGGCTTTGCCCTGGCTATGGTTGCCTGGCGCCGGGGAGCCGAAGTCTGCCTGATCAGCGGACCCAGCCATCTGAGGACCCCCTATGGGGTGGAGCGAATCTCGGTGAGGTCGGCCCAGGAGATGCTGGTCGCGGTTCTGGATAGATTTGTCACGGCCGATGCTCTAATCATGGCCGCAGCAGTGGGCGATTATCGGCCGGTAAACTGCGAACTCAAAAAGATTAAGCGGGGTCGAAACGAGGCCCAGATGCAATTGGCGCAAAACCCCGATATCTTGGGAGAGATCAGCCGGCTCAAAAATAGGCAACAGGTGGTGGTAGGGTTCGCGGCGGAGACCCACGATCTCGAAGCCGAGGCCCGGCGCAAACTGGAACAGAAGAACCTGGATTTCATTGTGGCCAACGACGTCACCCGAAAGGATGCCGGTTTTGCGGTGGACACCAACCAGGTGACCATTTTGAGCCGGGAGGGAGAGCCGCTGCGGCTGCCTTTGCTCAGCAAGGAAGAGGTGGCGGAAAGGATTCTGAATCGAGTGGCGGACCTTCTGGCGGCCCAAGGCCGGGAGGGGTAAAGGGTGCGTGAGGATCCGGTGCGGGAATTGGCTGCGCTGGTGGAGAGCCTGTCGGAGTGGCTCCGCTACCAGAGGCGCCTGGGCCGGGCAGGCCTGCGGGCTGAGCCCGCCGTCGCGGCGAGTCCGGCAGCAGGGCAGGCACCTGAGAAAATCCCCACCCTGGAGGAAATTCGCGCCGAGATGGGACAGTGCCGGCGCTGCAAACTCTACCCCGGGGCGAAAAATCTGGTGTTCGGCGAAGGTTCGGCCAGCGCCCGGCTGATGTTCATCGGCGAGGCCCCGGGGGCCGAAGAAGACCTTCAGGGCCGGCCGTTTGTGGGGGCCGCCGGCCAGCTCCTGAACAGGATGCTAAATAACCTGGGTTTGCAGCGGGAAGAGGTTTACATCACCAACGTGGTCAAGAGCCGGCCTCCGGGAAATCGGGATCCGGAGCCCGACGAGATTGCGGCCTGCCTGCCTTATTTGAAAAAGCAAATTGCCGCCATCCAGCCCCGGGTGATCGTCACCCTGGGAAAGATCGCCACCCAGGCCTTGCTGGGCCTTAAGGAGCCTATAACCAAGATTCGGGGCCAGTGGCAGCGCTATGGCCGCATCCGGGTGATGCCCACCCTCCACCCCTCTTTTCTGCTTCGGTTTCCGAAGGAGCGGCACAAGACCTGGGAAGACATGCAGCGGGTGCTGGAGTATTTGGCGGAACCTGAGGATTAGCGTGTCAAGACTAGCAGATATAGGGCGGCCTGTGGCCGCCAAAATTCGGTGGGTCCAGCCAGCCTTATAAGATTGGCCAAGGTCTCAAGCAAGAGGCATTGTTACAGGTTCCCTAGCAGGGCTTGGGAACGAGGTTAAGAATAGATGAAACGCTCATTAGGGCTAGTCGTCCTCATCCTTTGCACCCTGCTGGCCCAGGGGGCGGGTCCGGCCGAACCCCGGGCCGTTTACGTTCTGCCGGCGGTAGGTTCCGTCAACCCCGGGCTGGCGGAATTCATCGTGGACGGTCTTAAAGAGGCGGAGAAGCAGAATGCCGAAGCCCTGATCATTGAACTGGATACCCCCGGGGGCCTGGATAGCTCCATGCGGCAAATTGTCCAGGCCATCTCCAACGCCCGGGTGCCGGTGGTCGTCTACATTTCCCCCAGCGGGGCCCGGGCCGCCTCCGCCGGGGTCTTCGTTACCCTGGCGGCGCAAGTGGCCGCCATGGCCCCTGGCACCAATATCGGTGCGGCCCATCCGGTGTCCATCGGCATGTCCAAGATGGATCCGACCATGGAAAAGAAGGTGCTCAACGATTTTGTCGCCTATGGACGGGCCCTGGCCGAGGAACGGGGCCGCAACCAAGACTGGATGGAGAAGGCCATCCGGCAGAGCGTCTCCATCTCGGCCTCCGAAGCCGTGAAACTCAAGGTTGTCGACCTGGTGGCCGACAACCTGGACGATTTGCTGACCAAGATCAATGGCCGGCGGGTCCTGGTGCAGGGAAAACCTTGGGTGCTCAAAACCGCCGGGGCGCCGGTGAAGAGAATCTCCGAGGGTCTGCGCCATCGCATCCTGAAATACATCGCCGACCCCAATATGGCCTTCATCCTGATGATGATCGGCCTGGCCGGCATTTACTTTGAGCTGGCCCACCCCGGGGTGGTGCTGCCTGGCGTGATCGGCGCCCTCTGCCTGCTGCTGGCCTTTTTCGCCTTTCAGACCCTGCCCATCAACTTCATCGGCATTCTCTTGATCCTGCTGGCCTTCGTCTTCTTTATTCTGGAGTTCAAGGTCATTAGCTATGGGCTGCTCTCCCTGGCGGGGGTGGTATCGCTCTTTTTGGGGGCCGTCATGCTGTTTCGGGGAGAGGGCGGAGGCCCGGGGATCTCCTGGGGGGTGCTGATCCCCACGGTGGTGACGGTGTCCCTCTTTTTCATCGCGGTGGCGGGGATTGTCTTCCGTAGCCATTTTCAACGCGCTATGACCGGGGCCGCGGGCATGGTGGGAGAGCGGGGGGTGGCCGTCACCGCCCTTTCTCCGGAAGGCCAGGTCTTCATCCATGGCGAATACTGGCACGCGGTGAGCGCCGAGCCCATCGCCGCCAAGGAACCGGTGGAGATCCTGGAAGTCATCGGCCTAAAGCTCCGGGTGCGCCGGGTGCAAAAAATTTCCTGAGGAGGCTAGTATGCCAAACATCGGTACCTTCGGCTTGGTTCTCATCGCCCTGGCGTTCTTCTTTCTGATCAGCGCCATTAAGATCCTGAATGAATACGAACGCGGCGTCATCTTCCGGCTGGGCCGGGCCCTGCACTTTGCCAAGGGGCCGGGCCTCATCATCATCATTCCCATGGTGGACAACCTGGTCAAGGTCAACCTGCAGCTGGTGACTTACGAGGTCCCCTCCCAAGACGTCATCACCCGGGATAATGTGACGGTGAAGGTGAACGCCGTGGTCTATTATCGGGTCATCGACCCCCTGAAGGCCATCATCGAGGTGCGGGATTACTATTCCGCCACCCAGTTGCTGGCCCAGACCACCTTGCGCAGCGTTTGCGGCCAGGTGGAGTTGGACGATCTCTTGGCCGAACGGGAGAAGGTCAATGCCCAGCTGGCGGAGATCCTGGACAAGCAGACCGAGCCCTGGGGCATCAAGGTGACCCTGGTGGAAGTGCGCTCCATCGATCTGCCCATCGAAATGCAGCGGGCCATCGCCAAGCAGGCGGAGGCGGAGCGGGAACGGCGGGCCAAGGTGATCAACGCCGAAGGCGAGTTTCAGGCCGCGGCCAAGATGGCTGAAGCGGCCGCAGTGCTGGCCACCGAGCCCATGTCCTTGCAACTGCGCTACCTCCAGACCCTGCGGGAGATCGCCGCGGAGAAGAACTCCACCACCCTGTTCCCCATCCCCATCGACTTGATTACGCCCTTCATCAAGCTGGCGGCAAAGCTGGACAAGTAAGAACGTTTCCCGTTTTCCGTAACTGCGCTGAACGGGAACGGCTTTTAGGGGTTGAGTAATTCTGGAAATATAGTTAAATTTAGAACACCGTAGGGGCGACCCGCTGGGTCGCCCTCTCACTTTGACCGAGAGAAAACCAAGGTAGGGGCGGGTTTAAACCCGCCCCTGCATGAATTACACAGGAGAGGAATCATGGCTAAAAAGGAACGCAAAGAGAAGAAAGAGAAACCCCTGGACAAGATGACCGCCACGGAACTGCGCAAATACGCCCTGGATATGGGGGAGATCGACGGCGTCCACGGCATGAACAAAGAGGAGCTGTTGGTCGCCATCAAGAAGGTGAAGGGCATCAAAGATGAAGGCAAACCGGTGGAAAAGGTCAGTGTGCGGGACCTGAAGGAGAAGGCCCAGGCGGCCCGGACCAAGAAGCTGGAGGCCATCGCCGCCGGCGAACCGCCCAAGAAGGTCGATATCCTGCGCAAAAAGGCCAACCGCCTGAAGAAGCGGACCCACAAGGCGGCTTAGCTGACCCAAGACGGCTCGATGAGCCAAGTGGCTAGATTTACCCAGGTAGGGGCGGGCTTAAAACCCGCCCTTACGAGTCTTGGGGTCAGGTATGAATCCGCCTGCCATTCCCCTCCGCCTGAGTTTAATCAATCCAGCAACAGCAGGGGCAAAACGGGGACGATTTTATAGCCCTCCACCGGGACGTCGATGATCTGGCCGCCGCCATATTTGTCGCCATCCCCTGCTTGCACCCTCCTAAGGTCGCTCCCCCAATAAGCATAGAAATGGATGCCGTTCAGGTTCAAAGTGGCGCCGGGCGAAACGGTAAGTCCAAGAGAAAATCCAGGTCTCCCCGCGGTATAGAGGGCTTCCCGGACCCCAGGGGAGCGGTGGCCATTGTCAATCGCGTCCACCAGATAGACCTGGGTGCCGGTTCCCTCCACCTTGAGTTCTCGGAGGGCGAAATTATTGTTGAGCCCCGCCGGATCAGCCCCCAGGTCTTTGCCGCCTGCCTCCAGGGATTGCCAGGTGCCGCCGCCGCTCATCTGCAAGGTGGAGCCCTTCCCCCAGATTAGCTTGGTCACGTCTCGCTGCGCAAAGGAGAAATTACCCAATAAGTTAATGCTACCATTCGGATAGACAGAATAATCATTTCCGCATAAGAAAGAAGATAGCGCCGGCAGGAAGAAATCTCCCCTCGTCAACGAACCTTCGACATTCAGAGTGGCGTTGTCTGCGACTTCAAAATCGCCGCTTCCCGTAATAACTGCCCACACCTTCACCGTGAGAATGCCGTTGTTCGCCTTTATCTTGCCGTTGTTGGTGAGATAGCCGTCCAGGGTGCCGCCCCCTTCGATGGTATGGTTGGGGCCTTGGGTCCAGGCCGGTCCGTCATAATAATCAGTGCCGATATAATTGTCTGCCTCTGCGCCCATGACGATGCGCCCGGTCCCGGTCAAGGTCGTGCCAATACCGACATGTATTGCGCTCCCTTGGCCCTGCATCTGGATCACCGCTTGGTTGGTGAAGGTGGCGGGAGTCCCATCCGGGGCGGCAGTAAGACTGAAGCCGGCCCCTGGAGAAATAGTCAATTGTGTGCCTGGGTCCGTGGCTACGTTGCCCCGAAATAGTTTAGTACCGACGTCTTGCACCTCAAACACGCCGGAGCCCAGGTTCATATTGATGAGTTCGCAACTCCCCATGGTAACCTTGCCGTTCTCGGGATAGAGCCAGCCCCCGGTAATCGTGGCGGAGGACAGGTCGATGGTATTGGCGGCCCCTTCCACGCGGATGTTGCTCTCGTTGATAAAGGGCGCCTGGAGATAGAGGATGCCGTTATCGGCAATGATCTGGCCTTTATTGGTCACCCCTGCCTGGATATAGCCCCCGCCGCGGATGGTGTGGTTGACGTCGTTGATAAACGAGCCGCCATGGCCGCCGTTACCCATGTTGTTATATGGCCCGCCCAGCACTACTTCGCCGCCGCCGGTGAAGGTGACAATGCTGCCCAGAGCGGAGCCCAAGCCGGAAGTATCCGGGCCGGGATTGATTACCTGGATGCTGCCGTTATTGGTGACCAGGCAGGTATTCTCAGGATTGTCGGAAAGCAGGTTCAGCCCCCATTGGGTAATGTTCAAGGTCGCCGCGGCCCCCAGGGTCAAGTTCTTCACGGAGTAGAGCGTATCCAGGGTGACGGTGCCGCTGGGGATGATGGCCGTATCATAATTATTGGGCGGGCCGGTGTTGGGCGACCAGTTACCGGCCGCCTTCCAGTTGCCGTTGCCGCCGTTCCAGGTATAAGTGAGGGCCTGGGCCGCCGCCGTGGTCATCGCCAGGAGTAATAAGGCCCATAACACCACGAGAAAACCCGAATTTCTGCGAGACATGATTCCTCCTCTCAGTGCTCAACCGCATCAATCCAGCAACAGGGAAAAAATGGGGGCGGCGTTGGCGCCGGAGGCCGGCACGTCAATGATCTGGCCGCCACCGAAATAGATGCCCTCTCCGGCCCGAACCCGGTGCAGGAAGCCATTCAGATAGGTATAGCAATGAATCCTGTTCAGATTCAAGGTGGTTCCCGGCGGCACGTTAAAAGCCACGCTGTCCACATACATGGCCTCCGGGACCCCGGGGGACCGGTTACCGTTGTCGATGGCGTCCACTAAATAGACGTAGGTGCCGGCGCCGGACAGCAAAAAGGTCGGCAGATTAAAATTATTGCTGCAACCCTGTGAAGACTCCCCATAATCGCGCCCCCCACCTCCAGGGATTGCCGGGTGGTGCCGCCGCTCATGGTGAAGCCGTTTTTGTACCACGGCCAGTTCCATCTGGCCTGTTCCGTCATGGCAAAGGAAAAGTTGCCTTTCACCTCCACCGTACCGTCCACCTGCAAGTTTGCCAATCGGCTCAGGCTCAAATCGCCCACCTGGAAGGCCGCACCTGTAATAAGCGGCATGATTTGCAGGGCGCTGTTATCTCTGATGGTAATGCTGCCGGTCCCGGTAAGGCCGGCCAGATAAAATTTGATAGTGCCGTTATCGGCGATTAGCGCCCCCTGATTAGTGGTATCCCGCGCAAAAGTTAGGGTTCCCCCGTTATTGGCGATCATCGTTCCTTTATTCATGATTCGGCAAGAGAGCCAACCCCCGCCTTCAATGGTATGGGCGGCGTCGTTAGTTAATAGCCCGTCATAATCGGCATTAACCTCGTTATTCAGGTCTCCGCCCAATAGCAGGCGCCCAGTTCCCGTCAGAGTGGCCTCATCAAAATTCAGGCGGCCCGCCCCCCACTGTTACCTCCGTTCAGTTGAATCGTAACCTGATTGGTGATCTCGGCGGGAGTATTGTCCGGGGCCTTGGACAAATTAAAAAAACCACCCGCCGGAATCGTCAGAGGGGCGGAGCCCGGAAGCGTCACGTTTCCCAGCAGGGTTGCGCCCTCCCTGATCTCCACCGTCCCCGGCCCCAGGGTTAGGTTTCCCACTCCAGCGCCTTGCAAAATGAGGTTACCATCATTTAGATTGAGGAAACCGCCGATAATCTGACCGGTGACCCACAGGCTATCCGCTGCGCCCTGGATACCTACGGACCCCCCCTGGTTGGTAACGATCCCGTTAATCTTCAGGGTGCCGTTTTCCGCGATCATCTGCCCCTTATTGGTGAGGTTAAGATTAATGCTGCCACTGCCTTGGATGGTGTGGTCGGTGTCATTGATAAAGGAGCCGCCGTGGCCGCCGTTGCCCATATTGTTATACGGGCCGCCCAGCACTACCTCGCCGCCGCCGGTGAGGGTGACAATGCTGCCGCCGGCGGAGCCCAGGCCGGAAGTGTTCGGGCCGGGGTTGATTACCTGGATGCTGCCGTTATTGGTCACCAAGCAGGTCTTCTCAGGATTGTCGGAAACTAAATTCAGACCCCATTGGGTGATGAGGAGGGTCGCCCCGGCCCCCAGGGTCAAGTTCTTCACGGAGTAGAGGGTGTCGAGGGTGACGGTGCCGCCGGGAATGATGGCTTGGTCATAGCCATTGGGCGGGCCGGTCGGCGGGGACCAATTGGCGGCCACCTTCCATTCGCCGTTGCCGCCGTTCCAGGTGTAGGTCGCGGCCCGGGCTGGTAGGGTTACTGCCAGGGTCAGGCCTAAGCCGAATAACAAGAAGAGCAAGCAGCGAACGAGGCGCAAAAATCTCATAGCGTCCTCCTTTGGTCAGTCCGGAGGTTCCAAACCTGACAAAATAATATGCCTTAATCATAAGTAGTTATTTTACAAAATCAATTTAAATGACAACTCTTTGCTTAATTTTTGGCCTTACCCATGAGTGATATCTTAGAGGTGGGGCGTACTGCGTCGAGACCCAAAAGAAAAGAAAAAGGGGTAAAGGCCCTGGGCCTTTACCCCTTTCGAGACCACTAAATTTAGGAGTTTACAGCCCGGGGAAGATTTTCACCGCGTTCATGGCCAGGTCGTAGAGGGCGCCGGGGAAGATGCCGATGAGCATCACGCCGGCGGCGGTGGCGGCCAGCACCGCGGTAACTCCCGGGGAGAAGGCCACCGGGCCCAGGTCGGCTTCGGCGGGCTTCATGTAGATCAGCACGGTGATCCTCAGGTAGTAATACATCGAAATCAGGGAATTCATGACGCCTAAGATGGTCAGCCAGATGAAGCCGCCCTGCACCGCGGCGGAGAAGATATAGAACTTGCCGACGAACCCCGCGGTGGGCGGCATGCCCGCCAGGGCGAACATGAATAGGGCCATGGCGGCGCCCAGGGCCGGGTGCTGGAAACCCAGGCCGGCATAGTCGTAGATATTGAGGTAGCTGTCCTTCTTGCGCCCCACCAGGATCACCACCCCGAAGGCCCCCAGGTTCATCAGGGTATAGGCCAGCAGGTAGTAGAGGAGGCTCACGGCGCCCAACTGGTTGGCGGCCACCAACGCCACCAGGAGGTAGCCGGCGTGGGCGATGGAGGAGTAGGCCAGCATGCGCTTGATATTGGTCTGGGCGATGGCGCAGACATTGCCGATGGTCATGGTGGCCACGGCCAGGACCCAGAGAAGCATGGTATAGTCGACCCTAAAGGCCGGGAAGGCCAGGAAGAAGACCCGGGCGAAGGCGGCGAAGGCCGCGGCCTTAACCCCAACCGCCATGAAGGCGGTGACGGAGGTGGGGGCCCCTTCATAGACGTCCGGGGTCCACATGTGGAAGGGCGCCGAGGCCACCTTGAAGCCGAAGCCGACGATCAGCAGGGCAATGGCCAGCAGGGTCAGGGGTTGGGCGAAGTTGCTGTGGCCGGCCAGGGCCTTGGGCAGCTCGTCGAGGTAGAGGGTGCCGCCGGCGGCGCCGTACAGCATGGCCATGCCGAAGAGCAGAAAGCCGCTGGAGAAAGAGCCCAGGATCAGATATTTCAGGGAGGCTTCGTTGGAGCGGGCATCCTCCCGGAACAGCCCGGCCAGGACGTAAACCGCGATGGACATGACCTCCAGGCCCAGGAACAGCATGATAAGATGGGCGCTGGCGGCCATGAGCATCATGCCCACGGTGGCGAAGAGCAGCAGGGCGTAATATTCGCCCATATTCTTGCCGTAGTCTTCCAGATACTGGCGGCTGATCATCACCGTCAGGGCGGTGCCCAGAATGAAGATGAAATAGAAGAAGAAGGTGTAGTTGTCCACATAGATCATGCGGGCGAAGTCGGTGCCTTTGCTGCCCCACATGAGATAGGTCTGCAAGGCCGCGGCGGCCAGGCCCAATAAACTGAGCTGGGGAAAGAACGCCTTGCGCCGCCCTTTGGGAGAGAGGGCATCCAGCAACAGGATGACGACCGCGGTGACCGTTAAAATGAGCGCCGGCCCGATGCTGTTCAGGTGGAAAATGGGGATATTGATGGTCATTGCGCCTCCCCCTTAAAGACCTGGGATTGGGTGACCTGAGTGGCTTTGGCTTTTTCCATCATAGCTATGAAGTTTTCCGTCGTTGCCCTGGTCTTGTTCAAGAAGGTGCCGGGATAGACCCCGATCCAGAAGATGAACAGGATTAGGGGCGCAAAGATGGCGATCTCCCGCAAGGAGAGGTCTTTCAGGTCCCGGTTCTTTTCGTTGGTAATCTCACCCCAGACCACCCGCTGGAACATCCAGAGCATGTAACAGGCGGAGAAGATGACGCCGGTGGCGGCGATGGTGCCGTAAAGCATGTTGCTCTTAAAGGCGCCCAACAGAATGAGAAATTCGCCGATGAAGCCGTTAGTGCCGGGCACGGCGATGGAGGACAGGGTGACGATCATGAAGATGGTGGCAAAGATGGGCATGGCCGTGGCCAGGCCGCCGAATTCGGCGATCATCCGGGTGTGGCGCCGCTCATAGATCATGCCGACGACCAAGAAGAGGGCACCCGTGGAGAGGCCGTGGTTGATCATCTGGATGATGCCCCCCTGCACCCCGGCGATGGTGAAGGTGAAGAGGCCCAACATGACGAAGCCCAGGTGGCTCACGCTTGAGAAGGCGATGAGGCGCTTCATGTCCTTTTGCATCATGGAGACCAGGGCGCCGTAAACGATGCCGATAATCGCCAGGATACTGAACAGCGGCACGAAATAATGGGCCGCCTGGGGAAAGAGCGGCATATTGAAGCGCAGGAAGCCGTAAGTCCCCATCTTCAGGAGCACCGCGGCCAGGATGACGGAGCCTACGGTGGGCGCTTCGGTGTGGGCGTCCGGCAACCAGGTATGGAACGGGAACATGGGCACCTTGATGGCGAAGGCCAAGCCGAAGGCCAGGAACATCCAGTACTGCATGTTAAAGGGGATGTTCAGACCGTACAACTTCTGCAAATCGAAGGTATAAATCCCGGTGGTCTGGCCGTAGTGGAAGTAGAGGACCAAAATGGCGACCAGCATCAGCACCGAGCCGAACATGGTGAACAGGAAGAACTTGATGGCCGCATAGACTCGCCGGGCGGGGTTGCCCCAGACGCCGATGAGCAGGTACATGGGGATGAGCATCACTTCCCAGAAGACATAGAAGAGGAAGAGATCCAGGGCGGCGAAGACCCCGATCATACCGCTCATCAGGGCCAGCAGGCAGATCATGAACTCCTTGACCCGGGTCTGGATGTCCGTCCAGGTGGCCAGGACGCACAGCGGGGTCAGGAAGGTGGTGAGCATAATGAGCAGCAGCGAGAAACCATCAACCCCGATGTAATAGCTGATGCCGTAGGTCGGAATCCATTCGTGGCGCTCCACGAACTGCATGGCCGCCGTATTACTGTCGAAGTTGAACCACAAAGGCAGGGAGAAGATGAACTCCACCAGGGCCACGCCCAGAGCGGCGCCTTTGAGGACCTTGTGGTTCTTCCGGTCCAGAAACAGCAGCAGCCCTATCCCCAGGAGGGGGAAAAAGATCAGGATGGAGAGGATTGGAAATGGCATTGCGCCCCCCCTAAGATTAGCGTCCGATTAGGTAGCCCGTGACAATCACCACTCCGAGGAGGATGGCCAGGGCATAGTTTTGTACGAAGCCGGTTTCCAGTTTGCGCAGATGATTGCTGAACCAGCCCACGATGCCGGCGCTGCCGTTCACCGTGCCGTCGATCACCGTCTCATCCACGCCGTGCCACAGGAAGTCGGAGCCGTTCTTGATGGGCTCCACCACTGAGGCGTCGTAAAGCTCGTCGATAAAGTACTTATTGTAGATGTACTCATAGAGTACCGGGAATTTCGCGGTGATCCGGGCCGGCAGATCCGGCGACTTCATGTAGCACTTGTAGGCGATGAAAATCCCCACGCCGGCCACACTCATGCTGAAGATCATCATGAAGATTTCGAAAGACATGGCGTGGTGCGCTTCATGATGCAAGGGGACAATGGACGGAGCCAGGAACTCCTTGAACTTATGCGCCCCTTCGATGATGGGGAAGCCCACCAAACCGCCCACCACCGACAGACCCGCCAGGATCATGAGCGGGATCGCCATGGTCATGGGCGACTCATGCGGGTGGACCTTGTGATGGTCGTACCGGCCCTCGCCGTAGAAGGTCATGAAGACCGCCCTGAACATGTAAAAGGCGGTGATGCCGGCCGCCAAGGTGGCGATGCCCCAGTAGAGGAAGTGGCCGTCCACCAGGGAGAAGAAGAGGATTTCGTCCTTACTGAAGAAGCCGGCAAACGGGAAGATGCCGGCGATGGCTAAAGTTGCCAGCATAAAGGTCCAATAGGTGATGGGCATTTGTTTCCTGAGGCCGCCCATACCGCGCATATCCTGCTCCCCATGCATGCCATGAATCACCGAGCCCGACCCCAAAAAGAGGAGGGCCTTGAAAAAGGCGTGGGTCATCAGATGGAAGATGGCGGAGACGAAGGCCCCCACGCCGCAGGCCAGGAACATATAGCCCAACTGGCTCACCGTGGAGTAAGCCAGGACGCGTTTGATGTCGTATTGCGCCATGCCCATGGTAGCGGCAAAGAAGGCGGTCAGCAAGCCCGTCACCGCCACCACCGTCAGGGAAACGGGAGCCAGGACGAACAGGGCGGAACATCTGGCCACCATATAGACTCCGGCGGTGACCATGGTGGCCGCGTGGATCAAGGCGGACACCGGGGTGGGGCCTTCCATGGCGTCGGGCAGCCAGGTGTACAGGGGAATCTGGGCCGACTTCCCGGTGGCCCCCAGGAAGAGACACAGGGTGGCGGCGGTAATAACCCCCGCACCCACCGGATAATGCGCCGCCGCCGCGAAGACGTCCTTGAAATTGAGGCTGCCAAAGGTCCAGAAGATAATGAACATGCCCAGCAGGAAGCCGAAGTCGCCGATGCGGTTGACCACGAAGGCCTTCTTGCCCGCGTCGGACGCCGACTTCTTCTCATACCAGAAGCCGATCAGCAGGTAGGAGCACAACCCCACGCCTTCCCAGCCCACGAACATCAACAGGAAGTTGTCGGCGCTCACCAGTAGCAGCATGTTGAAGACGAAGAGATTAAGAAAGGCGAAGTAGCGGGGAAAACCCGGGTCGTCGTGCATGTAGCCGATGGAGTAGATGTGGATCAGGGTGCTTACGCCCGAAACCACCAGGAGCATGATGAGCGACAGCGGGTCGATCAGGAAGGCCGCCTGGGCCGTAAAGTTGCCGGCGGAGATCCAGGTGAACATCACCTTTTGCACCGCCGTACCATGCGGCAGCTTCAAGAATTCCATGAAGATGCTGACGGTGAGCAGAAAACTCAGGGCCACGGTCAGCGATCCGATAATTCCCACCACGTAGTTGGGCAATTTCTTGCCGAACAGGCCGTTGATCAAAAAGCCTATGAGGGGGAACGTGGGTATCAGCCAGACATAATCCATCATGAGGTTCGCCTCACCACTTGAGGATGTTCAGGTCGTCTACGTAAATGGAGCCCCGGTTGCGATAGATGGCGACGATCAGCGCCAGCCCCACCGCCACTTCCGCCGCGGCCACGGTCAGGACGAAAAACACGAACATCTGCCCGTCCACCGCCTTGAAATAATCGGCAAAGCCGATGAAGGCGAGATTGACGGAATTGAGCATCATTTCAATGCTCATGAAGATCACTATGGCATTGCGCCGGATGATCACCCCGATCACCCCGAGGGTGAACAGGGCTATGCTCAAAGCCAGATAATAGGTGACGGGCACTACCATTCGCGTCTTCTCCCCAACCGGCTCATTTCAGCCGGGATTTGGCCAAAACCACCGCGCCCACGATAGCCACCAGCAACAGGACTGAGGTGACCTCGAAAGGCAGCAGATAATCAGTGAACAGGCTCCGGGCAATCATTTCGGTGTTGCCCAGGCCCGGCAACGCTTCCCGGGCGGCCGGCAGCTTCGCCCGGGTGAAGCCGTAAATCATGAGTAGGGCGACAAAGCCGGCCAGAATGAGGCCCGCCAGCTTTTGCCCATAATGGGGCATCGCCGGGGCCTCCTCCGGATGCCGGAGATTGAGCAGCATGATGACGAACAGGAACAACACCATGATGGCCCCGGCATAGACGATCACCTGGATGGCGGCGATGAACTCGGCATGGGCCAGCAGGTATATCCCGGCCACCGCAAAGAAGTTGACGATGAGCCAGAGGGCGCTCCGCAGGGGATGGGGCTGAAAGACCACCAGGCCGCCGGAGATCAGGGCCACTGCGCCCAGGATGAAAAACAGGGTCTGCATCCCTCAGGCCTCCTTTAGAGCCAATCCTTCAGCCGCAGATTTGACACAGGCTGAGTTGCCGTCTCAATGTTGAGAATAAGCGCACTTTTATCTTCCTGGGCCAGTTCGTAGGCATTGTTCAGCTTGATGGCCCCCTTGGGACAGGCCTCCTGGCACAGGCCGCAAAAGATGCAGCGCTGCAAGTCGATGGTGAAGGCAACCGGATACTTCTCGTGCTCCGGACCTTCCGCCGCCACGATGCCCCGGATGGCATTGGAGGGGCAGACCACCATGCACAGAGTGCAGGCCACACAGCGGCGCCGGCCGTCAGGGTCGACGGTCAACTGCGGGTGGCCCCGCCAGCGGGGGTACATCTCCCGCTTCTCTTCCGGGTACTGCTGGGTGATGGGCTTGGTAAACACCATCCTGAGGGTGGTAGCCAACCCTTTGAGGAAAGGAATAATCATGGGCTAACCCTTGAGATATAAGATTAACGCCCCGGTGAACAAAATGTTCGCCAGGCTTAGGGGTACGAGCACCTTCCAACCCAACCGCATGAGCTGATCGAAGCGGAACCGGGGAAAAGTGCCCCGCACCCAGATGAAGAAGAAAACCACGGCAAAGGTCTTCAACATGAACCAGACCACCGGGGGCAGCACCGGACCTTGCCAGCCGCCCAGGAACAGGGTCACGATCAGGGCCGAGGCCACGATGATGTGGATATACTCACCCATCATGAACAGGGCCCATTTCATGGAACTATATTCCGTCTGAAACCCGGCCACCAACTCGTTTTCGCACTCAATCAGGTCAAAGGGCGTGCGGGCGCATTCGGCAAAGGCCGCCGTCAGGAAAAGCAGAAACCCCAGCGGTTGATAGACGATGAAAGGCACGCACTTTTGCGCCTCCACGATCTTGACCATGCTCAAAGACCCGGCCAGCATCAGGACCCCGATGACCGACAGGCCCAGGGCCAGCTCGTAGCTGACCATTTGGGCGCTGAGGCGCAGCGCCCCCAATAACGAATACTTGTTGTTGGAGGCCCAGCCGCCCAAGACCGCCCCGTATACCGCCAGGGAACCGACCGCAAAGATGTAGAGCAGCCCCACGTTAAGGTCGGCGATCACCCCTTGGTTTAAAGCCGCGGCGGTGAGGTCGATCTTGTGGCCGAGCAGCGTAATCTCCGGGGGCATCACGGTGTTGGTGAAGGGGATGGCCGCAAAGGGCAACAACGCCGTCACGGCAGTGAGGAACGGTGCCACGATGAAGAGGATCTTGTTGGCCCCGGGAGGCGTGAATTCCTCTTTGAACATCAGCTTCAGCACGTCCGCCAGGGGTTGCAGCAGACCCCAGGGGCCCACCCGGTTGGGGCCGTAGCGCAGTTGGATGAAACCCAGGACCTTCCGTTCCAGGAGGACCGTATAGGCCACACAGGTGAGCAATACGCCCAGCACCACGGCGATTTTGACAAGACTTATGATGATCAACAGGGGCACATTCATCTTCTCAACCCTTTTGGATGGTCACGCGCACCAGGTTGGAGTTAAGCGTCAAATTATTAGCCGCGGGGGCGGCAAAATGCTCCGGCAGCAAGACTACTCCGGCCGGCATATCCTTGGCCAGGGTAACGGGCACGCTGACCTCGCCCTGGGAGGAAATGACCTTGGCCACGTCGCCATCCGCCAGGCCGAGGGCGCCGGCGTCTTCCGGGGCGATCTTGAGACGAGCCCCGGGAGTGACCGACAGGGTGCCACAGGGATGGTGCGTGGTAAAGGAGCCGGAATGCTGCAGAGATTTGCCCACCACCAGGGTGAAGGGCCGCCGTCCCGGCAGGCTGATATCAGTCTCGAAGGGCACGAACTGGCCGCTGAGCGCCAGCTTGAAATCCGGGCAGGGGGCGCTGAGTTTAGGGGCCAGCCCGGCCCACATGGGCATTTTCTGGGCCAGTTCCCGGAAGATGGCCTCGGGGCTGCTGTACTTCAAGGCAAAGCCCATTTTGACGCCCAATTGGCTGATGATCTGCCAGTCGGGGCGCACGCCGTTCGCGGCTATCGCCTTTTTGATCAGCCCCAACTGCCCGGTGCTGCTGAGGAAGGTGCCCTCCTGTTCGGCGTGGATCGCCACCGGCAGCACCACCTGGGCCAGCTTGGCGGTATCCGTCAGGAAGGCATCCTGGACCACGATAAACGGCACTTTCTTCAGGAGTTTTTCCACCCGGCTGCGATGCGGCAGGGTCCGCAGCAAATCGCCGCCCAGGAGGTAGAGGGCCTGAGGCGCGGCGTCGTCGCCTTTTTCCAGGAGATCCAGCATTTCCTCCAGGTTATGGCCGGGTTCGCTTACGACTGGGTTCTTTTCGAAGAACGAGGCGGCGTTGTCGGCGTTCAACGGCAGGGCGCCCGGCAGCAGGTCCGGCTGCACCCCGACGGCGCTGACCCCCAGGGTGTTGTTCTTTTCCGCCACCGGGTAGAGGGCGCTGCCGGGAGTGCCGGGCTTGCCCACCAGCAGGAAGAGGTTGGCCAGGGCCAGGGCGTTTTGCATACCCTTGTCCTGCCCGGTCAACTCACTGCCGAAGATGATGGCCGGGGCCTTGGCTTGCGCCAGCAGGGCCACGGCCTCATTGAGCTGGGCCTCATCCACCCCGGTCTTGCTGGCCACTTCTTTGGCGGTGAATTTCTTGACCGCCTCTTTGAGTTCATCCAGGCCGGTGGCCGGCACCGCCGGGGTCCAATCCGGGTTGGCCGCCAGGAAGGCCTTGATCAGCCCGGCTATGAAGATACGCTCGCTCCCCGGCTTGTAGCGCAGGGAGACGGTGGCATAGCGGTCGAACTTGGTCTTGCGGTTGTTGGCCACCAGCAGCTTGAAGCCGTCCTTCTCCTTGGCTTCGTGGACCTTCCAGCCCAGGGGCGGCAGCTCGGGGGTGAGGTCGGCGCCCAGGATCAGGACCAAATCGGCCTTGGGCAGATCGTCCAGCTTCCCCAGCACCGCCAGGGCGCCGCTGATCTCGGCCCCTTCGCCGAGAGTGAAGGGCGATTGATAGGCCGCCGGGCGGCCCGGGGCGGTTTCGACTCCGGAGACCCGGGAGGGACCGAAGACCGCGGCAATGCCTTTCCAGGCCCGGATGTAGCTGAACCTTCCCGGGTTGTCCAACTGGTTGGTGCCCAGACCGGCCCGGAAGAATTTCTGGAACAGATAATTGGCTTCGTTGGTGGCCCGGGGGGAGCCCACCCCATAGATGGCCTTGGGGCCGGCGGCCTCCACGGCCTCCTTGAACTTGGCGGCCACCAGGTCCAGGGCCTCCTCCCAGGAGGCTTCCCGGAACTTGTCGTTTTCTTTAATCAATGGGGTCTTGAGCCGGTCCGGGGATTCCACCACCGGCCAGCCGAAGCGGCCGCGGCCGCAGAGAAGCACGCTGCCTTCGTTGCGGGCCCGCATGATCTTGCCGTCTTTGGTGTGTAGGTGATAAGTGCAACCGCCGCCGCAGAAGGGACAGGCGATCTCGGTCTTGTCCACTTCCCAGGCCCGGGCCCGGTACTTCCATTGTTTGTTGACCAGGGCCCCAACCGGACAGATATCGATGCAGGAGCCGCAGAATTCGCAGTCCAGGGGCAACTCGCCGCTCGAGAGCTGGGTAAAGTAGCCCCGGTGGACGAAGTTCCAAGACCAGGCCCCCACCCGCTCTTTGCAGATGCGTACGCAGCGGCCGCAGGTGACGCAGCGGTCCTGGTGGCGCTCCACGAAGTTGGACTCGTAGTCGAACCGGGGCGAGAGCTTCACCGCCTCCAGGTCAACCTTCTTGATGCCCAGGGCGTGGGTCAAGTTCTGGAGCTCGCATTCCCCGCCCTTGTCGCAGATGGGGCACTCCAGCGCGTGGTTGATGAGGACCAGCTTCATCAACTCGTCCCGGATAGCCTCCAATTTGGGAGAGGTGGTGATGACCTCCATGCCCTCGTTGACATAGGTGGCGCAGGCCGGCAGGGGCCGGGGCGGTCCGGGTTTCACCTCCACCACGCAAATGCGGCAGGAACCGATGGGGTGCAGGGCCTGATGATAACAGAGGGTAGGGATGAAGATCCCGTTCTCTCGGGCCACGTCCAGGATGGTGGAGCCCTTCTTGGCCTGGAGGACCCGCCCGTCGATGGTCAGATTAACCATAAGTCGATCTCGATTGCCTTTTATTTCCCGGGTAATTTTTCTAAGGTTTTTACCAGGTACTCCGGGCCTTGTGGGTTATTCGTCTTTTCACAAGTCAACTTAACCTTCCAACCCTTGGTTGCCTCTAGATCTTGAATACTCTTTGAAAGATCCGGTCCTGAGGAAATCTTCCCAATCGTGGTCATACCGAACTTGTGGATATCGCTCAAATGAACTAAGAAAGTTTCCGGACGCCCTTCCAGTTTAACCAGGACTTCAATTCTATTGGCAACCGGGGATGGCGTGGCCTTTTCAATAGTTCCAGTAATAATCTCGCTTTTTGCACCACAGGCGGCAATTACGCCCAGGAGCGACAAGGCCGCGATTAAGCTAATATTCTTTTTGAGTTTTTGATCCATTTCGTCCTGCCAGGAGAACCACTAGACACCTAGATTGCCTATTCGACGGCTATTCCATCCCTTACCCAAATCGGCTCATCTCTCCAGCTTTTCCAAATCGGTCACTTTGTAAACCGGAACCTTATAATCTCCGAGGTTGTTGGCGTTGCAGGTCAGCTTCACCTTCCAACCCATGCCCTTGCTCATCTTGGGAGTCACCACCCCAGTAGGTCCCGCCTTGTCGATCACCCCGAATTTAACCGCATCTTCGGGAGAAAGGCGAAAGCTGATTTTGGGTTGTTCCTCCAGTCGCAAGGTATAGAAAGTCTCCATGCTTGGCGATGTCCAGCTCGGAGCCTTTGGCGATCTCGCTGATCTTGCCGGTAAAGGTCTTGGTGGTTTGACCGGCAACCGGCCCCACCACACCCAGCAGGAAAACCAGCGCTAACCCAAGGATGATCTTGTTATTGCGCCTCACCATAACTCACCTGGGCGCAGGCTTTTGGTAAGGGCCTGCGGCTCTATTGGGGCGGGCGAGGACGCCCGCCCTGCCATTATCTGTCCACGTCGGCCAGGACTATGTCCATGGTGCCGATCAAGGCGATCATATCCGCCAGCAAGCGGCCCCGGGAGAGTTTGTCGCAGGCCGACAGGTTGATGAAGGACGGCCCCCGGACCTTCAGCCGGAAAGGCTTATTGCTGCCATCGCTGACGAGGTAAAACCCCATCTCCCCTTTGGGAGCCTCGATGCACTGGTAGACTTCCCCCACCGGCGGCCGGATGCCGTCCTGAATGATGAGGAAGTGGTGGATCAGGGCGTCGATTTCGTTATAGACCCGCTCTTTGGGCGGGAGGCTCACCTTGGGGTCGTCGCACTTGATGTCGCCGGGCTCGGTCTGTTGGATCTTGGCCACGGCCTGGCTGACGATGCGGGCGCTTTGGAGCATCTCCTGCATGCGCACCAGGTAACGGTCGTAGGTGTCGCCGTTCGTTCCCAGGGGTACGACAAAGTCGAATTCTTCGTAACTGGAGTAGGGATTGTCCCGGCGCAGGTCCCAATCGATCCCGGAACCCCGGGCCATGGGACCGGACCAGCCCCAATCCAGAACCTCGTCCTTGGACATGACCCCCACGCCGACGGTACGATCTTTCCATATCCGGTTCTTGGTGAGGATGGTGTCATAATCCTTCCAGCGATCCGGGAAGGTCTGCGCAAATTTCAGGGCGAGGGGCAGAAAGCCGTCGGGCAGGTCCGCGGCCAGGCCACCGATGCGGCAGTACAGCGGGAACATCCGGGCCCCAGACACCATCTCGCACATATCCATGATCTGTTCCCGTTCTCTAAAGGCGTAGAACAGCGGGGTCATGGCGCCCAGGTCGTGTCCGTGGGTCCCCAGCCAGAAGAGGTGGGAGGCGATCCGGGTCAATTCCGTCAGCAGCACCCGAATGTACTGGGCCCGTTTGGGGACTTCCACCCCCAGGAGCTTTTCCACCGTCAGGCAGAAGCCGAAGTTGTTGACCTCGCCGGCCAGGTAGTCCAGACGGTTCATCAGGGGCATGCACTTGTGGTAGGTGCGGTATTCGCACATCTTTTCGATGCCCCGGTGGAGGTAGCCGATATCGGGATCGGCCTTGAGGATGAGCTCGCCGTCCAGCTCCACCAGGACCCGCAAGACCCCGTGGGTGCTGGGGTGCGAGGGCCCCACGTTGAGCAGCATGGTTTCGGTGCGTGCCATGGTTCCAGCTTGATTCATGGGACTTTCCACGTAGCCGCAGGCCTTAGCCTGCGTGATTTTGGTTCTGAGGCGATTTAGCGCAGGCTAAGGCCTGCGGCTATAGCAACCTGATCAGTTGTTACATTCCCCGCAGGGGATAATCCTTCCGCTGGGGATGGCCCACCCAGTCGTTGGGCATCAGGATCCGGCGCAGGTCGGGGTGGCCGTTGAAGCGAATCCCCATCATGTCGTAGGCTTCCCGTTCATGCCAGTTGGCGGTGGTCCACACCGGCACCACCGAATCCACCACGGGTGCGGCATCATCGGCCAGCATGGTCTTCAGAGTGACGCGATTATGGTACCGGTGGGAATAAAGGTTATAGACCACACCGAACCGGGGGCTTTGGGGCAAAAAATCCAGCCCTGCGATCATGCTGAGATAGCGGAAAGAAGTGTTCGCGTCATCCCGTAAGGCGCGGCAGATGTCCACCAGCCGTCCCGGTTTGACCACGATGGTGGTCTCTCCCCGAAACTCCACCACTTCCACAACCTCATGGGGAAACTTGGCCTGGAGCAGTTCCACCGCGGCGCTCATGCTGCCTCCTCCCGCCGGGCTTGCAGGCGCTCTTTGTATTGGGCGGTCAGGAACGGGTCGGTTAAGATCTTTTCATGGAGTTTCAGGATGCCGTATAACAGGCCTTCGGGCCGGGGCGGGCAGCCGGGTACGTAAACATCCACCGGCAGGTACTGGTCGATGCCCTGGACCACGGCGTAGGAATCGAAGATGCCACCGCTGGTGGCGCAGGCGCCCATGGCGATGACCCATTTGGGCTCGCTCATCTGGTCATAGACCCGCTGGATGGCCGGCATCATTTTTTTGCACACCGTGCCGGCGATGATGATCAGGTCGGCCTGGCGGGGGCTGGCTCTAAAGGCCTCCATGCCGAAGCGGGCGATGTCATACCGGTTGGCTGCGGTGCAGATCATCTCGATGGCGCAGCAGGCCAACCCGAAGGTGGCGGGCCAGAGGCTGTTTTTGCGGCCCCAGTCCACCAGCTTCTCCAGGGTAGTAGTCAGGACGTTATATCCCAGATATTCTTCTATTCCCATTCCAGTGCTCCCTTACCCCACACGTAAACCAGGCCCACCACCAGAACGCCGATGAAGACCAGCATCTCGTAGAACCCGAACCACCCGAGGGATTTGAAGATCACCGCCCAGGGGTAGAGAAAGATGGCTTCAATGTCGAACACGATGAAGAACATGGCGATGACGTAGAAGCGCACCGTGTAACGGAAACGGGCGTCGCCGATGGGGTCCATGCCGCATTCATAGGGCAGATCCTTGGCAGGGAAGTGCTTCTTTTTCCCTAGCAGTTCGGACAGCAGCACCATCCCCGCGATCATCCCGATGCAGATGAGCAGGTAAATCAAAACCGGCAGGTAGTTGAGCAACATAAGTCAACCTTTGATTAATTGTTGCTGGTAGCGCCGGCATCTTGCCGGTGCATTTGCCACAGGCTGGAAGCCTGCGCTACCATAATTCAGTGCGAATGTTCCTCTGCCTTGCAGACCCCCAGGGGGCACTTGCCGTCCAGGTGGGCCTGGTATTCGTCCTTAAAGCGTTCAATGGTGGTCTTGACGAAGAAGATCGGGCTCATCCCCAGGGCGCAGTTGGAAGAATCCATCATGATCTGGGCCAGGGATATCATCCGGTCCAGGTCTGCCTGGGTACCCTTGCCGGCCGCCACCTTGCTGATCAATTCGTACAGGGCCCGGGTGCCTCTGCGGCACGGCAAACAGAAACCGCAGGACTCGTGCTGGAAGAAGTAAAGGATGGACCTGACTACGTCCACGACGCAAGTGGTGTCGTCCATCACCAGCATGGTGCCGGAGCCCAGAGAGCCCTGGGCCATGGCCATGGCCTTGTATTCCATGGGGGTGTCCAGGTGCTCGTCCAGGAAGAAGCCGAAGGAGGCGCCGCCCGTCTGGCAGGCCTTGTACTTGTGGCCCTGGCGCACGCCGCCGCCGTACTTGTCGATAAGTTCCCGCACCGTCATACCCAGGTTGGCTTCGACCACGCCGGGTTTATTGACGTGGCCCACCACCTGGAAGATCTTGGTGCCCCGGGCGTCTTCGGTGCCTTTGGCCTTGTACCATTCGGCGCCGTTGACCACAATGGCGGGCACGGCGGCCAGGGACTCGACATTGTTGACGATGGTGGGTTTATTCCACACCCCGACGACACCGGGGAAGGGCGGCTTGACCCGGGGATTACCCCGTCTGCCTTCGATGGATTCGATGAGCGCGGTTTCTTCGCCGCACACGTAAGAGCCGCCGCCGGTCTGTACCTGGATGTGGAAGTTAAAGCCGGAGCCCTGGATGTTGTCGCCCAGAAGATTCTTGGCAGTGGCGGCTTCGATGGCCTTATTGAGGCGGAACATGGAGAGGTAATATTCGCCGCGCACATAGATATAGCCGTAATTGGCGCCCACGGCGTAGCCGGCGATGGCCATGCCTTCCAGGACCCGGTGGGGGTCGCCCTCCATGATGTAGCGGTCTTTAATGGTGCCGGGCTCGCCTTCGTCGGCGTTGCAGACGATATACTTGGGCGAATTAGGGTTGGGCTGGGTGAAGGACCACTTGAGGCCGGTGGGAAAACCGGCGCCGCCCCGGCCCCGGAGCCCCGAGTCCTTGACGGTATTGACCACCTCTACCTGGGTCATGCCGATGGCCTTCTTCAGGCCTTCGTAGCCGCCCCGTTCCAGGTAGGCGTCCAGGCTCAGGGGGTCGATCTGGTCGACGTTGGCCAGCAGCACCAGTTCGTCGCCGCTGGCGGTATAGTCGCTCAGGGCATTGGTGGTGCGGGGCAGGGTCTTATAGTCCACCGGCTTGCCGGCCCGGTAGTCGGCGATGATATTCTTAATCCGCTCCGGGGTCAGGCGGCCGAAGACCACTTCGTTGATCTGCATGGCCGGCGAGACCTCGCAGACCCCCAGGCAGGCGGTGTGCTCCAGGGTGAAGAGGCCGTCCGCGGTGGTATCTCCCACGTGCTTGAGGTCCAGTTCGGCCTTGACTACCTCCACGAGGTCATCCGCACCCCAGATGTGGCAGGGCGGGGATTCGCAAAAACGGATGAGGTACTTACCCCGGGGCGTCGGGGAGAACATGGTGTAGAAGCTCATGACGCCGTACAGGTAGGGATAAGGAATATCCATGCCTTCTGAGATAAGCTTCAGGGCTTCCAGGGGGAGCCAGTTGCCGCACAGGCCTTGCACGGCGTGCATGGCCGGCTGCAGGCCGCCTTTGACGGCCTTATAGCGGGCCACGACTTCCTGGATGGCGGCTACTTGCTCGGGGCTTAAAGGGGCGCTGACGGGGCGTTTGATCTCCAGCATGATTGATCCCGTTGGGTTTCTTGTGAAGATTTTCTTTTGCTCCCGACCTTTTTAATCCGATTCAGATTTAGTGTCAAGTATTTTTTCGGGTTCGACTGTTGAGTTTGGCAACTGGGGACTAAAGTGTTGCAAAATCATACAATAGGCTGGGCGGCGGAAATTTAAGCAGATCTACCCTGCCAATGGAAATGGCTGCACCATCTCTGGGCTAGGGTCGACGCCGCTGGTCCCGGACCAGGTTTCCCAAGACCTTCAGCCAGGCGCCGCCCTCCCGCAAGGCCATCTTGGTGATCCAAAAATAGCGGCGCTGGCGCCAGTAATGTTGCAGCAGACCCCGGGCCGGCAAGGGGTGGAGTGTTATGCCCTGCCGGGCGAAATGGCGCCGGAAGAGATAATGGGCCCGGCGCAGGTGCAGGCGGTCGCTCACCAGGCCCACCGCCCGCCTTCCCAGACCCTGCACCAGAGGCAGGGTGTTGGCCGCTGAGGCCGCGGTGTTGAGGCTGGCCTCCTCCAGGAGCAGGCATGGGGCCAGTTGTTGCCGAACCTCGGGGCCCCAGTTGGCCTCGGTCCATGCCAGGACCCAGCGGGCCATGGCCCGGGCCTCCGAAGTGACCGTGCCGGGCCGTTGCCCGCCGGTAATGAGGAAGCGGCAGCCGGACGGGCTGTCCCGCCAGAGCTGCAAGGCATGAAGCAGGCGCAGCCGGGCTACCCGGCCGGGCTCGCCCCGGGGGTTGAGGCGAGCCCCCAGGACGATGAGGCAATCGAGATCAGGCATGGGTTCTGGTGGCGGCATCAATTATGCTTAAACTTGGCGGTAATAACCTGGATCTAAACCGCAGGCCACATCTCAATCCTCCCGGCGCTGTTTTTTCCGCAGGGCCCGGGCCCCGGCCTTCCAGGCGGGTTCTTGCCTTTTGCCGCGGCGCTGGTGTGGTTTCGGGGCCGGTTCGGCAAAATTCACGATAAAGGTTCCCGGGGTGGGTGGCGCCGCCGCGGCTTGGGCCGGCCTGGGTTTCTCTTCCGGCGGAGGCGGCGCCGGCATTTGCAGGAACTCCCGGGGCAGGGCCAGGGCTAAAAAGAGCTCTTCTCCATAGCCCGCCAACGACAAACCGGATTTGGCCGCGGCCTGGGCCTGGATAGTAATGAGAATCGGTGCCGGGGCGCGGCGTTTCCCCAGCTTCAGGGCCGTCTCTTTGGTGCGGGCCAGCACCAGTTCCTGGCCGCCGGCCGCCTTGAGACCCTCCTGCCACACCCGCTCATGGGACTTGGGAGGGATGGCCAGGTAGAGCAGGGCAGGGGGGGGCTCCCCGGGGACGGCGCCGCGGGGCCGCCCCGGGCTGGAGGCAGCGGATACGCTCCTCCACCACTGCAAAAGCGGCTGGCTGCATTAGGGAGACCACCTGGTCCAAATGGTGCAGCCGGACGAAGCCCCAGCCCGGTTCGTGGATCAGCGCCTGTTGGAGCTGCTTGAGGGGTAGGGAGCCATCTTCGGCGAGCACCAGGCCGAACTCGTCCGGGTGATGGCCCAGCATGTAGGCCAGCATCCGGGCCAGGGCTTCCAGCTGGCGGGGCAGTTTCATAATGGCGGTTTTCTGTTGGCTATCTTCTGTTATCTGTTAAAGGTTTATCGCCCTTAAAAATAAAACATAACAAGAAATGCCGAAAACAGAAAACAGAAAATGGCCGATTGACAAAGCAATTTTTCATGGTTAATTTAATAATGATAAGGAAGCCTAATGGGTCAGCGCCATTTTCATTCGCAGGACAAGGAACTCCTGGAGGAAGCGGCCGTCATCGCCGAGGAGATGACCTTCGACTTCTTCAAGCTCAGCCCGGCCCACTGGCGCCGGGCCCGCTATGATATCCTGACCCTGGAAGGGTTGAGCCGGGAGGAGATTTCCCCCCATGCCCATGCCCTGGTGGCCAAATATAAGGGCTGCCCCCCCAACTCCTCGTTGCAGTCGGCCTGGTTCGACTTCTACCGGGTCTGTCTCCAGGACCACAACATCCTCAAGACCCTGGAAGCCACCCCGGCTCTCTCTCTGTTTCCCTTATTACTTTACATCGTCACCCACGAACTGGTGCACGTTATCCGCTTCAGCCAGTTCCTGGCCCTGTTCGAAGCTGCCGAGACGGAAAAGGCCCTAGAGGAGATGCGGGTACACCAGTTGACCCAAAAAATTTTGGCACCTCTGAATTTACTCGATTTACCGCCGGTAATTCGTTATTATAACTAGATTGATCTGGAGGTTTGGCAGTATGCCCATTTACGAGTATCAATGCGCCGCCTGCGGCCGGGTGGTGGAAAAGTGGCAGAAGATGTCGGAAGCCCCTCTCACTACCTGTTCGGCCTGCGGTGGCGGTATGAGCAAGCTTATCAGTTCCTGCGCCTTTCACCTGAAAGGCAGCGGCTGGTATGTGACGGATTACAGCGGCAATCGCACCGGCGCCGCTGCCTGCAGCACTTCCGAAGAAACCAAGCCGGCCGCCAGTTCGGAGTCATCCGCCCCGGCCGGGGAAGGCAAAACCGAGACCGCTGCTCCCCCCAAGAAATTAACCTGAGGGCCCAAATGTTAAATCTCCCCGGCGGGGAGAGAAAGGGAGCCACGGTTGGCTGAAATCAAGAGTGCCTTGGAGTTGGCCCTGGAAAAGGCCGAGCGGTATGGCAAGGCCTCCCCGGAGGAGATGGCCGCGGCGCAACATCAGGAGCAGGGGCGCCAGCTGGCGGTTAAGTTTCTTAATGGGGAAGGCGACCTGGAAGCGGGGCTCAAGAATTTGTCCGCCCAGGCCCAGGACGCGGCCCGGATCGCCATTAAAGAAGTCTTTTTACGCAACATCGGCCTGCCCAGGAATGGCGAGGCGGACGAGCGCCTGGAACGGGCCGTGGCCGGTTTGCTGCTGGTGGCCGGCAGCAAAAATAATATGGCCCGTCTCACGGCCGAGTTACAGCAACTGCTGCAGCAGTTCCAGCAATTCCGCAACAACGCCATGCAGCAGCTCAAGGCCAGGTTTACGCAAAGCCTCCCCCAGATGCAGCGGGCCATGGAGGCGAAAACGGGCCAAAAAATGCACCTGGAAGTGGAGCAGATCCCGCAATTCCAGGAAGAATGGCACCGCTTCCACGGCCAGCTCCTGGATCAATTCGAGCCCATGCTGGAGCAATTGAAAGCAAGGATTCTGCAGGCCTGAGGAACGGCTTAAAATCTGCGAAAAAATAGGGCGGGATGATCCCGCCCTATTTTTTCATCCTCACCTCTGCCTTCTGGGCTCTAACCCGGATTATTCACGACATTTTTTAAATCATGGCTATCTATTCGATATTAATACCGAATAAAATTTGTTTCAAAAAGCAGAGTGTTTTATGGAGAACAGCCGCCCTCGGCTGTTTTTTTGCAGGCGAGGGCGCCTGCTCTCCATTGTTCCTTATTTTGAGTGATGATTATCTGAATTTTTCCGGCTAAGTCATTCCCGACGCGCGGCGAGACACCGCGCAGATACGGCGAAAATTATCGCCCAGCACGGCCCGGGCCTCGGCTTCCGGCAGTTTCAGGTCGAGGATCTTGGCCAGTTCGGTTTGCGGTTGGCCGAAGGGGTGGTCGCTGCCGAACAGCAGGTGGCTGCTGCCGTAGCGCCCCAGAAAGTCCTCAATTTCGGCGGGATCGGCGGTGGAGCTATCGGTGTAGGTCCGCGGGCGCTCCCAAACGCCGGCGTCCCGCAGGGGCAGATAGCCGCCGTTCAGGCCTCCCAGGTGCGGGATGATTACCGGCAGGTCCGGGGCCAGCCGTTCCAGGAAAAATCGGGTATTGCTAAAGGATTCCTCCAGCAGAATGGGCAGCCCGCGCTCCCGCACCACCTGCAAAAACTCCCGGCAGCGGGGCTGGTCATAAAGGTAGGCCGGCTCATCGGGATGGCGGTGCCACTTGACGGCCGCGTATTCCGGCCTCAGTTCTTCCCAGGCGAAGTCGTTCCAGACGAAAAAGTAGGGGTAGTAGCAAAAATCCGGGTCCTGAAGCTCCAAAATATACTGCTGGGCCCGGCGGCGGCAGGCCTGCCAGGCCGGGGTGTCGGTGAATTTGGGGTCCAGGCGGTCGTAGACGTCCTCCACCGGCGGGATGATCCCGACCCCGCGGATACCCGCGGCCAACAGGAGGCGCCGTTTCTGCTCCCAGCCCCAGGAGACGTTTTGGACCCCGCAGTGCAGGTGACTGTCGATGATGTGGAAATCCATAGGCGGAGAATAACACCGAGCTGGAACCGAAGCCAAGTTCAAGGTTTAGTTCAACGTTCAAAGTTCAAGGTTCAAAGTTAAAAACCTTCGCCATTTCGAACCCTTCAACCTCGAACTTGAGACCTCTGCGAAAAGCCGTTTTGTCATCCTGAGCGAAGCGAAGGATCTCAGGGTTTGGGGGCACAGGCTTTCTAGCCTGTGCTGAGTAGGCCCAGCCTGGAAAGGCTGTGCTACCAAACCGAGATGCTTCAGTCGCTTCACTCCCTCAGAATGGCAGTTGAAAAAACCTCCGCAGAGGTCTCAACTTTGAACTTTGAACCTTGAACTGCCTTTAACAGGTGAGATGCAACGCCGCGGCCAGGCGGCCTTTGCCGGTCAGTTCGTTAATGCTGTGGCAGGCCTCCCGGGTCGGTCGGGCTATCAGGTCAATCCCCTTATCCTGCAGATAGGACACCAGTTCCGGGTCCAGGGCCATATTGCCGTAGGCCCCGGTACCCACCACCAGCACCTGGGGTTCGGCCGCCAGGACCTCGAAGACGTCGGGCAATTGCAGCAGGTGGCCCTCGCTGCGCCACCAGTCGGCCTTGAGGTGTCCCGGCCAGATGAGGAGATCGGTCCGATAGGTCTTGCCGTCGATGACTATTGAGCCGAATTCATAGTCATCGATATGCATATCAGGTCCTAATGAAGCCCGCCACCATACCAAGGATCAAAGTAAGGCGGGGTAAACCAGTGCTCCAAACTTGGATCATAATCATACCACTCCGGGGGCACGGGATGATACCATTTCTCCCAGGTGGGACCCTCCCAGAATTTAATCTGCTTGGCTTTCAGCACCAACAGGCCGTTTCTCTGACCCGCCACCACCCCGGCCACCGTGATCTTACTCTTGGGCTGATAGGTGGCAGGGTTCAGCCACTCGTCGCTCTCCACCAGGAAGGTGCCGCCCGAGGCGCTCCCGGCGGGGAAGAGGTGGCTGTCCAGTTCGTGTTGATCCAGACTGAGAAGGCTGCCCCGGCCCAGTGGCTGGACCTGCATCACTTCGCCCCCCAGGATCTTCGTCTGGCCCTGATACTTCTCCGGGTGGGCTGCAACCTCGGCAAAGCCAACCTTGGGCCCGGACTCTTGCTGCAAGGCGGGGGAGATGGCCGGAGCACAGCCGGCCAGGGCCACGCAACCTGCCAAAATAAGCCAAACAATCCGGTTCATAAAAATCTCCTGGTGGCCCTGGTCCGTGCCACTGCCGATGTTTTATCTATAAGCTAAGACTTTCAAATGCGGTTGCAAGTTAACTTAAAAAAGGCCAATCAAAAATTATTGAAGCTTCGTCGGGCCGCCCGTGGTGCCCGTAGGGGCGGCTCTTGAGCCACCCCTACAAGACGCGCCCAAGATATGTTAAATTGCGCTGATGAAACCGCGCAAACAACCGGACCCGGAAACCCGGGTGCGTCTGGACAAGGTGGCGGTGGTGCTGTTTCGGCCGCGGCTGGCGGAAAATGTCGGGGCCGTGGCCCGGGCGGCCTGCAATATGGGGCTCAAGCGCCTCATCGCGGTGCAGCCCCAGGACCTGGATTTCGAGCGCATGGCCATGATGGCCACCGGGTCGGCGGTGGCGCTGTTGACCCGGATGAAGGTTTATGACGATCTGGCCGCAGCCTTGGCGCCTTTTCAATATGTGGTCGGCACCACGGCCCGCCTGGGCGGGGTGCGCCAGGAATACTTCACCCCCCGTGAGATGGCCGGCCACCTCATCGAGTTGGCGGCCCACAACGACATCGCCCTGCTCTTCGGGCCGGAAAACTTCGGGCTCACCAATGAGGAACTGCCCTTCTGTCACGCCCTGGTAACCATCCCCACCGGGGACTGCTCGTCGCTCAACCTGGCCCAGGCGGTGATGGTCATGGCCTACGAACTCTTCACCGCCGTGAGCGCCAGGCCCCATTTCGCGCCCCGCCTGGCCAATATCCAGGAGACGGAGTCCATGTACGCCATGCTCCAGGCGACCCTGCTGAAGATCAACTTCATCACCCACCAGAACCCGGAGCACTGGATGTTCAACGTACGGCGCCTCTTCTATCGCCATGGCCTCAGGGCCAGGGAAGCCCAGGTGATCAAGGGCATTTGCCGCCAGATCGACTGGTACGTGGGTAAAAGGCTGGAGGACCAGAAAAAATAGAGCCAATCTAGGGCTTATAGTACATCAGTTCCCGGGCAAACGGCGCCACGGCCTCTTCCAGGCTCCGCTGTTCTTCCGGGGTCATGGGCGCAAAGTCCCGGGCCGCGGCGGCCAGCAGGCGCACCTGCTCCGGCTTGTCGGCCCCCACCACCACCAGGCTGACGGCCTGGCTCCAGGCATAGGCCAGCAGTTCCCAGACCAGGGCCTCGGGGTCTTCGGACATCTGGGGCAGTTTGCCCCGGCACAGGACCTTCATGCCGATGACCCCCAGGCCCCGGGCCAGGGCCTCGGCGGCCAGAGGCAGGAAGCTGGCCTGAGCGGGCTCCGCCGGATTGACGGGCAGCAGCACGGTATCGAACTCATAGAGGTCCAGGGCCCGTCTCAGCACCTCCGGGTCATGGTGGCCGGTGACCCCGATGAACCGGGTCCAGCCCTTTTCCTTGGCCTGGCGGAAGGCCTCGTAAGCCCCGCCGGGCGCGCCCAGGGCCTCCACTTCGGCCAGGCTGCGGACGTCGTGCACCTGCCACAGGTCCAGGTGGTCGGTGTCCAGGTTCCTCAAGGTGACCGACAGATGCGCCAGGGCCTCTTTAGAGGTGCGGCCGTGGGACTTACTGGTGAGGAAGATTTGGTCCCGGTGGCCTTTCAGGCCCCGGCCCAGATAGGCTTCGCTCCCCGAGTAGGCCCGGGCGGACTCGAAGTAGCGGATGCCTGCCTCCAGGGCCGCGTTGATCACCGCCTGGGCGTCCGCTTCAAAATCGTAGGTGCGCAGCACCCCTTCGCCCCCCAAACCGAGGATGGTGGCCTGGTGGCCGGTGCGTCCCAGGGGGCGGGTCGGTAGCGTCATATTCTTCTCCTTTTCACCAAAGCAGGCAGAGGACAGAATGGTTCAAGGTTAAAGCTCAAGGATCGATGGTTTTAACTTTGAACCTTGAACTTTGAACTTTGAACTACGCGGCTCCGCCTGTTATTCTAAACATAAGATGCCTGAATCTAAAGTAAAGCACGAATCGCCCTACCCGGCCCTAACCGCGGCCCTGGGCCAGGTGCCGAAGGCCAGCGGCGTCTATCTGTTTAAGGACGCGGCCGGCAAGGTGCTTTACGTGGGCAAGGCGGTGAACCTGAGGAACCGCCTGGGGTCGTATCTCAAGACCCCGGACCGGCACGATCCCAAGACCGCCATGATGCTGAAAAAGATGGCCCGGGTGGACTACCTCATCACCGCCGGCGGCCGTGAGGCCCTGATCCTGGAGCGCAATCTCATCAAGGAGCATCATCCGCGCTACAACGTGATGTTGCGGGATGACAAGAATTATCTCTGCCTGCGCCTGGACCTGCAAGAAGACTTCCCGGCCCTGCGCTTCGTGCGCCGCTTCACTCCGGACGGGGCCCTCTATTTCGGGCCTTATACCGTGGCCGGCCTGGCCCGGGATACGCTCAAGGTGATGAAGGAGGTCTTCCGGGTGCGCACCTGCAAGGAGCGCCGCCTAGCTCCCCGGTCCCGGCCGTGCCTGGAGTTTCAGTTGCAGCATTGCCTGGGGCCCTGCGCCGGGATGGTGAACGCCGCCGACTACGGCCAGGCGGTGCAAGAGGCGATCCTGTTCCTCAAGGGCAAGAGCCGCCCGCTCCTGAAAAAGCTCAAAGCGGACATGGAGCAGGCCGCGGCGCACCTCGATTTCGAGCGGGCGGCCGGGCTGCGGGACCGCCTCCGGGCCATCATCAACACCCTGGAACGCCAGGACATGGCCCGCCCCAACTTTAAAGATCAAGACGTCCTGGGGCTGGCCCAGGAAAACGGCCGGGCCCTGATCCTGGTGCTGCTGGTGCGCGGCGGGCTGGTCACCGGCAGCCGGGAGTACTTTTTTCCGGAGTTGCCCCCGGACGGCGACCTGCTGGGGGCCTTTGTCAAGCAGTATTATGCCGAAGGGCGTCCCCTGCCGGACGAGATGGTGCTGCCTTTGGAGATTCCCGACCAGCGTCTGCTGGAAGCGCTGCTCAGGGAAGAGAAGGGGGCGCCGCTGCGTTTGCTGGTGGCGCAGTCAGGCGAGCGGGCCAGGCTGCTGCAGCTGGCGGCGGAGAACGCCCGGGCCGCCATGCAGCGGCGGCGGACGGCCCCGGACCCCGGCGCGGCTCTCCTGGACCTGAAAGAAAGGCTGAATCTGCCCCAGGCCCCCGGCCGGATCGAATGCCTGGACATCTCCACCCTGCAAGGCGAGCAGCCGGTGGGGTCGCTTACGGCCATGGTCAACGGCGCCCTGGAAAAATCCGGCTACCGGCGCTTCCGCATCAAAGGCGTGGCCGGCCAGGACGATTACGCCATGCTCCGGGAGGTGGTGCTGCGCCACTACGGCAAGGAGGGGCAGACGCTTGCCGGACCTGCTGGTGGTGGACGGCGGCCGGGGCCAGTTGAACGTGGTCTTGCAGGCCCTGAAAGAACTGGGCCTGAGCGAAACTTTTGGTGGTGGGCCTGGCCAAGGCGGCGGTGCAGCAGGGCAAAGAAGTGCGGGACCGGCTGTTTCTGCCGGGCCGCAAGAATCCCGCGCTTCTTGCCGGCCAACTCGCCGGGCTGGCTGCTACTCCTGCGCCTGCGGGACGAGGCCCACCGCTTCGCCATCACCTATCATCGTAAACGGGCCCGGAAAGAGATGGTGGAGTCGGTCTTAGACCGGATCCCCGGCATCGGCCCGGTGCGGCGCCAGCGGCTGTTGCAGCATTTTCCGAATATTGAGGCGCTTGAAGGCGGCGACGGTGGAGGAACTGGCGGCGGTTCCGGGGTTTAATCAGAAGGTGGCGGAGAAATTGAAAGAAGGATTATCAGGGGAAGATGCAGAAAAGGTGGAGCAGGCGTCTCCGCCTGCTCCCTAACAGATGCCGATTATTGCAATAAAAGTAATAAGGACCCCGGGGAAGGATTGGGCATTTGAGTGGGAACCAACATGTAGGCGGCCCCATTGTCGTTCCCTTGCCCGACTATTACGCCTTGGCTATTAATGCCATGGGCATCCCCAATAGTCACTCCGGCGGGTTTATTGACCACTAAGGTATCCAGATTGAGTTTGTCACCGGTGGGGGTCCATAAGCACCCCGCAGTACGAAGACCACCGGGACTGGTATAATCGGACCAGCCGACGATATACCCCTGGTTATTAATGCCGAAAGCCCTACTATAGCCCGGGGTATTGTCCAAGGTGCCCAGGTCCTTGAGGCCGCCGCTCTGAGTCCAGGAAAAGGCATGGGAAGCACTATCGGTAGGAGGGTTTGGCTGCATGGCCCAGCCCACCACCTGACCTTTTTGATTGACGTCGTGGGCTAGGGCCTCGCCGTTGTAAGGGACCGCCAAGGTGCCTAGGTCTTGCCCGGCGCCGGGGGCAGTCCATAACCAGGCATGAAGATTATTACCCCCGACCATGCGTCCGTCGTCTATAATCTTCATGGCGAAGCCGCCTTGCAGGTCCAGGAGCTGAAGGCCATCGGCTTGAGTCCATCGGAACATGGCGAAGGAGTTATCGCCAAAAAAGGAGCCTATCACCTGTTCTAAGTTGTTGATAGACGTGGCAATACGCCTCCCTCCGCTGCTCAAGGCGCCCAGGTCGCTCATCTGCCCGTCCCATAAGAAGCCATGGGAAGTGGTGGCGTCAATATAAGACTCGCCGACGATCTGGCCGAGATTGTTGATGGCATAGCCATAGCTCTTGCCGCCGCCCAAATCGCCCAGGTCCGTGAGTCCGGCTTTTAAGGTCCATAAAAAAGCGCGGTCGTTAAAATTCACCACCGCCTGGCCATTATCGTTGACGGCCACCGCCTCGCTGCCGGGTCCCTGCCCCGTGGTATAGTAATGATATTGTGGCGCCGACGCCTGCAGGCTGCCGGCTAAGCCCATAACTAACCCAAAAGTCAGTAGCAACACCAACAATTTCGAAGTCTTCATGAGCCTCCCCAGAAATGGCTTATTTCAATAATTATTTGTACCATTAAAATAAGCGGGGAAAATAGTCAAATAAAATCTTACAAAGATTAGGCAAGATTTAGCCGAGCCGCTGAGCAGCCGAGGGCGGCTGGTCTGCATATGCAATTCCACTACACGGCAAAAAAGGGGCGACCGCTAAGCCGGGGAAGGATGGAAGAGCCGGAGAATATAGAGCAGGCGTCTCCGCCTGCTCCCTAACAGATGCCGATTATTCCAATAAAAGCAATAAGCCCCCCGGGGAAGAATTGGGGTTTTGAGGGAACCAACATATAAGCGGCTTCAGATCGTAACCATTTAATTCTTGCCCCACGATTACCCCTTTGTTATTAATGGCCTCGGCGTCCCCCATCGTTACTCCTGCCGGTTTGTTGATCACTAACGTATTCAGGTTGAGAACGTCACCGCCTGGAGTCCATAAACCCGCCGCATCCAGCTCATGAATAATCGTGACCAGCCCACGATATAGCCCTGCTTATTGATCCCGTAAGCCCTGCTATCGGTGCCGCCCAGCGTGCCCAAATCCTTGAGGCCGCCGGCTCTGGGTCCAGGAAAAGGCATGGATGCGCTATCGTAAGGAGGATTTAACTGCAGTGGCCCAAAGCACCACCTGACCATTTTGATTGATGTCGTGGGCCTCAGAATCGCCGGTGTAGCGGGCCGGCAAGCCGTACCCAGATCCTGCCCGGCGCCGGGGGTATTCCATAACCAGGCATGATCATTTTTTCTGGCCGACCATGCGGCCGTCGTCGCTAATTCTAAAGGCAATGCCGCCTTCCAGGTCCAGAGGTTGGAGGCCTGTCAGTCTGGGTCCATCGGTCCAGGTGGACATGGATTGTTCATTGGAGTCAAAGCGTGCGACCTATCACCATGCCCCAAGTTATTGATGGAATCGGCGATGCTCCTTACTCCGCCGCTCAAGACGCCCAGGTCGCATCATTTGCCCCGATTGCCATAAGAAGGCGTGGGAAGTGGTCGCGTTAATATAAGACTCGCCGACAACCTGGCCTAGATTATTGATGGCATAACCGTAGCTCTTGCCGCCGCCCAGGTCCCCCAGGTCCGTGAGCCCACCGCTCAAACTCCATAAATAAGCGCGATCATTAAAATTTACTATCACCTGGCTGTTATCGCTAATGCGGCCCCTGGTTCGCTGCCGGGTCCCTGGCCAGTGGTGTAGTAGCGATATTGCGTCGCCGCCTGCATACTGCCGGCCAAGACCCATAATCAACCCTAGGGTCAGGACCAATACTAATAATTTCGAAGTCTTCAAATCTATCTCCATTCTTCATGATATTTAAAGAATTATCGGTCACCATTAGAACATTCTGGGAAAATAGTCAAATAAAATCCGGGAAAGCTTTAGGTAGATGTAAAGGAGCGGCTGAGCAACCGAGGGGGGCGGCAAAAAAAGGGCGACCCAGCGGGTCGCCACGACAATTCTTATGGGATTGGGGTGGGGGTTTGGGGGAGGGGAAAGGGCTTTTGCCCTTTGCCCTTGCCCCAAAATCCTTTCTTAGTGCCGGGAATCGCTGGCGGGCTGGGCTTCGATCTGTTCCTGGGTGAGACCGAAGCGGTGGTCCCGCTGAGGTAGGCCTCCATAGTCTAGGTGCTGAAACCAATCGGCAAACCTCCCCCTTACGCCGGGGGCGGGTCGGGGTGCGGGTGCGGGGTGCCGAGGTAGGGGAAACCCGTGAGAAGGTCGGTGTGCGGCTTGAGCCCGTCGGGCGGGATCTTGCCCTTGGAGAGCATGGCCAGGCGGTGCGCCACGATGTGGTCGGTGAGCCGGCGGCCGTTGGGGTACCCGCCGGGCTTGGCGGGGTCGAAGCTCAGCATGTCGGGCAGGATCCCCTCGGCCTCGATCAAGGCTCTGGCCTCGGCGCTCGAGTAGCCCCCGACGTGCTCTAACACATGGATGAGCTGGTCGAGGAAGCGCTCCCGGTCGTGAGCCGGCTCGCTCCGGTTGAATTCCGGTTTGATCTCGTCGGTGAAGAAGAAGTTGGCGAAGGTCGGGTGGCCGGAGCGATCGACGGGAACGAGCTGGCCGGCGCGGCGGATGCTGACCCGCCCCCAGAGGCGCACCGCCGGGCTTGGCGCCGAGCAGGCGCGTCGGCAGCTCAAACGCCATGCTGAAGACGTTATAGTTCGCAAACAGGTCTTTGCCGGTCCAGCGGCTCGGGTCCGGCGCGCCCTCGAGGCCGGTGAAGTTTTTGCCGCCCTGGTGGTCGAACAGGTTCAGGATGCCCGCGAAGTCGATGAAGAAAGCGTCGCTGCGCAGGCCGAGGAAGCAAGTGTAGGGACCCGACGTGTGGATGTGCGGCTCGGGACCGAGCGACACCTCGACGTCTTTAAAGATCGGCTCCCCGGCGGCCTCAGCCTTGCGGGCCTCTGAGCCGGTTGCCAGGTAGACGGTGGCACGCTGCCGGCCGTCTCGCGGCTCGGAGAACACCAGGATGAGCGCCATGTCGGTCTCGAGGTCGCCGTCGTTGTCGATGTTGATCCGGTACACGGCGTCGGGGTGGAACGCCGCCGCCTTGGCGAACGAGTTACAGTTGAGGATCAGCACGGTCCGCGACGCGTCCGTCGGTACTTGGAAGGCGTAGAGATCGGTGAGGTCGAGTCGAGTGTCCCCTTCGGGAGGACCGAGGTTCAGGCCGGTGAAGTGGTTCGACATGGTGTTCTCCTTACGGTAAGTGGTTTTTATCGCCGGTGGAGGTGGCTGGGAGATGGTGGAGATCTCAAGCTAGTCGGCTTCAATTAAGCTAGTGACTGCGAGGTACCCTGTCAAGCAGGCCCGCTAAGTCTGGGAAGGATGGCAGAGCCGGTTCAAAATGTCAAGGGGCGGCCCAGCGGGTCGCCCCTATTGTTCTTATGGGGTTGGGGGGATGGGGTTTGGGGTAAGGGGGCAGGGGCCCTCGGCCCCTGGCCCCCTTACCCAAGATATTCTTTAATGCCGGGGGCCGTTGGCTGCCTCGGATTCGATCTGTTCCTGGGTGAGGCCGAAGCGGCGGTCCCGCTGGCGGTAGGCTTCCAGGGCCTGGAGGAAGTCGTCCTCGCGGAAGTCGGGCCACAGGGTCTCGGTGACGTAGAGTTCGGCGTAGGCCGACTGCCAGAGGAGGAAGTTGCTCAGGCGGTACTCGCCGCTGGTGCGGATCACCAGGTCCGGGTCGGGCATATCGGCGGTGTAAAGGGAGCGGGCGAAGAGGGCGGCGTCGATTTGCTCGGGTTTGAGGCGTCCGGCCTGCACCTCCCGGGCCAGGGCCTGGGCGGCCTGGACGATCTCAGAGCGGCCGCCGTAGCTCAGGGCCAGAGTCAGAACCATCTTGGCCCCCGGGGCGGTGGCTGCGGTGGTGGCGGCCAGTTCGCGTTGCACCGCCTCGGGCAGTTGCTTCAGGTTGCCGATGGCCTTGAGGACGATCTGGTTGTCCTGCATCTCGGAGAGTTCGCGGTGTAAGTAACGGCGCAGAATGGCCATCAGGACCCGGATTTCCAGGCGGGGGCGCTGCCAGTTCTCTTCGGAAAAGGCGAACAGGGTGAGATAAGAGAGGCCCAGCTTGCGAGCCAGGCGGGCGATGACCCGGACCGATTCCACCCCGACCACGTGGCCCCGATAGCGCGGCTGACCCTTGCTCCTGGCCCAGCGGCCGTTGCCGTCCATGATGATGGCCACATGGCGGGGCAGCCCGTTACGGTCCGGAGGATGGGAATTATTAGTCAAGACTCACCTCAAGACCATCAGAAGGCCATGATCTCCCTTTCTTTTTCAGCAGCCTGAGTTTCCGCCTTGTTGATATAATCATCCGTGATCTTTTGCACCTCTTCCTGGCCCCGGTGCGCCTCGTCTTCGGGAAGCAGTTTCTCTTTCTTCATCTCTTTCAAGTCTTCGTTGGCGTCCCGGCGGACGTTGCGCAGGGCCACCTTGGCCTCCTCCTCCATCTTCTTGACCATCTTCACCAGTTCCTTGCGGCGTTCGGTGGTGAGAGCAGGGATGGGCAACCGGAGGATCTTGCCGTCGTTCATGGGGGTCAGGCCCAGATCGGATTTAAGGATGGCTTTTTCAATGTCCCCTAAAACGGTGGGGTCCCACGGCTGCACCGTGAGCAGCCGGGGTTCCGGGGCGGCCAGGGAGGCCACCTGGGCGATGGGCATGGTGGTGCCGTAACAGGTCACCTTAATGCCTTCCAGCAAGGCCACCGAGGCCCGGCCGGTGCGTACCCGGGAGAGGTCCCGGGCCATTACCTCCAGCACCTTGTCCATCTTGCGCTTCGCTTCATTTAAGACGTCATCTTTCATTGGCGCGCTTCTCCACCACGGTGCCGACATCCTGGCCGAGCACCACTCTTTTCAAATTTCCCGGTTCAAAAAGCTTGAAGACGACGATGGGGATGTTCTGCTCCATGGCCATGGTCACCGCGGTGGTATCCATGACCCGGAGGGACTTTTCGATGACCTCGAAGTAGGTGAGCCGGGGCAGCATCAAGGCCTCGGGGTGGAGGACCGGATCGCGATCGTAGATGCCGTCCACCTTGGTGCCTTTGAGAATGGCTTCAGCCCCGATCTCCGTGGCCCGCAGGGCCGCGGCGGTATCGGTGGTGAAAAAGGGGCTGCCGGTGCCGGCTCCGAAGACCACCACCCGCCCCTTTTCCAGGTGGCGGATGGCCCGGCGGCGGATGTAGGGCTCCGCCACTTCGTTCATGGTGATGGCGGACATGACCCGGGTGGGCAGACCCGCCTTCTCCAGGGCGTCTTGCAGGGCCAGGGCGTTGATCACGGTGGCCAGCATGCCCATGTAGTCGGCCACGGCCCGCTCAATCCCCTGGGCGCTGGCTTCGAGCCCCCGGAAGATATTGCCGCCGCCCACCACCACGCCCATCTGGACTTTCAGGTCCACCGCGCCCTTGATCTCCTGGGCGATGGCCTTCAAGGTGGCGGGGTCCATGCCGAACTTTTTGTCGCCTGCCAGGGTTTCGCCGCTCACCTTGAGGAGGACGCGGCGATATTTGGGAGTTTCCGGCGCCATGGGCTTAATTCAGGCTCCTACCTGGTAGCGGGTGAAGCCCTTGACCTTGAGGTCTTGGCCCAGCTTCTTGCCAACTTCTTGCAAGAATTGGGTGACGGTTTGGTCCGGGTTCTTCACAAAGGGTTGCTCCAGGAGACAGAATTCTTTGAAGAATTTATCCAGGCGGCCGACCACCATTTTTTCGATGATCTTTTCCGGTTTGCCGCTCTCCTTGGCCTGGGCTTCGTAGATGGCCTTTTCCTTAGCCACGGTCTCGGCCGACACTTCCTCGCGGCTGACCGATAGCGGATTGGCCGCGGCCACCTGCATAGCCAGATCCTTGGCGGCAGCCAGGGCTTCGGGTTTGGCCTCGCCGCCGCTGAGTTCCAGCATCACCCCGATCTTGCCGCCGTGGTGGATGTAGCACGCCACCAGGTCACCGCGATAACGGGTGAAGCGCCGCACCTGGCATTTCTCCCCGGTCTTGGCAATGACCTCGTTGACATAATCGGACACCGTTAAGCCGGGTTGGTGTTTAGCGGCTTGGGTCAACAAATCTTCAACGGTTTCCAGGGCCGCGGCGGCCAGCTGCTCCGCCAACCGGGAACCCAATTCCTGAAAGGTGTCGGTCTTGGCGACAAAATCGGATTCGCAGTTTACCTCCAGGAGCACCCCGGTTTTATGGTCCGGGGCGATATGGGCCCAGACCGTGCCTTCCGAGGCGGTCCGATCGGCTCGCTTGCTGGCCACCGCCAGGCCCTTCTGGCGCAGGTAGGCAATGGCGGCCTCCATGTCGCCTGCGGTTTCCTTCAGGGCTTTTTTGCAATCCATCATCCCGGCGTCGGTCTTGGCACGCAGGGTTTTTACCATTTCGGCAGTTATGTCCAATTTATCTCTCCTTGCCCACGGCTATCTAGAATTGTCATTCTGACGGGAGCGAAGCGAGCGAAGAATCTCAAAATGCGAGATTCTTCGCGGCGCTCAGAATGACAAGAGAAAATTTGGCAAAGCTTTTAGGTTAGGTAATTCCCCGTTTTCCTCAAGCTTTTAGGCTTCCGTCTCGGCTGCTTCCGGGACCGGTGTCTCTGCGGCCGGAGCCTCGGGGGCCTCAGGGGCCGGGGCCGCTTGCGCTTCTGCTTCCATTTGGGCCGCGGCCGCTTCCTTGTCGATTTGTCCCTGGAGGCGCTCTTCCGCCAGTTTCTTGCCTTCCACCACCGCATCGGCGATGCGGGAGGTGAGGAGGCGGATGGCGCGAATGGCGTCGTCATTGCCCGGCATGGGATAATCGATCTCCGTCGGGTCGCAGTTGCTGTCGACGATGGCCAGCAAGGGGACGTTGACCTTGCGGGCTTCCATGACGGCGATGTCTTCCTTGCGGGGGTCCACCACGTAAACGATGTCGGGCAGGCGCCCCATATTCTTGATGCCGCCCAGGGAGCGCTCCAGCTTGGCGGCCTTTTTTTCCATCATCAGGATTTCTTTCTTGGGGAAGCGTTTGATGGTACCGTCTTCCTTCATGGTCTCAAATTCTTTCAGGCGCGCAATGGAGCGGCTAATAGTCTGGAAGTTGGTGAGCATGCCTCCCAGCCAACGGTGGTTGACATAGAACATGCCGCAGCGTTGGGCCTCTTCGCGGATGGCGTCCTGGGCCTGCTTCTTGGTGCCCACAAAGAGGACGACGCCGCCATCCGCCACCCGGTCCACCACGTAATTGTAAGCGGTCTTGAAGAACTGGACGGTCTTTTGCAGGTCGATGATGTGGATGCCGTTTCTGGCCCCGAAGATATAGGGCGCCATCTTGGGGTTCCAACGGCGGGTCTGGTGGCCGAAATGCACCCCGGCCTCCAGCAGTTCCTTCATGGTGACATACGCCATAACTTACTTCCTCCGGTTAGTCCGCCGCTCCGCCGACAACGGGGCCACCGGACGCAGCCTGATAAAAAGACTTCCGGCACCAGCCCGCCCTGGCGGGGCGTGAGTAGTTTAATTCAAATCGAATTTTTATAACAAATAATCGATGACTTTACAAGGGTTTTCAGCGGGACGCTTGCTCCGGCCGGAGAATTCTCCTAACTCCAGGGACGGGCCAGGGCTTCAGGTAGCAGCGGCGGCCCGCCGGCGCCTTGGCCAAGGTGCGCACCAGGTTCACCCTTATTATTATAATTATTATTTTCGAGAAAAGCTTCTGATCCCGCGTAGGACGAACCCTGACAGAATAATCATGGTCTCGCCGACATAAAAATCGGAGTCGCACCGATAGCGAAAATCCTGTCAACCTCTATTATCCAACCAGATTTCAGAGGGATCCACCTCACCACCCGAAAATCCTAATACCAAAAAGGAACCGAGACATGAGCGAAATCGCCAAGGGAACCACCCCCACCAGCCTGGAAGGCGCGAAAGTGGTATCTCCCAAGGAAGCCAGGCAGATTCAGGCCCAGGGAGGATTGCTGATCGCCTGCTACACCCACATGACGGATTGGGTTCAGGCCCGGCCGGTTGCTGCCATTCACATTACCATGGATGTCCCTAAAGATCATAAACGGCCGGACTTCGACCTGGCGGCGGCCCAATTCGATATGTCGGCCCTGCCGGAGGACAAAGCGCGCCCCCTGGTGGTGTTCTGTGCGGATGATATGTGATGGAAATCCTATCATGCTGCCAGGCTGGCAGTGCGCGCCGGATACCAAAACGTCAACTGGATGAGGGTGGGCATCAAGGGCTGGCACAAGGCCTTTTTTGCCACGGAATCAGATTCCCAGGTCTTCATGGCGTTGCTGGACCTCAATCAGAGTGATCCCGCCAACTGGGTCATTGACCAAGGCAGGACCAAATCTCTAAAGAATCCGACTTTTCTGGATTTGCGCTCGCCGGAGCAATTTGACCAGGGACACGTGGCCGGGGCGATCAATATCCCCTATGCGGATTTGTGGACGTTCGACAATCTCGAGAAAGTCAATAAGAGCCGGGATATCGTGCTAATTTATGATAATCCGGTGGTGGCCGGCGCCTTGGCCCTGACCTTGAGGCTGCTGGATTATCAAGCGTTCATTCTGCAGTAGCATAGGGGGCGCATTTATACCAAGCTGCGCTCAAAAAAGGAATTTATCTCCTGTAGGGGCGGACCTATGTGTCCGCCCTCAAATTAGGGCGCGCACAGGTGCGCCCTTACGGCGAGGCTTTTCTTACCTCTGTTGGCGCTCTCGCTATTAACCCTGCGGCAGCCCAAGGCTACAGCAGGAGGCCAACCGGAGGCCAAGGGCAATAACGCCCAAGGGGAAAAGGTCCCGGATTTATGAGGGCAGGGAAGTGGTTGGCGGTACGGGAGCGGCCTCCGGCGGCCCCGGGTCGCTGAATTCGAAGTGGCGCAGGTCCGGGTAGCGCAGCAGGACCAGTCCGGCGCAGAGGGCCGCAAAGAGGCTGCCGCCGGCGATGGCCAGCCCCGGGCTGGTGTAGTGGGCCGTCACCCCGTAAATGATGCTGCCCACCGGGGCGAAGCCCATGACGATGAGCCCGAAGAGGCTCATGAGGCGGCCCCGCAGTTCATCGGGCACATTGAGCTGCAGCAGGCTGTTGCCGGTGGAGAGCTGGGTCACCATGCCGTAACCGGACATGAAGATGAAGCCCAGGGCGGCGTAATAGTTGCCGCAGAGCCCCAGCCCCACCAGCCCGAGGAGAAACAGGCCCAGCCCCGCCAGAAAGGAGGGCATGGGGGGGCGGCTTTGCAGGCGGCGGGCCAGGGTGAGGCCGCCCAAAAAGGCCCCCAGGCCGCTGGCGGCCATGAGGATACCGAAGCCCCGGGGACCCACCCCCAGGGTGTCCCGGGCCAGCATGGGCAGCAGCACGTAATAGGGCATGGCGAAGACCGCCACCAGGGTCATCAGCAGCAGGACCAGCCGCAACTCCCGCCGGGTCCAGAGGTAATCCAACAGTTCCTTCCAGGCGTGCAGCAAGGGCTTCCAGGGCGTCTGGCGAGCCTGGGGCAGACGCATCATGGCCAGGGCCACGATTACCGCCAGAAAGCTGGCGGCATTGAGGAAGAAGCAGTTGGCCATGCCCACGGCGGCGATGATCGCCCCGCCCACCGCCGGCCCCAACACCCGGGTGAAGTTGAACAGGGTAGAGTTAAGGGCAATGGCGTTGGGCAGGTCCGGCTTGCCCACCAGGTCGACGATGAAGGCCTGGCGGGCCGGGATGTCGAAGGCCATCACCGTGCCGGACAGAAAGACGATCAGGCAGAGGTCCCAAATCTTGATGAGTTCCAGGCCCACCAATACCCCCAGGGCCAGGGCCAGCAGGAGCAGGGCCGCCTGGGTGAGGAACATGAGGCGCAGTTTGCTGGTGTGGTCCGCCACCACGCCCCCCAGGAAGGAGAAGAGGAGCACCGGCAAGGTCTGCAGCGCCCCCACCAGGCCCAGATAGAAAGAGGAGTTGGTTAGCACCAGGACCAGCCAACTGAAGGCCACCGACTGCATCCAGGAGCCGGTGAGAGAAATCATCTGGCCGGTGTAAAAGAGTCGGAAATTGCGGTGGCGCAAGGCCTTAAAGGTTCCGGTAGGGTTCATCTTATCAAGAATGCCGGATTCCCCCGGGGGGCGTTTCCGGCTGCTACGGTCTCTCCTCATGAGAATAACTAATTTTGTTATTGTAAGGAATGCGGCCGTTTGGCGCAATCCTTGGGGCCGGACCGCAAGGACCGAAGGGTGACTTGCCCGGACTCATTCTGACTTGACAATTTTTCGGCCGTGGCCATAATAAACTAACCTTTGAAGAAATCAGGGAGAATCGGGTATGTTTGCCTTCCGACATTTGCTGGAAGCCTTGGCCTACATCTTGGACCTGGCCCTACACATTTACATGTGGGTGATTATCGCCCGGGCTCTCCTTTCCTGGGTAAACCCCGATCCCTACAACCCCATCGTCCGCTTTCTCTATAACGTCACCGAACCGGTGATGGCTTGGGTCCGGCGGCGGGTGCCCCTGGTTTTTGGCGGCCTCGACCTTTCGCCGCTCCTTATTCTCCTGGCCATAGTCTTTGTCCGGCAATTTCTCGTGGCCACCCTTTGGGATCTGGCCCGGCAAATCGGTTAATAATTTCGGATCTTAAAGATGTCCTTTTACCAGGCCACTGGCCAGGGATACCTGGTGCGCCTGACCGTGTCGCCGGGAGCCCGGCACACCGCAGTGGTGGGCCTGCATGGCGACCGGCTCAAGGTGCGGCTGGCGGCCGCCCCGGAAAAAGGAGCCGCCAACCGGGAACTCATCGCTTTCCTGGCCAGGGCCCTTAATCTCCCCAAAAACGCCTTCCGCCTCCTGGGGGCCGCCAGCCGCAGCAAGGTGGTGGAAATCCACGATCTCTCCCCGGATCTGGCGGTCCGCCTGGAAGGTCTCCTGAGCGCCTCTCCATAATGGTCTTTAGAAAAATTTAAATTTAAAAAGAATCAATGGATATTGCTGATTAATATTTTTCAGATTTGGGGAGTAATAGTTGTCTAGAGCCACTATCAAAGGCGAGATTAGTGTAGGGCATAAATTCCAATCCTCTCCAACTCATTCTGTCCATTCTTGACAAGGGAAGTCTTGATGACCAAACTTACCTCAAGGGATAGGCAGCGTGAGGCTTGGGGGCGGTTTGGCCAGCATGAAGGAATATTATGAGATTTTAGGAATCGCCAAGGATGCCTCCCATGAGGACATTAAAGGCACTTACCGGCGGTTGGCTCTCAAGTATCACCCCGACAAAAATCCCGGGGACCATGACGCGGAAGAGCAATTCAAGCTAATTTCCGAAGCCTATCAGGTCCTGTCGGATACCGAGAAACGGCAGCTTTATGATTTATACGGCCATGCGGGGTTGGCGGACATGGACCTCGGCGGCTTCAGCGGTTTTGAAGATATCTTCGGCTCCTTTGGGGAGATGTTCGAAGAATTCTTCAGCTTCGGCAGCCACCGCACCCGGTCGGACCGCCCCCAACCCGGGGCCGATCTGCGGCACCAGGTGGTCCTGACCCTGGAGGACGTGGCCCATGGCCTGGAAACCAGCCTGGAGGTGGAACGCCGGGTTAGTTGTCGGCGCTGCGGCGGCAACGGTCTGGAACCCGGCGCTCAGCGTCAAACCTGTCCCCGGTGCGGCGGTCGGGGTCAGGTGAGCCAGTCCCGGGGGCTCCTGAAGATCTTCAACAACTGCCCGGACTGTCTCGGCGCCGGCACCTTCATCACTTCCCCCTGCTTCAACTGTGGCGGCTCCGGCCTGGTGAAGGAGAAGAAGCAGCTCCAGGTGCGGATTCCGCCGGGGGTGGATACCGGCACTCGCCTGCGTCTCCGCGGTGAGGGGGAAGCCGGCTCCCTGGGCGGGCCAGCCGGCGACCTCTACCTGGAAGTGCAGCTCGCCCCCCATCCCCTTTTCACCCGGCAAGCCCGGGACCTCCATTACCAGGTCCAGCTCTCCTTTGTGGAGGCGGCCCTGGGCACGGCCCTAAACATCCCCACCCTTAACTCCCGGAAATGTCTGGAGGTGCCGCCCGGCACCCAGCCCGGGGCCACCTTTCGCCTCCGGGGCGAGGGGCTGCCGGGCCTGAAGGGCAACCCCCGGGGCGACCTGGTGGTGGAAGTGGCCCTGGAGACCCCCACCAATCTCACCCCCCAACAGAGGAAGCTCCTCAAGGAATTTCTCAAATCGCCGCCTGAGCCAAAGGGCAAGAAGATCAAGATCGGTGGTGGCGGGGAAGGGATGAGTTCCAAGTTTTGAGTTAAAACTCGAAACTCAAGCGTATTTGAGCTGCCCCGCCTCCAGGGCCCGGATCTGGTCCCGCAGGGCCGCGGCCCGCTCGAAGTCCAGCTTTTTGGCGGCGCCCTGCATCTCTTTCTTGAGCTTGCGGATTTGGGCGGGGATATCTTCTATCTGATAGACGGCCTGCTCTTCCGCGGCCAGGGGCACGGTGACGTAATCGGCTTCGTACACCGAGGCCAGCACGTCCTTGATGCGGCTCTGGATGGTCTCCGGGGTGATGCCGTGCTCCTGGTTGTAGGCTGCCTGCACGGTGCGGCGGCGCTTCGTTTCCTCGATGGCCGAGGCCATGGACGGGGTCACTTTGTCGGCGTAGAACAGCACCTCGCCCCGGACGTTACGGGCCGCCCGGCCGCAGGTCTGAATCAGGGAGCGCCCGGAGCGCAAAAAGCCCTCTTTGTCCGCATCCAGGATGGCCACCAGGGAGACTTCCGGCAAGTCCAGCCCTTCCCGCAGCAGGTTGATGCCCACCAGGACGTCGAAGACCCCCAGGCGCAGGTCCCGGAGGATCTCCATGCGCTCTAAAGTGGTGATATCGGAATGGAGGTAGCGCACCTTGAGGCCCAGGTCCTGGTAGTACTCGGTGAGGTCTTCGGCCATGCGCTTGGTGAGGGTGGTGACCAGCACCCGTTCGCCCCGCTGCCACCCGGCCCCGGATCTCCCCCAGGAGGTCGTCCACCTGGTTGGTGGCCGGCTTGACGGTAATATTGGGGTCCATCAGGCCGGTGGGCCGGACGATTTGTTCCACCACCCGGCCTTCGGCCTGACCCATCTCGTAGGGGGCGGGGGTGGCGGAGACGTAGATGATCTGATGCACCCGGGCCTGGAACTCCTCGAAACAGAGGGGCCGGTTGTCCAGGGCCGAGGGCAGGCGAAAGCCGTAATCCACCAGGGTCTTTTTGCGGGACTGGTCCCCCCGGTACATACCCTGGAGCTGGGGCACGGTGATGTGGGATTCGTCGATGACCACCAGGGATTCCCGGGGCAGGTAGTCCAGCAGGGTAGGGGGGGGCTCCCCCGGGGCCCGGCCGGTGAGGTGCCGGGAGTAGTTCTCGATGCCGTGGCAGAAGCCCAGCTCCTTCATCATCTCCAGGTCGAAGCGGGTGCGCTCTTCCAGACGCTGGGCCTCCAGGAGCTTGCCCTGGGCGCGAAACCAGTCCAGGCGCTCGCTGAGCTCTGCCTCAATGGCGGCCATGGCCTGGCGCCGGGTCAGATCGGTGGTGACATAATGGGAGGCGGGATAGACCGTGATCTTGGGGAGTTTCCGCAGGGTCGTGCCCCGCAGTGGATCGATTTCCCGGATGGCCTCCACCTTGTCGCCCCAAAACTCGATCCGAATGGCCCGAGCCTCTTCATAGGCCGGAAAGATCTCCACCCGGTCACCCCGCACCCGAAAGGTGCCCCGGTGGAAGTCGATGTCATTGCGCTCATACAAGATCTCCACCAGCTTGCTCAAGACCTCCCGGCGGTCCTTCTCCATCCCCTCCTCTAAATAGAGAAGCATGCCGTGATAGGCCTCCGGCGAGCCCAAGCCATAAATGCAAGACACCGAGGCGACGATGATCACGTCGTTGCGGTCGAAGAGGGAGCGGGTGGCGGAGTGGCGCATCCGGTCGATGGCTTCATTGATGGCGGAGTCCTTTTCGATGTAGAGGTCCCGCTGGGGCACGTAGGCTTCGGGCTGGTAATAATCGTAATAGCTGACAAAATACTCCACCGCATTATCCGGAAAGAACTCCTGAAACTCGCCATAGAGCTGGGCCGCCAGGGTCTTGTTGGGGGCCAGCACCAGGGTGGGCAGCTGCAACTGGTCCACCACGTTGGCCACGGTGAAGGTCTTGCCTGAGCCGGTCACCCCCAATAATACCTGATGGGGCTGACCGCGCCGCACCCCCAGGGCCAGACCCCTGATGGCCTGCGGCTGATCCCCGGTGGGCTGAAAGGAAGTGACTAAATGGAAACGCTCAGACATGATATAAAGATCGGCAAATTTTTATAATTATAACATTTTTTGGGGGAGGGGGCTAAGGGCCGCGGGCCCTTACCCCCTCCCCCAAACCCCCACCCCCAATCCCTTATAAAAAGGGCGACCCGTTGGGTCGCCCTATGTAAAGGGGGATGGGTGGGGAGTTTGAGGGGAGGGCGGGGGATCAACGATCCCCCGGCCCTCCCCTCAAGATCACGCCTGGGAGAGCTTGTCGAACTCCTCGATGGTTACCGCGGGGCAGGTGGTAAAGCCGATGCCCGTCATCTTGCTCAGGGCCAACGAAGCCTTCATGGCCGCCTCAATTCCCGGCAGGGTGACGATGCACACCAGGTCGTATTTGCCCAGCAAGGCATACACGCCCTTCACTTCCCCACCCAGTTTCTTGATGAGATCTACGGCCTTTTGGGTGCGCCCCGGGCTCATCTCCTGCATCGCCTGGGCTGAATATTTGCCAAACATCAGGAATGTGGCCATATTAACCTAACCTCCTCGGAATTTGATGCGGGTGATTCTCGCTTAATCGGCAAGTATACTTTTACCACGTTTTGAAATAAATGTGTCTGCTGCACCAACTTGTCTTGCCGCCCCTCTTCCTCGCCGTTAGACCAAGGCTTTTCTGCTTTGCTCTTCAAAGTCCTCAGATCCTGGCGGTCGCGCCTTGACCTAGGTCTCAATCCAGCAGGAGCAGGGGGGGCATAGGGGTGGCCCGGATCACCCGCACCTTGTCCAGGGCCGGGCCGTAGGAGCCCGGGGTTAAAGATTGAAATTGCAGGACAGTCCAGTATGATGTGGCCGTAAAGGTCCAGGATTTGACGGTCCAGCCCATGTTGGTTGTGGACCTGCCCGTAGTGTCGAAGGAGAAGTCCTTGGATTGGCCCCCGGCGGAAGCCCGTAAGGATTTGACCGTGGGCCCACCCACAGGATTACCGGCCAGGGCAAAGGTGACCAGGTAATGCCATCCCGGGATAGTACCAAAGCCTTGCTGGATGCTGCCCGCATCTGAGGCACTGAGGTCCAGGCTACGCTTGCCCTCCGCGGGCTGCCAAACTCCCCCGATATAATCGATGCCGGCGCCCCCCACGGTCCAGTGCGCAATAGCGGTACTGCCAGTTGCCAGCGTTAGCAGGCCTCCGCCCGGGTCCACGCTGGCCGTCTCGAAATCACAGTTTCCCACGAAATTGTGCGGGTCATAGATCTCGACGCTGTCCAGCTCGGATATAGTATCCCCAGCCACCAGGACCCGGCCGTCGGCCAGCCGGGTGGCCGTGTGAAAGTCATGGGTGGAGGCCATCGAGTCGGTGGCGCTCCAGGTCCCCGTGGCCGGGTTAAAGAGCTCGGCGCTGGCCAGAACAACGGAATCATACCCCCCCGCCACCAGGACCCGGCCGTCGGCCAACCGGGTGGCCGTGTGCCAGTCGTGGGCGGTGGCCAGGGGGCCGGTCACGCTCCAGGTCCCCGTGGCCGGGTTAAAGAGCTCGGCGCTGGCCAGGTAGCCGGTCTGATTGGCTCCCCCCGCCGCCAGGACCCGGCCGTCGACCAACAGGGTGGCCGTGTGATAGCGGCGGGCTATGGCCAGGGGGCCGGTGCCGCCCCAGGTCTCCGCGGCCGGGTTAAAGAGCTCGGCGCTGGCCAGGTAGTAGGTGTCATTGGCTCCCCCCGCCACCAGGACGCGGCCGTCGGGCAACAGAGTGGCCGTGTGAGTGAAGCGGGCGGCGCTGAGGGGGCCGGTGGCGCTCCAGGTCCCCCTGACCGGGTTGAAGATCTCGGCGCTGGCCAGGGCGCTGGCGGATAACAATCCCCCCGCCACCAGGACGCGGCCGTCGGGCAACAGAGTGGCCGTGTGTTGGCAGCGGGCGGTGCTGAGGGGCGAGGTTTCATGCCAGGTCCCCGTGGCCGGGTCAAAGATCTCGGCGCTGGTCAGGAAGCCGGTGCCATTGGCTCCCCCCGCCACCAGGACCCGGCCGTCGGCCAACCGGGTGGCCGTGTGGTATTCCCGGGCGGCGCCCAGGACGCCGGCGGCGGCCCAGGTGCCCTTGCCCGGGTCATAGAGCTCGGCGCTGGCCAGGTAGTCGGAGGCATTTCCCCATCCCCCCGCCACCAGGACGCGGCCGTCGGCCAGCCGGGTGGCCGTGTGATAGCGGCGGGCGGTGCTGAGGGGAGAGGTGCCGCTCCAGGTCCCCGCGGCTGGGGCGGCCCGGGGCCAGGTCAGGCTCAAGGTTAGAATAACGAGAAGCAGGGCCGCCCACAGCCCATAAGGGCGGCTACCACCTTTGAGGGATTTTCTCCAAGGATTCATGATCTCCTCCCCGTGCCCCGGCGCGCCTGCCCCGCCGCCGGCCTGGTGTTTGGAACCCCCGGTATCGCCGCCGCTAGTACCTTAAAAATTCAGCCCCCCATTTCCGGCAGCAATGGTCGCCGCGGTTGGCGAAGCGCCTCGCCTGAACTCATCTTGCTCATCCCTCATACCAGATTGGCGTCAAAAGGCTGGTTTTGTCATTCTGAGCGCCGCGCCGCAGCCGCTTTTTCTCCAGGAGAGATTCTTCACTTTGCTACGCTCCGTTCAGCAGGACAGGGGAAAAATATCTTCCTTGGAACGCAACTTGGTATAAGATCATCACCCCAGCCTGAGATAAGGCGGCAGCGTTTCTCCACCTCTGCTCCATGGGTGCTTTGCCCCCTCGGGCGGCCAGTTGGGACCGCGCACCCATCTAGGCAACCCTTGCCGTGGGAAGCATTATACGTCAAAATCTTGTAAAAAATCAAGTTATTTTATGCCCGGCATTCCGAAGCCTCATTCACCCGGAACCTCTCCGGGTGTGGGCTCAGGCCACTCAGGCCCGGCCTCGCCGAGCCCGACTAGGGAAAAGGAAATATATTGAGCCTCTTGCAAAAGTCACTTTGAGGGTGAATTTTGTCAAGTTGCTTAAAAATTATCCGCCGGCACAGGCTTTCCAGCCTGTGCCGGCGCGTGCTTTCGCCTGGGGCTACATAAAGCCCGGGTATTTTTGCCAGAGGGTTTCTTTTCAGCTAATTAAAACTTCAGCTCTTAACCCGCCAGGTGGTTCCCCCTGGGGTATCCTCCAGCAGGATATCCAGGTCTGCCAGCTGTTGGCGAACGGCGTCGGCCCGGGCCCAATCCTTATTTTTGCGGGCCTGCACCCGCTCATTGATGAGGCGTTCGATCTCTTCCGGGGCGATTTTCAGGTCCGCCGCCTTCTGGCGCAGGGTCTTGACCATCGCCTCGGGATCGGCCTGGAGCAGGTTCAACACCTCCCCCAGGCGCACCAGACTGTCATAGGTCTCCCGCAGGATGGTGAGATAGCCCGGATGCTCGGAAGGTTCCTCCATCAGGCGGTTGAGCAGGCGCACCGCGTCGAAGAGGTAGCCCAGGGCCTGGGCGGTGTTGAGGTCGTCGTCCATGGCCGCTTCAAACCGGGCCCCCAGTGACCCCAGGCGGGCGCATTCCTCCAGGGTCAGGTTGGCCTCGAAGTCGATGGAGGTCTGGGGCTGGAAGTCCGGATAGTCCCGGAGGGTCTCCCGGATGCGGGCCAGAGTGGTGTAAAGCCGCAACAGGGCAGCCTCGGCCTCGGCCAGGGCGGCGTCGGAGAAATCCAAGGGGCTGCGGTAGTGGCTGTTGATGAGGAAAAAGCGCACTACCTCGGCGGGGAAGCGGGCCAAGACCTCTTTGACGGTGAAGAAATTCCCCAGGGATTTCGACATCTTCTCCTGGTTGATGGTGAGCAGGCCGTGATGCAGCCAAAACTGTGCAAAAGGCCGGCCGGTGGCCGCTTCGGACTGGGCCAACTCGTTTTCGTGGTGGGGGAAGACCAAATCCTGGCCACCGCCGTGGAGGTCGAAGCTCTCCCCCAGGTAGTGCATACTCATGGCGGAGCATTCGATGTGCCAGCCGGGACGCCCCGGACCCCAGGGACTGGGCCAGGCCGGCTCCCCGGGCTTGCTGGCCTTCCACAAGACGAAATCCAGGGGGTCTTCCTTGTGCGGGTCCACCTCGATGCGGGCCCCCACCAACATGTCATCCAGACTCTGGCCGGATAGCTTGCCGTAGCCGGGGAAGCGCCGCACCCGGAAGTAAACGTCTTCGGCGCCCTGGTAGGCAAAACCCCGCTCTTCCAGGCGGCGAATCAAGTCGAGGATTTGCGGGATATGTTCCGTGGCCTTGGGCTCGATGGTGGCCGGGTCCAATCCCAGGGCGGCCAGGTCCTCCTGAAACGAGGCGATGTAACGCCCCGCCACCTCCTGCCACGAGGCCCCGGTCTCCTGGGCCCGGCGGATGATCTTGTCGTCGATGTCGGTAAAATTTCTGACCCAGGTGACGTTCAGGCCGCGCCGGCGCAGGTGGCGCACCAGAACCTCGAAAACCACGCAGGAGCGGGCGTGGCCCAGGTGGGCGTCATCGTAAACCGTCACTCCGCAGGCGTAAAAACCGACCTTTCCCGGCGTCAGGGGCTTGAAGGCTTCCTTGCGTCTGCTTAATGTATTATAGAATTGCATCGAAAAAGGGGTTGACAAGATCGATAAGATAAACGAAGTCAATCCCCATCAGGTTTCCCGGGGAGGAAACCACAGGGGGAAAGATGTCCGAAATCATCAGTCAGATTACCAAAAACGCCCGCGAAGTAGTATTCCTGTCACTGTCCGAGTTTAAGGGCCACCGCCTCATCGATATCCGGGTCCACGTGCCCGGGGACCAGGAGGGCGACTGGGTGCCCACGCGCAAAGGTGTTTCCCTGTCGGTGGGTCTTTATCCCGCCTTCAAGCAGGCCCTGGTCCAACTGGAGCAGGCCCTGATCAAACAGGGTCTCCTGGATCCGGAAGACCTGGAACCCTCAGAGTGACGCTTCGACTTTGAACTATACTCCATCAGGACCTGGGACGCAACGAAAAGGCGGGAGTTGATCGGGGCGCGGGAGGGCCAACGTCCGGGGTCGGCCTCTGGCGCGGCTCTGTGGTTAATTCTGGGATAGCCCAGGCTAGCAAGCCTGTATGCCTTAGCTTTTCATGATCATGTGCAGGCTCTATTATTGCATGTCCGTCAACTAAAAATTTGAAACTAAAAACTGAGACCTCTGCGAAAGTCCTTGCACCTGTCATTCTGAGGGAGTGAAGCGACCGAAGAATCTCGGTTTGGTAGCCCAGCCTTTCCAGGCTGTGCCTATCCCAGCACAGGCTAGCAAGCCTGTGCCACCAAAACCTGAGATCCTTCGCTTCGCTCAGGATGACAAAAAGGCTTTTGGCAGAGGTCTCAAACTCGAAACTCGAAACTAGCTTTTCTTCCGCTGGCGCTTTTCCCGGTAGAGGCGACCATCGGCCCGAGCCATCAAAAGCGGCGGGGCGGCGGGACGTCGGGGCTGGAACAAGGCGTAACCCAGGGATAGCCCCACCGGCAGCTCGGCAAAGGCGGCGGCCAGATCCAGTTCCACCTCTTGACGCAGAAGCTTGAGGCGGGGCAGGGACCGCCTGAACAGACAGGCGAACTCATCACCCCCCAAGCGGGCCAAGATTTCCCCCTGCTTGAGTTTGGCGTTCCAACTCCTGACCGTCTCCCTTAAAAAGGCGTCTCCCACCTGATGACCCCAGCCGTCGTTGATCTCCTTGAACCGGTCGATATCGGCCAGGCCCAGGGTAAATGGGGTTTGCCCCCGGCAGGCTTGCAACAGGGCATTCTCCCAGTAGCGCCGGTTGAAGGCGCCGGTGAGGCCGTCCCGCAAGGCCTGGTCCTGCAAGTCTCTTTGCGCCTGGGTGAGGCGCAGCCCTGCCTTGACCTTGGCGCTCACCTCCTGAGGATCAATTGGTTTGGTGATGAAATCATCGGCGCCCTGGGAAATGCCGTGGCCAATATAGCTCTTTTCCAGGGCGGTGAGGAAGATGAAGAAGGTGTCTTTTAGGTCTGGGTCCTGTTTTACGGCCTGGCAGACCTGCGGCCCATCCATATCGGGCATCATCCAGTCGCAGATGATCAGATCCGGCTTGGCGGCATGGGCCTGAGCCAGGGCCTTGACGCCGTCATCCGCGGCCATGACCTGGTAACCGTCCTTCTCCAGGAATTTTCGCAGAATCTGCAAGCAAGAAGGGTCGTCGTCAATGATCAATACCCGTGGTTGGGTTAGCATGTCACCTCCAAACTCGGACGGTCCCCGGCCTTTGAAAATGTTGCCCAATTTACTGCTCAGGCAGTTATTTTCCGGACAATAGTTCTGCCACCTTATCCAGCAGATCCCGAGCCCGAAAAGGTTTGGTCAAGGTGGGTGGAATTTCATCAGTGGCCTGGCTCAGCGCCGCATCATGTCCGGTGACCAGGATCTGCGGTATGGCGATGGTCTGCGGATCTTTTTGCAAGGCGGCACTGAGGTCCAGGCCGTTGTGCAGAATGGCCCGGGGTCGTACCGGCAGGCCCATATCAATGGTGATGAGAGCCGGCGCCAGGCGCTGGGCGCCCTCCAGGCCGTCATCGGCAGTCACCGCGTAGACGGTGCGATAGCCGTGCTTGTGGAGTATTCGGGTCATAATTTCAACTAATTTGGGTTCGTCTTCCACTACCAGGACCAGAGGTCCCTTAGCGGGGCCTTCGATCTGCAGGGCCCGTTCCCGGTCCTCCAGGCGGCGCCAGTGCAACGGGGTCGAAGAGACCAGGGGGAGGGTGAAGAAGACTGTGGCGCCTTGCCCGGGGCCGGCACTGCTGAGCCAAATCTGTCCGCCCATAAACTCCACCAGATTTTTACAGATGGCCAGGCCCAGACCGCTGCCGCCATACTGTCTGGTGGTGGAGCCGTTGCCCTGGACGAATTTCTGAAACAAATCATGCTGGATTTCCTGGGGGATGCCGATGCCGGTATCGCGGACTTCGAAGCGGACGTGCCCCTTGGCACGGAAGACCCGGGCCTTGACCTGGATCTCTCCTTCGTGGGTGAACTTAATGGCATTGGCCACCAGGTTGAGAAGAATCTGTTGCAGTTTGCCCTGATCGGCCCGCACCGTCACCTCAGGCGGCCGAAAGGTCAGCCGTATTTTTTTTTGGGCGGCCTGCACCTGACTTAATTTCTTCACTTCCTCGAAAACCTGGGAAATATCGACCTCCACCAGGCTGAGTTCAACCTTCCCGGCTTCAATCCTGGCAGTATCTCAGAAGCTCGTTGATGAGAATGAGGAGGTTTTTGGCGCTGTCATAAGCGTTTTGAAGAAATTCCTGTTCTTCCGCGGGATTGTCGCATAATTTATCCAGCACGATGCGCAAAAAACCCAGGATGGAGTTCAAAGGAGTGCGCAGCTCATGGGAAGTATTGGCGAGGAATTCGTCTTTCAGGCGGTTGGCCCGGGCCAGCTCCAGATTGGCCAGCTCCAGGCTGCGGTTGAGATGGACCAGGGCTAATTCCTGCTGCTGAAAATTGCGCACCAGGTCATCGGGGTGGCGCCGGTCATTAATCATGGCGATACTGCCCAACATCCGGGAAGAAGCGTCATGAACCCGAACCAGGCTGATTTCCACCGGCACGGGGGAGCCGCTGTTATGCCGGGCCATGATGGGGTAATTGTCTACCCGGCCCTGGGTCCGGGCCTGGGCCAGCATTTGGTTAAGGGTGGCGGAGTCGGCATAAAACTCCCGAAAATGATGGCCTACGACCTCTTCGGCCTTCAAGCCATAGATGTTTTGGCAAACGGAGTTGGCATAGCGGATGATCCCAGCGCTATCGGCAATGCCAATGCCGCGCACGCTCATATCAATCAAGGTTTCCAGGAAGGCCTGGGGATTGCTCGGCCAAGCCGGGGCTGAGTTCGCCGCCGCCGGCGCTGACGACCGCGCCTTATCAGACCTTGACTTCTGGGTCGGAGGCCTGGATGGCGGGTTGCCCCGTGGCTTTCTATCCTGCATTGGCATGTTTCCCCTCTTAAATTCTTCGGTTAAAGTGGGGAAAAACTTGAGGCAAGAGTTTACTCTCCACGGTTCTAACCTTTTCCGCCTGATAAAATTCTTCGCCGAGGTTGCAATGTCCAGGGACGACCTTATCTTTAGCGCAAACGAGATAAGGCTTAGGCCAGAAAGGAGCACCTATGAGTTACACCGCGAAGGATTATTCTTTTCTGTTGGGTATGAAGGGCTTCAGCGACACCTTGCTCAAGAACCATTTCACCCTGTACCAGGGCTATGTGACTAACACCAATAAGGTCATGGAGTTGCTGGCCGGCCTGCTGAAAGACGGCAAGCAGGGAACCCCGGAGTTTGCCGAATTGAAGCGGCGCCTGGGGTGGGAATTCAACGGCATGCGCCTCCACGAACTCTATTTCGAGAACCTCGGGGGCGACGGGAATCCGGCCAAGGCCCCGAACCTGACCAAAAGGGTGGCGGCCCAGTTCGGCTCAGTGGATGCCTGCGCCCAAGATTTCATGGCCACCGCAGCCATGCGGGGTATCGGCTGGGTCGTCTGTTTCGAGGATATCGAAAACGGGATGATCTTCAATCAATGGGTCAATGAGCATGACGTGGGCCACCTGACGGGCTGCAACCCCATCCTGATCTGTGACGTCTTCGAACACGCTTTTATGATCGATTACGGCCTCAAGCGGGCGGACTACCTCACCAGCTTCTTCAACAACGTCAAATGGGACGTGGTGGAGCAGCGGCTGGAGACGGCTTAGTCAGGCGGGTTAGCAGTCAGTGAGGCGAGAGCTGGGAACGGCAGGGGAAATTCGTCGCTCTCGCCTCTTCTTTTGCAGCTTAATCAATTGACTGGTGAAGGGAAGTCCGACATGAGGACCATGGAAGGGTATATCCGCGCCATCGCCGGGAGCTTTGTTTTGCTATCTCTGGCTTTAGGCTATATATTTAGCCCGTATTGGCACCTTTTTACCGCCTTTGTCGGTCTAAATCTCCTGCAGTCCGCCTTCACCAGATGGTGTCTGATGGAAAAAATCTTGGCGAAACTGGGAGTGTCGGAGACCTAGGCTAAGATTATAATTCTTTATTGGTTAGGTTGGCTTAATGGTGGGCGGGACGCCCGCCCTCCGGCTACTCCACTGACCAGGAGATAGAAATGCGCCGCACCGGCTACGTCTATGCCCTCCGCTACCTGTTGCACGATCCGGGCTCATGGCATCCGGAACGCCCCGACCGCCTGAAGGCCATCCATGACGCTCTCGTGGACAGCGACGTCTTTGAGTTGTTGACGCGCCTCCGACCCGACTACGCCCCCCTAAAATGGGTGGAGCGCCTGCATGATCCCGACTATATCCGGCGCTTCAAGGAAGCCTGCGAGCAGGGCCGGCAGATCTTCGATACCCAGGACTGCGGCATCTCCAAAGATTCATACATGATTGCCTTGCTGGCTGTGGGCGGGGTGATGATGGCGGTGGACTCGGTCATGAAGGGCGAATTGGACAACGCCTTCTGCGCCGTGCGCCCGCCGGGGCATCACGCCGAACGGGATCGGGCCATGGGCTTCTGCTTTTTCAATAACGTGGCCATCGGCGCGGTCTATGCCCTGGAGAACTACGGGCTGGAGCGGGTGGCCATCGTCGATTGGGACGTGCATCACGGCAACGGCACCCAGCACCTGTTCGAGGCTGATCCCCGGGTGTTTTATGTGTCGCTGCACGAAGACCCGCAATACTGTTACCCCGGCACCGGTTACCGCCGGGAGGAAGGCAAGGGGCCGGGGAAGGGCTTCACCCTGAACCTGCCGGTTCCGCCCCACAGCGAAGACAGCGATTACCTGGAGGCCTTAAAAAAAGAGGCCCTGCCCCGCCTGCGGCAATTTGCGCCGCAATTAGTCTTCATTTCTGCTGGCTTTGACGCCCACGTCAAAGACCCCCTGGCGCACATGAACCTCACCCGGGAAGGCTACCGGGATATGGGGCGGCTGGTGCTGGACCTGGCCCTGGAAACCGCCGGGGGCCGGTTGATCACCGTGCTGGAAGGGGGCTATAACCTGGAAGTCCTGGAGGAGTGCGTCGAGGACCACCTCAGGCTGCTGTTGGACATCCCCTACGACCACTTTTAAAACCTATTTCAAAACCTGATTAGGACCAAGGCTGTTCAATTAAGAATTTTGTAGGGGCGGGGTCTCCCCGCCCGTGGCTGGACATCCTTATCTTCTGGGCGGGGGAACCCCGCCCCTACAAAGCGTGTTAATAACGCGGTTTGACATGCAACTCGGTATTAGGCCTCAAAGTAAAAGTCCTCGCTTTTAATCCCCTCCCCCTTGAGGGGGGAGGGTTAGGGTGGGGGTGAAATTCCTCAGAAATACCTGGAGGACCACCAACGGCTATCGGGCCTATCAGGGTAAGTTTTGGCGGGCAGCCGAACTATGTAAAGAAAATACTTGACATTCACCCCGTGGTTGTGCTAACGAATTTTTTATCATTTTTTTAGACCTTTTGTCAGGCGCATATGCAGTCTCGGGGCGACAAAGTTAAGACCAGGAACGGTAAGGCGGGAGCCGGCCGTTTTTTTTTGGGCCTGCGTCCCCTAAACTGTTAGCCCGGCAAAGACACCAAAGTTAAAGGAGTAAAAAGAAAGTGGACGAATTGATGAGCTTTATTCCGGCACGGTGAAGTGGTTCAACGAAGCCAAAGGCTACGGCTTCATCAAACGCGAGGACGGCCCCGACCTGTTTGTCCACTACACCAACATTGTGGGCAGCGGTTTTCGCACCTTGAAGGAAGAGGACAAGGTCGAGTTCGAGGTGAACGAAGGCCCCAAGGGCCTGCAGGCGGTCAAGGTCACCAAGATCTGAACCCGGCCGCTGCCGGAATTGCCCGGGGGAGCAAGGACGCCAAGGAGGGCCGCCTTGCTCCCCTTTCATAATTTCATAAATTGATTGGCTGAAAAAAAAGGGGCGACCCAGCGGGTCGCCCTACGTTTTTATACGTATTTTATATAAGGGATTGGGGGTGGGGGTTTGGGGGAGGGGGCTAAGGGGCCTCGGCCCTTAGCCCCTCCCCCAACTCACTTCAACTCACCCCAATCTCTTTATCCGTCAGATAGCAGGCCGGGTCCGGGGCCCAGAGGTCGCCGGTGAGGGCTTCGGCCCGGACCCGGAAGTTGCCGGCGCAGACGGGAAGCCAGCGGCAGTCGGCGCAGCGGCCGGTGACATAATGTTTTTTGTCCTTGAGGCGGGCCATGAGTTCGTCGGTCATATCGGACCAGATCTGGCTGAAGGGCCGCTGGCGGACGTTGCCGAAGGAATGATGGCGCCAGAACTGGTCGGCGTGGACCTCGCCGTCCCAACTGACGCAGCCGATGCCGCGGCCGGAGCTGTTGCCTTCATTCATTTGCAGCAGCGACAGCACCTCGGCGGCCCGTTTGGGGTCTTCCTGGAGCAGCTTGAGATAGAGGTAGGGACCGTCGGCGTGGTTGTCCACCGTCAGCACCTCCACGGCCCGGCCTTGTTCGAAGAGCTTGCGGGTGCGGGCGCAGATCAGGTCCACCAGCTCCCGGGTCTGCTGGTGGCTCAGGGCCTCCTCCACCAGCTTGCTGCCCCGGCCGGCGTAGACCAGGTGGTAGAAGCAGATGCGGGGAATGTCGTATTCCTCCACCAGGTCGAAGATGGCCGGCACTTCCTGGAAATTGAGGCGGCTGACGGTGAAGCGCAGCCCCACCTTGAGGCCCGCGGCCTGGCAGTTGCGCACCCCGGCCATGGCCGCGGCAAAGGCCCCGGGCTGGCCCCGGAACTTATCGTGGGTCGGCTCGGTGCCGTCCAGGCTGATGCCCACGTAAGAGAGGCCCAGTTCCTTCAGGCGCCGGGCCGTCTCCGGGGTGATGAGGGTGCCGTTGGTGGAGATCACCGCCCGCATGCCGTGCTTTACGGTCCACTCCACCAGTTCCAGCAGGTCGGGCCGCATCAGGGGCTCGCCGCCGGAAAACAGCACCACGGGCACCCCGAAATCCTTCAAGTCCTGAAGCAAGGCCAGGCCTTCCGCGTGGGTCAGCTCATTGGGGGCCGGGCCCGCCGTGGCCTTGGCATAGCAGTGGACGCACTTCAGGTTGCACTGCTTGGTGACGTTCCAGACCACCACCGGCTTTTTATCCGCCGAGAATTGCAATAAATGAGAGGGCAGGTCTTGGGCCCGGCGGTCGTGATAGCGCAGCACGTCTCCGGGTTCCACGGCGCCGCAATATAATTTGGAAACTCCGATCATAATTACCAGATCCTCATACGATTAAATAGGAACACCAGGTAGGGCGCACCCACGTGTCCGCCCCCAGTGGGCGCACACCTGGGTGCGCCCTACAGACAGCTGCTTACTCCCGAAACAGGGGCGTCGGATAGTTCTCCCGGATGATCCGATTGAGGTAAGTATCGAGATCGGTCAAGGCTTCCCGGGTTAAGATGAAATGGTCCTGCGAGGTGCGGTCCCGCACCAGTTTTAAGGCGTATTCCAAATCACTGGAAAGATTTTTACAGACGGTCGTGGCCGAGGCGCCGCTCTCCAGGGCCTGGCGCAGAATTTCATCCACCGCCTCCTCATCGAAATGGAGTTGGATGGCGTGCTCGGCTAAGAACCGGTCTTCGAAATTGCGCACCTGGTCATGGAGGCGGCCCATCTCGTCAAAGGCGGTCTTCAGATCACAGTCCCATTGGTAATAATGGTCAACCATCAGGGCTACCCGGTTGTCGGTGAGGGGCAGACGGTAGCGCTCCCTGAGCTCCCGCTCCCGGTGCCAAATGAAATCCTTGAGGATGCCTCGCTCGGCCTGATCCGCCTCCCGAAACCGGGCCTTGAGTTCCGGATCATCGGGGTTGCTGATGAGCCGCGCCAATTCTTCCTCGGGCCGCTGCACCACTTCCGGGGTGACGACGAAATCCTTAGTCTCAGTGGAGGGCAGCCGTTTTTCAAATTGAATGAGAACCCGCTCGATGACGCTCACCAAACCCCGGGCCCCGGTCTTTTCCTGGGCCGCCAATTCCGCCAGCAGCCGCAAGGCTTTAGCCTCGAATTTGACGGTGATGCCATAGGCCCAAAAGTCCCGCTTCTTGCTGGTGATGATGGGGTTATTGGGATTGTGCAGAATGGCGTAGAGGTCCTCGGCGGTTAGTTCTTCCAGCACCGCTTCCACGGGCAGGCGGCCCACGAATTCGGACTCAAACCCGTATTTGATCAGGTCTTCCGCGGTCACCTGCTTCAGGAAGGCCCGCTCTTCTTCCTTGGAGGTCATCTTGCCGTGAAAGCCGATTTTCCTTTTGCTGAGGCGCTCCTTGACGATCTTATCCAGGCCGTTGAAGGCGCCGCTGACGATAAAGAGGATATGGCGGGTATTGAGGGTGCGCTTCTCTTTCTTGCCGGTGCGGCGGTAATGTTCGATGGCCTGAATCTGGGACACCGGGTCGTGGGCCACCTTCAGATCCACCTCGGTCTCCTCCATGGGCTTGAGCAAGGCGCGCTGCACCCCGGTACGGGAGACATCCGGCCCGCCCCAGGTATGGCCTGACGAAGCGATCTTATCAATTTCGTCAATATATATGATGCCGTACTGGGCCAGCTCCAGGTCATCACCGGCGGCATAGACCAGGTCCCGCACCAGGTCTTCCACATCGCCGCCCACGTAGCCGGTTTCGCTGAATTTGGTGGCATCCCCCTTGATAAAGGGGACCCCGATCTTTTTGGCAATCAGTTTCACCAGATAGGTCTTGCCAACCCCGGTGGGCCCGATGAGGATGATGTTGTTTTTGATGGAACCCACCCCAGGCTCCGGTTCCCGGCCCTGCTCCAGGGAATGGCGGATGCGGTTGAAGTGGGTGCAGACCTTGGTGGCCAGGATGCTTTTGGCCAGCTCCTGCTTGATGACGTATTCGTTCAGATAGGCTTCCAGCTCTTCGGGCTTCAGGTCGAAATTGATTTTACTGCCGAGATCACCTTTGCCTTTGCTGTCACCATCCTTCTCGACTTTGGCGACCAGTTGGGGGGCCAGGACCTTGATGCGGCTGCCATATTTCTTGGAAAGGTAGTCGCTCAGTTCTTTTTGCAGCTCTTCTGGATCCGGAATTTTTTCCATAATGTTTTAAGGCTTTCCGACCGATAAGGGTTTAAAGTTGCCGGATGAAATACCTTCTCATCCGTGTATAACTAAAATTATAACCATCTATCCCGGCGGTTGCAACAGCTCGGAAAGAGCTTGATATTATTAGATAGATAAACCCGGTTAAAACTATAACTGAAAGGGTTCATATTAAAAAGGGGCCTACGTATGGAGGCTAGCCTGACGGGGTATGAAGAGATTTTTCGCGAAAATCGGTTCCCCAAGACGGGTGAGGTCGTGCGCTGCCGCAAGTCAGGCACCCTCTGGCGGGTCATGGAGCGGGAGGTCTGGCAAAAGGTCGTGGAAGACTCGCTGACCGGGGAGAGCTGGATCGTCCCTTTCTGCTATTTTTCTTTCTGGCGGATTCAGGACGGCGTGCCGCCCCGGGTGGGGGAGATGCTGGGATATCTCTGCAATCCGGAGGAGGATAATTTCGCCGATACCTGGGAAGTGCTATACGATCCTAGTGGGCGGGCGCCAGCCAGGAAGCCCGCGATTTCTGCCATCTTCAGGCTAAATTAGGAGAGTCTGAACCTGCCTTACCCCGGTGGCCGGTCATATCAGAGATATGGCCAGCCGCGCCATTTCTGCCGAACCCCGCCGTACCTCCAGTCTCTTATACCATTACCGCTTTGAAATGAAATCATCTGTAGGGGGCCGACCCAGGTGTCGGCCCTATTTGGGGGCGGTCACGCCGCTCCGCCCCTGCGGCTCTTGCCGTTGCCAATGCGAATCAGGTATTAATTCCCTTCGCCGCGCCGGCAGAAAAGATCTATTGACTTAATGTCGCGAGAATCTATTCTGTAACCGAGATGAATACCTTCCTTAAAGAGCTGGCCCAGGCGCGGCCTGACCCGGGAGGGGGTGCGGCCGCGGCTTACGGCGCCAACCTGGGGCTGGCCCTGCTGGTCAAGGTGGTGCAACTGGAGGGCCAACGCCGGCCCAAGCCGGCGGGAGAAGCGCGCCGAACCTGGCAAGAAGCGCTGGCGCAGCTGCGGCAACTGGCGAAGAGCCTGGAACAACTCCAGGCAGAGGATGTTCAAGCCTATTCCAATCTTGTGGCCGCCCGGGCCTCCGGGGACGGAGCGCGGCTGGCGAGCGCGGTTAGGGAAGCGGTGGACTGCCCGCGGCGGATTATGGAGCAAACGGCGGCAGCCCTGAAACTATTGGCCTGGGCCGGGGAACGCTGCCGGCGGCACCTGGTTTCTGATCTTTTGGTGGCCGGCGAATTCCTGGGCGCGGCGCTCCGGGGGGCCTATCACATCGCCTGCGCCAATCTGCCCCTGACTACCGGCGAGTCCGGCCGCCAGACCCTGGCCCGGCAGCTCGGCCAGGCTTGCCGCGCAGGGCGAAGACCTGTATCAGCGGGTGAAGGCAGGCCTGATGGCTAGGATGATGCTTCAATAATTGCCCCGATATTTAAACCTGCGGTTCTTTTAATCCCCCCCTTTTCTAAAGGGGGGTTAGGGGGGATTATAAATAACCTCCTAAAATCCCTCTAAAATCATCCTTTTCAAAGGGGAACTTTAATACCCTCGAAATTCAGTTTTTCATTTGCCTTATTAACGGGCGCACCAAAGGCGATTCCAGTTTTTCCCCTCTCCCCCAATGGGGGAGAGGGTCAGGGTGAGGGGGAAGTAATTCCTTTTCCGCTCCGATTAGTAATCCTTTACCATTTTTTCAGCGCTACCCTGGGGTGGACGGCAATGATCGTGGTCGCCGATAATCTCAACGTTATCAATCCGGTGGTGGCTGCGGCCCTGCAAACCCTGGAGGCCGCGCCCCTGCAGGAACTGGCCCGGCGTTGTGAGCAGGCCGGCGCCAAAATCATGGATATCAACCCCGGCTATCTCTCGGCCAGGCATGAAGACCGCATGGTCTTCATGGTGGAGGCGGTGCAGCAGGTGAGCCACCTGCGCCTGATGCTGGACAGCCCCAACCCCCGGGTGTTGGCCCAGGGACTGGCCGCCTGCAACCAGACCCCGGTGCTCAACGCCCTGACCCTGGAGCCCGAAAAACTCCGGGAGATCCTGCCCCTGGCCGCGGCCCACGACAGCGATCTGGTGTTGCTGCTCCTGGACGAGCGCTCCTTTCCGCCGCCCTCCTTGGAGGGCAAGGTCACGGTGGCCCTGCCATTGCGGGACGCCGCCCTAAATGCGGGGGTCAAAGAGGAGCGCCTGATTTTCGATGCGGTGCTGCCCAACCTGAGTTGGCCCGACGCCTGGGCCCAGGTGGGCGCCATCGTCAAGCTGGTGCGCCTGCTCACCGACGGCGCCCTCTTCCAGATCCAGCGCCCGCACCCTGGTGGGCCTCTCCAACCTCAGGAGCGGCCTGCGCCAGACCTACTCCGCCAAAATAGACGAGTCCTGCCTCTACCTGCTGGCCGGGGCCGGCCTCACCTACGTCCTGGCCGACGTGCTGCAGCCGGAGGTCATGGAGACCGTGCGACTGATCAACCAGGTGGTTTGAGTTTCAAGTTTCGAGTTTCGAGATACACCCGAAGCAGTTATGATAATCATATCAAAATACTGGCTACCGCGTGACGCAGCACATATAGATAGCGAAGCTGTCGAAAAAGGCTGCTCGAATCTATCGTGATTGACCCCGTAAGAGAGCTTTGAGCCAAAGATCTTTTGCGGCTATGCTGATTCCTGATCTTCGCTTATCTTTGTGGCCTCTCTGAACTTCATCCACCTTCAGGTTTATGCATAGGCCAACCCATAGTTCAGGATCTTTTCTATATTATGGACCAGGCAGTACATCAGCCATTGGATATTCACCTTGATCTTTCCTCTTAGGGTAAAACGATCCAAGCGCTTATTGATGCGAATATTGGCAAAGACGGGCTCCACTATGGCCAAGCGTTGGGGATAAATTTTGCGACCCTGCTCAGTTTCGATTTTCTCTACCATCTGTTTGGAGAGGTTAATTCCTTCGGTGCCGATGGGGACTGATAGATGTTTGCGTTTGGCATCTGTCCCATAGAGACACCGGGGTCGTAGCGGGCAACCCCGGCAATCTTCTTCAGCAGCCACGTATTTTCGGTAAACGTTGCCATGGTTGACACATCTTTTGACTTGCAGCTTTAATACCTTTCCATCAGGGCAGCTATATTGATCCAAGGTCTCATCATGGTGAAAGTCTTTTAAAGTAAATCTCCTGGATCGGCGTCGTGTTTGGGTGTCGAACCTCGGGTCCCGGTTCCGGAACTTCCTATCCGGGATATAGGCATCAAGCTTCAACTCCTGGCACTTCCTTAAATTGACCAAAGTATGATAATTGCTGTCGGCGGTGAGGATCTTTCCCGGTAAGGCATGCCGCTTCGTAGCCAAGGCTCTGTAAGTTTGCCAGCGTACCCTCAAGCATGGGCGGGACATGGCCATGGTCTTGCCCATTACCGAAGGCCTCACCATGCACAATCACTTGGTGCTTGGCATCAATGAGGGCTTGGCTGTTATATCCCTGGACGGCACCGTGGGAAGTCATCATTTTGGCCGAGTCGTTGTCCGTAATATTACTCTGTTTTTCTCTGCCAGCCGCACCCTGTTTGGGCTGGTTCTCGGCCAGCCATGTCTCAATCAGCTCTGCCTTCTTCTGTAATTTTTCCACCTGCTGCTGCCGGCTGGCGCCGGAAGCCCTGGGCCCGGGAGGTTCATCCTGCCCTCGGTCGGTTTGCACCTGCTCGGCCAGCAACTGCGCCACCTTGGTCTCGATCTTCTCCTTTTTCTTCCGTAGCTCGGCCAAGGTGCCGCTCAACTCTTTCGAGGCGTTGGAAGGCAACTTGCAGCCATCCAAGGCAAACATGGTGCCGCCCAACAGGTTCATCTCCTCACAGACCAGCAGCACATCTCTAAAAAGGGGCAGGATCTCATCTTTCAGGGAAGAAACAAAGGCGGCAATGGTGCTGTGATCAGGCTGCTGGCCGCAGGCTAAGGCCATGAAAACTACATTCTCCCGGCAGGCCTGTTCGATCCTTCGAGAAGAAATCAGCCCCCGGGAGTAGGCCAGCAGCACCACCTTCAAAAGGATCTTGGGATCATACGCGGCCCGGCCGGTCTCATCATTACGGTACTTGCCCTCAAAAATGGACATATCCAAGCGCTTCTCCACCAGGGTATGAATGGCGAACTCCAAAGTGCCAGACATTAACTGGTCTTCCAAAGAAACCGGGAGGAGTACTCTTTGCCGATAGTCATAGGATTTAAATTTGGCCATGGCTTATCCGCCCAAAAAAGTCATTGGCCAAGGATAGCACACCACGGCTATTTATTAAAGATTATAATCTGTTAGATGTAATTTTTTGGGTGGACCGATGAAGACAAACATCAGGAAAGAAATGATCGGGAGGTACCTTTTTCGACAGCCTCAGCAGTTATCTTTAATTTAGCCTACCCGTGGAGAAATAGAGTCTGCCCGCCCGTTGTTGCTAATCCAACAGCAAGAGGCTTAACCAGGTTGGAGCCGGCTGATAAGCCGCCAGGTTGATTTGCACTGACCCGGTTATCCAGCAAACCTCCTGGGCGTTCATCTGAAACTGCACCGGGTGGTCCGCCGCCAGGCCGTCAGTCAGCTGAAACTCCGGGATAACCACCTTAGTTAAGCGAGGCGCGTTGGCTGCCAGAGATTGCGGGGCGAAGTTGAGGAAGTTGGGCTGCTTAGGATTGGCGGCAAAGGCCACGTTGTTCAGCCAGGTGGCGTCTCCCATGTTGATTACTTCGGCCCGGCAGTAGATTTTCTGGCCGGCCGGCACCACGTAGGCCATGCCGTCCCGCACTTCAAACCACTCGCCATTTTCTCCTATCCGCAGTTCCACCTTAGTGATCTCGGCCCAGAGATATTGGGGCAGTCCCCCCAGCAAATCGGCGCTGCTGGAATCTTTGCCCGTTCCCTTGCCCTGCAAGGCATAGCCTTTCCCCGCCTTGACCGCGGCCAGGGCCTCATGCTGGTGGGCGACATAGGTCCAGGCAAAGCCCCGGGCGTCGGCCAGCAGGTCCACCGTGCCGGTGACGGTCTCCGGCGGGATGGGCCGCGGGGAAGTGGCCTGGGCCGCCAGGTTGGCCATGACGTTGGCCGAGGGCCTGAGCGTGCCGTCGGGGTTGATGACCCCCCAATCCTGGACGTTACCAACCAGACCGCCGGGCCACCACCACCACTGGAACCCGTTGCCGGCGGTTTGCAGCAAAGAGGTAATGAACCAGGATAAATATTGCTCCTGCGGCGGGTCGAGATCTATATAAGTTCCATGTTCGATTTTGGTATAACAATAGAAGACCTCCGACCAGATGACCGGCTTGCCGTTGGTGGCCCAGCGGCTGTAAGCCTGGTCGGTGGCCATGCCGGCCAGGATATAATCGGTATAATCGCTGTCGCTGAACGGAGGAGAAGGTTTGGCCCAGTCGATATAATAAGCCTCCACCCCCTGGAAATCGAAATGATAACCCGTGGAGATTAAATCCAGGGGATAACGGGTCACGAATTGGGATTGCCGTTACCGCCCCAGCCCTGACGGCAGGAGATGAGGTGGTTGGGGTCCAACTGGCGAATCCGGCGGCAGACGCGGCCGAAGCGGGTGGCGGCCTCGGTGTCCAGGCAACGGCGGTAGGCGTTGACCAGAAAATCCTGGACCGCCACCACCGGCGTTGTGGGCAGCGGCAGGGGCGGCTCTATGGGTATGATCCTCTGATCGGGGGGGGTGAACTGCGGATCCAACTGGTCATCCTGACAACCCAGGATAGGGGGAGGGGCCGTGATGGTCCGGACCACCGCCCTGCCGGCGGGGACCGCCTCCACCTCCCATTCCACCAGGGTGCCGAAGGGTTTATAAACACCGTTCTCCAAAGCCACCAGCCTCAGGCGCAGCCTCTTCCGGCCCGGGCTGGCGGCATTATATCTGAAGGAAAAGGTCCCCTGGTTCCCTGCCGCCACCGAGGCTTCATTCAACCTGATGGGCGTGGAGGAGCTCGGCAGGCCCTCTCCGAAGATGGGCAGCAGAAAGACCGTATCCCGGCCCCAGGTATCCCCCCCCAGGTTTTTCATAGTTATGGTGCAATTCACGGGAGCGCCTGTTAGGGCGCGCACCGGCATGGTGAGGGAGACCAGGCCGGAGGCCGGTTTGTCAGAAACTGTCCTGACAATATCCTTGCCAAAATGCTGGTTGGCAGCATCAATGGAATTAAACTCCCGGGCGATGAAACGGGACCAGACGCCGTCCCAGACACACCGGCCGGGTTGCCACGGCCCTTCTCCAGCCCCGCCTGGTACAGTTTCCCAGTGATCCAGACGCGGCTCCCAGGCGATGTCATAGGAGAGAATCTCGGGCCGCTGAGCCAGGTTGAGGCCGGGAATGATCTGGTCCAGGGCCGTCTCGGGGTCGATATAAGGTGTGGGGGGTGAGCCGTAGGTCGGCCCGTCCTGGGCCAGGGTCTCCAGGGGATTGGTTTTGGGAAAGAACAGGATGACCTTGATATTATGATTGCGGCACGCGGTCAGAAAGTCGGGAAGATGCTTCGGGGCCTGCTCCACCAGCATGGAAGCCCAGGGGACCGTGAGACAATTCACCCCCAGGGAAGCCAGGGTAGTCAGCTCGGCCTCGATCACCTCGGGGCGATAGCCGCCGTCCCCCAGCCAGAATTCAGCCCAAGACAGGGGGCCTTCAAACGCGTAGTAGGGTACGTAATTGAAGCCATAGGGAAACCACTGCTGGCCGCCGTTATAAAAGTTGCCGTTCTGCACCGTAATGTACTGGGCGCCGGCCGGAGTACCAAGTCCTATGAGCAGGCAAACCGCCAGCACCGCTATCCTTAAAGCAGCCTCTCTGATCTTCATGATGTCCCTCCTAATCCAGCAGCTATGTCGGTTGCGGCAAGGCAAAAAACACAGGCCAGCAGGACGAGATACCGTTTCATAGAAGTTCTCCCGCAGAATGGGACCGCTTCTCAAAGCTAATTATTCCACGTGGGCAATAATAGCAAAATTAAAGCTCAGAGCCAATTTTTTTCCAGATTTCCAGCCCTCAAATCCTCAATGACCATTTACGGTATCAGGCTGGTAAGCTTATGGCCCCCAGGCCAGCACTGCCCAGTAATGGTGGGCCAGGGGAAAAGCGAAGCCACCGATAAAGGATGTTCCACCAGGCAGGATAAGAAACCGAGGGGCGAATATATTGACTAAAATATCTTGCCAGAAGCGACACCTAGACCCAATTCTTGAAAAATTGCTGATATGATTCTCAGGTCGGAATGGTCAAATTTTTAGGGCTAGATTATACTCTCTTAAAACCTCTTGTTTGGAATAAGTTAGCCAAAAAAGGTTTGGCGTTATGAAAAAAACTAAGCCAAATATTCTGGTTTTTGCTTCCGGGACCAAAACCGGTGGCGGCTCCGGATTTGAGACGATGGTAAGAGCGGCGCGGGCCAGGCCGCCAATTTTAGACGCGTGGATTTGTGCGGTGATCACTAATCATTTTGCCGGCGGTGTTTGGCAGAAGGCCAAAGCTCTCGGGATACCTGCCGAATACTGGGTTGGTCCCTATGAGGCCCAGGGCTATCAAAACTTTGTCACGTACTTCAACGCTGATTATGTCATGCTCTCCGGCTGGCTGAAACTGGTAGCAGGCCTTGAGCCGGCGCGCACGATTAATATCCATCCCGGCCCTTTGCCCCGATTTGGCGGGCCGAAACTTTACGGACACCAGGTGCACTCAGCGGTTATGGCAGCTTATCACCGCGGGGAAATTACCCACAGCGCGGTCACCATGCATTTTGTGGATGAGAAATATGACCGCGGCCCGATACTTTTCGCGCTGCCTGTTCCCATTGAGCCGCACGATACCCCGGAGACCCTGGCGGCGAAGGTGAATCGGGCTGAGCATGTTTGGCAACCCCGGGTTCTCAACTATGTAGTGCACGGACAGGTGCGGTTGGTCGGCCAAGAAGTGGTCTATGAGACGGCAGAACTGCAGCGCCTGCTGCTGCCGGAAGCGTAGTAAGCCAAACAGGCCCCATTTTTCTTTCGCACCGCCCTGGATGATGATACACTCCTGATAATCTTAAGCATTTCCACCAACTACTCGGGAGGACTTCCATATGGCCATGAGGACGGCCAACCCCGCGCTCGGCGCCAACACCTTCTCCGGATTGGGCCGGGTGGCCCGGACCGAAGAGGCCATGTCCATCCAGGGGACCACCAACAAGGCCCTGCTGTTGCTGCTGTGCGTCTTGATCACCGCCGCCTGGGCCTGGAGCATCTTCTTCCAGTCCGGTAATGCGGCCGCGGTGGCGCCGTTGATGGGGGTGGGGGCCATCGCCGGTTTCATCGTCGCCCTGGTGACCATCTTCAAACCGGCCTGGGCCGGTGTGACTGCGCCCATCTATGCCCTGCTGGAGGGCCTGTTCATCGGCGGCCTCTCCTCCATTGCCGAAGCCCAGTACCCCGGGATCGTCATCCAGGCGGTGGGCCTCACCTTCGGGACCTGCCTGGCGCTCCTGCTGGCGTATAAGTCGGGCCTGATCCGGGCCACCGAGGGCTTCAAGAAGGGCATCGTGGCGGCCACCGGCGGCATCTGCCTGTTTTACCTGGTCACCCTCATCCTGGGCCTGTTCGGGGTGCAGGTTCCCCTGGTCTACGGCAACGGCCCGGTGGGCATCATCTTCAGCCTGGTGGTGGTCACCATTGCCGCCCTGAACCTGGTCCTGGACTTCGATTTCATCGAGCAGGGGGCTTTGCAAGGGGCGCCCAAGTACATGGAGTGGTACGGGGCCTTCGGCCTGATGGTCACCCTCATCTGGCTCTATCTCGAAATCTTGCGGTTGCTGATAAAATTGCGCAGCCGGGATTAGAATAGCGGCGAGCTATTAGCAAAGAAGACCGCATAACGACCCGTAGGGGCGGCGAGCGCGCCGCCCCTACACCGCCACCTCAGGAATGGAGCCATGCAGCGGGGAGAGCGCACGCTGACCAGGGAGACCGCCCTCATCGAGGCCCTCAGCCGCAGGTTCGGCCCGGCGCCGCCGGGGGTCGTCCTGGGGATCGGCGATGACTGCGCCGCCTTGAGCACCAACGGTGACGACTACCTCCTCTGGACCGTGGACACCCTGGTGGAGCGGGTGCATTTCGACCTGTCCTACACCACGCTGACGCAACTGGGCTGGAAGGCCCTGGCGGTAAACCTGAGCGACATCGCCGCCATGGGCGGGGAGCCCCGCTACGCCTTGCTTTCCCTGGGGTGGCCGCCGGAGCGGGACCCCGGCCTGGCCCTGGAACTGGCCGACGGCCTGGCCCAAGCCGGCCGGGAGTACGGGGTGGCCATCATCGGCGGCGACACCGTGGCCTCCCCGGGGCGACTAACGGTGACCATTACCCTCACCGGCACGCGTGCCCGCCCGGCAGATGCTCAAGCGCGCCGGCGCCCGGGCGGGGGACCTGATTTACGTCACCGATGACCTGGGAGAAGCCGCGGCCGGACTGGAGGTCCTGAAAAGGCGCCCCGCACTGGATGCGGACCTCAAGGCCGCCCTGGTGGCGGCGCATCTGGCCCCCCGGCCGCAACTGACGGCCGGGCGCCTTCTGGCCCGCGAGGGTCTGGCCACTGCCGCCATCGACACCTCCGACGGGGTGGCCTCCGACCTGTATCACCTCTGCCGGGCCAGCGGGGTGGGGGCCGTGCATCCCCGCGGCCGCGGTCCCCATCTCACCCCGGGTTTTGGCCGCGGCGCCCTATCTTCAGGCCGACCCCTTGAAGCTGGCCCTGATGGGGGGTGAAGATTACCAGCTGCTCTTCACCGCCAGCCGAGACATGGCCGCCCGGCTAGCCCCGGCCTTCGCCGGGGCCGGCCTGGACCCACCCCTGCTTTTGGGGGAGATCGTCGCCGGCGATCGGGTGTCTCTGGTCACCTCTGAGGGCGAGGTGGATATCTCCGGGGCCGGCTTCGACCATTTCCGCCTTGACCTGGAGCCAGAAGAAATTTAACATGGAATAGCTGTCAGCAGTCAGCTTTCAGCCAAAACCGGCCGCCTTGAGTCTACCTACATTTTTGCAAAGGAAATTGCCTGTATATGACCACACAAGAGAAAAACCGTCCCCTGAAGGTCTGCCACACCTGCCGCCACTGGATTTACCAATACAAAGGGCTGTGCGAGCGCCTCGGCCAGGGGGTCGGCAAGTTCTGGTTCTGTGAGGAATGGGTCCCAGCCGCGGGCAATCACGGGAGCAAGGCCGGGAAGCCTGAGAAAGCCGCAAACGCCCACTGATCAAGACTTTCGGGATCGGGGCGAACAGGAAATTAGGCGAACGGGGACCATGGGAACTTTGGTTTCTTCCCTTTCCCCTTTTGGACTTTTCCCTTTTCCCCTTTTGTTAAGGAGGCCACCGATGCAAGAGATCGCCTTTAACGCCCTGGTGCATGGGGTTTACGTGGTTACCACCCGCCTGGAGGATGTGGTCAACGGCATGACCGCCTCCTGGGTCTCCCAGGTGTCACTCAAGCCCTTGCTGGTGATGGTGTCCATCGCCCCATCCCGCTATTCCCATCGCCTCATCCAGGAAAGCGGCATCTTTGCCGTCAATGTGCTGGACAGCACCCAGGCCGATCTGGGCAAGCGCTTCGGCTACAAGAGCGGCCGCCAGGTGGACAAATTCGCCGGCCTGGAATGGACCACGGCGGCCACCGGCGCCCCCATCCTGCCCCAGGCTTACGCTTACCTGGACCTGAAGCTGAAGGACACCTTTAGCCGCCGGAGACCACACCCTGTTTGTGGGAGAGGTGGTGGACGCCGAGATCCTCCACCCCCAGGCGCAACCGCTGGTCTTTAAAAAGAGCGATTTTTTCTGATTGCCGCATCGGCGTAATCCGTCCCGCCTGACCCGTCGCCGCCCCGGCCCTCGCCCGGGCCGTGGCCCCACCGCGGCCAGCCCCAAAAAAACATTTGACTAAAATTGAATTTCAGTCTTTAATGATATTGATACGTTTGGAAGGTAGAAGTTATTCCTTCCAGGACGTAAGCAACGCTCGGGGATGTGGGTGGGGGAAATGGTCAACTTCGGGGAGGCGGGAAGAATCTGCCTAAACCAGGAGAGGCGGGGGGCTTGCGAAAACTGTCTCTGGTGGGAATGGGATGCAGTCCGGGGGGAATGCGGCAATTCCCATTACCACATTTGCCCGCTCCATCGGGAGCGGCTCTTCAGCCTGGAGGCCCAGGCCCGGTTAAAGACGCGGCCCGGAGCGCCGCCGCCTGCAGACGGCGGCTTAGCTGATCCGCCCGGCGCAAAGGCTGGGGAATCCGGTATTTCGTAACGCAGCCCAGGGTAATCTCCCGGCTTTCCTCCAGGGTAATGAGATGCCCGGGAGAAAGGTAGAGGGGTTTTATGCCCTGTCGAGTCCGCAGGATCAATCCCACCAATTTTCCCTGGTAAATCAAAGGACTGGCCGAGCCGGCCGCCAAATCCGGCTCCGGTCCTGCACCCACCAGGCGGCTCTTGGCCACCCCGATGGTGGGCACCGCCAACACCAGACCCAGATGTGAGGCCAGCCCCAGACCCCGGGGATGGGCCAGCCCCTGGCCGTCCACCAAAATCACGTCCGGTCGATTTTTCAAGCGCCGAAACGCCTCCGTCAGGATGGGGATCTCCCGGAAACTGAGAAGTCCGGTGCGGTACGGAAACGGGCACTCCCCCGCGGCCCCCGCCTCCTCCACCAGTTCCAAATCCGGATAGCTATAGACCGCCAGGGCCCCGAAGATCAGCCGGTCGGCGCGGTCGGTGATGGCGTCGGCCCCGGCCACCAGCCGGGGCGGCCGCGGCAGGGGCGCCAGCCGGACCCGCTGGCGCAGGTCTTCCTGGATGGCCACCGCTTCCTGATAGGTCTGGGGCCAGGAAGTTAATAGCTTTCTGTCCATTCTTACTTTGGCCCGGGTGCGGTCCCGCCGGTCTCCAGGTTAACTTGATCGAGGCTGTTATGCAGCTCCACCATGCGCCCGAGACCCACCTTGATCAGACCCTGGTGCGGCCGGTCCAGGTCGATGATCACCAGGATTACCGCGGCAATGAGCATGGAGGCAACCATGGTGACCACGAAATTTCGCCGCCCCGCCAGCCCGGCGCCATAGCCGATCAGCCCGGTAGCCGCCAGGGCCACGAAATAGAGAAGCACCAGGATGATTTCGGGCACGTGGTTTTCTAAGGCGGTTATGCCCTTGGAGTGGAGGTCGATGGTCTCGTTCAATGATTGGAGAAACAGTCCGGCAGGGACGGCCCGTGGTTCTTTATCCCCCCAGGCCGCGGCCTGTGACCAGAGTTGCAGCTGCAGCCGCTCCGTTTGGCCCCTGGCCTCTTGAAACCGTTCCCGATCCATGCCGGCCTGGTAAAACTGCAGCCGGGCCTCGACATATCGCCGCAGCAGAGCACTGACCTCTTTTCTTTGGGGCTCCGGCATCAATTGAGCCCGGAGATAGGTGGTGCCGATGGCGTTGGACTCCTCCAGGATTTGCTGCTTGCGGACCTCAAACCGGGACATGGCCATGGAGAAGGTAAAGCCCAGCAGCAGAGCCAGCAGCCCCAGCATGGCCCCTTGAATCGTAATTACCTGGGACCTGGCGTCCTCGTTGATCTCTGGGCGTTTGCGCCGCCCGACCCGGAAGCCAATTTCATCGCCCAAAAGAAAAAGACCGATACTGGCTGCCAAGATGAGCCACAGGTCCAACTGATACAGAAACTCTTCGGCCATCCTTCCCTCCCGAATGCCGTGGTCCTTACGCCCGGCGGCCGCTCACGGCTCGCGGCTTACTGCTCACTTTTCCCGCACCAGCTCGGCGCTGTACATAAAGGCGCCGTCCCGTTTGGTCAGCCGGCCGTCCCGGTTTTCGATGATCCAGCCGCTGGGGCCCTTGCCGCCGAAGGGCAGGCGCAGGGGGGTGAAGAGGAAATCCGGATTGTCGTAGACCATGCCGAAGGTTTTGGTCAGGGCTTCTTTGGCGCCTGGAGGCGGGGTGCCGAACCAACTCACCAGGAAGGGATAGCGGCTGGCGAGCACGGTCTCCACCGCGGCGGCCTCGCTCTCGATGGGGATCAGGGTCAGCAGGGGCCCGAACAGCTCTACGTCGGGCGGCTCCGTGGTTTCCACCAGGAAGGGTCCCTGCCACTCCCCCTCCCGCCGATAGGGCACCAGGAAGTGGGGGTCTTTCAAGGCCGCCAGGGCCCGGTCCAGCAGGGCGCGGGTGCGCGCCACCTTGATGGGGCCGATCCAGGTCTTGGGGTCCCGGGGGTCGCCCACTCGAATGTCGGCCATTTGTTCAATGATGAGCTTTTTGGCCGTCTCATAGATATCCCGGTGGATATAAGCCCGCTTCAGGGTGGTGCAGTACTGGCCGCCGTTGACGAAGGCCCGGCGCACCACGAAGCGTGCCGCCGCCGCAAGGTTAGCGTCCTGAAAGAGGATGACCGGCGGCAGGCCGCTGGGGCCGGCAAAGAAGAGCTTATCGAAGTGCCCGGCCTCCTGGGCGTAGATTTCACCCACCGCCCCGCCGCCGGAGATGAACAGCACCCTGACGGCGGGGTCGGCGACGCAGCGCCGGCCGAAATCCTGGTTTTTCATCCCGGTCACGGCCTCGATTTCGGCAAAGGGGGCCACCACTTCTTGAAGAATCCGGCTGGAGCGGGGCGTCATGGAGGAGCAACTATACCGGAAGCGGTTGCCGCCCAGGATGGCGGCGCCCCCCACCCGGGCCAGCATGATGGGCGAGGCGTCGTAGGGGAAGATGGCGGCCACGGTGCCATAGGGGGATTTCCCCCGCACGTACGGGACTTCCTCTGCCATGTTCTTCAGGTGCTCCACGGCCAGGTCCACTTCGAAGGCGGCGATGGCGCAGGGAGCGCCGATGTCCTGACCTTGCGCCGCTACCAGGTCGTCTTTATGCCGGGCCAGGGATTCGCCCAGTTTAGCCAGCAACTCCAGTCGGGCGGTAATTTCATCTGCCATCTCTTAATAATTCTCCTTTACTTTTTCGGCACCCGGCTAATCGTTTTGCGGTAAAAATTCGCGCCTTCGGGGACCTTGTCGGTGAGGCGGCCGATGCCGAGTTGCTTAACCTTGTCGTCTTCGCCCAGCTTGACGAAAGCCCCCCAGTCACCGGCTCTGTAGATGCCCATCGGGCCGCTCGCGGCAGGAGGGTCGCCCCACCGGGCCAGGACCTGCTGGCGAGTATCCCCGAGGCGAATTCCGCCGATATCGCCGGCCTTGCGGGTAAGCAAATAAATGACGGCGGCGCCGTCGAGGGGCGCATATAGCACCTGGACGCCTCGTTTCCGGTAGGTGAGCGCCAAGGCATCTTCGCCCAGCTTCTCCGTCCCGCTGGGCTGGCCCAAAACCGCCTCGAGCCGGACCCGGCCATCACCCAGATGAATCCCCGCCACCGGTGGTGGCGCATCGCCGGGTTTCCAGGGAAACTCCGCGCCCTGGGCCGAAACCGGCAGAACTTGTAAAAGCACCAGCACCATTAACCAGCAGGTTAAGATCATACTTAGCCCCAATAACGTTAGCTTATTAAGCTCAGAAGACCGGCTTACCCCGGCCGGTCCAGGTGTTTCTGCAGCCACACCACATCGAAATCTTCGCCGAATTTGCGGCCGATCTTAGCGAATCTGCCGGCCTTACGGAAACCGTTCTTCAGATGAAATCTCAGGCTTTCTTCATTTTTCGACGAAATGGCGACGAGAAAGGAGTCGATTCCCATTGGTCCGGCTTGCTCCATGAACAACTCCAGGATGGCACTGCCGAGCCCTTGCCGGGTGTGGTCCGGAAGAATAAAGTAAGTAATCTCCGCCGTCCTCCGAAAACTGGCCTCAGAGTAGTGGGGACGCAGCAAAGCGAACCCGACCACTTGTTGGGCCGCGTCTTTGACCACCACGGCGGGATAGCCCCGGGATATCTTGAGGAGGTGATCGAAGAAACTGTAATCCACCGGCTCGGTGAGAAAGGCGGCAGGAAGGTGACGGATAAAGTGGTTAAAAATGTCGATTACCGGTTGCCGGTGGCTGGCCGACATCGTTTCCAGACTATAGTCCATTCCTTTCCCCCGCGGCCCGAAGGAGTTCCAGGCGGATCCGCCGTTATCTAACTGATTAGATTACCACAAATTACCGCGGGCGGCAGGGGAAATTGTCGTGCTGTTTAAAAGGACGCAAATATTTCCCCAGGTGGCCGGGGAATCTCTCCTTGTGAAATTTAGTATTTTATCCTTGACATGAAGTATGGGGGCCATATAATCGAATGTGGTCCGGCAAAAAACCTTTCTTTTTTGGTGGAAATTTTATATATAAATAATATGGTTGGGTTTTTTACCTAAAAGAGATTATCCATAGATATTCTGGACTTAGGTAACAGACGCTGGCCTCGGGAAACCCCCGCGGCCGCCCTTAATGACCATAAATCAAGTAAGTTTCATGGCTTATAATTTTTATCTGGAGGAAACATGGCAGAAGAGGCCCCTAAAGAAGTGAGGGTAGACCGAAAGCACCGCAAGATCGGGAACATCGCCCCCGAGCTGGCGGACCGCTGCTATACCTGCGGCACCTGTGCCGGAGGTTGCCCCGCCACCGGTCTGGTCCCCGGTTGGGACTCCCGGAAGGCCATCCGGGCTATAGTCTTCGGGATGGAGCAGGAAGTCATCGATTCCAAATGGCCCTGGGTCTGCACCCTGTGCGGCCGGTGCCAGTACCAGTGTCCCATGGGCATTGAGCTGATGCGGACCTTCCGGGCCTGCCGCACCGAGCGGGCGCGGGACAAGGTGCCCGGCCCCATCCATAAGGGCACGATGATGAATCTCGAGCGCGGCAACAACCTCGGGATTCCCCGGGACGACTTTCTCTTCCTGCTGGCGGAACTGGGCGTGGAGATGGAAAACGACGAAGATCAGCCCACCCCCGGCTTCTACGTGCCGGTGGACAAGGAAGGGGCCAACATCATCGTCACCGTCAACTCCAAGGAACCCTTCGGCGAGCCGGACGACATGAAGTTCTGGTGGCGCATCTTTTACGCCGCCAAGGAAGACTGGACCGTCTCTTCCACCAACTGGGAAGGCGTCAACTGGGGGCTGTTCTCCGGCGATGACCCGGCCTGGAAGGAACAGGTGGGCCGGGTCATCGAAAATGCCCGACGACTCAAGTGTAAAACGATCTTGTACCCCGAATGAGGGCATGCCTACTACGCAACCCGGGTCGGGTTCAACAAGTGGTTTCCGGAAGTTTTCAAGGAATTCAAGGTCGTCAGCGTCATGGATCTGCTGGAGGACTACATCAAATCCGGCCGGATCAAGCTCAACACCCAGAAGTATCACGAAGCTTTTACGGTGCACGATCCCTGCAACTACGTGCGCAAGTCGGTGATGGCCTATGGGGATAGCCCCAACAATGGCGAAAAGACCCGCTGGATCGCCCAGCAGTGCATCGACCCGAGCCACTATCGGGAGATGATCGACGATCCCCTGAACAACCTGTGCTGCGGGGCCGGCGGCGGCGCCTGGGCCATGCCCTACGACGCCGAGCGCCTGGCCTACGGCAAGATGAAGGCCGACCAGATCAAGGCCACCGGGGCCGAGTTGGTCATCGCCCCCTGCCACAACTGCCGGGACCAGATTCTGAAGGGCCTGGGCAAGGAGCACAAAGAAGGCCGCATGGACATGGGCAACTACCAGGAGACCCTGTACCTCTGGGAACTGGTGGCCAACTGCCTGGTTTACGAGCCCTGGAGCGAGGCCGAGATCGAGGCGGGCCACGCCGCTTCGTGACGCCCAGTTCGAGCGGGACGGCGTCGAGTTGGATGAAGAGGAATAAAGCTTAGCGCCAGCTAAGTTAGCAATCGTTGACTGAACCGGGCCCGGCAGACGCCAATCTGCCGGGCTTTTTTTGTATGAACCGCCAGATAGACGGAAGCATAGCTCATATTTGCTTTAATTCTAATCCAACAACAATTCATTTATGCCCGGGCTGAATCCCGCCGGCGCGGGATTGTAGAGTTCTGCAGTGCTCAGGGCAAAAACCTCAATAACGCCTCCTGCCGCCAGGACCTGGCCGTTGCGCAGCAGGGTGGCGCTGTGGCCATACCCGGCGGCGACGGCCAGGGAACCGGTGAGCAACCAGGTCCGGGTGGCCGGGTTATAGATCTCGGCGCTGACCAGGGGAAAGCCGCTTACCCCTGAGCCTCCCGCCACCAGGACCTGGCCGTTGGTCAGCAGGGTGGCGGAGTGGACAAAGCGGGCGGTGGTCAGAGAGCCGGTGGGATTCCAGAACCCGCTGGCCGGGTCATAAAGCTCGGCGCTGTTCAGAGCGTCCGCCGGATTAGGCGAAAAAATGCCTGCCGCCACCAGGACCTGGCCGTTGCGTAGCAGGGTGGCGGTGTGACTTCTCCGGCCGGTGGCCAGGGAACCGGTGCCGCTCCAGGTCCCGCTGGCCGGGTCATAAAGCTCGGCGCTGGCCAGGAAACCACTGGCTCCCTCGCCTCCGGCCACCAGGACCTTGCCGCTGGGCAGCAGGGTGGCGGTGTGCAACTCCCGAGCCTCGTGCAGGGAGCCGGCGCCCAGAGTAGACCAGGTCCCGGCTGCCGGGTCATAGAGCTCGGCGCTAGCCAGGAAAACATTACTTGCTCCAAAGCCACCCGCCACCAGGACCTTGCCGCCGGGCAGCAGAGTGGCGGTGTGGTAATAGCGGGCAACGTTCATTAAGCTGCCCGTAGCAGACCATTTCCCGGTGGCCGGGTCGTAGAGCTCGGCGCCATTCAGAACGCCGTCTGAGGAATTATAGCCACCCGCCACCAGGACCTGGCCGTTGGGCAGCAGGGTGGCGGTGTGGCCATAGCGGGCGGTGGCCAGGGAGCCGGTGGCGGTCCAGCTCCCGCTGGCCGGGTCATAGAGCTCGGCGCTAGACAGATAGCCACCTATTTTAACCCCTGCCGCCATCAGGACCTGGCCGCTGGGCAGCAGGGTGGCGGTGTGGGCATAGCGGCCGGTGGCCAGGGAGCCGGTGGGACTCCAGGCCCCTGGGGGTGAATCATAGAGCTCGGCGCTGGCCAGGAAACCGATTGATCTTTGGCCTCCGGCCACCAGGACCCGGCCGTTGGGCAGCAGGGTGGCTGTATGGTTGATGCGGCCGGTGGCCAGGGAGCCGGTGGCTGTCCAGATCCCGGTGGCCGGGTCGAAGACCACGGCGCTGGTTAGGTAGCTGCCGCTCGAGGTATCATAGCCTCCGGCCACCAGGACCTGGCCGTTGGTCAGCAGGGTGGCGGTGTGGTAATAGCGGCCGGTGGCCAGGGAGCCGGTGGTAGTCCAGGTTCCCGTCGCGGCCGGGTTGAAGAGCTCGGCGCTGGGCAAGGTGCCACCTGCCCCAAGCCTCCGGCCACCAGGACCCGGCCGTTAGGCAGCAGGGTGGCAGTGTGGCCATACCGGGCGGTGGCCAGGGAGCCGGTGGGGTTCCAGGTCCCCAAGGCCGGGTCGTAGAGCTCAGAGCTGGCCAGGGAGATGAAGCCGGCGCCCTCCCCTCCCGCCACCAAAACGTAGCCGTTGGGCAGCAGGGTGGCGGTGTGGTTATAGCGGGCGTCGGCGACCAGGGAGCCGGTGGCGGTCCAGATCCCGGTGGCCGGGTCGTAGAGCTCGGCGCTGGCCAGGATGCCACTGGCTCCTTGGCCTCCGGCCACCAAAACCTGGCCGTTGGGCAGCAGGGTGGCGGTGTGCAACTGGCGAGCCTCGTGCAGGGAGCCGGTGGCGGTCCAGAGCCCCGTGGCCGGGTCGTAAAGCTCGGCGCTGACTAGGAGGCCGGTGATATTATTAGCCCCCCCCACTACCAGGACCTGGCCGCTGGGCAACAGGGTGGCAGTGTGATCGGTGTGCGGCACGGTGAGGGAGCCGGTGGCGGTCCAGAGCCCCGTGACCGGATCGTAAAGCTCGGCGCTGTCATTATAGCCTCCTGCCACCAAAATCTTGCCTTTGGGCAGCAGCGTGGCGGTGTTATGAGCGCGGGCGATGGCCAGGGAGCCGGTGGGCGACCAGGTGAAGGTGGCGGCTAGGATCGCCTGGGGCAGCACCAGCCACAGGGCCAAGACCAGGAAAACCGAAAAGCCCGCAGCGCGACGGACTTTGGTGAGATAATCGGGATGATTCCTTATCATAGACATGGGTTTCCCTCCCGGGTGGCGGCTTGCAGTCCCAAGATTATGGCCCCAGCCCCCATAATTTATGGCTTAAAGCAATATAGTTACGCTGATAATTCTGTGCAACCTCCGGGTTCACTTTACGATGGTGTGGGTGACAACAACCCATCCGCGGTTCCTTGGCTGTAATTCAACCTTTGCTTTTTTCTTCACAGCGACTTACATTCTTAGCAAGGAGGACCACACATGAAGAAATCCCTCGGCCCCAGGACCCTGGCCTTCCCCACGCCGATATGGGTGGTGGGGACCTACGACGCCAACGACAAGCCCAACGTCATGACCGCGGCCTGGTGCTCCATCTGCTGCTCCAAGCCACCCTGCATGGCGGTTTCCCTGAGAAAAGCCACCTATTCCTACGGCAATATTGTGGCCCGGGGTGCCTTCACCATCAACGTGCCCTCCGAGGCGCACGTCAGAGAGGTGGATTATTTCGGCATGGTCAGCGGCCGCGACCTTAACAAGTTCGCCCAGGCCCGCCTCACCCCGGTGGCCAGCACCGTGGTGGACGCCCCCTACGTGGCGGAATTTCCCCTGGTGCTGGAGTGCAAACTGCTTCACACCATCGAGATCGGCCTGCACACCCAGTTCATCGGCGAGATCCTGGACGTCAAGGCCGATGAAGCCGTCCTGGGGGACAAAGGCTTCCCGGATATCGAAAAGGTGCGGCCCATCATCTTCGGCCCGGAAATCCGCACCTATCACGGCATCGGCAAATATCTGGGCCAGGCCTTTGCCATCGGCAAGGATCTGTAGAATAGTTTTCTGTTTTCTGTTAAAAGCGTAGGGCGGGCGTCTCGCCCGCCGCATTCGGTGGTACAGGCAGGACGTCTGTGCCACCGATTAAGGACTTTTCGAGGCAGAAGAACAACAACTGGTATAAAGGGGACTCGCCATGGGCAAAATAAATCTCGGCGCCGACGCCTACATCTATCCCATGCCGGTGACCCTGGTGGGGGCCATGGTGGAGGGGCGGGCCAACTTCATGGCGGTGGGCTGGGTGATGCGGGTCAACCTGAAACCGCCGCTCTTAGCGGTGGCGCTCAATAAGGCCCACTATACCCCGAAGGGCATCCGGGCCCAGCGCAGCTTCAGTGTCAACTTCCCCGGCGCCGACCTGATGGAAAAGGCCGACTATTGCGGCCTGGTCTCGGGCCATAAGGTAGACAAATCCGGCCTCTTCCGGGTCTTTTTCGGCGAATTGGAGACCGCGCCCATGATCGAGGAATGCCCCCTGGGTCTGGAATGCCGCCTCTACGACGTGGTGGAATTGCCGGTCAATAATCTCTTCATCGGCGAGATTGTGGCGGCCTATGCCGACGAAGGCTGCCTCACCGACGGCCGGCCCGATATCCTGAAGATCAATCCCCTGTTGCTCACTATGCCGGACAACAACTACTGGACCGTGGGCCCCCACGCCGGCCGGGCCTGGAGCGCCGGGAAGAAGTTGAAAGAAACGCAGAAAATCCTAATGTAGGGCGGTTCTTGAACCGCCCGGCTTTAGCATTTGCCTTATTATAGAGGTTAGCACCATGAAACCAGACCTCAGCGACACCGAAATTCACACCATCCGGGAAGGCATCCGGCACAAGTACACCCAGGTGGCTACCCAGTCCGACGCCGGCGGTTCCTTCCGGTACCCCACCGGCCGGGAGGGGATGCGGCAACAAGGTTACCCCATGGAGCTGGTGCAAGACTTGCCCGAGGCGGTCCTGCAAGCCTTCTGCGGAGTGGGGAACCCCTTCAGCCTGGGACCCATCCGTCCCGGAGAAACGGTGCTGGACATCGGCTGCGGCGCCGGGGTGGATACCCTGATAGCCGCCCGCCTGGTGGGCCCTGCGGGCCGGGTGGCGGGGGTCGACGCCACTCCGGAGATGATCGCCCGGGCCCGGGCCAACCTGGCCCTGCCGGGTCTCACCAACGTCAGCTTCGAGATCGCCGCCGCCGAGGCCCTCCCCTTCCCGGACCGGGAATTCGACGTGGTCATCTCCAACGGGGTCATCAATTTGACCGTCGACAAAGAGCAGGCCCTCAGGGAGGTACACCGGGTCCTCAAGCGCGGCGGCCGCCTGATGGTCGCCGACATGGTCCTGGTGACCGAGCTGCCGGGAGACCAGGCCGGCAAGGTGGAAAACTGGTTCCAGTGAATTGGCGGGGTCATACCGGGAAAGGATTTCCTGGCGCTGCTGCTGAAAGTGGGCTTTCACCGGGCCGGCCTGGACCGGTTCACCGGCTTTAAAAGCTCCCCCTACACCGAAGGCGCGCTGTTCTATGGGGAGAAGCCGGTGGTTCAAGAGGCCGAAGAGGCCAGCAAAGCTCGGCTGGACCGGCTGGAGGAGCCCAAGGAGACGAAATGTCCGCCCGAGGCCTCCGGCTGACGCCGGAAGTAGCTTACCCGCCCGGGCGGCGGACAAACCGGAGTTTAGACCTTCCCACCTTGCCAAAGTCCGACAGGTGCCTCCCCTGGAGGCGACTTGGGGCTCTGGGTCATATTTTGTTGTTTCGAATTTTCGAATATATTATAAATACCCTCAAAGCAAATTGACCTTTCCCTTTGTTGCATTTTTAAACAAAATAGCCTCATCGTTATCACCTTGAAAACAGGGCAGAAATTGCCACCAGGGCCACAGGCGCGGGAAGAACTGCTAAATTTGCTAAATGTACTGCTTTTTTTTTAGACATCTCTGCCTAAAAATAGCATAATCTGGTGAATGATTTCACATGGCTCAAAACCCCGAATTACATTTTCCTGCGTTAATCATATCAGCTAAGGATTGGAGTTATGGTGAAAGGTAGACCACTGCTGCGCTGGGCTGGGTTCTTGTTGGTGTGCGTCGCCACCTCATTCTTTTGCCTTGAGGCTCAGGGGGAGAAGGGGCCGGGGCCGGCGAAGCCGGCGGTGCAGTCCCCCGAGTCGGGGCGGCCGGACCTGATTAAGATCGACACCCTGGCCGCCTTCGGCAAGCTGGAGCTGCCGCCGGTGACGTTTTTCCATGACAAGCACACCGACGTGCTGCTCAAGGAGAAGAAGACCTGTGAGGCCTGCCACCTGCTGGAGGACGGCAAGCTGTCCCTGAGCTTCAAGCGGAAGAAGGCGACGAAGCCGGAAGAGATCAAGGAAAGCTACCATGCGGCCTGCATCGGCTGTCACATGGATCGGGCCGCGGCAGGCAAGAAGAGCGGCCCGCCGGACGGACTATGCCGCTCCTGCCACAACGCCGAGCCGCAGATCACCACGGCCAGAATGGGCGTCGGGCTCAACAAGGTCCTGCACTTCCGGCACGTGGACTCCAAGCAGGTCCCCGCGGCGGCCGGCAGCAAGGACAACTGCGCCAGTTGCCACCACGAATTGGACCAGCAGACCAAAAAGCTTGTTTACGCCAAGGGCAAGGAAGGGACCTGCCGCGATTGCCATCTGGACCAGCCGCAGCAGGACGTGAAAAGCCTGGAACAGGCGGCGCACCTCCAGTGTGTGGTCTGCCATCTCGATCTGGCCAACAAGGGCGTGAAGGATGCCGGCCCCTATATCTGCGCCGGCTGTCACGGGGCGGAAGGCCAAGCCCTGATAGCGAAGAAAAACGCGGAGGTGGTGGCCAAGCTCCCCAACAAGGAAGTTCCCCGGCTCAAGCGGGGGCAGCCGGATGCGGCCCTGCTCACCCACGATCCTAAAATCGAAGACAACCGGCCTGGGAAGCCCCGCTTGATGAATCCGGTGGCCTTCGACCACAAGGCCCACGAGAAGTACAACGACAACTGCCGGTCTTGCCACCATGCCACCATGGACTCCTGCGAGAAATGCCACACCCTTTCGGGATCGCCGGAAGGCAAGAACGTGACCTACGAGCAGGCGATGCACTCCCAGAAGAGTCAGCTGAGCTGCACGGGCTGCCATACCGCCAAGCAAGCGGCGCCGAACTGCGCCGGTTGCCACAACCACCTCAGCAAGACGAGCCGGCCTGACGACGCCACTTGCCAGCAGTGCCACCTGCCCTTGACCGAGACCAAATGGAAGAGCGGCGAGAAAATGAGTGATGAATTGGCCAAGATGACTCCGCCGCAGAAGTCCGCCCTGGCCGAGGTCATGCTCAAGGGCCGGAAAATGAACCCGGGCACTTACGCGGTCAAAGACATCCCGGAAATGGCGGTGATCAAGGATCTGGCCAACCAGTACAAGCCATCCGAGTTTACGCACCGCAAGCAGGTCCTCGCTCTCTTGAAGGGCATGCAGGGAAATACCCTGGCGGAATACTTCCATCGCGATCAGGGCACCATGTGCCAGGGCTGCCACCATTACAGCCCGGCCGCCAAGGAGCCGCCCCGTTGCGTCAACTGCCACCGCGGCGACAGTTTGCAGGCCAGGGAGGCGAATCGTCCGGCCTTGCTGGCTGCGTTCCACGGGCAGTGCATGAGCTGCCACCAGGACATGAAGCTGGAAAAGCCTGCCGCCACGGCGTGCACCGAGTGCCATAAGGAAAAGAAGAAGTAACGAGGAGTATGCCCATGTTACGAAGAACGTTTCTTGGCCTGCTTGGAGCCGCAGGATTGGGTGCGGCGCTGGGCAAGCCGGCCCACGCCGCTGGAGCCCAGCATTTCCAGGGATATCCCGGGAGTTTCGGCGTGCTGTTCGACTCCACCCGCTGCATCGGCTGCCGTAGTTGCGAGGCCGGTTGCAATAAGGTCAACGAACTGCCGCCCCCGCCCGAACCCTTCGATGACTTGAGCGTCCTGAACACGAAGCGCCGGACCCATGCCTGGACCTATACCGTGGTGAACCGCTACGATAATATCCCGGGCGCCGCGGGCCCGGTCTATAAGAAGTGGCAGTGCAACCACTGCCTGGAGCCGGCCTGCGCCTCGTCCTGTTTCGTGCGGGCCTTCACCAAGACCCCGCAGGGCGCGGTGACCTGGGACGGCACGGTCTGCGTGGGCTGCCGCTACTGCATGATTGCCTGCCCCTTCGAGATTCCGACCTTCGAGTATAGCGAGCCCCTGACTCCCCGGATCATGAAGTGCACCCTGTGTTACCCGCAGATCACCTCGGGCAAGCTGAAGGTGCCGGGCTGCGTGGGGGCCTGCCCGGTGGAGGCCCTGGTCTACGGCAAACGCCAAGACCTGATCAAGATCGCCCGGGAGCGCTTCCACACCTTTCCGGGCCGTTACCTGAACCAGATTTACGGCGAGCACGAGATGGGCGGCACCAACTGGCTCTATATCTCGGGCGTGCCCTTCAGTGCCCTCGGCATGCGGGAAGACCTGGGAGTCACCCCGGCGCCCGAACTAACCTCCGGGGCGCTGGCCGCCGTGCCCATCGTGGCCGCCGCCTGGCCGGTGCTGCTGACCGGCATCTATGCCATCAACAAGCGCAAAGACAAAATCGCCCGGCAGGAGGAGGCGCAGGCCGTGGCCCGGGCCGTGGCCCAGGCCCAGGCAGAGGCCGGAGCCAAGCTTAAAAAGGCCATGACCAAGGCTGAAGCCGAGCAGAAGACCGCCATTGAGCGCGAGGTCAAGCGCGCCCTGGAAGAAGCTGCCAAGGGCCAGAGCCAGGAGGGCGACTAGCATGACCACTGAAAACCCCGCCGCCAAGAATTCGCTGCTGACGCCGTTTAACGTCACGGTCGGCATCATCTTTTTGCTCGGCGCCCTGATCACCTTCCTGCGCTTCACCAAGGGGCTCGCCGGAGTCACTAACCTGTCGGACAACAACCCCTGGGGGGTCTGGATCTCCTTTGACCTCTTGTGCGGCGTGGCCCTGGCGGCCGGCGGCTACACCACCTCCGCCGCCTGCTATGTCTTCGGCCTGAAGCGCTATCACTCCGCGGTCCGGCCGGCGATCCTCACCGCCTTCCTGGGCTACGCCCTGGTGGTCTTCGCCCTGCATTACGACGTGGGCCGGCCCTGGCGGCTGCCCTATCCCATCTTCGTCCAAACCGGCACCACCTCGGTGCTCTTCGAAGTGGGCTTATGCGTCTTCCTCTATTTGATCACCCTGTTCGTCGAGTGGACGCCGGCCGCCCTGGAATGGCTCGGTTTCAGGAAATATCGGAATATCATCGTCAAGGGGACCCTGGCCCTGACCATCTTCGGCGTCGTCCTCTCCACCATGCACCAGAGCTCGCTGGGGGCCCTGTACCTGATCGCCCCCTCCAAGCTGCACCCGCTCTGGTATTCGAGCTACATCCCGCTTTTCTTCTTCATTTCGAGTATCGCCGCCGGCCTGTCCATGGTGATCTTCGAGGGGACCCTGTCGCACCATTTCCTGCACCACAAGATGGACCGGACTTACCAGAGCGAGCATAACGACGTGGTCCTGGGCTTCTCCAAGGGCGCCTCCATGGTGCTGGCCTGCTATTTCCTGCTCAAGTTAGTCGGTGTTGCCCTGGATAACAAATGGCACTACCTGCTGACCGGCTATGGGGCCTGGTTCCTGGTGGAACTCCTGGGCTTCGTGGCCCTGCCCTGTTTTCTCTATGCCATCGCCGTACGGGAGAAAAACCTGAAGCTGGCCAAGTGGGCCTCGATCCTCACCGTGCTCGGCATTGTGCTCAACCGCTTCAACGTCTCCTGGTTCGCCTTCAACTGGCAACTGCCGGCGGCCGACCGCTACTTCCCGAGCTGGATGGAGATTGTCATTTCCATCTATATCGTCACGATCGGCGTTTTGTTCTTCCGTTTCATCTCCACGTATGATGCCCATCTTCTACTGAGCATCCAGAGTATCGGGAGCATGCGCCCCACGAGGGCGAGGAAGAAGAAGCGCCCGAATTCACCGAACACAAGCTCCATAAGCACCCCCAAACCTTCGGACACTGAGGAAGGGAACCATGGAAAACCAATTCTATACGCTGCATGACTTCCTGGTCTATACCAAGGGCGCGGCCTATTACCTGATGGGCCTGTCGGTCCTGGGCATCCTCGGCTTCTGGCTGTACATCACCGGCCGGGACGAGGAGAAGGACATTCAATAGCTACTGAGGGGCCGCCTAAGCGGCCTGGCGGAGGAGTCGCATATGCAACAATTATATCCATTCATCAGCGGACCCCTGCTGTGGCTGTCCTTCGGGATCTTTTTCGGGGGGCTGATCTATCGAGTGGTGACCTACATCCGGGGCCTTGACTGGCAGGCCGACCGCGTGGCCTACCAGGCTTGGCCGGCCCTGGGGCTCAAGGGGGCGCTGCGGTCCATTGTCCACTGGCTGATACCCTACTATTCCGTGGGCTGGCGCGCCAAGCCCTTGTATACCTTCATCTTCTTCGTCTTCCATATCGGGCTGGTGGGCGTGCCGCTATTTCTGGTGGGGCATGCGGTCATCTTCAAAGAGCGCTGGGGCGTGGCTTGGCCGACGATGTCCATGGGCCTGGCCGATGTCCTGACCATCGGCGTCATGGTCGCGGCGGTCTTGATCGTCATCCGGCGCATCGCCCTGCCCGAGGTTAGGATCGTCACCACGATCTACGACTACTTTCTGATCCTGGTCAGCGTCACTCCCTTCGTCACCGGATTTCTGGCCGTGCACCAGGCCCCGCGGACTACGACCTCTGGCTCATCGCCCACGTGCTGAGCGGCGAACTCCTGCTGGTCCTGATCCCGGCCACCAAGCTCTGGCATGTGGTGGGCTTCTTCCTCTCCCGGGGCCAGATCGGGGCGGACTTCGGCATCAAGCGCGGCTATAAGGGCAAAGGGTTTTGCCTGGTAGAAATAGAGTGTAGAATATATTTATGGTATAATATAAGGGTAACGATTTGCCGGAATCCTCTGCCACCGGGGAGAGTCGATTCCGGGGCCTGCCGCCGAGGCGCGGCCAGCCAGACCTTAAGGAGTGAAGATCCATGCCGGAAGGAACCCTCTGCAACAAGAAGACCGTCGATACCAAAGAGTATCTGGATGCCTTGCTGGCCGACAAGAGCGGCAAGAAATATTATGAAGAGATGAGCCATCTCGAGGTCGACAAGGAGAAGCTCAAGAACACGCTGGCAGCCTCCATGAAGTCACGGATGCGCACCTGGCTGGACCTCTGCTCCCATTGCGCCCTCTGCGCCGACACCTGCTTCCTGTATCTGGCCAACCACCGCGACCCGACCCAGGTGCCGTCGTACAAGATCCAGTCCACCCTGGGGAAGATCGTCAAGCGCAACGGCGACGTGGACAACGCCCACATGCGCTACTGCATGGACGTGGCCTGGTCCAAGTGCACCTGCTGCAACCGCTGCGGCTCCTTCTGCCCTTACGGCATCGACATGGGCGTCATGTTCGGCTACCTGCGGGGCCTCTGCTTTTCGCAGGGTTTCGTGCCCTGGGAGCTGAAGATCGGCTCGGGCATGCACCGCATCTACCAGGCCCAGATGGACGTGACCTCCGAGGACTGGGTGGAGACCTGCGAGTGGATGGCCGACGAGCAGCAGGACGAGTGGCCGGGCCTGGAGATCCCGGTGGACAAGGTGGGCGCCGACCTGATGTACACCTTGAACGCCCGGGAGCCCAAGCACTATCCCGAGGACATCGCCGAGGCCGCCATCCTCTTCCACATGGCCGGCGAGAACTGGACGGTGCCGAGCGAGGGCTGGGAACAGACCAGCCTGTCGATGTTTGCCGGGGACTGGGGCGCCTGCAAGATGATGGTCGAGAGCGTTTACGGGGCCATGGAGCGCCTGAAGCCCAAGCGGGTGGTGGGCACCGAATGCGGCCACGCCCACCGGGCCACGGTCATCGAGGGGCCCTATTGGGTCGGCCGCAAGGACGGCCGGCCGCCGGTGGAGTACATCCACTACACCGAGTGGGTGGCCGAGGCCCTGCGCACCGGCAAGATCAAGATCGACCCGGACAAGCGGATCAAGGAACTGGTCACCTTACAGGACTCCTGCAACTACATCCGCAACTACGGACTGGCGGACGTCACCCGGGAGATCATGAGCTACCTGGTGGAGCCCGGCTACTTCGTCGAGATGACCCCGAACCGGGAGCACAACTTCTGCTGCGGCGGCGGCGGCGGTTTCAACGGCATCGGCATGTACCGCCAGCAGCGCAACGTGGGCCTGAAGGTGAAGCGCGACCAGATCCTGGCCACCGGCGCCAAGCTGGTCGTCTCCCCCTGCCATAACTGCTGGGACGCCATCCGGGACCTGGAGGAGGTCTACGAACTCGGCATCAAATGGAGCTTCCTGAAGCCCCTGCTCATCAAGATGGCCATCATCCCGGAGCATCTGAAGCCCAAGGAAGAGGAAGAGTAAGGCAGCAAAGAACCTAACCAGGGAAATTAACCGGGAGGGCCGGGGGGACAAAACCCCCGCCCTCCCTGATTTTTTGGGCCAAAATGCCTTGTCCCTGGGGGCGCACCTGCGTGTGCACCCTAATTTGAGGGCGGACACCTGGGTCCGCCCCTACCCTAAAACCTAATGAGGTTTTTCCTGATAATTCTTGATGGCCAGGGTCAGGGCCTCCGCCCCCAGGTTGGAGCAGTGCAGCTTGTTGGCGGGCAGACCCCCCAAAGCTTCGGCCACCGTCTTATTGGTGATCTGCAGGGCTTCCTCCAGGTTCCGGCCTTTGGCCATTTCGCTGACCATGTCCGAGACGGCAATGGCCGCCACGCAGCCAAAGGTCTGAAACTTCACGTCCACCAGGTTGCCGTCCGCCACTTTGATGTAGACGGTCATCATGTCGCCGCAGACCGGATTGCCCACCTCGCCGACGCCATCGGCGTCTTCGATGACCCCGGCGTTCCGGGGATTATTAAAATGCTCCATCACGGTGTCAGAGTACATCTTTAAGCTCCTTGCGCGACGGTGCTGGCTCGCGTCGGCCAGATCGGCCAGGGTAATGGTCGCCAATTTATCGAACATCGCCTCTGCGACCTCTTTCCAGATAAGCCGCGTGGGGCAGAGATTGGCGCGCTGGCACACTTCGGCATGCTCACTGCATTCCGCCAGGCTGGGCCCTTCTTCCAGGAGGGCCACGATCTCTCCCAGGGTGATCTCCTCCGGCGGCCTGGCCAGGAAATGCCCCCCCTTGGGGCCCCGTACACTCAACACGTAATTGGCTTTCTTCAGGGGGATGATAATTTGCTCCAGATATTTCACCGAGATATCCTGGCGTTTGGCGATCTCCCCCAAATGGATGGGGCCTTGATCGTAATGTTGGGCCATATCCAGGAGAAGTCGGGTACCGTAGCGGCTCTTGGTGGAAAGCCTCATGCTTGCCCCCCCGCGGCCGCGGCGATTTTTTTGCGCCAGACCGGGGAGAAGGAGCGGAGTCGCTCCACCGCCGGCGGCAGTTGGGCCAGGACGTAGTCCATCTCGGCCTCCGTGTTAACGCGGTTCAGGGTCAGGACCAGAGACCCCTGGGCCACGTCCGGGGTCAGCCCGATGGCGCAGAGAACCGGCGAAACCTTCAGGGCCTTGGAGGCGCAGGCCGAACCGGTGTTGGCATAAATCCCGCGGGAGCTCAGCAGGAAGAGGAGCCCCTCCCCTTCGATGCCTTCAAAGCAAAAACTGGCATGCCCCGGCAGGCGCAACTCCGGGTGCCCGGTGTAAATGGCGTGGGGAATCCGTTCTTGGATGCCGGCCACCAGGCGGTCCCGTAATTTTCTCAGGTGCCGGGAGCCGGCCTCCAGCTCCCCTTGGGCCAACTCCGCCGCCGTTCCCAGGGCCACGATGCCGGGAACATTCTCGGTGCCGCCGCGCCGGCCGTTTTCCTGAATACCGCTGTGAATCTGCGGCACCAGACGCAGTTGCGGCCGGAAGTAGAGGGCGCCGATCCCTTTGGGCGCCCCCAGGGCCGGCCCGGAGAGACTGAGGAGATCCACCTGCCAGTCAGCCACGGCAATGGGAATATTTCCCACCGTGGCCACGGCGTCGCTGTGAAACAGGACCCCCGCGGCCCGGCAGACCGCGGCCAATTCGGGGAGGTGCTGCACGGTGCCGATCTCATTGCTGCCGTGGCCGATGGAGACCAGGACCGTATCGGGCCGCAGGGCCTTTTGCAGCCGCGCGGTCTCCACTTGCCCAAATTTATTGACCGGCAGAAAGGTCACCTCGAAGTCGTGGAACTTTTCCAGGTAGCGGGCCGAGTTCAGCACCGAGTGATGCTCGATGGCAGAGACGATGAGGTGGCGGCCTTTCTTCAGATGGGCCAGGGCCGCGCCTTTGATGGCCAGGTTGTTGGCTTCGGCTCCGGAGGAGGTGAAGATGACGCCGGCCGGCTGCCCCCCGATGAGGCGGCCCACCTTGGCCCGGTTCGCCTCAACCACCTCTTTGATGCCCGTTCCCAGGTCGTAGACCGCGGAAGGGTTGCCAAAACGCTGGGAAAAGTAAGGCAGCATCGCCTCCAAGACCTCCGGCCGCACCGGCGTGGCGGCGGCGTGATCCAGGTAAACCCGTGGCCTTACCTTGTCCTCAAGAGAGCTTCTTGATATAGAGCTTATAGCAGTCATCGCATTCATCCTCGCAGATCCCCACGAACTCCTGACCATGCTTGGCGCACCAGGCCGGAATATCCTCGAGGGCGCCGTCGTAATCGGTTAAAATCTCCAGCACCTGGCCGGTCTTTAAATCCTTGATCAACTCGGAAGGTTCCAAAAGATGCATGGGACAGACCCGATAGACCAGGTCGGCCGTGGCATCGGCTTGACAATCTTTCAGGAATCTCATTTAACCTCCTCCCCTAATCGGGCGGAACTTAATTTATATATATTATATATTAAGTCTATATAGAATAAAATCAAGAGGTCTCTCAAAATAATTTCGAGGTGTCCCAATTTTTAGTTCATTCCGACGCGGCGCGAGATTGGTAAATCCACTCAGCGACTTGCCTGGTGGCCCAGAGTTATTAACCAACCTTTACTAAAAATAAAAAGGCTGACAACCCCTCGATTGCCAACCTCTCTTAATTCCTGGTTTATCCTGGTCGGGACGAGAGGATTTGAACCTCCGACCCCCTGAACCCCATTCAGGTGCGCTACCAGTCTGCGCCACGTCCCGACAAAAAGTGAATATATCAACTGGCCCGTCTCCTGTCAATAAGTCCGAGGATGGCGGTATCATGGTGACGGGTAGGCCGGTGAGAGCGTTCCTACGGCTTAATGCCGCAGTCGGAGCCCCAGGGAAATGGGCGTCCGGAAAACCTGTTGAGGTATGTGAATAAATCTGATAATAAAAATAGGTTGCCCTGAGCAGGAAAGTTAGCATCTGGGCCGGGGCGGCAAGATTGAGGGAAAGGGAGATTTTGATGTCGGGCAAAACCGCAAATATCCGCAATCTGGTGCTCATCGGCCACAGCGGCTGCGGCAAGACCTCATTGGCAGAGGCCCTGTTGTTTACCGCCGGGGCCACCTCCCGCCTGGGAAAGGTCGATGACGGCTCCTCCGTCCTCGACTACGAGCCCGAAGAAATCAAGCGCAAGATCACCATCTCCAGCGCCTTCCACCACTATCAATGGAAGAAACACACCGTCTATCTGGCCGACACCCCCGGCGACGACAACTTCCTGGCCGACACCCGGGCCGCCCTCCACGTGGGGGATGGGGCCGTGGTGGTCATCGACGCGGTGGACGGTGTCAAGGTGGGCACTGAGAAGGTCTGGCAGGCCGCCGACCATTATCAATTGCCGCGGCTAATCTTCGTTAACAAGCTGGATCGGGAACGGGCCGATTTTGCCGCGGTAATGAAGAATATTAAAGATATCCTGGAAGTCCAGGCGGTGCCCCTGCAGTTGCCCATCGGCAAAGAGGCCGGCTTTAAGGGGGTGGTGGATCTCATCAGTCAAAAGGCCTACACCGCGGCCGCCGGCGGCAAGCTGGAGGCCGGGCCCATCCCCGCTGATTTGCAGGACGAAGTGGCGGAGTTGCGGGGCGATCTGATGAATTTCGCCGCTGAGAGTGACGACGCCCTGATCGAAAAATTCCTGGAGGAAGGGGAACTCACCCCGGAGGAGATCTACCGCGGCCTGAAGATCGGCGTCCTCAAGGGCGCCTTCGTGCCGGTGCTGTGCGGCGCGGCCTCCAACCACCTGGGCCCCGTCGGCGCCAGCCTGCTGCTGGACGCCATCAATGCCTACCTGCCTGCCCCGGAGGAACGGGGTCAGGTTAAGGGAACCAAACCGGGTTCGGGGGAAGAAGTAACCCTGGAGGCGGATCCGGACGGCCCCCTGGCGGCCCAGGTCTTCAAGACCGTGGCCGACCCCTACGCCGGCCGGCTGTCCATCTTCCGGGTCTACTCCGGCACCATGACCGCCGATGCCACCGTGTACAACGTGAACAAGGAAGCGCCCGAACGCTATGGCCAGCTCTTCCTGCTGGAAGGCAAGGGCCAGAAGGCGGTGGCCAGCGTCGGCCCCGGCGCCTTCGCGGCGGTGGCCAAGCTTAAGGAGACGGTGACCGGCGACACCCTGGCCACCGAAGCCAAACCCATCCTGCTGCCGGCTTTGCTGCCTTCCCATACCATGGTCACCTTTGCCATTGAGCCCAAGAAGCAGGGGGAGGAAGACAAGGTCTTCTCCTCTTTCTCCAAATTGATCGAAGAGGACCCGTCGCTGGCCATCACCCGCAACGCCGACACCAAGGAAATCCTCGTCTCCGGCGTGGGTGCGGTGCACATCGAGGCCACCGCCGAAAAGATGAAACGGAAATTCGGGGTGGAGCTCAACCTGAAGCCGCCCAAGGTGCCGTACCGGGAGACCATCAAGGCCACCGTCAAGGTCCAGGGCAAATATAAACGGCAGTCCGGCGGCCGCGGCCAATACGGCGACACCTGGCTGGAACTGGAGCCCCTGCCCAAGGGCTCGGGCTTTGAGTTCGTCGACAAGATCGTCGGCGGCGCCATCCCCCGGAATTTTATCCCCTCGGTGGAAAAGGGCATTATTGAAGCCAAGAACGAAGGCGTGCTGGCCGGCTTCCCCTGCGTGGACTTCCGGGTCACCCTCTATGACGGCTCCTTCCACGACGTCGACTCCTCCGACATGGCCTTCAAGATCGCCGGCTCCATGGGCTATAAGAAAGGCTGCGAACTGGCCAAACCCACCCTGCTGGAACCCGTCATGAAGCTGGTGGTGACCGTGCCCGAAGACAACATGGGTGACATCATCGGCGACCTCAACGGCCGCCGGGGGCGGGTCCTGGGGGTCGAAGCCGAAGGCAAGCTGCAAATCATCACCGCCCACGTGCCCATGATCGAGGTGCTGCTCTATGCCCCGGACTTGATCTCCAAGACCGGCGGCCGGGGCACCTATACCATGGAGTTCGACCACTACGAGGAAGTGCCGCCCCAACAGGCGGAAAAGATCATCGCCGAGGCCAAGGCGGCGAGGGAAAAGGAATAAAGGGATACTTTGGGGGAAGGGGCCAGGGGCCGAGGGCCCCTGCCCCTTCCCCCAAACCCCCTTCCCCAACCCCCATATATTTTTTAAAAGTGGGACAGGCCTCCCGCCTGTGCCTGCCATCCACCATGATGATTTTATGACTCAAACTCCCCTCACCAACCGCACCGGCACCATCCACGCCGTCTCCGTCAGCGACCGCAAGGGCGTGGTCAAGCACAACGTGCCCTCGGCCCGCCTGCTGGTGGAGCACGGCCTCGAGGGCGACGCCCACGCCGAAGGCGGCATCCGCCAGGTGAGCCTGCTGTCCCTGCAAAGCATCGACAAGATGGTGGCCATGGGGGCCAAGGTCAAGCCCGGCGATTTCGCCGAAAACCTCACGGTGGACGGCCTGGAGGTGATGACCCTGCCGGTGGGCACCCGCCTGCGGGTAGGGAACGACGTGCTCCTGGAGATCACCCAGATCGGCAAGACCTGCCACAAGGGCTGCGCCATCCGGGAGCTGGTGGGCGACTGCGTCATGCCCCGGGAAGGCGTCTTCGCCCGGGTGCTGACGGAAGGCGTGGTCAAGGTGGGCGACACCGTCGAGGTGCTGGGTTTTCCGGGTTAGTCACAGTTGCACGGGCATAAAAACAGCGGCCCCAAGGCCGCTGCAGTAAGAGTAATTTAGGCAATCTTAGGAAGCGATCTACTTATCCGTGGGATGGGCACATTTTCTTGGCTTCCGCTTCGCTGAAGGCCCGCAGAGTCTCGGTCCGGCAGCCATATTTCGCGCCTAAGGCGATAACGACCTTGGCTACAGTTTCAGCGTCCGGGGCCTCCAAGATACTCATCTCATCGTATTGGCCCATCAGCATATACCAGGCCTTGATTTCAACCCCCATGTCTTTCGCAAATTTTTTAACTTCTTCGAACATCGCGGGATTCTTCATGGATTCAAAACTTTTTTCGGTAAATTTCCCCAATACCACGAAAGTCGCCATTTTACCTGCCTCCCTTTTGCCAAAATTTTGTCCCTCAAGCACGATCAGGGGTACCTTGAGAATAATTTAAGCATAGCTGGAACCTATGCAAGGATTCTCATGTTAACTAATAACTATTTAACCATTATCAAATGCCTCTGGCCGCAGGTGAGACCATGAAATTCCGGGTGGGCATTCTCACCATTAGCGACAAAGGCCACGCCGGGGAGCGGCAAGACGCCGCCGGGCCGGAACTGGGCCGGACTGCTGGACCCCGAAAATCTTCCAGGTGGTCGCCATGGCCGTGGTGCCCGACGAACGCGCAGGCCATCGCCGCCCAATTGATCAGCCTGGTGCGACACCGAGCACCTGGCCCTGATCCTCACCACCGGCGGCACGGGGCTCAGCCCCCGGGACGTCACCCCGGAGGCGACGCTCACGGTGGCCGAGCGCCTGGTGCCGGGCCTGCCCGAGGCCATGCGGGCCGCCGGCCTGGCGCAGACGCCCCATGCCATGCTCTCCCGGGGGGTGGCGGTGATCCGGGGCTGCACCCTCATCGTCAACCTGCCCGGCAGCCCCAAGGGCGCCCGGGAAAACCTCACCGCCATCCTCCCGGCCCTGCCCCACGCCCTGGAGAAACTCGGCGGCAGACCCGGCGGAGTGCGGCGCCCCATAAAGGCAGTTTTCTGTTTGTAGCCGCAGGCTTTAGCCTGCGCCTGCACAGGCGAGACGCCTGTGCCACCAATATAATTAAGGCCAGCGGATACCCCCTGGCCTTAATTTTTTTCGGTTCCTCTGATCTCCAAGTTTAACCTGGGAACCAAGGACCTTAGATTTTACTGATCACTGACCACTGATCACTGTCTTTAAGGCACCGGCGGGTTTTCCTCCACCCCCCCGGGTTCCTCCGGGGTGGGGATGGTGCAGGAAGAGCCAATCTTCTCCCGGATGGCGGCGATGGCCTGGTAGGTCTTTTCCTTCCGCTCCTTGGCCTCCTTGACCTTTTGCACCGCCTCGTTCACCTCCGGGGCCGTCAGGGGATTGGCCTCACCCCGCTCCAGGGCCTGAAAGGATCTTTTCTCCCAGGTGGCGTTCAGCCTGCTTGATCTTTTGCTGCTGCGCGCAGGCCAGGCCGTAGCGGCCCAGGATCTGGGCCCGGCGGGCCGTATTGACCGTGAAGTTCCACAGGGTGCACCAGGTTTTTTTGGCTCCCGAGACTGCCATATCTTTAATGTCGTCCATGGGTTCCTCCTTGGGATTTCAGACCGGGGCAGGCAGCCTCGGTGGCAACGCCTCCCCCGCTTAAGGTCTTATGTTTTAATATAGGAACGGCTGGCGGCCTCTGCAATCTAGGAAAGGGCAAAAAGCCGATGGATTGAAATCCCTCCCCGCCCGCCACAAAAAAGGCCGGCCCTATGAAGGCCGGCCCACGGAAGGCTTCGGCTATTATCAATCAAACAACGTGTTCATCAACGCACCCGGCAGCCAGGCGCCTTTTTTCGGCCGCAGCAGGAAAGCCCTGTTTCTCTATCCCCTTTTGGGCAGTAGCCGACAATCTCCCCGTTATCATTAATATCATTGGCTCTCAATAAGAGCCAATCAGTGCGGCTGTGCCAGCCTCTTATTGAGATCGCTCGAACCTGCCTTCTTCCCCATAGGTAAGCCATGCCACCTTCCGGAACAATAGCTTGCCCCACTATGGTGCCGGCACTGTTAATGCCCATGGCAAGAACCATTAATACCTACCGGAAAGTCAAAGTAGCGAAGTCCTTTGAACTTATCCCAGATAAAGCCTGAACTCGGATCTTCTACCCTCATCCTGTACTATTTCCGATCACCACGCCGGAGTTATTCACTTTCGAGGCCGCGGAGTAGTACTCTACAGTGGTCAGGTTCTGCATCACCTTATTATCCCAGACAACCGCCTGGCGATCAGACTGACCCGCCACCAAACCGGAGTCGTTGATGCAAAAAGCAAAACCCGGCCCTAAGGGAACCGGGGGCTTATTGAGCTCAAAGAGACAGGCAGTATCAAGTTCTCCGGCCATCAGATATTCTCCGGATATCACCCCGTGGATGTTGATGGCCCAGGCTTGGGTCTTGTTGCTCGCCGGGTCGCCCAGGGGTATCAGGCTCGTCCAGTCCGGGTGCCAGAGAAAAGGCGCGAAATTGTCTGTAAGCTTAGAGCCCCGTTCTGCCGACCACGTAGCCGCCGTCATTGATCCCAAAGGCAACGCCGCAGTTGTCGTTGAGGGTACCGATATCCTGGGGCGCATAATTCTTGGCCGGATCGGCATCAGGCCCCCAATAAACCGGGTGGGAGGGCCCATAGAGAACATCAGTCCCCGAACAACCCACGACTTCGCTCCTGTTATTGATTCTCACGGCTAGACTGCCGGTATAGCCGGGCAACGGCTGCAGCAAAATTAAATCATAGAACTGGCCCACCCCGGCCTCGGCCGGACCTCCCAGGCAGAAAACCACCAATATGGCAAATAATAACGATCAACGCGACCTTTTTCATTTTCCTACCCTCCCGGCAGGCGCCGTTTGGTGGTTAATCAGGTCTCGTCCTTGAGGCGGGCGGGGAGGCTTGGCTTCCAGCTCCCATGGGCTATTCCCCCCGCGTAGTGACTTAATTTTAAGATACCCTTGGGCCGTAATCAACCAGCGAGTGGGAAACATATTAATATAATTTTGACTAAAAGCTCAACCAATTCGAGACCACGGTGAAATTCACTGAATCCAAAGCCGACCCCTCTACAAAGGACGCAGGACGCTAGGCCCTACCGATCAAGGCCACTAGAACCGCGCCTTGAAGACCTCGAAAATCGCTCAGTTTTCGCTTACGGCTGAAAGCTATTCTTTCAGGGTTTCCTGCAGGGTCTTGATGATGGCGGGCAGGTGGCTGCCGGGCCAGAAGAGGCGGCGGCAGCGGGGGCACTCCAAGAACTGGTCGTGGTAATGGAAGACGTGCTCCGGCACCCGGCCCTGGACCTGCTCCCGGGGGATGGGGGTGAGCGGTTCGTTGCAGCGGCTGCAGCGGCTCAAGGGTTTGATCTGCCCGGGGGAGATTTTGAGCACGGCGCCACACCTCCTGGAGCTGGCTCTCCGGATCGGAGGCGGTGATGAACACCAGGTCCGGCCGGTGCAGGCGTTTCAGGGCCTCCTGCCGGGTGAGGATGTAGGTAGCCGCGGCCGGCGGCGGCAGCATCAGCGCCCAGGCGCCGGCAGTCGGCGTCGAAGCCGCAGAAGCGCAGCCATTTGGCCAGGCCGCCCAGGGGCAGGTCCACCAGGAATTTCATGGGAAGTTGCCAGTTGCCAGTAGTCAGTAGCCAGTAAAGAGCAAAAATGACGAAAGGACAGGTTCGGTGCCTATCCTAGATCAAGCCCAGGCGGGACGCCGGTGCCACTATTTTACGGCAGTTGCACCACCGCCACGCCGGGCGGCGGCGTCAAGGTCAGGTCGGCCGGGGTCAGGGGCGGGTTGAGGCGCAGTTCCTTATAAGCCAGCCGCAGTTCCAGCTTGGGGGCCTCGGTCTTGAGGGTGATCTTGCCGGGGAAGTCCGGGACCGTCTCCCCGAAATCGGCCAGCTCCGCGGTAAAGCGGGGCTGCGGCGGCGCCGCCGAAGTATTCCTCTTTCAGCGGGTAGAGGCCCTGGGCCGCCACCCACAGGCGCTCCTGGAGACCTTCCGCCTGCCGCCACTCCAGCAGGTACTGGCCGGCGGCGGGGTCGTAGTCAAACCTGGACGGGGGCCCGGGACTCAGGGGCAGGGCGCCCACCAGCAGGCGCAGGGCCTGGGGCAGGGTCACGGCGGGGGGGATGAAGGCCGCCAGGTTTCTGGGGCTGGCCGGGCCCTGGAAGAACTTCCCTTCGCTGGGGAGACAAGACCTGGACCCGGTCGCCGTTGGTGGCAAAACTCAAGAGGGTGCGGCCCAGGATATCCAGGATATCCACCCGCAGGCCGGCGGGGCGGCGGGCCTTGAGCGAGGATGGTGCCGGAGTAGTTCCGCTCCGGGGACAGGAAGGTGATGCGGCCCCGGGCCTGGAACGATTCACTGCTCTTTTGCCGATTCTGCAGCCGGGCCAGGAGTTCCTCGGCCGAAGCCACCGCCATAGGCGGCGGGGCCGGGGGCAGGGCGCGGCAGCCATTCAGGGCGACGACAGGCCAGCAGCACGATCACTGCCGGCCAGATCGGGCTCGTCGGCTTCACAGGCTCCGCTCCCGGAGCAGCAATTCCAGGTTATTAATTTTCTTGCGCAGTTCCGAGGGATTGGGGTTTTCCAGTTCCAGGGCCCGGCGGTAGAGGCGCAGGGCCTCCCGGTAGCGCTTCTGGCGGTGGTAGGCGTCGGCCAGATGCTCCGTCACCGTGCTGTCCTGGGGCATGAGGCGGTGGGCCCGCTCCAGTTCGAACCGCTGCCTTGTCGTACTGCCCCTTCTTGAAATAGACCCAGCCCAGGCTGTCGATGATTTGGCCGCTGTTGGGCTTGGCTTGCAGGGCGGCCCGGACCAGCCGCTCGGCCTCATCCAGGTTGACCCCCTGCTCGGCGTAGGTGTAACCCAGAAAATTCTGGGCGTCGGGGTTGTCCGGATCCAATTCCAAGACCTTTTTAATATAGGCGATGCTTTCGTCCCGATCCTGCTTCTTTTCGTAGATCACCGCCAGGCGGAAGTAGATCTCCCCGGGGCGCTCCACCTTGCCCATTCCTTCCTTGAGGACGCCGATGGCCCGGTCCCAAAGATTCTCCTCCTCGTAAAAGTAGGAGGTGGTGAGATAGATCTCTTCCCGGTCCGGCGCCATTTTCCGGATCTCATCCAGGATTTGCCGAGCCCGGTCCTTGTCCCCTTGCTGATAGATCAGGTAGGCCATCCGGAGGCGGGCCGCAATGAATTGCTCGGAGTCGCGGCCCACCAACTGGTACTCCCGGGTGGCCGCCTTGATATCCCCCTTTTCTTCCAGGGCCAGGGCGATATAATAGCGAGCCCGATCCTGGTAACGGGGATTGGTCAGCAGGGCCCGAAATTCTTTGATGGCGTCGTCCGGGAGTTTCTGTTCCAGGTTGATGATGCCGATATTGAAGCTGGCGGAGGGGTCATTTTTCTCCAGCGCCTTGACCTTGGCAAAGGCCTTCTGGGCCTCCCGGTAACGGTTCTGAATCAGCAACACCCGGCCGATGTTGGCCCAGGCCCGGGTGTTGTTGGGTTGTTGGCGCAAGACCCGGTGATACAGCGCCAGGGCCCGGTTGAACTGCTTTTCCCCCTCCAGGGCCACGGCCAGGTCGAACATGGCCGGGCACGAACCTGGGATCCAGGCTCAGGGTCTTGTTTAACTCCTTTTTCGCCTCCGCCAGCTGTCCGGTTTCCATGAAGAACCGGCCCAGGTAGTAGTGACCCACCACCGACTGGGGCTCCAGGCGCAGAATCTCCTGGATGGTGCGAATGGCCTTGGGGAAGCGGCGCTGCTGGGCATAGAGAGTGGCCAGAAACAGACGGGCTTCCCGGTTTTCCGGGTCCAGGGCCAGGATATGTTCGTACTCCTGGATGGCCTCCTCCAACTGGTTGAGGCCCACATGCAGGCCGGCCAGCAGAAAATAGGCCTCCTGCTGTTTGGGATCCAGCTTTAAGGACTTCTCCACGTGAGCCAGGGCCTTTTTGATGTCCCCCTGGCGCTGATAAAGGGAGGCCAATTCCAGCTCCATGCTGGCCGAGCTGGGGTCTTGTTTCAGGGCCGCCTCGTATTCGCTGGATGGCCCCAGGTGCATCTTCCGCCAGGAGCATCTGCTGGGCCTGAGGTAATGGTAATAAGCCAGGCCCTTGGCGTTTTCCTGGCTCTCCGCTGGGAGAACCTTCTCCAGGACGAAAGAGGCCGCCCATGGCGGCGCAACCTGCAAGGCTCAGAGATCAGCCACAGGATCAGGACCAGTGCCATCGGGCCGTCTGAGGCGAAACCGACGCGAAAAATGTTGTGCATATTGGCCTGTGAAATTCTCATTAGTATGCCGCCAAAAGATTACCCCGGCCCTGGCCTCAATCGCCCAGGGGGCTGTGGTAATCCTCCCAATCGGCGATTTCGGCCTTGAGAAATTGGCGCAGTCTTTTGATCAAGCGGTCTTCGATCTGGCGCACCCGTTCCCGGGAAATATGGTGCCTGGGCGCCGATCTCCTGCAGGGTGAGGGGTTTCTCCGCCAATAGTCGCAAATCCAAGATATCCAACTCTTTGCCGTTGAGCTCCAGGCGAAATTCCGACAGCTTCTGGCGGAACAGCCCTTTCAACTCCGCCTGGGCCAGGATTTCCTCCACCTGGGGCTCGGTAGTGGGGAGGAAGTTTTTGTGGTACTCGTCGGAGCCCTCCTTCAAGGGGGCGTCCAGGGAGAGTTCCCAACCTCCCAGACGCTGATCCATTTCGATGACCTCTTCCTCCCGAACGTTGAGGGCTTCGGCCAAGAGCTTGGGGCCGGGCTCAAATCCCAGGGCCCGGAGTTTTTCCTTCTCCCGCTTCAGGTTATAGAAGAGCTTGCGCTGGGACTGGGTAGTGCCGATCTTCACCAGCTTCCAGTTGTCCATGATGAATTTGAGGATGTAGGCCTTAATCCAGAAGGAGGCGTAGTACGAGAGCTTGATGCCCCGGTAGGGGTCGAACTTCCTGATGGCGTGCATCAGGCCGATGTTGCCTTCCTGGATCAGGTCCAGGAGGTTCTTCATCCAATATTTTTGGAACTCCAGGGCGATCTTGATCACCAGGCGGAGGTTGCTGGTGATCAAGCGGGAGCCGGCCTCCTGGTCTCCGGTCTCATGGAAACTGGAACTCAGGGACTTTTCTTCTTCCGGGGTCAGGAGGGTAAAGCGATTCGCCTCCCTGATGTAGCGCTGCACCAGGTCGAGATCCGCGGGAATGGGAAGGGCCGCCTCAGCTTCCGGCTCTTCCTTCTCCTCTTCGACCTCCGGTTCCAGAATTTCCGTCAGTTCTTCCGGATATTCGGAGGATTTCCGTTCGTACTGGTCGCTCACATGGTAGTTTCCCGGATCGAGGCAAGGCGGCCCATTACCAGGCCAGCCTTACGGGGATCCCACGTTCATGAAGATATTCCTTGATCCCTTGGATGGTGTAAGTCCCATAATGGATCATGGAGGCGATGAGGGCCGCGTCGGCCCGGCCCTGGGTCAGCACTTCATAAAGATGCTCCGGGACGCCGGCCCCGCCCGAGGCGATGACCGGGATGGACACGGCCTCGGAAATCATCCGGGTCAGGGTCAGCTCATAGCCGGCCTGGGTGCCGTCGGCGTCGATGGAGTTGAGGCAAATCTCCCCGGCGCCCAGCCGTTCCGCTTCCTGAGCCCACCAGAGGGCGTCGAGGCCCATGGGGGTGCGGCCCCCGTGGATCACCATTTCGTAGCCCGACGGGATGGTCTCCGAGGGCGTAACCCTTTTGACGTCCATTCCCAGGACGATGCACTGGCTGCCGAAGTCCCGGGCCCCCTGGCTGATGATCTCGGGATTTTTAACCGCGGCGGAGTTGACGCTCACCTTCTCCGCCCCGGCCAGGAGCACCGCCCGCATGTCGTTCAGGTTACGGATGCCGCCGCCCACCGAGAAGGGGATGAAGATCTCCGCGGCCACCCGGCGCACCACCTCGATCATGATATCCCGGCGGTCGCTGGAGGCCGTGATGTCATAAAACACCAGTTCGTCGGCCCCGGCTTCATAATAGAGCCGGGCCATGGCCACCGGATCGCCGATGTCGACGTTGTCCCGGAATTTGATGCCCTTGGTGGTGCGGCCATCCCGCACATCCAGGCACGGGATGATCCTTTTACTTAACATCGGCGGCGTCCCAGGCCAAGAAATTTTCCAGGATTTTCAGCCCGAACCGGCCGCTCTTTTCCGGGTGAAACTGGGTGGCCACCAGATTGCGCCACCCCAGGGCGCTGGGAAACTGCATGCCGTGCTCCGTCACCCCCAGCACCATGGCCGCTTGGGCCGGATCCGGATAGTAGCTGTGGACAAAATAGTATTCGGCCTCTTCCGGCAAACCTTGAAAAACCGGGTGCGGCTTCAGGAAGCGCACCCGGTTCCAGCCCATGTGGGGAATCTTCAAGCCCGCCGGCCGGGGCAGGCTCCGGGTGCGGCCCGGCAGCAGTCCCAGACAGGGAGTGTCGTTTTCCTCGCTATATTCCAGAATGATCTGGGCCCCCAGGCAGATGCCCAGGATGGGGGTGCCCTTCCGGAAGCTCTCTTGTAAGGCCCGGTCCAGGCCCATTTCCTTCAGGGTGGCCATGGCCTTGCCGGCCGCCCCCACCCCCGGAAACACCACCCGGGAGGCGGCGGCCACCTGGGCCGGATCCTGGGTCACCCGGCCTTCCACCCCCAAGGCCTTGAAGGAGCGAACCACGCTGGTGAGATTGCCTGCCTGATAATCGATGATGACCAATAGTATATATTACCTTTTTACACCATATTAACTATGAAAATGTAACAATCATAAGGCCCTGAGTCAACATGATTATCCGAAACCCCGCGGGCTGATTTTCGGAATCACCCGCCGAACTCCAACGTCCTAACCTGGAGCCATCATTATAACTTGACAAGGCATCGGACTCACCCTTAAAATAGCCCAGCATTATAACCAAGGTTTTGGGGAGAAACCGATGAAGTTGCTCAAGATAACGGCAATTTTAACGATAGTTTGCTGGTTAGCCGTTTCAGGCTGGCACTCGCGAGCTTGGGCGAACGCCTTAGGGTCTAACCTTGAAATTACCGCGGTGCCCATCGCCAGCGTTGCGGTCCTCGCCCTGGGCGGATATCTGCTGTGGCAGAACAGGTGGTCCGTACCCCCAGATGTCCAGTGGAAGTTGGGGTACAAAGGTCCCGGCGAGTTTTATTATGGCGGTTTTGCCGGCGTATCTCTGGTAAGTTCGGCTAACTGGAGCTTCGAACCGATCAGAAATCCAGCTGGTTTTGAGCTTCAAACCGCGGCTAAAAATGTCAAGACCGATCCGGGTCCGGTCGGCGGCGTCAAAGTGGGTTATTTTTTCGACTACATCCCTTACCTGGGCCTCGAAGGCGAGGGTAGCATTGCCAGTAATAATCGGCCGCACCAGCAGGTCGCGGTGAAGCCCCCGGTATCTAACGCTCCTACTTTTACTGAGGCCCAGGGCAACCTGATTTGGACCATGGCCTTGCACCTTGTGGGGCGCTATGGCTTTTTGCAGGACAAGGAGGTGCCTTTTGGGAGATTGCAACCCTATATCGGTATCGGCCCCGGAGTGGCAGTGCTTTATTTTCAGAACGATTCGGCCAAGAATTTTTCGTTAGATACCGAGGTAGGGGTGCGCTACTATTTCACTAAGAACATCGCCGCCTTGGTAGAATTTAAGTATATCAAACAATGGGATGCGCAATTGGGCGTTCAACATCTAAGCGCGGGCGGTCAGCGCTTCATTTCAGGCGGCGCCGGTGACGGCAAGAACGTCCACTTCGATTTTGACAATCAAAAAATTGTCGTTGGCTTGGAGTATCATTTTTAGGGAACTCTAGCACTTGCCGGTCAGCCAGGCGGCCCTCGGGCCGCCTTTCTAATTTGACTGCCAGCGGCTGACGGTTCCGGGGTGTCCGCCAACCCTGGCAATCCCCCCACAGGTGTGTTATCTTAGCTGGTAAAATTCAAGGTTGGGCTGAGGCATGAAACTGGTCACCGCCGCCGAGATGCGGGAATTGGACCGCCGGGCCATCAATGAGGTGGGGATTCCGTCCCTGGTGCTCATGGAGAACGCCGGGCGCAGCACCTACCAGGTCCTGCGGCGGGAATTCCCCGATCTCACCGGCGAGGTCGCGGTGCTGGCCGGCCGGGGCAATAACGGCGGCGATGGTTTCGTGGTGGCCCGCTACCTGGCCCAGGCCGGCGAACCGGTGGCCGTCTTTTTGCTGGGCCGGCGGGACCAGGTGCGGGGCGACGCCAGGGTCAACCTGGACATCCTGGCCCACCATGGTCTGGAAGTCATGGAGGTCACGGAGGAATCCCAGCTCAATCCGGTGGTTCACCAATTGGCCCGGGCCGGCCTCATCGTGGACGCCCTCCTGGGCACCGGCCTGGATAAGCCGGTTCAGGGCCTGCATGGCCGCCTTGATCGACAAAGTGAATCACCTGCGGCCGCCGGTGTTGGCGGTGGACATCCCCAGCGGCTTGTCCGCCGATACCGGGAAGATCTTGGGTGCAGCCGTCGAAGCCGAAGTTACCGTGACCTACGGCTGGCCCAAAATCGGCCAGATTTTGCCGCCGGGACGGGACTACGTGGGCCGCCTGTGGCGGGTGGACCTCAGCATTCCGCCTGATCTGGCCCGAGAGGCGCCGGTGGAGCTGGCCGAGGCCCGGGAGCTGCGCCGGCTCATCCCGCCCCGGCCCTTCGGCAGCCACAAGGGGACCTTCGGTCATCTTTTCGTGCTGGCCGGGTCCGAAGGCAAGACCGGCGCCGCCGCCCTGGCCTCCCTGGGAGGCCTCAGGGCCGGGGCCGGCCTGGTGACCTTGGGGATTGCCGCCAGTCTCAACGACATCATGGAAGTCAAGCTTACCGAGGCCATGACCCTGCCTTTGCCTGAGGCTACGGGCGCCCGGGCCCTGGGGCTCAAGGCCCTGGAGCCTATTCTGGCCTTTGCCTCGGGTTGCACCGCCCTGGCCCTCGGGCCGGGGCTGGGGACCCACCCGGAGACCCAGGAACTGGTGCGGCGCCTGGTGCGGCAACTGCCTCAGCCCATGGTGGTGGACGCCGACGGGGTCAACGCCCTCGCCGGGGACCCCGCTTCTCTGGCGGCGGCCGCCGGGCCCCGCCTCCTCACCCCGCACCCCGGGGAGATGGCCCGCCTGTTGGGGGCCTCCACTCCGGCGGTGCAGGACCGGCGCCTGGAGGTGGCCCGGGAGACCGCCGCCCAATACGGGGCCGTCGTGGTCCTGAAGGGGGCCCAGACGTTGGTGGCGGCCGCGGACGGCCGGATCAGCCTCAACCCCACCGGCAACCCGGCCCTGGCCAGCGGCGGCAGCGGCGACGTCCTCACCGGCCTCATCGGCGGCTTTCTGGCCCAGAGACTGTCGGCCTGGGACGCGGCCCGCCTGGGGGTTTACCTCCACGGGCTCACCGCCGACTATTTCGCCGCCCAATACGGTCCCCGCAGCCTGGTGGCCGGAGATTTAATCGAGTTGTATCCCGAGGTTCTGGGTGAATTCACCCGGGGCTCCATCCCCCTCTCCGAGGAAGACATATGCTGGCAGCGCGTGATATCATGACCAAAGAAGTGATTACCGTCTCTCCCGAGACCCTGGTGAGCGACCTGGCCAAGACCCTGGCGGGCAAGAACATCGGCGGGGTGCCGGTGGTGGAAGCCGACGGCCGCCTCGTCGGCATCGTCACCCAGAGCGATCTGGTGGAGCGGGCCCAGGAGCTGGAGATGCCCCCGGCCGTCAATATCCTGGACTTCCACGTCTACCTGCAGATTCCGTCCCATCTCTTCCGCAAGGTGGAGAAGATGCTGGGCGTTACGGTGGCCGAACTCATGAGCCCCAAGCCCGGTGACCGTGTCGCCGGACACGCCGGTGCCCCAGATCGCCGCCCTGATGGATAAGCAAAAGGTCCATACCATTCCGGTGACGGAAGAAGGGAAAGATCGTGGGGATTATCGGCAAGATGGACCTGGTCCGGGGCGTGGCCCGGGAGGGGGCGAGTGAAGCCCCTTGAGTGGCTGACCCACAGTCCCGCTGAGACCAGGGCCCTGGCGGCGCAGCTGGCGGCCTGGCTGATTGCGGGGGACATCATCGCCCTGAACGGTGAGTTGGGCAGCGGCAAGACGGAGTTCGTCCACGGCCTCGCCCAGGGGCTTAAGGTGCCGGCTACGGTGCCGGTGGCTTCCCCCAGCTTCGCCCTGGTCCATGAGTACCCGGGCCGGGAGCTCCTGGTGCACCTGGACCTGTACCGCCTGGAGAACCTCCCCGCCGAGATGCTGCCGGACCTGGAGGAGTATCTCGCCGGCGGCCGGGTGGTGGCGGTGGAATGGGCCTCGCGCCTGGCCCCGCTGCTCCCCGCCGACTACCTGGAAGTGCGGCTGACCATCCAGGGCGAGACCGAGCGGCAGCTCACCTTCGTGGGCCACGGCCGACGGGGACGGGAGTTGGTGGAGCAGCTGGCAGAGTTACCGTAGGGTGCGTCTTACGCACCATTACTGTGTTTCGGACTGTTGCACAATTGGCGGGTAATACGCACCCTACTAAAATCTAAGCACCGGCGGGATGCCTGTGCCACCGAAAACCGAAAACGGAGACCTGAATGGCCAAGCTAAGCGCCCGGCGCAAATCGGTGCTGGAAGATCCTGAAGAGGTCCTGAATCTGGCCCAACGCCTGTGGGAGCAGGTGAAACCCAGGGGAAATGGCTGGCCCTGGGACTGGCGCTGGTGGCCGCCGTCCTGGGGGCCTGGTACATTAACGCCAAGATGCAGGAACGCCGGGAAGAGCGGGCCGCCGCGGCCCTGGAACAGGTGCGTCCCAAGCTGGCCGCCACCGAGGCCGGGGCCGAAGCCGCCAAGGCCCTGGAACAGGTGACCCGGGACCATGCCGGCACCCTGGGGGCGCGCGACGCCCAGTTACTGCGGGCCAACCTCCTCTACAAAATGAAGAATTACGCCGACGCCGCCAAGGCTTACGAAACCCTCCTCAAGGGCGGCGACCCCGGTTGGGACACCTTGATCAATGAAAGCCTCAGCTACTGTTACGAGGGTCTGGGCGACTATAAGAAGGCCGCGGCGATCCTCAAGGGGGTGGTGGAGGAGACCTCGGGAAACCTCAAAGGCGAGGAAACCCAACGCCTGGCCCTGCTCCTGGAGCAGGCCGGCGACTATAAGGAAGCTGCGGTTTACTGGAAAAAGCTCCTGGACGAAGGCGGCAATCCGGCCCTGCACCCCTATCTGAAGGAGAAGTTAGCGGCCGGGGAGGCCAAGCTGAAGAAATAGTTTCGAGTTTCGAGATAAAAGCAGGGCACAACCTCTGGGGCGGGCTGCGCCCGCCGCTTGCAGGCGGCCACAGGCCGCCATAGAGTCTGCCCTATAAGTGCACCGCTACTCCCTGGTAGCCAGCCGAGCCTTGACCAGGTCGGATATTGAGTTGCACCAGGGGCGCCAGGTCCTGGTTGCCGTATACTTCCTGCAAGGGGCGAAAGGCCAGGCAGAGGCCGTCCACCGCACACACCCGGTTTACCTTCACCTTGTAGCCTCGAGCCCGGGGCAGGGCCTGCTCCAGGTAGTGCAGGGCCTCCTGATACTTCTTCTCCTTAACCATGACGGCCCCGAGGTTGTTCAGGGCCACCGGGTTGCCGGGGTCCAGCTGCAGGATCTGCCGGAAGACGGCCTTGGCCTGGTCCAGCTTGCCCGCCTCCAGAAGATCGTAACTCTCCACCAGCATCTGGGTGGTCTTGGCGTCACCCTGCGCCAGGGCGAAGCCGCTCCAGGCCAACAGCACCCCAAGCACCAGTCCCATTATTTTCAGCCAGGTTCGCCGCATCGCTCTCCTCCTTTCTTCATGTTCTTTTAAACAAAAATAAGCGGACTGCCGGCGGCTGTCAATCTCGGGGAAATCGTTGTCCTGTCTTGTTTTTCACTGACTACTGACAACTGGCTACTGGCAACTAAAAAAAAGGCCCCCGGATGGGGGCCAAGGAGCTCCTGGTGGGCGGCGGGTTAAGTTTAGATTACCTCAAGCCGCTGCCCGGTAAGGGGCCGGCTGTCATATACCCTTTGACCATCTCGATGTTCATCTTGATCAAGGGCTCCAGATCCTGGTTGCCCGTGCCCCCGGCTACGGGTTTGAAGGCCATGCAGATGTTCCCTACGGTGCAGACCCGGTTGACCTGGACCATGTAGCCTTTGGCCTTGGGCAGGGCTTGATTCAGGTAGGTGTCGGCCTTGTCGAATTTCTTCATGCCGACCATCACCGCGGCCAGGTTATTCAGGGCCAGGGGATTGCCGGGGTCCTTGGCCAGGACCTTATTCAAAAGTTTTTCGGCCTGGGCGTATTTTGCTTTGGATAACAACTCATAGCTGTCACTCAGGGCCTTGCCGACATCGATGTCTTTCTCGGCCTTGGCCGCGAAAACTACCCCCGCCCCACATATTGTCAGGGCCAGCGCAATGCAGATAGCTTTAACCCACGTCCTTTTCATATCTCTCTCTCCCTCAATAATTTGAAAATGCCTAATGATAGATTAGCCGCCCTCACGACATCAATATAGTGATTCTGGCGGGATTGTCAAAATATTTGTAGATATTTCGTCCCCGCCACCCACATTTTTCCGCGGGCTTCCGGAAGCATGGTCTTCTCAGGCCTTCTAGTCCCGCAGGCGGGGGTCCACGGCCTCCCGAATGCCTTCCCCCAAGAGATTGTAGCTCATGACCGTCACCAGGATGGCCAGGCCGGGGAAGACCGAGAGCCACCAGGCGATCTCGATGTTGTCCTTGCCCATGGTGAGGATGTTGCCCCAACTGGGGGTGGGGGGCTGCACCCCCAGGCCCAGGAAGCTCAGGGCGCTTTCCGTCAGGATGGCCCCGGCCACCCCCAGGGTGGCGGAGACCATCACCGGGGTCAGGGCGTTGGGCAGCAGGTGCCGCCAGATGAGGCGGGCATCGGAGGCCCCCAGGGCCCGGGCCGCCATGACAAATTCCCGCTCCCGGAGCGACAGAAATTCGGCTCGCACCAACCGCGCCACCCCCATCCAGCCGGTGACGCCGATGACCACCATGATGTTCCAGATGCTGGGTCCCAGCACCGCGATAACCGCCAGGATCAGGAATAACGTGGGGAAACAGAGCATCAGGTCCACCAGGCGCATCAGCAGGGCGTCCATGGCCCCGCCGTAATAACCGGCCAGGGCTCCCACCAGCACGCCGATGAGGGTGGCGATCCCCACGGCCACAAACCCCACCAACAGGGAGATGCGGGCGCCGAAGATGACCCGGCTCAAAACATCCCGGCCCAGGGTATCGGTGCCCAGGAGATGAGCCGGGCCGGGGGGCATGAGCACCTGTTTCAGGTCAATGAAATTGGGGTCGTAGGGGGCCAGCCACGGGGCCAGGAGAGCCACGGCAAACAGGCCCACGACCAGGACCAGGCCGGCCACGGCCATGCGGTTGCGCCGCAATCTGGACCAAAAAGTTTCGAGTTTCGAGTTTTTAGTTTTTGGTTTAGGCAAAGTCATTTAAATGTTTGCTTATAGTTTGGTTAAGTTCCCAATCGGTATTCAAAAATTCTCCAACATCATCCGGTCCATACTGCCAAAAAAGCCTCTGGCTTTTGTCTTTTTCTCGAAACTCAAAACTCAAAACTCGAAACTCTCCTCATCCTGTCCTGATGCGCGGGTCCACCAGGGCGTAACTCACGTCCGCCAGGAGGTTCCCCAGCAGGGTGAGAAAGGCCACGATCACCAGCTCCCCCATCACTACGGGATAATCCCGGGCCATCACCGCCCCCCACAGCAGCTGCCCCATGCCGGGAATGGCGAAGATGGTCTCGAAGATGACGCTGCCGCCGATGAGACCCGGCAGGCTCAACCCCAGCATGGTGATCACCGGCAACAAGGCGTTGCGCAGGGCGTGTTTGAAGATGACGGCGCCCTCCGGCAGACCTTTGGCCCGGGCGGTGGTGATGTAGTCCTGGCGGATCACCTCCAGCATGCTGCCCCGCATGTAACGGGACATGCCGGCCAGACCCAGGAAGGCGGCCCCCAGCACCGGCAGGGTCACGTGGGCCCCCAGGTCTTGCAGCTTCCGCCACCAGGAAAGCTGGGAGTAACTCAAAGAGGTGAGGCCGGAGAGGGGCAGCCAATCCAGATAGACCCCGAAGAACATGATGAGCAGCAGGGCCAGCCAGAAGCTGGGCATGGCGAAGCCGAAAAAGACCAGGAGGGTGGTGCCTTTGTCAAACCAGGAATGGGCCCGGTAGGCGGCCAGCACCCCCAAAGGCACGGCCACCGCCATGATGATGATGAGGCTCAGGAGGTTGAGGCCCAGAGTGATGCCGATGCGCTCCTTGATCTTGTCCCACACCGGGCGCCGATCCGGGGAGAAGGAACGGCCGAAGTCCAGGCGGCTCATGCGCTTGAGCCAGTCCCAGTACTGGACGGGCAGGGGCTTGTCCAGGCCGTAGAGCTCGATCAGGCGCTTCTGGGCCTCCAGCGAGGCCTTGGGGTTCATGGTGGTCTGCATCTCCACGGGGGTGCCGGGGGCCAAATGGATCACCGCGAAGGAGACCAGGGTGATCCCGATGAGCATGGGGACCATGAACAGCAGGCGTTTGGAGAGATAGAGCCACATTTTGAGTTTTTGATTTTACTTTTTAGTTGCGGAAATTGCTGTTTATTTCCCAACCATCATTAAAGAATTATATACTTGATTTTTTTATGCGGTGGACTCAAGACCAATCAGTGACGGGAAGGGTGCCACTTCGAGCATTGCCGAAAGGGTCGATAGAGTAAAAACGCGACCATCCGTGTCTCGAACCACGGGCCCCAATGCATCGTTGACTCGCGCCCAACCGATGCCACCCAGAACAGCGATCAGTGGGATTCCACCCAGCCGATTTGACTCTGCCTGAAGTTTCGCGAAGCGAAGCGCCTTGTCACGAGCCGTGCCTCCGTCATTTGTTCCTTTGCATTCAAGGATCGCTCGAAGTGTTTCTGACTTATCGAAAACCACAAAGTCTGGTGCCGGTGTTACTCGGACCTCAAACCGAGCAGCAATGTCGCCCTGATTGTGACTTCCCGTGCGGATATAGGGAACACCATTCTTCCTTAATAGCGCCTCAACTGCGTCCTCGATCAGGTCGCCCCGCTTGGTGGATGTGGCATCCAATACCTGCCGGAATGCGCCACCATAGTGGCGTTGATGCAGGAACAGTGAGAATGGCACTCCACCGGAAGCGAAGAGGCGTACACTCGGCCAACCATTTTCGGTGTCCGGTTTTGCTTGCTTACTGACAAGGCCACCTGGCGGAACACCGAACAGAGAGCCATCAATGATCTGGGAAATAGTCTTGGCCGCGACCGTGGCTTGCTCATTGGTGGTTGCCGTACCGTTTCGCTCCATTGCGTCCACCTTATTCGGTGACAAGGGGCTTAGGCCAATCGGCTCGGCAGCCATGATTGTTGCGTGAGCGAACTCCCCCTTCGTGAGGCCTATGATCGTACGGAACACCAGCAGCGTTCTAGGATTTTTCTCCAAAGCCGTTGTCAACTCGGCTTCCGTCACCTTAGTGAATCCCGCCGTTGCCACGTCGGCAGCGGCGTAGACCTGCTCGAAATACTCTCGTCCGTAAAAATGATCCTCGTGTATGTACGCGAAATCAGCAGCAAGGTGCGGCACGTACAGCAATCGCGCAATTTCAGCGTAAATGCTTGGATGCTCGTTAGTACCATGGTGCTGAGGAATCAAACGAATCTGCGCGATTCGGTTATCCCAACTGTTCGCTTCGGCAATCTTAGTTATAGTGTCCTGGATATTTGCCACGATTTACCCGACCTTGACTATATATCCCGGAATATCAAAGGCAGAATTTTCGGCGATACGGCGGCGGGATTCTTCAACGAAGTGGTCGTGAATTTCGAATCCCGCCGCCTTTCGCCCAAGACGACGAGCCACAACCACTGTCGTCCCCCCACCAGCGAATGGGTCTACCACGATCCCACCCACAGGGCTGGCTATCTTAATGAAGAACTCGGCTAGTCCCTCCGGCATTGCTGCCGTGTGTGCAACGCCTCGATACTGGTTGTACGTCTGTGCAACAGTCACCACGTTCCCTGGGTCCGCCCCGCCTCGCAGATACGTCTTCGTTCGGTCACGGCCAAAACCAGCATCGGTGTTTCGCCTGCCAAGTGTATCCAATTTGCGTCTTGCGATCTCTGCAAAGTCTGCTTTATATGGAATTCTAACTGCATTTAAATCAAAATATGGCTTGGCGCCCCGTGCAAGGTGGTAAACGTATTCATAACTATCCTTGGTCCGTGGACCAAACTTGCCTGGAACTGCATTTGGTTTCGCCCATATATAAGTCTCGATCCAACGCCAACCCATCCGTTGAATTGCAATAATCAACTCATAAACGTATGGATGTCTCTGACCTTTTAGCGGTCCTTGTTTGGCCACACGATTCTTAATATTGAGGATAAGGCTACCGCTTTCCTTCGTAGCCTTATACATCTCCTTGGCAAACGGGAGGAACCATTCCACATAATGGTCTGGGTGTATCCGGCTATATGCCCGCGCATCGGCATATGGTGGACTTGTGAAGAAAAGGTCGATGCTGCCTTGGGGAAGGCGTGGCAGTAAGTCCAAGGCATCCCCTTTTGTTATCCCGTCATCGAGAAATTGGGCAAGCACTTGAGTATCACCTCTGATCTGCGCTGCATCTTCACAGGTTGCTTATAACTGATTTTGTTGGGGGGTCAAATATATAATTCCCAGCAATAATTTAGCCTGATTGGGCCTCATATGCAAGGGGAATGGCGTAGAGGAAGAGCACCGTAGGGTGCGTTCCACGCATCATTTAAACCGGCAGCACCTAACCTTTCTGAGCAAGATTAATGGCGCGTAAAACGCACCATACAAAAAGAAGGGGATGCCGTTTATCGGCTAGCCGGCGCGGTTCGGCCCCGGGAGGTTGGAGCCCTGGATTCCTCCCCCGCCGCGGCCACCTTAACCCCGGGCAGCCTGAAATTAGCCCGCTCCCCCATGATTTTCCGGGAGATCGCCGCGGCCAGCAGCTGGTGCCCCTGGCTCTTCAAGTGGCCGCTGTCGGCAAAGTACGAGGCAAAGTCCGGACCGTTGAAGACCTCCCGCATGGAGAGGTGATAGACCCCCGGCCCGGTGAGGGCGGCGCACATGGCGTCCAGGCCGTGGTCGGTGAGATAGGGGGGCTGCCCGTCGTCTTTCTCCAGCCGGCACTGGGAAATCAACAGCAGGGGGACCTGGTGGCGGCGCACCAGGGCCACGTTCTCCACCATGGTCTCCCGGGCCAGGCGGATGCGGGCGGCGATTTCCTCCGGGTCTTTGGAGGCGGCCACCTGGGCGTCGGCGTCGCTCACGGCGTGCTTCAGGCGAATCTGATCCGGCACCAGGGGCCAAAAGACCTTCTCCAGCTTGGCTTCGTAGAGGCGCCGGAAGATGAAGACCTTCATCAGCCAGTGGCTCGGGTGCCAGCCTTGGAATTCCTGGCTGCGGCGCCACTCCCGTTCATCCTCCCACTTGTTGGTGTCGTTGACGTGCATGATGATGAGGCTGGGCTCGAACTCCAGGGCCTTCTGGAGGACGACCTGGCAGCGGCGGGCCCCGTAGCCCGGCAACGCCAGGTTGATGGATTCCACTCTGAGGTGCTGTTGCTGCTGCAGCGCCACCCCCAGGAACCAGGGGTAGGCCCCTTTGAAGCTGGGGCCCCGGGGGACGGAGTCGCCCACCACGAAGATGCGGTAGGTATCCGGGGGGCATTGCCGCTTGAAAGACTGCGGATGGAAGCGACGGCCGCCGGCCCGGAAGAGTTTCACCGTGCCGTCCTGCTGCTCGGCAAACCCGGCCTGGGGGTCGTAGCCGTAGGCGAAGCGCCCGGAGATATCCTGGGCGAAAAAGACCCGGGCGGTGAGCTCGGCCAGGACCAAAATCACCACTACCATCAGGAAAGCCGGGGTAATGAGCTTCTTCATCAGTAATTGGTAGGGCGGGCGTCCCGCCCGCCTAATTAAAATTGAAAATAGATAAATTCCTTGTCCTGCTCAGAGGACGACACCACCAGGAGCAGGAGCAGCAGGTAAACCGTGCCTTTAACCGGCCAGGGCAAATGGCGGACGCCGGTTTCGTCCCGAAATTTCAGGGTCAAAAGCTGCAGCAGGATCAGGGGCACGGTGTGGAGCAGCAGCCAGAGGCAGGAAGACTTCCAGGGCAGATCCAGGGCGGCCTGCCAGTGGCCCAGGGCCGCGAACCACGACCCCAACTGGTGCAGGTCGGCACTGCGGAAAATCGCCCAACCCACCAGGATGAAAGCCCACATCAAGGGCAGCGCCAGCCAGGAGCGCCAGGAGAACCGGTCATCCCGTCCCGAAAGCCGATTCAGGGGCGGGAAGCGATAAGCGATGAGCAGCGCCCCATGATAGGCCCCCCAGAGCACGAAGATCCACGAAGCCCCATGCCAGAGCCCCGCCAGCAGCATGGTCACCCCCAGGTTGCGCAGGGTTTGCCAGCGGCCGCCCCGGTTGCCCCCCAGGGGGATATAGAGATAATCCCGGAACCAGTTGGACAGGGAAATGTGCCACCTGGACCAGAAGTCCGAGGGGTTTTGGGCCAGATAGGGGAAGCGGAAGTTCTCCACCAGGTCGATGCCCAGGAGCTTGGCGGAACCCCGGGCCATGTCGGTGTAACCGGAGAAATCCCCGTAGATTTGGAAGGCAAAGGCGACCACGCCCAGGACCGCCCAGTAGCCGTTCAGGTGGGTGGCCGGGTCGAAGGCGTAATTGGCCAGGATGGCGCAGTTGTCGGCCACAAAAACTTTTTTAAAGAAGCCCACCAGGATCATGCTGAGACCGTCCTGGAGGTAGGAGGGCTTAAAGGAGTGATCGGCCTCCAACTGGGGAATGAGTTGCCGGCCCCGCTCGATGGGCCCGGAGACCATCTGCGGGAAAAAGGCGTCAAACGCGGCAAAGGTGACAAAGCTGCGGCACGCCGGAGCCACCCTGCGATAAATATCGATGACGTAACCGAGGGACTGGAAGGTGTAAAACGAGATGCCCACCGGCAGGATGATCTTGAGCAACACCGGGTCGGTATGGAGCCCGGCGGTCGTGAGCAGCGTCCTGGCCGACTGCACGAAGAAGCCGAAGTATTTGAAAAACCCCAGGATGGCGAGACAGAAGCAGATGCTGAGGATGAGGAAACCGCGGCGCCGCCCCTCCCCGGCAAAGGCCCACAGCGACTCATGGATGCCGAAGAAAATGAGGCCCAGGGCCGCGGCCAGGCCCATGACCCCGGGGGAAATCCCGGCCGCCGGCAGGAACAGGTAGCAGACGCCGGTCCAGGCCGCCGGCGTCAGAGACAGGAGCAGCGCCGTAATCGGCGCGGTTCGCTTGCCATCAAGGCTCAGGCCGCAGAGAAAATCAATCACCGTGGTGCTCAGCACCAGGGCCAGGAAGCGCACATCCCAACCGGCGTAAAACCAGTAGCTGGCCGCCAGCAGCAGGAGCAGCCTCTTTCTCCCGGACAGGGTCCAATACAGGATAAAGATGCAAGGCAAAAAGAGGAGATATTGCCAGGAAATAAACGACATAAGCTTCCGGATATGGTTAGCGGTGTAATTATCTTAGCAGGTTTTATTATACACGAAAAATGGTGAATTTAAGGCAGTAATCTTGGTGGCAGTGAATAAGGTCGGGCCCTCACCGCCGGCGATAACTCATCACCGCCAGCCGGGGTTCACCGTTCAGCGGCAGACAATAATAATGAGTCATAGGGGACGTCAGGCCCAGGAGCTGGCTCACGGTGGTGGCGGCTTCCAACTCTCCCCCGGCCAGGTGCGGCCCTTTGAGGGCCAGAGCCAGACCCCCGGGCAAGAGCAGGGGGGCAGTAACTTCCAAAAAGCGCAGCAGGATATAGGTGGCCCGGGAAACCACCGCCTCGAACCGGGGCCCCCACTCCTGGGCCTCCTCTACGGTCAGATGAGTCTGAACCACCGTGACGTCCCGCAGCTTGAGACAGGAAACCAGGTACTCCAGAAAGGCCGCCTTCTTTTCCCGGGCTTCCACCAGGGTGAGTTTTAGCTCGGGCCGGGCCAGCTTTAAGGCCAGGCCGGGAAATCCGGCGCCGCTGCCCAGGTCGGCCAGGGACCGGGCCGAGGCCAGGAAGGGCAAGACCGCCAGAGAATCCAGGAAATGTTTGACCACCATGTCCCGGTCGGTCTTCAGGCCGGTGAGGTTGACCCGGGTGTTCCATAACTTCAGCTGGGTCAGGTAAACATCAAACTGCCCTACCGTTGCCGCGCCCAGGTCCAGACCGAGGGCGGTGGCGCCCTCTTGCAAAAGGTCCATGGGGGCAATATCTGGCTGAGCCTGGGGCATCATCCTTTAAATCGTCCGTTAATTCTAAGAACTTAAATTTCCCAAAGATAACATTCATGCAAAATACGATCCAACTTACTCAAGAAAATCAGGAAAGTGGAGATTTTTAGGAATGGCTTCCGTAATGGCGCTTTGGCGTGATTTTACGAGCTTTCAGGCTGACCGAGAGAACCGGTTTTGAAACATATTATGGCGGTCATACTTCCCACACCGGCAGGGGGAGTAAAAATATTAATAAATCATGTGCCATATTTTAAACTAGCGGCTGGGGAAAAGTGCGGGTTTCCCCTCTAATCCTATTTCCCCAGGCAAAACTCCGAAAAGATGCGCTCCAGGACCTCGTCGCCCACTTCCTGGCCGGTGATCTCCCCCAGCTCCCGGATGGCCCCTCGCAGTTCCAGGGCCACCAGCTCCCAGGCCGGAGCTTCATGGCAGTCGACCAGCAATCCCCGGGTCTGGGCCAGATAAGCCAGACAATTCTCGAGATGCTGTTGATGCCGGGCCTGGGTGACCATCTCCCCGGTCAACTTGAGGCCGCCTCCCAGGGCCAGGTCCACGATGGCCTGCTTCAGCGCCTCAATCCCCTGGCCGGTGAGGGCGGAAATTGGCACCAGCGGCAAGGAAGTGGCCCCTTGTAAGTCGGTTTCCTGGAGCACGAGGGGCAAATCCACCTTATTGATCACTGCCAGGGCCCGGCGTCCGGCTAGTTCCTCCAGGGCCTCCCGGTCCTCCCGGCTCAGGGGGGCGCTGCCGTCCAGGAGATAGAGGACCAGATCGGCCTGGGCCAGGCGCGCCCTCGTGCGCTGAATGCCCAGCTCTTCCAGGCGGTCCCGGGCGGGCCTGAGCCCGGCGGTGTCACTGAGGCGCACCATGATACCCCCGAGGGTGATAACCTCCTCGATGAGGTCCCGGGTGGTGCCGGGAATCTCGGTGACGATGGCCCGGTCCAGGTCCAGGAGACGGTTCAGGAGGCTCGATTTGCCGGCGTTGGGGCGGCCGGCGATGACGGTCAGCAGGCCCTCCCGGAGCAGCCGCCCTTCCCGGTAGGTGGCGGTGAGGCGTTGCAAGGCCCCCGCCTGGGCCGCCAGCCCCTCCTCCAGAGTTTCAGGGGCTAATTCCTCGGCCTCTTCCGGAAAATCCAGGGCCGCCTCCACCCGGGCCAGCAGGTCCAGTAAGGCTTCCCGAATCTGCACCAAGGACCGCCCCAGGCTCCCCTGGAGGTGGCCGGCGGCCACCTGGAGGGAGGCGTCGGTGCGGGCCCGGATCACCTCCAGGACCGCTTCCGCCTGGGTCAGGTCGATTCTTCCGGAGAGAAAGGCCCGCAGGGTGAACTCCCCGGGCTGGGCCAGCCGGGCCCCCTGGTCCAGCACCAGGGCTAAGAGGCGCGCGAGCACCCCGTAGCCGGAGTGGCAGTTGATCTCCACCACGTCTTGCCGGGTGTAGGTGTGGGGGGCCTGCATCCAGGAGAGCAGCACTTCGTCGATGATTTCTCCCTGGGGGTCGATGATCTGGCCCAGGTAGAGTTGGTGGGAGCGCCAGGAGACGTGGGGCCGGTGGGGCCGGAAGATTTTCCGGGCGATGGCGGCCGCCCGGGGTCCGCTGAGCCGGACGATGCCCAGGCCCGCCTCGCCCGGGGGCGTGGAAATTGCGGCGATGGTATCGGCCGGATCAGGCTGGGTCATGCCGGGCCGGCGGCATCCTCCTGGCCTTCCCTCTTCTTGGCGGGCGAAATGACCACCTTCTTGTAGAGGCCCTCTCCCCGGCTCACGGTCTTCAATTCCTTGTCGTCCTGGAGGGCCATGTGGACGATGCGGCGGTCATAAGGGTTCATGGGACTCAAAATAATGGGCCTGCCGCTCTTCTTCACCTTCTCGCCGTACTTCTGGGCCAGGTGGGCCAGGGCCTCATTATGCCGGGCCCGGTAGGCCTCCACGTCGATGGTGATCCTGACCTTGCGGCGGCTCTTTTTAGCCAACATCTTGGTAACCAGATATTGCAGGGCGTCCAAAGTTTGGCCCTGCTTGCCGATGAGCAGGCCGGCATCCTCGGTTTCGATGCGCAGGCTGATGCGGTCGTCCTCCTGGTGGACGCTCACGCTGGACTTCTCTTGCATCCGCCCCAGGATAGTCTCCAGGATCTCTTTGGCCGAGGTCAGCAGGAGCTCTTCCGACTCCTCCCGCAGGGCGGCCCGAATCTTCGCCTTACGGCCCCCCAGACCAAAGATCCCGGGGGAGCCCACCGAGATAATCTCGATCTCCAATTGCTCCGGAGAGACCTGAAAATGGGCGCAGGCGTTCTCAATGGCCTCCTCGGTGCTCTTGCCTGCAAACTCCTGAAACTCCATCACTGCTTCCCCTGAAAACTACGTAAGGTACTTGTTGGTATAGTGTTGTTGAACGATGGAAAGCACGTTGTTCACCAGCCAATAGATCACCAGGCCGGAGGCGAAGTTAAGAAACATAAAGGTGAAAATTAGCGGCAGAAACATCATCATCTTGGCCTGGGTGGGGTCACCGGGAGAAGGCGTCATCTTTTGCTGGAGGAACATGGTGGCCCCCATGACGATGGGGGTGATGAGCAGGGGGTCCTTGGTGGATAGATCCGCCAGCCAGACGATATCGGTAAAGGGCACGGTGGAAATAAAAGAGGCGTGGCGCAGCTCGATGGCATAACCCAGGACGTTGTACAGGGCAATGAAGACCGGCAACTGGATCACCATGGGTAGACAGCCGGCCAGGGGGTTGACCTTGAAGGTCTTGTAAAGGGCCATCAACTCCTTGTTCATGGCCTCCTTGTCATCTTTAAATTTCTCCCGAATCTTGGCCACCTTGGGTTGGAGCTTCTGCATGTCCTTCATGGACTTGTAGCTTTTATGGTTGGGGTAAAAAAAGACGATGCGGATCAAGAAAGTAAGGATAATGATGGCCCAACCGTAGTTCAAGGAATATCGTTCAAAGAACTTCAGGACATGAAGCAAGGGTCGGCCCAGGAAATCGAACCAGCCGAAATTGACCGTCTTTTCCAGGCCCAGAGGCGAGAGGTCTTTCAGGTCCTTGGGCCCGAAATAGAGAGCGTAGGAGAACTGGGCCGCCTGGCCGGCCGGCAGGCTTTCCACCGGGGTCCGGAGGCTGGCCACCATGGGCCCCGGGGGGATCTCTTGCAGCCGCACCAGGGTCTTGGGGGCCGCCTGGGGCACCATGGCGGTCAGGAAATAGCCCTCATCCAGGCCGGCCCAGTCAATCTTGCCGGTAAAGGTCTTGGGCTCCTTGAGACCGCCGCTTTTGATCTCCTCCCACTTATTATTGATGGAGCCGTTGAACCCGAGGAAATGGAAGCGGGAGGCATCCTCCCCGGTGAAATTTTCGCTGAGGTCCAGGTCCAGCTGCCCGTCCAGGTTTTGGCCGGTGTGGTTGGTCACCTGCACCCCCAGGTCGAAGCCGTAGCTGTCCCCTTTAAAGGTGAAGGTCTTGACGAAGGTCAGACCTGCGGGACTGACGCAGGTAAATTTCAGGGTTTCCTTATCCCCGTCCCTGAGATTGAGCCCCGGGCGAGAGGCTTCACAGGGCAGGGTTCCGGGCACGGCGAGCCCTTTGCCTTCCCAACTGAGGCCCAGGGGGAAATCCTGGCTGGGGCCGGGACGCACCAGCTCTTTGGGCTGGGCGGTGGAATTCTGCGGGTTGTGATAGCGATCCAGTTCGAAGCCCACCGGCCCCAATTTGAAATGGGAGATGGGGGTGAAAGGCAGGCTTTCCAGGTATTTTTTCAGCTGAAAGCTCTTCAGGCGCCCGCCGGCTTCGGTGAACACCGCCCGAAACAGCGGGGTTTCCACCACCACGTCTTTGGCCGGCCGGGCCGGGGCCGCGGCGGGCTTGGCGCCCGGAGGACTCACCGCCGGCTGGGCCGGAGCCGGAGCCGGCGGCTGGGCCGGCTGGACTGGTTGGCGCGGCTGGGCTTGCTGGGCCTGCTGGGCTTCCGGGAGCGGGCGGACCTTGGACTTCTCCCCGATGTACATGAAAGCCAGAAAGACCACAAAACTCAAAGCGAGGGCAATCATCGCCCTTTTTTCCATTAGTGACTCCTCAGGGCACCGGGTCCCAACCCCCGGGGTGAAAAGGATGGCAGCGCAGCAGGCGCCGCAGACTTAAATATAGACCCCGCCAGAAACCGTGGCGCGCCAGGGCTTCGCAGGCGTAACGGGAGCAGCTGGGGGCGAACCGGCAGCAACTGGGAAACAGGGGCGAAATCAGCAACTGATAGGCCCTGATGGCCCACAGGGCCAGTTTAGTCATGGCCGGCACCCGGGGCCGGAGCCAGCAGCAGACGGCCCAATTCCTCCGCCACCTGGTCATAACTCAAGGCTTCAGCCCCCTTTTTGGCCATGATTACCAGATCTCGGCAGGGCAGCAGATTCTTATGACGCCGAAAAAATTCCCGCAACAGGCGCTTCATCCGGTTGCGTCTAACCGCCTTGCCGAAACGCCGGGTCACCACCAGTCCCAGGCGGGGACCCGGGGCCTCCGGCGGCGCCAGGGTGACCCCGAAATGGCGCGTGTATAGCCGCCTCCCCTGGGCCTGGACCCGGAGATAGTCGCGGCGACGGCGGAGACGATCCGCTTTGGTGAAACTGGCGGTCCCTGTGACGGTTGGGGTCGGGACGGGGGCGGAGCACCGGTCGACGGTATGCGGGGCAGAAATCAGGGGCACTCCACCGGATTAGACCGTCAGGCGTTTGCGGCCCCTGGCCCGGCGGCGCTTGATGACCTGGCGGCCGCCCCGGGTGCTCATCCGCTCCAGGAAACCGTGGGTTCTGGAGCGGCGCAAATTATGGGGTTGATACGTCCGTTTCGACATTTCTCATCCTTATTCCCTGAACTTTTTCCAAACATTTTATAAACCATTTATATGAGCTTTTGTCAAGGTGCTGGCCGCGATTTTAGCACAATGGCTCAAGGAAACTTGCCTTCGAAAATGCTTCCAAGAGCCCCTAACAGATTTTTATGTTGAATTTTTTCACTAAGTAGGCACAATAGAGGGGCAGGGTTTGACATGTCCCTACGGGGCGCTCTGGGACGGAGCGCCTTTTTACCCTCTGGCGGGCCTTATCCCACCCTCAGGCGGTGTTTCCATAAAGATTAAGGAGTTACGCCTATGTTTTTAGATCCCATCCTCGGATGGTTCTCCCAAGATTTGGCCATCGACCTGGGCACCGCCAACACCCTGGTTTATGTCAAAGGCAAGGGCATCGTCCTGAGCGAGCCTTCGGTGGTGGCGGTACGGAAAAGCGAACGGGGCAGCAACCGGGTCCTGGCGGTGGGCCGGGAGGCCAAGATGATGTTGGGGCGCACCCCGGGCAATATCGTCGCCATCCGCCCCATGAAGGATGGGGTCATCGCCGACTTTGACATCACCGAGGCCATGCTGCGCCACTTCATCCGCAAGGTGCACAACCGGCGGTCGTGGATCCGGCCGCGCATCATCGTCTGCGTCCCTTCCGGCATCACTCCGGTGGAGAAGCGGGCAGTGCGGGAGTCGGCGGAATCGGCCGGGGCCCGGGAAGTCTACCTGATCGAGGAGCCCATGGCCGCGGCCATCGGCGCCGGGCTGCCCATCACCGAACCCATCTGCAATATGGTGGTTGACATCGGCGGCGGCACCTCCGAAGTGGCGGTCATCTCCCTGGCCGGCATCGTCTATTCCAAGTCCGTCCGGGTGGGCGGCGACAAGATGGACGAGGCCATTTTGCAATACATCAAGCGGACCTACAACCTCCTCATCGGCGAGCGCACCGCCGAGATCATCAAGACCACCATCGGCAACGCCTACCCGGGGGAACCCGAGTCCATGGATGTCAAAGGCCGCGACCTGGTCACCGGCATCCCCAAGATCATCAACGTCAATTCCGATGAAGTGCGCCAGGCCATCCAGGAGCAGATCGACCAGATCGTGGCCGCGGTGAAAACCTGTCTGGAGCAGACCCCGCCGGAGTTGGCGGCGGACATCGTCGACCGGGGCATCTATTTGACCGGCGGCGGCGCCCTCTTGAAGGGGCTGGATGAACTGTTGAAGCAGGAGACGGGGCTGCCCATTAAGATCGCCGACGACCCTCTGGCCACGGTGGTCCTGGGTTCCGGCCGGGCCCTGGATAACCTTAACATCCTGAAGGAAGTGATGGTTGATTGAGGCGGTTAGCTTTGCGCCCTAGATTGCGCTACCGCACCCCGTTGCTCATCGTGCTGGCCATCCTGCTGGTTTTCTCCGTCCTGTCCCTCAGCCTGAAGCAGTCGCCGGTCCTGAAGAGCGTGGAAGGGTTGGTAGTCACCGTGACCGCCCCCGGCCTGCAGGCCTTGGAATACCTGGGCCGCAGCGTCAAACGGCTCTGGCAGGACTACTTCAACCTGGTGGGGGCCAAGCAGGAAAATACCCAGTTGCGTCAGAGTCTGGAGGAGTACCGGCAGAAGGAAGTCCGCTACCAGGAAGCCCAGCAGGCTCTGACCCGCCTGGAAGGCTTACTGGAGTTAAAGAGGCAGGTGGCCCTGCCGGTCATTGGCGCTCGGGTCTTCGCCTACGACCCTTCTTTATGGTCCCGCTGCGCCCTCATTGATCAGGGGAAGGCTCAGGGGGTGAAAACCGGCTTGCCGGTGCTGGCCCCGGAGGGCATCGTGGGCCGGGTGGTGGAGACTTACCCCCAGTATGCCAAGGTGATGCTGATCGTGGACCGCAAGAGCGGCGCCGACGCCATGGTGCAGCGCACCCGGGTGCGGGGCATCCTTCAGGGCAAGGGAGGCAACCGCTGCTCCCTGGATTTTGTCCCCAAGAGCGCCGATGTGCAGTTGGGCGACCTGGTTCTGGCCTCGGGCCTGGCCAGTCTCTATCCCAAGGGGCTGGTCTTCGGCAAGGTCACCGAGGCCAATAAGAAAAACCCCGGGGTCTTCCAGGAAATCGAGGTGACCCCCGCGGTGGACCTGTCGGCCCTGGAAGAAGTCCTGGTGGTGAAGGTGGCCAACCTCACCCTATCCGAACCATGATCGCCGCCTTCCTCTCTTACACTTTTCTGGCCCTCTGCCTCTTTTACTTGCAGAACCTGGTGTACTTTCCCCACGTGCACTTGCGCCTCCTGGCCCTGCTGCTGTTTTACGTGGGTTTGCGGCCCTCCCTGGCCCTGTCCCTGGCCTTGGCTCTGGTCCTGGGAGCCTTGCAGGACAGCTTCGCCACCACCCCCTTCGGGCTCCACCTGGGCGCGGCCCTGGTGCTGGTGGCGGCCGCCCGGTTTTTTCGCCAGCGTCTCCTCTGGCAGTTCCTGGGCTCCCAGATACTGGCCAGTCTGGTGGCCCTGGTCCTGCAAGAGGTGTTTATGCAAGTGAGCCTCATGACCGTCGGCTATGAAGGGTTTTTCTTCAAGGAGCTGCTGCTGCATCATGGGGTGGAAATCCTGGGCACCGCGGCTTTGGGGCCATTAATGTATCTCCTGGTGGGCGGCGTGGAAACTTTTCTGCGCCACCTCGGTTGGCGCCCCGGAAATGAGCCCTCTCAGTACCAACCTTTTTCTTGAGACTAACCCCGATGCCGGATCCGGAAAAACAGAACTTATGGGGTTTTAAGTTCCTGGGCGCTTCCAGCGGCGGCACCATGCCCCAGGAAGAACAGGAACGGGTGCGGCGCAATTTTTCCGGGGTGACCCTCATTGTCCTCGTCCTCTTTACCCTGCTCTTCCTGCGCCTCTGGTCCCTGCAGTTGGTGCAGGGGGAAGATCTGCGCCTGCGCTCGGAACACAACCGCATCCGCCTGCAAGACCTGCCCCCCTGGCGGGGCATGATTCTGGATCAGCGCGGGCAGGTGCTGGTGGCCAACCGGCCCAGCTACGAAATGGTCGCGGTCTTAGAAGACGTGGGGGATATTCCCGTCCTGGCCCGCCGCCTGGCGGGGCTGCTGAAATTGGACCAGAAGCAGCTCGCCGCTCAGTTGGAGAGTGCCCGGGTCGCGGGCCTGTATCAGGTACGGGTCCGGGGGGACCTCACCTGGGAGGAACTGGCCCAGGTGGCCACTTATCAGCCGGAGTTGCCCGGAGTGCTGGTGCAGATCCAACCCAAGCGGGAATATCGCCAAAAGGGGCAGGCAGCCCACGTCCTGGGTTATTTAGGAGAGGTCTCCGCAGCCCAACTCAAGAACGACAAGCTGGCCAATTACAAGAGCGGGGACTACGTGGGCCGGTACGGCATCGAACTGGCCTGGGATAAATATCTCCGCGGCGCCCGGGGCTTCCGCCGCATCGAAGTCGACGCCTACGGCCGGGAACTCGGCCAGATGGAGTCAGTCTTTCCCACCCCCGGGGCCAATGTCTGGCTGACCCTGAACGATCGGATGCAGAAGGAGGCGGAGGCCTGCCTGGAGGGCAAGATGGGGGCCATTGTCGCCCTGGACCCTCGCTCCGGCAAGGTCCTGGCCTTGGCATCTTCCCCCACCTTCTCGCAGGAGGCCTTTGAACGGGGGCTCACCCCCCAGGAATGGCAGAGGCTGAGCCAAGATAAGACTCACCCCCTGGAGAACCGGCCCTTGAGAGGCCAATATCCCCCTGGTTCCACTTTTAAAATCATCATGGCAGTGGCCGGCCTGGAGGAAAAGGTCATCACCCCCGACAGCGTCATCCAATGCTCCGGGTCCCTGGTCTCCGGCGACCACACGTTCAACTGTTGGAGCAAGCACGGCCATGGCCGGGTGAATCTCCATAAAGCCCTGGTGGAATCCTGCGACGTCTATTTCTATACCCTGGGGAAGAAGCTGGGAATCGACCGCATCGCCAAGTGGGCCCACCGCTTCGGCCTGGGCCAGCCCAGCGGCCTAAATCTGGACAAGGAGATGCCGGGGTTGGTGGCCTCCGCCGAATGGAAAAAGGCCCGTTTCAAGCAACCCTGGCACGAAGGGGAGACCATGTCGGTGGCCATCGGCCAGGGCTACAACCTGGCTACCCCCATCCAGATGGCCATGGTGGCGGCAGCCATCGCCAACGGCGGGATAATCTATGAGCCCCAACTGGTGGCAAAGGTGGAGAGCCCGGCCGGCGAGATCCTGTTCCAGTCCCAGCCGGTGGTAAAATCTCGCCTGGGGGCCAGCCCCGCCACCATCGCCGAGGTGCAAAAGGGCCTGGAAGGGGTGGTGGAGGAAGAGAAAGGGACCGGTAGGGCCGCCCACCTGGCCCAGGTCCAGGTGGCCGGCAAGACCGGCACCGCCCAGGTGGTGGCCGCGGAAAAGTTGGACCGGGAAAAGAAGGGCAGCAAAGAGGTCAAGGTGGGCAATAAATATGAAAACCACGCCTGGTTTGTGGCCTACGCCCCGGCGGACAACCCCAAGGTGGCCGTGGCGGTGCTGCTGGAACACGGCGGCCACGGCGGCTCCGCCGCCGGCCCCCTGGCCCGGCGGGTCATCGAGGCAGGCCTGGCGGAGAACCGGCCCCAGGTGGCGCAGTCGGAATAAACGACTTTGGTGGGAATTTGTCGGGGCGACCCGCTGGGCCGCCCTTTTTTCCGCTATTAAGAAGGCTTTTAAAACCCGAAAAAGTGGGGCGGCCGTCTCTGGCCGCCCTGCTGAGGTGGGCGGGCGGGGACGCCCGCCCCACGAGGGCCCGCCCTACCCTGGCGCCCGCTTTAATCCGAGCGCGCCTCCGCCTCTTCCCCGCCGTTCCAGCCGTACTTGCCGATGAGGCGCACGAAGCGGCAGCCGCCGTGGTATTCGAACTTCAGCCCCGACTCGGTCTTGCGGACGCAGGTCAGCGTCTGGGACCAGACGTCCCCCACCGGTATCACCAGCCGCCCCCCGAGGGCCAGTTGCTCCGTCAGGGGCCTGGGGACCTTGGGGGCCCCGGCGGTGACGATGATGCCGTCAAAGGGGGCTTCCTCCGGCCAGCCCAGGGTGCCGTCCCCTACTCTTATCTGCACGTTTTTATAGCCCAGGGAGTCCAGCATTTCTTTGGCCTGGCGCGCCAGGTCGCCCATGCGGTCGATGCTGAAGACCTGGGCGGCCAATTCCGCCAGGATGGCCGCCTGGTAGCCGGAGCCGGTGCCGAGCTCCAGGATCCGATCGGTCTCCTTGACCTCCAGGATCTCGGTCATCAGGGCCACGATGTAGGGCTGGGAAATGGTCTGGTCCGCCCCGATGGGCAGGGGATAGTCGTTGTAGGCCTGGTCCCAGAGGTGCTGGGGGATGAACAGGTGCCGGGGGACCTGCCGCACGGCCGCCAGCACCCGTGGGTCGACCACCCCCCGGGCCCTGATCTGCTGGTCCACCATGCGGTCCCGGAGCGCGGCGAATTGATCTTCGGTCATGGTTTATCCCTTGGGCGTCGGGGCGAACCGCCGGGCCGCCCTGGCCGGCAATATTATATAAAATAGGATGGGAACCCCCGGTTTTAAAGGGCACAGGGAGGAGATTTTTGGCTAATCTGAAATTTTACTGCCGGGTTGGCCTGATGGTGGCAGGAGGATTAAAAGCATCCATGAACCAAAACGACATAATTTCCGGTAACCGCAGGCTTTACCGTGAAATTCAAAATCCCCCTAAATCCCCCTTGGCCAAAGGGGGACTTTAAAACCCCCCTTTGAAAAAGGGGGGTAGGGGGGATTTCCATCCCCGGCGCTTGGCCGCTAGCGGCCATGAATGTTTAGCCTGCGCCGGCCCAGGCGGGACGCCTGGGCCACGGGCCGGGCCGGATGCCCCGGCCGCCGATTTTTTGCTATAATTATTTTATGGAATTAATGACCACCTGCCGTTTTCACCCCGACCGGGCCGCCTGCGTCCAGTGCCAGAAACACGAACACGGCTACTGCCAGGAGTGCCTGGACGCTTGCCGGGCCTGCACCGACCCCTGCATCTACTGCAAGTTCCGGCGCGGCTGCGTCATCTGGGAACTCTGCCGCAAGGAAGCCCGGAAGCGGTGTAAGGAAGAGGGCACCAACAGCTAATTCCGTATCTCACCGCATTAGATCAGGGGTATGTTTCGCTATCTGCTCTACGAAAGCTGCGCTTTACGCCGTCAGAAGGGAAAAACGCCCTACCAAGAGAGTAAGAGAAAACATGTCCGAAAAGCCGTCGCGCGCCTACTACATCGATAACCTGCGGGTGCTTCTCACCTGTCTCGTGGTCTTGGTGCACTTAGCGGTCACCTATGGCGCAGTGGGCGACTGGTACTACAGGGATCCGCAGACAAGTAAGCTCGCAACGCTTGTGCTCACGGTCTTTACGGCGACCACCCAAGCCTTTTTCATGGGCTTCTTCTTCCTGATCGCCGGCTATTTCACGCCTACCTCACTTGCACGCAAGGGACTCAATCGCTTCCTCGGGGATCGAATCCTGCGTTTTGGCATCCCGCTGCTTTTCTACACGTTGGTTCTCAACCCGGTGGTCGTGGCACTAGTGCGCTTAAACAGGTTTGAGGGCTCATACGTGGAGCTTCTGCTGCAGCACTATGGCAGTATGCTGGGCCTCGGCCCAATGTGGTTTGTGCTCAATCTTTTGCTTCTCACCCTGGCCTTCGCGGGTGTACAACGGTCCCGCCGGATGGCAGTCCGCCATGGGCCTGCGGCAGGACCGGGGATCCAAGCGACGGTTGTGGTCGCTATCGCCCTCGGCGTTATTTCGTTCCTGGTTCGGATTAAATTCCCGATTGGCTACTGGACCCCGGGCCTGCACCTGATGCCTGCCCATGAGCCCCAATATCTTGCCTTCTTCGCCGTTGGCATCCTCGCCGGGGAACGGGGCTGGCGGGGAGACTTGTCACCCCGTCTCGTTCGCTTCTGGCGCTGGGCGGCGCCGCTGGCAATCTTGGCAGCATTCGTGTGGTTCGGGGTGAATCAACCCCTAGACCCGTCCCCGCCTGGCGGCCTTAACTGGAGGTCCTTCGTCTTCGCCATGTGCGAGCAAACCTTCGCCGTGGGGATCGTCGTCCTGTTACTCAACTGGTTCGGCAAGCGCTTCAACCACCAGAGCAGTTTTTGGGCGGCCGCCGCCTCTGACTCGTACACGGTCTATATCATTCATCCCCTGGTAATCGTCCTGCTGGCGCTGGGCCTTCAAGGCTATGCCCTTCACCCCCTCGCCAAGTTCGTCCTGGTCGCGCCGGTGGCGCTGGCCGCGTGCTTCGGCGGCGCTCACCTCACCCGCAAGCTGCCGTTCGCCAGGAGAATCCTCTGATCTTGAAGCTGGGCCCCCATTTCAGCCAGGGAACCTGCCGCTCCCGGCCTCCCGCAGCCGCCGCTCTTCTTGAGTATCAGACAGATTTGGCATCATCAATCACGCCCGGGAAAATTCAGAGTTCCATCAGAGTTCAAAGCTTCACTGTAATGACTAAAATTTAAGCTGACAACCATTAAATCCAGATCAGATTAAACCAATTTAACTTTGGGATTCCCGAGTTTAATGATCTCCATATAGTATATATACTATATGGAGAAAGATTTTAATGAAAAGGTTAACCGGGTTGATATAGTATATATACTATATCAACCGGCCTATTTTTAAGGTATAAAATCTATCGGAAACTAGACACAGATGGGAGGACCATAGAGATATAGGCCGAAGACTAGTCCACCCCAATCAGATTATAAACCTGGGGCAAAAATGGCAGCCTATATAGTATATATACTATATAGGCAAAAACCGTTTATTGCTTTTAAAACTTATTCAGGATATAGTATATATACTAAATCCTCATATTTTTTCCTGGAGATGATAATGGGGCGCAGAACTACACTAGAGATTGCTGAGGGAAAAATCGTTGAATATTTCACGAAAATTCCCAAGGGAGTTTTGACCCCTGATCAGCTAGAAGAGATTTTAGAAGAGCATATGGTGGTCTGGCGGCTTGCCAACTCGGTTACTCTCAGCAAATTTATCACTTTTTTGGTAGAAAGGACAAAACTTCGAGAGATTGAGCTTAAATTCCCATCAACCCTTATCCGTAATTTCTATAGGTATTCCTGGGGAGAAGCATCACCTGTTGCCATAGCCGCATCTCTGAAACCTGAATTTTATTTTTCCCATTACACTGCCATGTCTTTTCATCAGCTGACAGAGCAGGTGCCAAAAATAATATACCTAACCTGGCAACAACCGGAAAAAGCTCGCATTATCAGACCACTTGCGCAAAAGAAAATCGACTGGGCATTTGCCCAACGGCCCCGGATATCGGAAAATACTGCCTCCTTTAACGATCATCAAATCTGCATTTTATACGGTATGCACACAGGAAGCCTGGGCATTATTGAAAGCGAAGGGCCAGAAGGAGAAAGACTTCGTGTTACTAATGTTGAAAGGACACTTATTGATATAACCGTAAGGCCATTCTATGCAGGTGGGGTATTTGAGGTCACAAAAGCTTTTAAATTTGCAAAAGACCGAGTCTCTATAAACAAGTTAGCTGTTATGCTAAGAAAAATCGGCTATATTTATCCTTACCACCAAGCTATAGGGTTCTATCTCGAGAAATCTGGCGTATATAAAGAATCAGCAATAAAGATATTTCGTAAGATGAATATGAATCACGATTTTTATCTAACATATCAAATGAAAGATAAAGATTATTCTAAAGACTGGCGTCTATTCTATCCCAAGGGTCTCTAAAATTTGCTGGCAATAGGCTACTACATAGTCAAAATAAAAATCAAAATCCTTTAGGCCAGCACTGTCCCCTACCGTAGCTTTGACGGCTACGAAATCTTCTCGATGAAATTCCCTAGTTTCACGAATTTTTGCTAATAAATTCAACGGCACCCGTTTAGCTACGAATATCTTTTTCAATAAGTCAAGATTACCTGGTGTGGTTAAATCAATGCCGTACCTTTCTATTAATAAATAAATGTCATAGAAATCTCTGGCTCGAGCCGATTGTGAAGAAGAACGAACTATCTCTCTATATTCCCGCATCTGCTGGCAGATAGCTCTAATCTTTTCGCAAACTATCATAGCGGAAGTGTAAATATAGATTGTATGCCCTTCTAACTCTCTATCTTGTTTAGGTTGACAATATTCATATTTGCTAATATCGATCATTATTGTTCTTTTATTGGCCGCTCCTATAACAGTAGCCTCTCTTCGCATAGAATGAATATTTTTTGATAATTGTTTATATTTTTCTGTTTTTATAATTTTGAACTCAATTGAATAACCTCCCCAAAAATCAGCCATTTCAAGTGATACTTTCTTGGGTTTCTCTATAACTCTCACATCAAAAACTTCATAACCCTCCTCTCGAAATGTGTTTTTAAGGGCTGTTTCGACCTTCACTTTTATAACCGCCAGATCTTGTGGAAATTCTTCTTCTATCGAGAAGTCCAAGTCTATCGAAAGCCGATAATCAAGGTCATAAAACTCCAGGGCGGTCCCACCTTTCAAAACTAGCATATCTAACAGATCATTGTCGGAGAATAATGCGATTAGAGTAAGGTGCTTGATTCGTTTAAAGTATGTCTCCATATTCCCAAATATAGCACTAAGTTTATTCTAAAACCATCATTCTGCTACTTCTCTTAAAACCCATTCGGGGAACTCCTGGCGAAACTTTTCCGTGGAGGTTTGCTTATTAACATTACCCCAGAAGTTAATAAACCCTTAAAATTCCTTCCTTCTTGTCTTGACAGCCTTTCCTGCTCGTGGCAATGTGAATTAAGCATTATATTTTGAGCAGTTGCTCCTGGGCCTTTGGCCCGCCCGTAAATCCTGCCAAGTTCCTGCTGGGCGCACCCCTAACTTTGAACCTTGAACCTTGAACTCTCATTTCAACCGGGTCAACTGTCTCTGCTGTTCTGGAAATTTCTCTCCCCTGGCTTTACCTTATCTGCATGTGTAACTTGACCGCTCTACCCCCGGACCGCCCGGCCGCCAAGCGGCACCAATGCGGTACAATCAGCGGCGCTTAAGCGGTCGCCGGACCGCTCAGGCAGCGCCACCTCAGCGAACTAAAGTGAGCCAAATAAGGTACTTATGCGAACCGAACTGCGGAATTTTTTCAGCTACCGGCACAAGCAGGCCCCGATGGGCCTCTTTTTTCGACTTGAAGTCCCTGCGAAACTGTGCGGCTCACCAGGAAAACCTAAGAATATGCGCTACTTGGCTGATGCACGATTTTCCCATCCCTAAGTTCTACCTGGCATTGCCTTTTTCGCCGCCAGGCCCAGCCTGGCCACCATTTCCGTTCCCCAGTTCAATTTGGGAACGAGAATTACACCTTTTTCTCCCATCTCAGCAAATCCACCACCTGGGCCAGGGTGCGGCCTTCCTTGATCTCCTCCCGGATGCGGTTTTCCTTCTCCAGGACGTCCATGGCCCGGTTGGTGTATTCCACCGCCAGGCTTTGGGGCAGGTGCACCACGCCGTCGTCGTCGCCGATGACCCAGTCGCCGCTCTCCACCTTGACGCCGCCCACCCGGATGGGCACCCCGATCTCGCCGAAACCCTTGGGTTCGCCGGCGTTGGGCATCACCAGGCGGGAGAAGGCCGGGAAGCCCAGTTTGGTGATGTCGCCGGAGTCCCGGATGGCCCCGTCGATCACCACCCCGGCCAGTCCCCGCTGCAGGGCGGAGTTGGTGGCCAGCTCGCCCCAGATGGCAGGGCCGACGCCGCCGGCGTCGATGATCACCACGTCGCCCGGCTGGGCCAGATCGATGGCCTCCACCGGCTTGGCCCAATCGCCGGGATAGGTGCGCACCGTCAGCACCTTCCCCGCCAGGCGGGCCCCGGGAAACAGGGGCCTGATCCCCTCCAGCACCCCGCCCCGGTGCAGGGCGTCGGAGAGATTGGAGCTGGAAACTATCTCCAGGACCCCGCGGATGTCGGCCTCGCCCACCCGTTTGAACAGGGTGGTGGGGATGACCGCGCCTTCATCCAGGGCGCGGCGAATCTCCCGGGTGGCGATCCCCGGGTCCTTGGCCTTGGTGATGGCGCCCCCGACGATGACGTAGGCCGCCCCGTGGGCCACCGCGGCCGCGGCGGTCTCGGAATTGACCCCCCCGGCCACTCCCACCGGCACCTCGACCGCCTGGCTGACAGCAGCCAGAATGGCAAAAGGGTCCAGGCCCCGCATCTGTTCGTCGATGGCCACGTGCACCGAGATGTAGTCCGCTCCCAGCGCCGCCACCTGGACGGCCCGGGCCACGGGGTCGGCCACGGCGATGAGGTCCACGGCGATCTTGGCGCCATAATTCTTGCCGGCCTGGACGCACTCGGCGATGGTAGCGTCGGTGGCGGTGCCCAGGACGTCGACGATCTGGGCCCCGGCCTTGGCCGCCACCTCCACTTCGGTGCGGCCGGCGTCCATGATCTTCATGTCGGCCACGATGACCTTGCCGGGAAAGAGCCGTTTCAACTCCCGGACCGCATCCAAACCTTCACTCTTGATCAGCGGGGTGCCGGCCTCGACCCAGTCCACCCCTTCGGGCACGGCCAACTGCGCCACATTCACCGCCCGATGCAAATCCACAAAGTCCAGCGCTAATTGCAATATTGGAGGCATAAAGTTATCCCTTGTTATTTCATGGTTGGGAAAAAGTGCTCAGTGGCCAGGGATCAGGGATCAGTGGTTAAAATCAATTTTACTGGCCACCGATCACCGCCCACTGACCACTTTCTTTACTCCAAATCCGCGTGCCGCTCCAGGACTTCGCCCCGGTCCTGGCCGGCGCGCCTCTGGTAAAGAATCAGGACTACGGCTTCCAGGAACAGGAAGGTGGCCTGTTCGTACAGGCTGCCGGGGCATTGCACCGAGGCGGTTTCCTGGGTCCGGGTCAGCTTGGTGGTGCCGGGGATGGTAATGACCACCTGGGCTTCCCGGCCGATGGTGGAGTCGGCATGGGCGGTGAGGGCCAGGGTGCGGGCCTCGGCGGTGTTGGCCCGGCGCTGCATCTCCCGGGGATAGGCGGTCTCGCCCGAGCCCGACATCACCAGCAGCAGGTCCCCCGGACGGATGCGCGGCGTGGTGGTCTCGCCCACGAAATAGACGGTGAACCCGAGGTGCATCAGCCGCATCAAGAAGCCCCGGAGGATAAAACCGGAGCGGCCGCTGGCGCAGCCGAAGATGCGGGGCGCAGCTTCTACTTCCTTGATCAGGGTCTCGGCCATCTCCGGAGTAATCTGGGCCAGCACCCCGCCCAACTCGGCGTGCATCTGGTCCAAGGCCACGGAAAACTTCATCATCTCAGGGGATTGAGATAAAAAAGCCCCCCGCGGCTGTCCCGGAAGGCAATCCATCTTAACCATTTTTCTTCCCTCGCAGTCCCAGTCCGGCTCGGCCGGATCCAGGCTTTACAAATTTGAGGAATCTCGAAAAAAATTTATCATAGGCCAGGAAAAAATGCCAGGATTCTTGTAGCTTTCCTTGGTTTTGTTCGGTTTTTTTCTAATTTTCGGGGAACTTGGGCACAATCGCCGGAATGGAAATTGGGGAAGATTTTTGTCAGGGGAAGGAGGGTCCACAGGCGAGAGGCCTGGGCTACCAGTCCTTGGGCCCCCTTCCCCCAAAAACTAGCCTTCAAACTTGTCGTCGAAGACCTTCATGGCGCAGAAGCGGCCGCACATGGTGCACTGGTCATCTTTAGCGAGACTCTGTTCCCGGTAACGCATGGCTTTGGAGGGGTTGATGGAGAGCTTGAGTTGGGTGTCCCAATCGAGGGCCCGGCGGGCCTTGGACATGGCCAAATCCCAGTCGGCGGCCCCGGGGCGGCCCAGGGCGATGTCGGCGGCGTGGGCGGCGATGCGGGAGGCCACCACCCCGTCGATGACGTCTTCCACCTCCGGCAGTTTCAGGTGTTCGGCCGGGGTGACGTAGCACAGGAAGGAGGCGCCTTCGGTGGCGGCCAGGGCCCCGCCGATGGCCCCGGCGATGTGGTCGTAACCCGAAGCCACGTCGGTGACCAGGGGCCCCAGGACGTAAAAGGGAGCGTTGGCGCAATATTTTTGCTGGAGGCGGACGTTTTTCTTAATGGCGTGCAGGGGCAGGTGGCCCGGGCCTTCCACCATCACCTGGACGCCTTGGGCCCAGGCCCGTTTGGTGAGCTCCCCCAAGATTTTCAATTCATGGAGCTGGGCCTTATCGGTGGCGTCGGCCAGACAGCCGGGGCGCAGGCCGTCCCCCAGGGATAGGGTGACGTCATAAGTTTTGGCAATCTCCAGGAGCTGATCGTAATTCTCATACAGAGGATTTTCCCGGCCGAAACGGCGCATCCAGGCGGTGAGAAAGGCGCCGCCCCGGGAGACCACCCCGGTGACCCGCTTTTTCAAGAGCGGCAAGGCGGCCCGGGTGACGCCGCAGTGCACCGTGACGAAATCCACCCCCTGGCGGGCATGGTGGCGCACCATCTCCAAAAGGTCGTCGGCCTTGACTTCCTCCAGGCTCTGAGCTTCGGTCATCAGCTGGTAGATGGGCACGGTGCCGAAGGGGGCCGGGCAGCGGGCCAGCAGGGCGGTGCGGATGGCGTCCAGGTCGCCGCCGGTGGACAGGTCCATGACCGCGTCGGCCCCGTACTCCAGGGCCGCGGCCAACTTGTCCTGCTCCTTGTCCAGATTGATGTCGTGGGGCGAAGTGCCGATATTGGCGTTGATCTTGACCCGGACTCCGGTGCCGATGGCCACGGGCTTCAAGCCCTGATGGCCCGGATTGGCCGGGACCACCAGGGTACCCCGGGCCAGGCCGTCCCGGATCACCTCCGGGGCCAAACCTTCCCGCCGGGCCGCCTGTTTCATTTCCGGGGTAATCCGCCCCGCTAATGCTGCTTCCCGCTGCGTCATAATCAAATTCTATCTTAATATTTGGGAAAAAGGAAGGGTTCCATCCGGTAGCATGGGCCTCTAGCCCGTGTAAAAAGAAGAAATGGAAAGCAGCTACCTAAAAAGGGCGACCCAGCGGGTCGCCCCTACTTATGGGGATTGGGGGTGGGGGTTTGGGGGAGGGGGTAAGGGCCCTCGGCCCTTAGCCCCCTCCCCCAAGGTTCTATTCCTCGAAGAGAAGCCCTGCCAGTTCCGGCCAGTCGGCCACTTCCCTGAAGGGGTGCGGCCGGCGGTTCCAGGGTTGGGCGAAGAGGATGGGGGTGATGCCGTGCTCTGCCAGTTGCTGGCAGGTCTCCAGGCGGTCTTCCACGAAGTATTGAAGGCGATGTTCCAGCAGGTAATGGAGTTTGGTATCGGGGTCGCCGGTGGCCACCACGCGGATGGCCTCGCGCGGCACCTGGGGCAGGGTGCGGTGCAGCCAGGTCCGGATGGGCGCGGCCCGATCCCTGGCGGTGACGAAGACCAGGGGCGTCTCCCGGGCCAGTCGGGTTAAGACCGGCACCGCCTGGGGCAAGGGCGCCACGGTCAACTCATGGGGCCGGTCGATGAGCTCCCGAATGAGGCTCTGGATGAGGTCCGGCTCCAGGTCCAGGCAGTCTTCCAGGCGGAAGGTGGTGATCTGCTCGTAGCGCAGATGGTGGCCGCAGTCGTAGCGCTCCCGGGCCAGGTCCAGGAAGGTGGTCATGATGTCGGCCACCACCCCGTCGATGTCGAAGGCCAGGGAGTTTAGGGGGAAAGGCAAAGGTCGCGGTCCTCCTTCCGGCTGCATTTGGTGGCGGCCATCAGCATGTTCTCGGAAAAGGTCGGGTGTTTCCGGGCTTTCATTTGGCCTGTGACCTTTCTTCATGGCTCTCATAGGGCTGCGGCCCGTTCGAGTCATAAAGGGGTTTGATATTGATCTCCTTGGCCGATCTTTTGACTTGGGCAAGGTCATACTGCACCTGAAGCTGTAGCCAACTTTCGGGGCTGCGCCCGAACGCCTGCGATAATCTGACGGCCATTTCCGGGGAAAGGCCCGCATGACCGTTCAACAGCAAAGACAGAGTCTTGCGGGCCACACCGAGTCCCTGGGCGGCCTGCGTGACGGTCAAGCCCAGGGGCTTGAGGCACAAGTCCCGGATAACCTCGCCGGGATGCGGGGGGTTCTTCATGGTCATGGCATTTTACTCGACGTGGAGTGCTTCGTTCGTCCCTAACTCTCAGGCCACCTTTGGCGTTAGGCGTTCAACCTCAATTTCGGAGGCATGCCGCCGCGCCTGCGCCAGGTCATAATTCACCTGCATCCGCAGCCAGGTATCCGCGGTGCTGCCGAACGCCTTTTCAAAGCGGATCGCCATTTCCGGCGTCACGCTGCTGCGCCCCGCCACAATGTTATGCAGTTGCTGCCGCGTGATGTGGAGAGCCGCGGCTGCTGGCGCAATCGCTAAGCCAAGCTCTTCAAGACAGGCTTTCACCAGCAGACCGGGATGAACAGGATTCTTCATCTCCATGGCGTTCTCCTTCTTAATGGTAATCGATAAAATCAACATCCAAGACTTCGCCGCCCTCGAAACGAAAGATAATGCGCCAATTGGCGCGGACGGTAACGGCGAAAAACCCTAATAATTCCCCTTTAAGCGGATGCAAACGAAAAGTCGGCAGATTCATGGCCTCTATTTCTTGGGCGGTTTGCAGGGTGGAGAGGATAATCCTGATCCGCTCCACCATATCCGGCGGCAACTTGCTGCCATCGTCCTGCTGAAACAGCCGTTGCAAGCCTTTATGCCGAATGCTCCGGATCATTGCTGTTATTGTAAATTGTAAATTTACATTTTACAAGTATTTATTATTCACACCGATCGTTTTGCCTAGTTTCTGGGAGGTTGAGGCTGGCGGAAAGCCGCGCCCTGTCTATCGCACGATTTCTGCCACTAGACAATTAGCTATAATTTTATCCAGTATAAATCCAAGCCAGCTGGATAATTTATTAGAATTCCTCTTGACAAGGGCAAAATAATAGCCTATTTTACTATTATAAGGCTATAATATTTAATAGATAGGAGGATAGGACATGCAGACCATTGAAATCGACTTCGATGTATTCAAGGCAATCACTGTTCGCCGCAAACATGCAGAAATTACCCCGAATGATGTCCTCCGTGAGGTTTTTGGTCTGGAGCCGACACAAGAGCCTTTGACGCAAAAAGCTCAATCTGGAAAACCTTGGGTTGCGAAGGGCGTGGTATTCCCCCACGGAACAGAATTTAGGAGCTTTTATAAAGGCCAGATGTATTACGCGAGGGTTGATGATGGCTTTTTGGTTCTTAATGGAAAAAATTTTTCTTCTCCATCCCCGGCGGCCATGTCAATAACTAAAAATTCGGTAAACGGATGGAAATTTTGGGAATGCAAATTGCCCGGAAATCATAATTGGCAGATTATAATTTCTCTCAGGATAAATTAATGGCACACGATCTTTGACGGCTGAGGAATTGGCGGAATTTGATTGAGACGCAAAAGAAAAGCTCAGACTAAAAAAAGGTCTATTGCGCCAATAAACATTTTTTACTGCGAAGGGTTTCGCTATGAATAAGGGACTCCTGAACATCATGCGCATTGATGTCCCCTGTCCCAAATGCCAGAAGGATTAACATGCAAATGACCCAAGCTGAATTAGATGACTCGCTAAAATTTAATTGCGAAGTACATGAAATCTACCTATTGATGTTAGACTCCTTTAACCAGAAAGTCAAAGCTTGCGTTGGCATGACCTCTAAAGATTTTGTGGACCATTCATAGTATACCAGAAATAAATTATGCATAAATAGAATGAATCAATGCATAGAGATTGGGAATTGGAGTTCGACGAAAGTGGGAATCATATTATTGATTGTCAGTAAGCCACATTTTCGCAGTGAGCGGTTAAAATTCATTCGGTTTGCGGTTCCAGGGAAGCCAAAATCTCCAGCACTTCCTCCTCGTCCAGGTCATACCAGTTTTCGTAGGCGGAGGCCACGGCGAAGGACCAGCCGGAGCGGACGTTGAGGCAGACGAGTTCGTCCACGCTGGGCAGGAGGTCCTGGACGGTGCGCGCCGAGGCGGTGGGCACCGCCACGATGATCTGGCCGGCGCCCCGGCGCTTGAGGAATTGCACCGCGGCCCGCATGGTGTAGCCCGAGGCCAGGCCGTCGTCCACGACGATGACGTCCTGGCCCGCCAGTTGGGGATAGGGTTGGCCATTCCTAAGGCGCTCTTCCCGCCGGCGCATGCTGGCCGCGGCCTTCTCCGTCTGGGCGGCGATATCCTCTTTAGAAATGGTGAGGCGCGCCAGCAGGTCTTCATTGAAGATGGCCTCCCCCGCCGGGTTGAGGGCGCCGAAGCCGGCCTCGGTGGTGTAAGGGAGCTGAATTTTCCGGACGATGATCAGCTCCAGGGGGATTCCCAGACGCCGGGCGATCTCGGCGGCCACCGGCACGCCGCCGGCGGGAATGGCGAAGAGATGGACACCTTGGCCCCGGTAGTGAAGGAGGCGCTCCGCCAGCAGTCGGCCGGCATGGGCCCGGTCGGTAAAGACGTAGGTCCGATCTTTTAAGGCAGGCTCTTCAGTGAGTTTTCCCATGAACGGCAAAATTCCTCGGCCAGGTCGGCCACCCGCCGGCGAAATTCCGCCTGGCTGAGGCGGGCGCCGGTCAGTCCTCCTTTGAGATTGATTTCGGAAAGATAGGTTTTGCCGTCCGGGCTGACCAAAAGGTCCAGGATAGCGTACGGAAATTTTCCCCGGGCCATGACTTCCCGGCAAAAAAGGAGCTGCGCCGGATCGAGTTCCGCGGCTCTAGACGAGCCGCCTTGAAAAAGATTCTTGCGAAAGCCGTGGGGGTTCACCCGCTCATAGGCTTCGGCATAGTCGGCGATGACCAGCACCCGAAAATCCCGGGCCGCCTCGATGAACGGCTGCACCACCAGGGGATAGGACAAGGGCTGGAGGCCGGCCAGGCTATAAAGGGCCTCCAAGGAAGGCCAGCGGCTCACCCCCAGACCCAGGTGGGCCCGCTCCCGCTTGCTGATTACCGGGCCCGGGTAAGCCGCCTGCGCCTGAGCCAGACGAGCCGATAAATCGGCCAGCCCGTAAGCCACAAAGGTGCCGGGCACCATGAACTCCCCCAAGACCTCGGCCTGGGCCGCCTTGGAGCGGGCCAGGAGTTGGGCCAGGGCCGGCGGAAACAGGGCCACGCCGCGGTCCGCCAGATCCAGCAGCTTGAACTCTTCGCCAAGCCTGAGGGCCAGGGGACCCAGGACCGCGTCTCCGGGACGCAATTCCTGAAAATCTCTACGAAATTCAGTAATACTGCGGATTAAGCGAGGTTTCCGGCTCATTAACTCTCAGGGAGAAGCAAGACTGGGGGGTGGGGCTCCTGCAGCTATTCTAACCTTGGAGGGCCGCAAAGTCCCGGTCTTTTTAACCGGCTGGGCCGGGGCGTCCCGCCGGCTGATGCCGGGCTGGCGCACATAAATATCATAATAGTCCACCTGGGCCAGGCGCCGCCAACCCCGGGCCACCAAGGGGGCCGGATAGACCTGTTCGAAGACGCCTTTGCCGAACCGTCCCAGGATCAGCACATCGGCGCCCACCTGGTCGAAATCATAGGGCTTGGGCCGGGGATTTAGGAGCACGATCTTATCCGGGGTGGCCTCCACGAAGAAATAAGACGGCATCAGATGGATGCGGTGCTCGTCGTCCAGGAAGGCCAGTTCATACTCCGGGGTTTCAATGAGGCAGGAGCGGGGCACATGGGCCTGAAGAAATTTAAGCAGTTTTTCCGGGGGGTTGTTGCCCCGGGTAACGACCTGCTTTAGATAATCCAGTCCCTGGCACGGACAGAACAGTGATCAAGAAGGTCAGAATGATGCCAACGGGCAGCCAAACCGAGGACCTGGGGGGCAAATGGGCGGTAAGGCGGTCGATGCTCCGAAGGAGAAAATGGGCCGCCAGGGGGCTGGCCAGGAACAGGGCCGGCAGCGCGAAGCGGTGCCAATAAACCGCGGTGAGGTAAACTAGGCACCAGAGCAATGAAATTCCATACGCAAAGCCGGGCCCCGGCCGAAGAGGGCTCTTTTTTCCAGACCAAGACGGCTCCCATGACTCCCAGCCAGAAGAGAGGACGTTTCAAAAGATAGAGGAGGCTCTCCGGGTAGATCCGGCCGATGGTCAGCGGGGTAAAGAACTCATGGCACAAGAGTCTTTTCTGCTGGAAGAAATGGAGCACCGCCGCCACCGGACTGCCCAGAATGATCGTCTTCAGCAAGAGGTAGGCCAGCAGTGGCAAGGCCAGGCCGGAGACATAGGCCAGGAGGGCGGGCCAGCGGCGGCGCTCGCCCCGGCAGGCCTGGCGGACCAACAGTCCCAGGGGCGGCAGGAAGGCCAGGCCGTAAAATTCCTTGGCGTCGAAGGCCAGGCCCAAACAGAGGCCCCCCAGGAAGAGGGGTACGGTGGACCGTTCATCCAGTCCCTTGATGAGGAACCAGGTCCCCAGCAGAAAGAGCCCCAGGGCGGGGATATCTCCCAGGACGGAACGGCCCCAGTAGAAGACGTCGGTGCCCAGCAGGGCCAGGATCACCGCCAGCAGGGCCGCGCCCGACCCCCAGAGGCGCCTGGCGGCCAGAAACAGGCCCAGGAAGGCCAGCACCAGGTAGCAGCCGGCCACCAACCGGCCGGGAACCAGCCCCACGCCCCCGAGTTTGTAAGCCAGGGCCACCGGCAGGATCACCGCCGGGCCGGCGCTGATGCGGAAGTCCAAATCGCTTAGCTGATCCGGGCTCTGCACCGTGAAGGCATAGCGCCCATGTTGCACCAGGTTGGCGGCGGTTTCGGAAAAGATGGCTTCATCCCACCAGATGGTGGGATAATTGGCCAGGTTGTAAAAGCTGCCGGTAAGGATCAGGATGGACAGCACCACCCCGCCCCAAAAAGCCGGGGAGGCAGGCTGGGGGCGGAGGTCACTGAACTTCATGCTTTTGTCGCCTCAGGTCTGCGCAGGCTAAAGTCTGCGGCTACCAGAATCAACTGAATAAAAAAGCCTGCCCCATTATAGGGCAGGCTTTTAGACATAATAAAGTATTATTTGCGGTCGATTAACAAAATTGTTCACAGACCGACAATATTTTTGTGCAGCTCCTTGGTCTTTTCCATCCGGGCGGCGTCCCGCTCCGCCACGATGGCCGCCAGACGGTCCTGGATGCGCTTGTAAAAGGTGCCGTTGATGTCTTCGCCCCGGGCGTGGGCGTCGATGAGCTGCCGGTAGCAGCAGATCATCTTGCCGATCATGCTCACCGCATACTCCCGGCCCTGGACCTTGATGGTGGCCAGGCCCAGATCGAGATACTGCTTCAGCTCATCCCCCAGGATGGCAAAGGCCACGTTGGGGTGCAAGCCGGATGCGGTCGTTCATGGCCTCGATTCGCTCCGGGGGTTGTCCCCGCTGGGAAAGCAACTTGCGCCGCTGCTCGTCGGTGAGCATGCAGATCCGGAAGCAACTGCCGCTCCGGTCCGGCCAGCCCTCATATTCGACGATCTCGTTGCCGTCTTCGTCGTGGTAAACCTTGCGGATGTACGAGTCGGCAATGAGTTCGTGAAACAGGCAATTGCCCACGCCGCCGACGCAGCGGTTGCCGTGGATCAAGACCTCGGTCCCCAGGCCCAACTCGTCCGCCTCCCGCTTGAAGCGGGCCAGCTTCGCCACCGTGTCGATTTCGGTGGAGGCGACAATTTGGGTGCAGCCGTAGCCCTTGAAACGGGCCATCTCCGCCTGGGTCTCGATATTGGCGCCGACGCTGGCGTGAATGACCAGCTCGGGGAACCGCTGGTGCACGGCCTCAATTACCGCCGGGGTCTTGACGATCACCCCTTCGATGCCGAAGTGGGCGTACTTCTCGACCTTTTGCAGTAACAGGGGAATTCTTTCCGGCGGGATTTCGGCGTTCAGGGCCACCCGCACCTTGCCCTGGTACCGGCCGGCGATGCGCACCGCCTCAGCGATGTCGCTGTCTTCCAGCTCCCATTGGCATTTCCGGCGACTGAAGCCTTTGGACCCGACGTACACGGCGTTGGCGCCGTTTTAAAGACTCCCTCCACCATGGCCAGGCTGCCGCCTGGAGCCAACAATTCGTTAATCATATCGATCCCACACCTCCCTGAGCCTCTGCCAAAAGGTTCCTAGGCTCTGCAAACTTTCAAGCCAGTGCCTGTGGTAACCCCCAGGTATGGTGGGTTCCTGCCCCGCGCCTGCTGCTGTCGGAGCCTTGAACTTGACTTCTCCGGCAGGGACTCCGGCAAGATAATTATTAATTCGTTAGAGTGTATTTCAATTATTATTGTAAGAATTTTTTTGACAATCTGTCAATGGTTTATTTGCAATTGATTAATGTAAAAAAATCGGGTCCGATCGAACCCGAGGATTTTTTCTGCTCCGGCTTAGCCCCGCAGATAGGAAATGGCAAAGGCGAAACAGAGCCCGAGTTCCACCGCCCAGGTGAGCAAGTAAATCAACAACTCCATCCGGGAGCCGTATTCATCCATCTCGACGATGCGGTTCGGTTCCCGGACGATATCCCATGAACTCATTTTTTTGTCAGCTACCATAGTTCTCTCCTCTTAAAAAAATTCGCCAAGAGCTCCCTTATGGGACGCTCCGGTTGTTGTCGCACCAAGGGCCCGGCCTTGAGGACCGGATGGGCTTCCTCCAGCAGGGGGCGGGACCGTTTAAAGATCACCCCGAGGGGATGCGCTCGCCCCATTCCCTGGCCTTCTGATAGGCCCAAAGCTCGTTTTCCGGATCGTAGCCCGATTCTTTCTCCACTTCGTAAACCCGCGCCTGGTACCACTGATAGGTGTTGACCTGATTAAAAGTGACGCAAGGCTGCAACACCTCCAGCAGGGCGAAGCCCTGATGGGTCAGGGCCTGTTTATAGAGGCCGGTGAGGTGCTCCACCATGCCGGCAAAGCCCCGGCCCACCCAGGAGCAGTCCTGGCTCACCGCCAGGGCCAGGGCGTGCAGGGGCGGATAGGCCACCCCTTCCGGCTGCAGCAGGGTCTTGTAGCCCTGGTCGGTGGTGGGGGAGGCCTGGCCCTTGGTCAGGGCGTAGACCTGGTTGTTGTGCACCACCAGGGTGAGAGTTGGGGTTGCGCCGCAGGGCGGCCAGCAGGTGGTTGCCCCCTTCGCCGTAGCAGTCGCCGTCGCCGGCGTTGGCCACCACCTGAAGTTCGTGGTTGGCGAGCTGCGCCCCGGTGGCCACCGGCAGGGTGCGGCCATGGATGCCGTTGAAGGTGTTGCACCTGAGATAATGGGGAAACTTCCCCGACTGGCCGATGCCGGAGACCATGAGGAGGCCTTCCGGCTTGATCTCCAGCTCCGCCAGGGCCTGCTTGCAGGCCTTGAGGATGCCGAAGTTGCCGCAGCCCGGGCACCAGGCCGACTCGATGCCTTGATATAGTTCCAGCGGCAGCATCAGGCGTGGCCCTCCAGGCCCCGGAGGATATCTTCCGGGGTAAACGGAGCGCCGTCGTACTTGAGGACCAGGTGATCCGCCTTGAGGCCCGTTTCCTGGCGCAGCAGGCGGTTGGCCTGGCCGGTGGCGTTCATCTCCACCATCACCAATTTTTTGGCGCCCTGCCAGGGCCGCAGCCACCGCCGCGGCCGGGAAGGGCCAGAGCTCGCTCAGGTGCACCAGGCGGGCCGGGGTCTTGGCCTCGTTCAGCCGGGCCACCGCCTCCTGCACCGGCCCCAGGCTGGAGCCCCAGCAGGCCAGGGTCAGGGGGGCGTCGGCGGGACCAAAGGTGGTGATGCCGTTAAGCTCGGCACCAGCGTGCTTCAATTTGCGCAGGCGCTTGTCGTGCATCTGCACCCGCACCTTCAGGTCCTCGGTGAGGTGGCCGTCGGGGGTGTGCTCGTCGGAGTCGGCCACCACCAGCTCCGGCCCGAAGCCCGGCAGGCGCCGGGGCGAGATGCCGTCAGCGGTGATGGCGTAGCGTTCATATTTGCCGTCGCCGGGTCCCGATTCGAGAGCCCGGTCGATGTCTACTTTATCCGGAAAATCCGCCACCTCCTGGGTGAAATTGGTATCGGCGAAATACTGGTCGGTGAGCAAGAAAGACCGGCAACTGGTAGCGGTCCGCCAGATTGAAGGCCCGGGCCGCCAGGGCAAAGCCCTGGGCCGGGGTGCCCGGGGCCAGCACCGCCCGGGGAAAATCATCCTGCCCGGCGGAGAGCACGAAGCTCAGGTCCCCTTGACTGGTGCGGGTGGGCAGCCCGGTGCTGGGGCCGGGGCGCTGGGCCTCGACGATGACCAGAGGGGTCTCGCTGCAACCCGCCAGGCCCAGGGCCTCCACCATCAGGGAGAAACCGCCGCCGGAGGAGCCGGTCAGGGCCCGGACCCCGGCATAGGAGGCCCCCAGGGCCAGGTTGATGGCGGCGATTTCGTCTTCCGCCTGCTCCACCACCACGCCCCACTTGGCGGCCCGCTGGCCCACGGCGTTCAAGACGCTGCTCCAGGGAGTCATGGGGTAGCCGCTGATGAATTGCAGGCCCGCGGCCAGGGCCCCCAGGGCCAGGGCCTCGTGGCCGCTGATGAGCAGCCGGGGCTGGGCCGGCGCGGGTAATCCCCGCCAGGGAATGGCCGTTGCCCAGGGCGGCGGCCAGCCGGTAGCCCGCCGCCGCGGCCTTATGGTTCCAGCCCACCACTTCGGCGCCCTTGGCTAAGAAGGCCTCCAGCAGGAGCTGCCATCAGGGGTTCCAGGGGCACCTGGAGCAGCCCCAGGATCGCCCCGCAGGCCCCGGCGTTGACGGCGATCTCGGCGGCCTTTTTCTCCGGCAGCAGGGCATCCGGGTCCAGGGCCAGTTTCAGCCCCTGGGCGGGCAACTCCTTGACCTTGGAGGCGTCGTAGATGATGACGCCGTCCGGGGCCAGTTCGTCCTGATGCAGCTGGACGGTCTCCTGGTTCAGGGCCACCAGCAGGTCCACCCCTTCCCGGGAGGAGATCAGCGGCCGGTCCGAGACCCGAATCTTATTGAACAGATGGCCGCCGCGGATGCGGGACTCATAGGACTGGACGAACAGCACCTGGCAGCCCTGGCGCACCAGGGTCTTGGCCAGGGGTAGGGTGATGGCATGCACCCCCTGCCCTGCCGCCCCGCCGATCAAGATGTTGAAATCAATGGCCATAATCCAAGCCTTCTCCGGACGGACCCGTCTGATTGTGAATAATTACTCAAGTAGCCGCCGTTTGTCAATATAAATAGTCTGCTTTGGAGTCCGCTTATCTTAAAGATAAGCATTGGCGGCGGGATCAGCAAGGCTGCGCGGCCAGAGGCCGGGAGAGCGGTTTGGTCTAAATAAAAAGGGGCGGTTCGAGAACCGCCCCGACAAAACCTGGTCGCCGACCGGCAGTGGCTCAATTCGACTTGTGGCTCGGTAAAGGTGTGCCACAGTTTCTTGAGAAGACCCTCTCCTCGTCTGGCCCTGGCCCCTGGGTCCCATGGACCTGGGCCGCCATCGCCCTCCTCCTTGGCCAATTCATCCAGCAGGTGCTGCTGCCGCGGCGTCAGGGTGCGGGGCACGACCACCCGATTTCCACCAGGAGGTCGCCCTTGCGGGAGCCCTTGGGATAAGGCACCCCCTCGCCTTTGATGCGGATGGTTTCGCCGGGCTGGGTCCCGGGGGGAATCACCAATTCCCGGCTGTCCTTGAGGGTGGGGATGGTGAGGTGGGTTCCCAGGGCCGCCTGGACAAAGGAGATGGGCACCTCCAGGTGCAGGTCGTAGCCCTCCCGGTGGAAGACCTCGTGGGGCCGGACCGCCAGGACGATGTACAGGTCCCCCGGCGGCCCGCCATAGGCGCCGCCGTTGCCCTCGCCGGGCATCACCAGGTGGGTGCCGCTGTCCATGCCCGGCGGGACCTTGACCTTGATCTTCTTCTTTTCCCTGAGGCGCCCTTCGCCGTTGCAGCCGGGGCAGGCCTCGGCGAAAAACTCCTTCATCCCCTGGCAGCGGGGACAGGTGGTGGTGATCTGAAAGATCCCGTGGCTGCGGGACACCACCCCCCGGCCGGCGCACTGGGGGCAGGGGATGCGCCGGGTGCCGGGTTTGGCGCCGGAACCGCCGCAGGTGCGGCAGTTCACCACCCGGGGGACCTCCACCGTCACTTCGGTGCCCAGGGCGGCATCGAGAAAATCGAGGGTTAAATCATAACGCAGGTCGGTGCCCGCCTGGGGGCGGGGACCGCCGCCCATGCCGCCCATGCCCCGAAACCGAACATGTCATCGAAGATGTCGCTGAAGGACCGGAAGATGTCGCCGAAGTCCCGGAAGCCGGTGAAGCCGGTGGAAGAGACCCCTTCATGACCATAAAGATCGTAAAGGCGGCGCTTTTCCGGGTCGTGCAGGACCTCGTAGGCCTCCGCCGCCTCCTTGAAGCGCTCTTCCGCCTCCTTGTCGCCGGGATTGCGATCCGGGTGGTACTTAAGGGCTATCTGGCGGTAGGATTTCTTGATGTCGTCGACGGAGGCGCCGCGCGGCACCCCCAGAATGCTATAGTAATCTTTTTTTGCTGCCATAATGACGGGTTATTTGAGCCTCGCTTTGACGGATTTCTTCTTGTCGCCCAGGAAAACTTCTTGATCGCGGCGGTCGTCGATGGAAATGTGGGTCAGGACCCGCTGGACTCCCTTTTTAAAGGGAAGTTCGTGCAGAGCCTGGGCCACTCGCAGCAGCGTAGCCGGGGCGCCGTGGACCAGGGTGCCCATGTCCGTGAGTTCGTATGGAATGTTTTCGCTTTCCAGGTATTTCACCACTTCGGCGATGTACCCACCCACGCTGGGATGACCCAGTCCCAAAGGAACCACGCTGATTTCCATGATAGCCACGCCTGCCCTCCGGGCTGAGGGGACCGCTCAGGCGGGTTTCAGGCGGCCAGGCGGCGAACTACGGCCTTGAGACGATCCAGATTAGGGGATTTTACCACAAAATCGTCGGCGCCCCAAAGAGATAAATCATGGGGCGGCAAACCATAGGAATAAATAATTACGCGCGTATCCCTGCGGCTGCCCTTAATCATCCTGCCGGTCTCCAGTCCGGAAATGTCCGGTAACAGCATTTCCAGGATGACCACGTCGGGCTTGAAGGTGTCCACCAGGCGCACTGCGTCCCTGCCCCGGCCGGTCACCTGCACCTCATAGCCCTCATCCTGCAGTTCCTCCAGGCAAAGCTGGCGGATATGGGGCTCGCTGTCGGCAAACACTATCCTTGTCATGGTAGCACCTCCTTATGCACAAGGGTGTGCTCCCCCTTCTTATGGTTGATTATAACATAATTATTGGAGGCCGGCTTGTCCAGTCGTCCAACCGCGGCTGGCGACGATTTTCCTGGAATCGCTAATTGGTGCAGTGATACCGCCGGTCTTAGCCGGTGGGTTTATCGGTAGAGGCGCTGCGGGGAAGCAACCGGGCACCATAAGCGGCCTGGCGCCGCCTACGGTGCCCTATCCGTGGTTGGCTCATTTTAAGTGAACAGGCAGAGCTTGGCTTCCATGGCGTACTTCATAAATTGCGCCGCGTCCCAGATCAGCACGTCTTCGATCATGTCCTCTTCTTTCATTTCCATCATGTCGAAGGTCATCTTGCAGGCGATGAGTTCCACCCCTTCCAACTGGGCCATCTCCATCAGATCCGGCAGCGAGGGAATCTGGGCCTTTTCGATTTTCTTCTTCATCATGGCCGTGGCCATGGTGGACATGCCGGGCACGGCCCCCATGACCCCGGAAGGGATGAACCTGGCCTTCTCAATGCCGCCCTTGCGCACCAGGTTGACGCCCATGAAGGTGTAAAATACCTTAGTTTCCAGGCCCAGGCGGGCAGCGTTGATCCCCAGGATGAGGGCGGGATAGGCTCCGTCCATGGTGTCCCGGGAGCAAATAAAACAAGCTCTTTCCTTCGGTTGACTCGGTTGATTCATTGCTGCATCCTCCTTAAAATAACGATACCTATATTCCAGTTGATGTCGCCGGACTCCCACAGAACTCCGCTAAGCGAGACTGGGGAGCGGCCCGGCGATACCGGTCATGGTCAACGAGTTTAGCTGGCCCCGATGAACTTGGTCAGCAAGGTCACGGTCTTCTCCAACCTGCGGTAGAGCTCTTCGGGGTTGGATTTTTCACCCATTTCACTGTAGCACTTCGTCAGGTAACTCTTTAACACCAGGGCGGTCACCGATTTCAAGGCGGCTTGGGCCGCCCGTAGTTGGGTGAGGATCTGCTCGCACTCCTTGTCGCCGCTGACCATACCCTGGAGTCCCCGAATCTGGCCTTCGATCTTCCTCAACCGGGACAAGATATTGCGTTGCATCTCCTCCTTCACTTCATCCGGCAGGTACATTCTCCCACCCCCTGTTTATTGAGATGCCTTAATTATACTCTTTTAAAACTTCCAGCTCAGACCTAAATCGACGCCGTCTTCGCTCAACGTCGACTTCAGGGCCACAGGCTGGCTGGCCAAGTTGGTTCCGGTCGAAGTGATGCTGTTTTGGAAGGCGTGCATATAGCCGACATTGATGGTAAAGCGCTCGGTGACGTCATAGCCGATGCCCATGGTGAAGTGGTGCTCGACGATGGCCGGGAAGCCGAGGGTCCGGAAGGTTTCAAAGTAGTAAGTGGGGATCGCAGTCCCCTGGATGGTAGTCATGGGGGGGGCCAATGGATTCAAGGGATTCCCGCCCGCGAAATTATTATGAGGCTTCACCGGATTATTGCCATAATTGTAGCCCAGGCGGAGGGCCAATTTCGGGATGGGTTTGAACTGCGCCCCGAGTCCGACGACATATTGATCGCTCCAGTCGAAGTGCCGGTAGCCGTCGGCGTTGGCCCAATTCAGCCATTTAAAGTCGACTTCGAAGAGGAGTTTCTTGGGAATCGCATCCCAGCCCACTCCCACGCCGAGGTTGTGGGGGGAGGACAGGGCCAGGGCATTCTGGGTGGGCGGGCCGCCCGGAAAGCTGGGTGCTCCAGTCAGGACGTTGTGGTGGGTGACATCCTGCGGGGTAACGTAATTCAGCCCGATGGAGATATCTTTATGCGGCTTGATGATGGCGCCGATCTGCGCCCCCGGGGCAAAGCCCGAATTGGCGCCGTTTCTCAGGTCCAGGGTGGAGTAGCTGATATGGAAGGCCGCGCCCACTGACAACCAATGATTAACCTGGTAAGCTACCGTAGGGGCAAACTTCATGATTTGCAGGTTGGAAAAGGCCCCCGCCGCCAACGGCGCCCCGGGGCCGAAAAAGTTGGGCTGGTCCAGCAGGCCGCCCCGATAATCCACGCCCAGTCCGGTAACGCCATAAGCGCCGAAGCCGAAGCGCCACTTGGGCAATTCCGGGAAGCTGTAGGAGATGCCCAGGGCCGGAATCGGGTATAGCTTGGGGTCGCTGTGAACGTTAAAGGCAAATGGTGGTGGGCCAAAAGGCCCAAAAGGGCTGGCGCCGGCAGTCATAGTGGCATGGATGTTAGGCATAAAGCCGGTGCCGGCGAAATCCACCTGGTTGCTGGGGCAGTAGGCCCCGAAACACATGGCGGCCGGGTTGGAAAAGACCGCACTGATGGCATCCTGGGGAGAGGCGATGCCTACCCCGCCCATAGCCCGGGAGATGGGACCCACCCCAATGAGGTTGTCCCCATTCGTGGCCAGGACCTGATTCGGCGCCATGAGTCCGATGATACCAATGATCCCTAAGACGATAACCCCCATCCCTCTAAACATAATGCACCTCCTTGGGAATTAGTTACCATACCCTGGTAGGGTAATTTTTGTCTACCATACCTAAGTAGGGTATGCAAGAAGATTTTTTGACCTGGTCGGCAAAGAGATCTTCCGATTGAAAGACCCTATTCTGGCTGCGGTTTTGGGGTGAAGGTCGAGTATAACCAGATTTGCTCGGCTCAGAAGGATAGCTTAACCATAAGAGCAGTTTTTCATCAGCTGCTAATATTCTCCGCCAAATTGCTTTATGCTATAGTTAAATGATTAAAGTAGCCGAGCCGGGCGCCCGGAGGATGGCCTGAGGAAACGAGTTCACTGGCCGCGTCCTGGCCGAGATCGCCGAGGCTGCCAGCCAATCCCGGACCGCGGCCAAGGCATGAATTTTATCTGGAATGGAGAGGCAAAATATGCAGTTTGAAGGAACCGACCGCTATTATCTCAACCCGGAACTGCGCGAGATCGTCAATATCGCCATCGCCATGGAAAAACCCCTCCTCCTCACCGGGGAGGCCGGCACCGGCAAGACCCAGCTGGCCTTTGAGATCGCCCGGGCTCTCGGTCTCAAGATGGAAGAGGCCCGCTGCAAGTCCACCTTTAAAGGGGAAGAACTCTGCTACGTTTACGATACCGTGCTGCGCTTGAACGACTCCCGCTTCGGCAGCGGCGAGACGGAACGGAACGTCAACAACATTTGGGATTACCTGCGTTTCGGCCCCATCGGCCGCGCCTTCCTCTCCGAAGATCGCCGCATCCTGCTGTTGGACGAAATCGACAAGACCGACTCGGACGCCCAGGACAACCTGCTTGACGTCTTGGAGGACGGCTCCTTCATCATTCGTGAGATCAACCATAAAGTGATCGCCCGGCAGCGGCCGATTATCATCATCACCAGCAACGCCAAGCGGGAGCTGTCGGACCCCTTCCTGCGCCGCTGCTTCTGCCACTACATCCCGTTTCCGACCACCGAGGAAATGATCAGTATCGTTGGCCTGCACTTTCCCAGCCTGCCCGAATCCTTTCTGGAAGTATCCCTGAAAAGCTTCTACCGCTTGCGAGAGCAAGGCTTCGAGAAGCCGCCCGCTACGGCCGAATTGCTCGATTGGCTCGGCTCCATGCAAGCCGGTGGGGTTGAGGCTCCCGGCACGGGCAAGAACCTGGCCCATATCGGCACCCTGCTCAAACGCACCGAAGATCTGTTGAAGTTCAAAGGGATCACCAAACCGGGGCGGATTTAACGGCAGGCTCCTACCTGACAACCGCCTTGAGGTGACGGCATGGTTGGTTTCATCTATCAATTGCGCGAGGCCGGCATCCCGGTAAGCGTCCAGTATATTCTGGAATTCTACCGGGCCTTGCAGCGCGGCATTGCCTCGAATTTAGAGCAGCTCTTCCTCCTGGCGCGGCTCATCTTCGTCAAAAGGGTCGAGCACTATGATATCTTTCAGCAGGTGTTCGCCTCCTTTTTCCTCGGGTCCGATCTGGCGCGGCGCAAGATGATCGACTGGGAAGAGCTCCTGGCGGGGAAACCTTTCCGTGACTGGCTGCAGGAACAGATCGACAGTGGCCGCTTGTCTCCGGAGCAGATCAACGAGTTTGCCAATGATGAGTTGCTGGCCCGTTTCTGGGAGACCGTCCTGGCCCAGCAGTCGCAGCACCAAGGCGGCAGCACCTGGGTCGGCACCCAGGGGAGGTCACCCTTTGGCCACAGCGGCCAGCACGCCGGCGGCATCCGGGTTTACGGTCGGAGCCAGTTCCATTCGGCGCAGAAGGTGATCGGGGCGCGGCGCTACATCGACTACAGCGAAAAATCGTCTCTCTCCAATGAAAATCTGCGCCAGGCGCTGGCTTCCCTCAAGAGTCTGCGGCCGGTCGGGCCGGAAAGCGAGTTGGATATTGATGAGACCATCGCCCAAACCGCCAAAAACGGGGGCGAAATCGAGCTGGTGTTCGAACGTGAGTTGCGCAACCGGCTGAATTTGATCGTCTTACTAGATAACGGGGGCTATTCCATGGACCCGCATATTCCTCTGATCAGGACGATCTTCAACAAACTGCGGGATCTCTTCAGGGATATCCGCTACTACTACTTCCACAACTGCATCTACGGCAGCGTCTACAAAGACCCGCGGCGGACCGAGCCGGTGAAATGGCAAAGGTTTATCAGCGACCCCAAGAGCACGCGCCTGGTGGTCATTGGCGACGCCAACATGGCTCCTTCCGAGCTGATGGCGGCGCACGGGTCCCTCGATATCCGGGCCAGCGAGCGGCAACCAGGCATCGACTGGCTCAAGGATCTGCGCGCCGCTTATCCCGTCAGCGCCTGGCTCAACCCCATCCGCAAGGAGTATTGGGCTCATGAAAGCCTGACCGTGCGGCAGATCGGGCAGGTCTTTCACATGGAAGACCTGACGCTGGCCGGCCTCAAGAGCGCCGTCGCCTATCTGAACCTCCAGGGACAGGCCTTCGATCATCTTTAATCCGGCGGGAAATTTATTTCACCATAAATTTATCTTAAAGATTTATTTAGATAGCCGTTTCGCGGGATTATTCTAGAGAAAATCAATGAAATTCATTAAAAATCATAGCAATTGCGAGTTTACAAATTTCGGCAGCCAGGCGAAAGCTCCTCAGAATCTGCTGAGCCTGTGCGGTTGTAATCTTGCCTCCCAGTTTTTATCATGATTTCGGGGCCCAACCCCAAAAGTGAGGCCTTTCCTGGGGTTATGGAGCTTTTCCCACCTGCCTGATCCGCTCTGAGCTAACTTCAATTCCGCTCCACTCTCTTTGACAAGTCAGAATGGGGTAGTTTAATGTCGTTAAAATTTTTAGAATGGGTTTAAAGGGAAAGCTGTGGTGGTATTCTGGGGTAACTGACCGGATTGCTTCGGAATTTTTTTTAGCTCGAGATAGTGCTTTGGTCTCAAGGATGGGGGAATTGTTCACATGGTGCAATATCTAGTCGGCATGGTCATCGGCGGGATCATCGGCTACGTCTTTTGTGCCTGGATGGTAATTGGCAAAATCTCCCCTCCCAACCGGGCTGATCGTTAGTCAAGCCGGTTAAAGGCTGGGGCACCTCCATTTCTCTTGTTAAGGGACCGTCTTGGTCCCTTTGTTATTCAGGGGAACCGCAGAATAAATAGGATAGAAATCGTGGCGGCCCCGGAAAGTGGCCCTGGTAGGGGCGGCGAGGGCGCCGCCCCTACGAAAACCTTCCCGCCGGCAAAAATCTCGAGGTCAGGCGTCGCTGCCCTTCGGCTCTTTTTCCTTGAGATTTAAGGTCTTTTTAACCAATTCCTTCTCATGCTCGAAATTGACCGTCCGCTGGATGGCGATCCTCTGGGTCGCGGGCGGGCCGGCCCCGTGCCAGGTGCCCACCCCATGCTGGCCGGCGGTCCAATGCTGCAAGAGTTTATGCACCTTCAGGATATTGGCGGTCGGCTCATCCGAGCCGAAGCTGTAAAATTCTTCCACAAAGTCTTTGACTTCCGGGTTGTGCAACTCCTTCAGGGAGGGCATGGTGACGACCAGACCGCCGCCGATGTCGCCGGCCAGGGCCATGACCCGCCAGAAGGACTCGCAGATGTTTAATTTGGCCACGTTGCCCATGAGTTCATCCGGCAGAAAGACTCCGGAGCCCGGCGGCTCCTCCTTGCCCTGACGGGCGGCAGCCTGGCCGCAGGCCCGGCCGGTCTCCCGCAGCACCACCATCTCGGTGATCTGCTCGTTGATGTGCGAGACTTTTTCGAGGCCCTTGTATTCCTGAATCAATTTTGACGCCCCGATGATCTGGTTCATGAAGCCCACCTTACAGGTGCCGCCGCAGGTCATACGATGGGTCCGGGCAAAACGGGCCACCAGCTTGCCGGAATACTTGAACTCACCGCAATGGAAGACCCGTTCCCAGGGGACAAAGACGTTGTCGAAGATGACCATGGCGGTCTCGCGCTGCCCGAAGACCGGATTACCCAATTCTTCCAGATTATCGGCCAGATCACGCTCCGCCGAATAAGGGGAATATTGGCAGACATAGGTGATGCCCTTGGCGTCAGTGGGGGTGGCGAAGGCCACGGCATAGTCGGCTTCGGCTTCGGAATGGGCCCCCTGGGGCAGCACCAGCAGTTCATGGGAGGCATAGGCGCCGCTGATATTGATCTTGGCCCCCCGCACCACAATGCCCTTATCGTTCTTCTCCATTACCTTTAAGGCGAGGTAGGGATCAGGCCAATCCACGATCTTTTTGCTGCGGCTGCCCCGGGGCTCGGTCAGGGCCCCGGCCACGGACAGGTCTTTTTTCTGCACGGTCTTGAGGAATTCCAGCAAGCGCGGCCGATACTCGGTGCCCAGGTCCCGGTCCATCTCCCAGGTGGTCGCGGCCAGGGCATGAAAGGCGTCTAAGCCCACACAGCGGTAAATACAGGTCCCCAACATTTCGGCCGTAAAGGTCCCGGCCTCCGCTTTTTTCACCAGATCCTCGATGCTGGCGCTGACATAGGTGTAGCGGTTCACCACCTCGTTCACCAGCGGTGAATAGCAGGACATGATGTCTTTATATTTCGGGTCCAGGGCCCAACCATAACTGGCCTTATTGGCCTCCACCACGGTGCGGGTGTTTTTATTTTTCAGGACGTCGGCCACCAGCTTGCCGTTCATAAAAACCCTGGGTTTCAGATGCTTCAGAGATGCTTCGAACTGCTCCGGCGTCATTAGGGCCATTGGCATTTCTCCTAATAAATTTGAGGTTAAGGTTGTCCTAGGTCCGCAAATATTTTTCCCCGGCGGGCGCTCCTGAAACGAGGCCTTGCCGCCTAAGGAGCCAATCGCTTCAAGTAATCGAGCATGGCATTGATGGTCTGGTCCGCCTGGGCGGGGGACTTTTCCATGCCGTAACTGATCGTGGCCCCTAAAATCCCTGAAAAAATCATCTCGGTAACCGCATTCGTGTCAGCACCTTCCTGCAACTCCCCGGATGCTTTTCCTTGTTCCAGAAGTCTGCTGATCATGGCCTTCAGACTGAGAAAACCTTGGTTCACCTCCTGGGCCAGGTTGGGCAACTGGTCGTCCAACTCCACCAACAGGGTCACAAAAATACAGCCTCCCGGCAGGCACTCGGTGTCCTTCAGGTAGAAGTCCCGATGGTTTTGCAGCAACTTCTTCACTTTTTCGACGGGCTTCTCGATCTGGTCCAGACCGATGAGATGATGATCACGCCAGATTTTGCGGGCTTCAGCCAGGACGGCGAAAAACAGGTCTTCTTTGCTTTTGAAATGGTTGTAGAATCCGCCTTTGGAGGTGCCGGCGGCGGTCAGGATGTCCTGAATCGAAGTGCTCAAAAATCCTTTCAGCGAGAACAGCCGCAAGGATTCCAGGATAATTCTCTGTTTCAGCTCCATTGGCCAACCACGAGAGACCGACCGGTCGGTCTTTTTTGGGCCACTATATAAAACCCGGCTAATGGGTGTCAAGTCTTTCTTCTGAATTTTTTGGGGTGCGGGAAGCTGCGAGACCTACAAATCGTGCCCCAAGGTTCCATCAGGAATAAATGTCAGGTCAACTCGGCGCCATAATATCAAGATTGGATATCAAAGCGAAAATGAATATTTTGGTAAGCATAGATTTTAGCCTGCGCCGCTAGCGGCGGTAAGCATGGAGAACCGCCGTCCCAGGTGGTTGGGAGCCGGTGAGGCTGGCGGCGCCTTTATGGTGGAGCCGGGCCCGCCGTTTTTGGCGGCCGCGGGCCGCCCTAGGGCTCAATGCCGTATTTTTCCAGGCGATAAATCAGGGTTGGCCTGGAGATGCCCAGGAACCTGGCGGCCCGGGTCCGGTTGCCGTGGCTCAGCTCCAGGGCCTGAATGATCAAGCCTTTGATCAATTCATCCAGGTTCAGACCCGCCGCGGGAAGTTTCATCCCTGGCGCAACCATGGCCTTGGGGTCATTCTCCGGCGGATTGAGGCCCAAAAAGGTGAGGTGGGCCGACTGGATTTCCTTGCCGTCTTCCATCAGGATCACCCGCTCAATGGCATTCCGGAGCTCCCGGACATTGCCCCGCCAGGGGGAATCCAGCAACATTTGCCGGGCTGCCGGGGAGATGCCACGAAAATTTTTGCCGAATTTTTCATTGAAGCTGTTCATGAAAAACAAGGACAGGGGGATGATGTCGACCTGGCGCTCCCTGAGGGGCGGAATAGTAATTTTGGCCACGTTTAAGCGGTAATAGAGATCCTCGCGAAAGCGGCCGGCCTGGCATTCCAACTCCAGGCTCTTATTGGTGGCGGCGAAGATGCGGATGTCCACCTTTCTTTTTTGGGTGCCGCCCACCGGAAAGAATTCCTTTTCCTCCAGGAACCGCAGCAGCTTCACCTGGGAAGCAGGCAAAAGTTCGCTGATTTCGTCCAGGAGCAAGGTCCCGCCCTCGGCCATTTCGAGCTTGCCCTTCTTGCCTTCCTGGAGGCCGCCGGTGAAGGTGCCTCGTTCGTAGCCGAACAATTCACTTTCCACCAGGTCCTTACTGATGGCCCCGCAATTGATGACCACAAAAGGCTTATTGAACCGGTCGCTGCGGTTTTGGATGGTCCGGGCGATCACTTCTTTGCCGACCCCGGTCTCCCCTTCGATGAGCACCGTGGTGTCGTAACTTTTGGCCACCTTGTCGGCAAACTCGATGGCCTTGCGGATGGCCGGGCTTTCGCCGATAATATTGCCGACATTGAATTCCTTGAGGTAATTCTTGCGCAGTTCTTCGACTTCCTTTTTGAGCTTCAGGGTCTCCAAGGCTTTTTCGACGATGATTTCCAGCTCATCAATTTCCAGGGGCTTCACCAGGTAATCACAGGCCCCCATTTTCATGGAAGTGATGACGGTTTTGACATCTTCATAGGCCGTCATCATGATCACCAGCAGGTCGCGCTCCAGGGCCTTGATCTGTTTCAGCGTCTCGATGCCGTCCTGGCCGGGAAGGCGAACATCTAAGAGCACCAGGTCCACCGAATTCCTCCGGAGCAGGTCAATGGCATCCTCTCCTCTCCCCACCACCAGGGTGTCGTACCTTTCTCCAAGGACATTTTTGAGAGAATTCTGCAGCAGCTTGTCATCGTCGACAATCAGGATTTTATAGCGATACATCTAGTCCCCCGGCTGAATGAAGCGGAAAACTCAAGATGAAGGTGGTCCCCCGGTTCGCCTCGCTGACCACATCAATGGCGGCGTGGTGCTGATCCAGGATCTTATGCACAATGGACAGGCCCAGCCCGGTTCCTTCCGGCTTAGTGGTAAAAAAGGGATCGAAGATCTTGGAGAGGTTGAACGGCGGGATGCCGCCGCCGGTGTCCATGATATGCAAGGCCAGTTGACGCCGTTTTTTCTGATCTTTGCCGATGGTGCTCTTGATCCTGATGCTGCCCCCGTCGGACATGGCCTCCAGCCCATTGAGCAACAGATTGACAAAGACCTGCTGGATCTGGTGCTCGTCAAACACGACCTCGGGGAGGTCCTCCGCCAGGTCCAGTTTGACCTCAATTCTTTTTTTCTTGAGTTGGGAATCCAGCAAAGAAATGGAATTTCGCAAAACCCGGGCAATGGAGTCTTTTTTGAGAGCGGGGGTTGAGGGTTTGGCAAAATCGAGCATTCCTTTAACCAGGCTTTTGATCCGGTCGATGCCTTCCAAGGTGTCGGAGACAATGTTTTTGGAGGCGTCATCCAGGGCCAATTTTTTCGAGAGCATCTGGACATTTAAGCTAATGCTGGCTAACGGGTTCCTGATTTCGTGGGCGATACCCGCGGATAGCTGGCCGATGGAGGTCAGCCGATCCATCCGGCGGATCAACTCCTCGGTTCTCTTGCCCTCGGTCAGATCCCGGACGATGAAGATCACGCCGATCAGGCTGTCTTGATGGTCCCGCAGCCAGGAAGAGGTAATGCCTAAGATAAGCTGGCTGCCGTCCTTGCGAATTTTGCGAATCTCCTGGTAATCAATCAGAGTGCCGTGATTGATGGCTAGATCAACAATTTGGACTATTTCTGCGCCAAAAACGTCAGCCGCCTTTTGGCCGAGGGCATTTTTTCTTTTCAGGCGGAATAATTCCTCCGTCCTGCGATTGATGGAGGTGATTTCCTTTTTCATGTTGACGGCAATGACGCTGTTCGGGGAACTCTCGAGGATATTCTCCCGGAAGTTCCGCTCCGTCATGACCTGGCCATAGAGCCTGGCGTTTTTAATCAGGCTGGCGGTGTGCCCGGCATAAATCACCAACAATTTCAAGTCGTCCTCGGAAAAGGCCGCCCGGTTGACGCTATCGACGTTCAGGACACCCAATACCTTGTTATCGCTGATCAATGGTGCCGCCAGCTCCGACTTGACCTCTTTGATGGCCTCCACGTAGCGCGGTTCCTGACTTACGTCCCGCACCAACAGCGGCACCCCGTTGGCCGCCACCCAGCCGGCAATGCCCTCGCCCACTTTCATTCTAAACCTGGCGGTATCCAGCCCTTCATAGCCGATCTGGGAAGCGACGCGCAGGTGCTTGTTGTCGTTATCCATCAGGAGCAAGGCGCAACTGGTGGCCTTGGTGATCTTCATGGCGCTGGCGGTGATGACCCCGAGAAGTTTTTTGAGGTTGATGGTGGAACTGGTCTTCCGGCTGATTTCCTGGAGGGCCAGCAATTGCTGGATCTTTCTTTGATTCTGTTCCTGCAGCCGGGCATTTTCGATAATAATGCTGGCCTGGTTGGCAAAGGTGGAGAAGGAATCGATGTCCTTTTTGGTCAGGGTCAGTTTCTGGTCGCGGCGATCCGCGACGATCAAGCCGATGGTGTCTTGCTTGATTTTCAGGGGCACGGTAATGGTGGCCACCCGCTTCATGTTGCGGCTGATCTTGAGGTCCAGGGGGGTGGCCCGGGGGTCGTTCACCATATCCCGGGAATAGATGGTTTTGCCGTAGCGGGCTACCTTGGTGTCCAGGCAGTCGTGGTCCGCCAGGCGATAAGGTTTGGTCAGGGCGCGTTCCGATTCCTCCGGATTGAAGCCGATCAGGTACTTGCATTCCAGCAGGCCCTTGTCCTTGTCGATGAGAAAGATGCCGACCCTGGTGAAGCCGAAAACCTGGGAGGTCTCTTTGACGATACAAGTCATGATCTTGTCCAGGGAGATAGGACGGGTCAGCAGGCTGCTGATTTTATGAATCGAAGACAGGAGCCTTTCTTTAGTCTTTAATTCACTCAGACAATGAGTCGCGCGCTGTTTTATGGACATGGCTTCCCCTGCAAGTCCCGCCGCTGGATTTAGGCACCAGGCAAAAACCTAATGAAATTATTATAAAATAAATTCCAGATAACCTCAACCGCTTGCCGGCCGAGCTGGGCCGGCGGTGGCAACCAACGCGAGCACTGTCTGATATGCTACAGAGGTGAAGCGAATCCTCTGACTCGCCTAATCTGCGGTAATCTCTGCCTTTATCAGGCACCTTGGTGGCTGGTCGGCCCTCGGGGAAAAAAATGCAGCATTTGCTAGGGCTGGCTTTTAGCCCCGCTTTTCTTTGGGCAGCTATTTAACTTTCTATTTCAGCCCATTAGCTCAAGAGACAACTGCTGGTACAGCCCTTGCATTCTTTATGCAAGTCTAGCCCAACGGGCTGATTGAAACCGAACCGCCCGATGTGGCCGATGCACATCGCCGGGCAGACGGGAGAGGAAAATTATGCGAGAGGTGGCGGTGTTGGGTGTGGGCATGACCAAGTTTGGTCCGTCCCCTTTAAGTCTCCAGGAGCTCTTCGCCAACGCGGCCCTGGAGGCCATTCAGGAATCCAATCTAACCTCGAAGGACATTCAGGCCCTGGTCATCGGCAATGTCCTGGGCGATTTTGCCGAAGGTCAGATGAATCTCGCCCCTTTGCTGGCTGACGAGATCGGGCTGGGCCCCAACGTTCCGGCCACCCGGGTGGAAAGCGGCTGCGCCTCGGCTTCGGTGGCCTTCCGGGATGCCTTTATCCTGGTGGCCTCGGGGTTCTATGACGTGGTGATTGCCGGGGGGGTGGAAAAATTCACCCATATGGGCACCGGGCCGGTGGCCAGCGCCCTGGCCATGATCGAAGACAGCCACTATGAGGAATTCACCGGCCTGACCTTCCCGGGGGTCTTTGCCATGCTGGCCCACCAGTATGCGGACAAGTACGGCCTGCCCCTGGCGGTTCTCAAGGAGCGCATGGCTCGGGTGGCCGTCAAGAACCATCACCACGGCACCATGAATCCTCTGGCCCAATTTCAAAAAGAAATCACGGTGGAGAAGGTGCTGAACAGCCCCATGGTTTGCGACCCGCTCCAGGTCCTCGACTGTTGTCCCATTTCCGACGGCGCCGCCGCGGTGGTTTTGGCCACCCGGGAGTTTGCCGAGAAGATGGTGGCCAAACCAATTAGAGTTTTGGGGGTGGGGCAAGGAAACGGCCGGCCCTATTCCCGGCAGAAGGACTTCACGGTGATGCGGGCGCGCCTGGCCTCCTCCTCCCAGGCTTACAAGATGGCGGGGATAGAGCCCAAGCATGTTGACGTGGTGGAGTTGCACGATTGCTTCACCATTGCCGAAATTGTCGCCAGCGAATGCCTGGGGTTGGTCGAATTCGGTAAAGGGAGCCTGGCCGCGGAACTGGGCGAAACCAGCTTGGGCGGCAGAATCCCCATTAATCCTTCGGGCGGCCTCAAGTCCAAGGGCCATCCAGTGGGGGCCACGGGTTGCGCCCAGGTCTATGAGATTGCCAAACAACTCCGGGAGGAGTGCGGGCCCCGGCAGGTGGATGGGGCCCGGATCGGCCTGACGGATACCTTGGGTGGCACCGGCACCGTGGTGGTGAATATCCTTCTGGGCCGCTGACGATAGGGAGATGCCATGTACAAGTTGACGCATATTCAGTACTTCGAGGCCTTGAAGGGAAATATTCTCAAAGGGTTAAAGTGTCTCGACTGCGGGACCATCACGGTGCCTCCCAAGGCCACTTGCGACGAGTGCGGCTCCACCAACCAGGAAGTCACCCAACTCTCCGGGGAAGGCACCATCAGGACTTTCACGGTGATCCGGGTGGCGCCCGAAGGCTTTAAAGCCCCCTACGTCGTGGTCCTGACCCAGCTCAGGGAGGGCCCCTGGCTGATGGGTCTGTTGAATAGCCTCGAGCCGGAGAGCGCCACCATGGAGCTTATCGGCAAAAAAGTGAAGCTGGGTCATCAGGTGGTGCAGCATATGAAACATACCGCCGGAGAGGGGGTGGTTCCCCTCTTTGCGCTCGTTGACTGAATTTTTTAAAGGTCGAGACGGTTTTTCACCAAATCTTGGCGCGGGACATCCCTAAGGGCTAAACGGCCAAGCGAAAGGAGCGAGCAGGAGATGCAAGTGAAAACCATCGGCGTCGTGGGCGCCGGGCAGATGGGGAACGGCATCGCCCAGGTGGCGGCCATGAGCGGTTTCGCGGTGATCATGAGCGATATTACCGAGGACTTCGTCCAGCGGGGCCTTAAGACCATCACCAAGATCCTGGCCAAAAATGTCGAAAAGGGCAAGATGAGCCCCGGGGACCAGGAGGCGATTCTCGGCCGCATCAAGACCACCGTGGATCTTAAGGATATGGCCGCGGCGGAGGTGGTGATCGAGGCGGCGACGGAAAACGAGACGCTCAAGTTTCAGATCTTCCGTGAGCTGGATGCCATCTGCGCTCCCCAGGCGATTCTGGCCAGCAATACCTCTTCCATTCCCATCGGCCGCATCGCGGCGCAAACCAGGAGACCCGATAAGGTCATCGGCATGCACTTCATGAACCCGGTGCCGGTGATGCAACTGGTGGAGTTGATCCGGGCCCTGACCACAACGGATGAGACCTTTGAGCTGACCCGGGACCTCTGCGTCAAATTGGGCAAGACTCCGGCGGAAGCCAGCGATTATCCCGGTTTCCTCATCAATCGCATCCTCATGCCCATGCTCAATGAGGCGGTTTTTTGCCTCTATCAAGGGGTGGGGACCCGGGAGAACATCGACACGGTAATGCGTCTCGGCGCCAACCATCCCATGGGTCCGTTGGCCCTGGCCGACCTCATCGGTCTGGATACCTGCCTGGCCGTCATGGAGACCCTGTTTAACGGTTTTGGCGATTCCAAATACCGGCCCTGTCCGCTGCTGAGAAAATATGTGGAGGCGGGCTGGCTGGGCCGGAAAACGGGACGTGGATTCTACGAATACCCTTAACACCAAGATGAAGACAAAAAAGTAGGCCATGTAAACTTTGAATTGACATAAGGGCACAAACCTAGCTACGATACGCGTGCACACTCCCTGGCCGCGAACCGCAGCGCTATCTGCTGCTTCGGATAGAAGCAAAACCCGTGAGATCTAAAGGGTAACCTTCCCAGGTTTGGTCGGCGCCAAATATGAAAAGAAGTTCGCTTTCCATCAACAATCTCTGCCTTTCTAGGAAAATTTCCATCCTCATAGAAAATCTTTGGCGCAAGTTTAATGACGGTTCCCTTAGAACTTTGAAGGAGTTAAGCGGATGGCTCTGTGGCCTCCCTGGAAGTTCGAGCGATCTCCGTTTCGCAAGGATATGGCGGGAAGCAGCGTAATTAGACGGACCAAGGAATTCTAAACCAAGAGGCATCCCCAAAACAGGAGAGGAGGGATTATGGCGAAAGAGGATTATTTTAAATGGGCAGAGTCCGTTCTGGACCCGTCAAAAACGTTTGAAAAACCGGAAGCTCTGGCAGACATAAAGATCGTTGAGCTCTGCACCCTGATCCTGGGTCCTTCACTACCCGCTTACCTGTCGGAACTGGGCGCCACGGTCTTCAAAGTGGAACTTCCCGGCGCCGGGGACACCATGCGGTCCCTGACTCCCTTTGCCAAATTTTTTAAAGGCAGTGCCTTCGGCTATTTGAAAGAAGCTCGCAACAAGTACCATATCAGCATTGATGTGCGTGTGGATGAAGGCAAGGAGCTTTTCAGGGAATTAGTGAAACGCTCCGACGTAGTGGTGGAGAATCTCCGGGCCGGGACCATGGACAAATGGGGCATCGGTTACCGGCAACTGAAAGAGATCAACCCAAAGATTATTTATATCGCCCTGAACGGCTTCGGCCAATGGGGCCCCTATGTGGAAAGGCCATCTTACGATGCCATCGCCCAATCCGAATCGGGCATGGCCTGGATCACCGGCTTCCCGGACAAGCTGCCCCTGAAGGCCGGCATCTGGCTGGCGGATTATTTCGGCGGGCTCATGGGCGCCGTGGGTGTCCTGGGGGCCCTGGCCCACCGGGACCGCACCGGCAAAGGCCAGTATATCGAGTTTTCTCAGGCGGAGAACCTTATCCGGGTCCTGGATTGGACCTGGATTTATCAGCATCTCACCGGCAAAGAACGGGAACGCTACGGCAACCGGGATGTCTCCATCTGCCCGGCCGATATCTTCCAGGCCAAGGATGAAATCGTGGCCATCGGCGCGGCCACTGACGGCCAGTTCAAGGGCCTCTGCGAAGCCATGGGCATGCCCCAATTAGCCAAGGACGAACGCTTCGCCACCCACCCGGCCCGGTTGAAGGAAAAAAACGCCGTCGAGTTGTTGGGCACCATTCGCAAGTGGGCGGCGGGGAAGACTTATGAGGATCTCAACCACCTGGCCTGCAAGCACGGTTTCGGGGCCCATAGGGTCTCCAAGGGCAGTGATAAATTTGACGATGACCATCTGATCAAGCGGAACTTCACCTACACGGTCAATGACGCGATCTTCGGTCCGGTGGTGGAAGAGGGCATTGTTCCCAAGCTCTCCGAGACCCCGGGCCGCATCAAGTGGGCGGGGAAAGCCGTGGGGTTCGACAATGAATATGTCTTCAGACGTTTTCTGGGCATGACAACGGAGCAGATCAAGGGGTTGAAGGAGCGCAATGTCATCGGCAAATGGGCCGATGCCCCCGGACGCAAACCTCCCGAGGATTGGGACGGCAAGAAGGGAGTCATTTTGGCTTGAGTGGGTGTTTGCACCGGACGCTGCTAGACCAAATTTCATGAGGAGATAAAACATGCCGCACCATGAAGACGATAAAAAGATGAGCTGGCCGGATTGGATCCGGGAGCAGGATGATCCGGTTAAGGCTGCCGGCAAACCTGAAGCCTTAGACCACCTCACCGTTCTGGATTGCAGTTACGGCAGCATGGCCGGCTGCTTTGCCAGCTCCATCCTGGGCGAACTCGGCGCCGAGGTTATCCGCATCGAAGCCCCGGAAGGCAACCCCGAACGGACCTTCTCGCCGTTTGGCATAATGCATAAGGGTACCGGCCTGGGCTACCTCAACGAAGGCCGCAACAAGTTCCACGTCACCCTGAACCTCCAAAGCCAGGAAGGACAGGAGATCTTCAGCAAGCTGGCCAAACGGGCCGACGTGGTCATCGAAACCTTCCTGCCCGGGGTCATGGATAGTTGGGGCATCGGCTACCGGCAGCTGAGCGTTGACAACCCGAAGCTCATCTATTGCGCCCTTTATGCTTACGGCCAGTTCGGCTCGAAAGCGACCTGCGGCAAAGCCGATGTGGACGTGGTCTGCCAGGCTTTTTCCGGGGTGACCGCGGTTACCGGCGAGCTTCCCGATGATCCTGCCAACCCGAAACCCTCTGAAGTTCCCACCAAGCAGGGCAACTGGATGTCCTGGTACGCCGGCGGAGCTTTTGCCGGTCTGGCGGTGCTGGCGGCCCTGCATTACCGGATGGCTTCCGGCAAGGGGCAGTTCATCGATGTGGCGCCGCCGGAGGCCATGGGCCGCCTGATTAATTACAGCCTCAACTATTACCAGGAGTATAAGGAGGATATTCCCCGGGTCGGCAACTATGACGTGGGCGTCTTCCCTTACACCTATTTCAAATGCAAAGACGGCTACGCCTTCCTGTCGGGCTTTTCGGATATCAACTGGAAGGCCCTGTGCACCATCCTGAAGCGTCCCGACTTGCGGGAGCAATTCCCCACCATCTTCGATCGCCTCAACGTGGACAACATGAAGGTGATGTACAAAGAGATCGAAAAGTGGACCACGGCCCGCAACTATGACGAGATTTACGACGCGGTCATGGATTACAACAAGAATATCGGCGAAGGGATCGTAGTGCCGGGGCGGGTGACGCCCCCGATGGAAACCATGAAGACCGAGAATTGGTGGGTGCGGCGTTCCCTGGAAAAGTTCACTGATCCCCATTACGGCGAATTGACCATCGCCAACCAGGCCTGGAAAATGACGGAGACCCCGCCCCGCCTCAAATGGCTCTGCCGTCCGGTGGGCGCGGACAACGCCTACGTTTACAGCCGCAGACTCGGCCTGGGACCGAAACAACTTGAGCCCCTGAAGGAAAAGGGCATCATTTAGCCGTGCACCGGAACACCCTTTCCTTACCTGAAAAGCAGAGAGTCAAGGAAGACTCTCAGTCTGCCCCACGGTCTGAGCGGGCGGGAAAACCTTCCACGAGGTTTGAGCAGTAAGATCAAAATAGAAGGGAGGGAGAAACATGACGTTTGATGAGATTAAAGCGTCGGTCATAAGCCTGGATGACCAGGCGAAATTGCGCGTGGTAACGGAACTGCTGCCGGCCATCTGGCCGAATATTGTCTGCGACGACGCCTGCCTTGATTTCCTGAGGCAACTGGTGGACGAAGCAGCCGTGCAGAAATACAAAGACGAGCACATGGACAGCATCTAGGCCTGGCCTAGAACTTGAATCTCTTGACAGAGAGCCATCCAAAGGGAGGAAGTATGGCAAGTCCAGGAGCACTGCGGCCGCGGTGGGGGCAGCCCATGACGGGTATTGTCTCATTTTTCGTCTTTTTCTTCGTCGCCTGGTTTATCTGGTACCTTTTCAGTGATCCACGGGGTCCGGTCGCGACGTTTCCGTACCCCTTTGTGCTCTATTTGGCGATGATGATTTTAGTAGGCCTCTGGCAGCATATGTTTTTAGGGGACTGGCCTTTTCATAAATTATCCCAGCCGGCCAGAGGCATCATCGAAACCATCTTTAACCTGGTCCTGGTGTGGTTTGTCATCCATGTGGTTTTTTATCGCATCCTGGGAGTGGGCTTTAATTTCCTCAGCGAGTCGAATCTGGAGTGGTTGGCCGCGGCCGGCAAGACCGTGATGCCAGAAGGGGTGGCCGGCACCCTGAAGCTTGAGACCCTGATCAACCCCGCGGCCCACTTTGGGGAACGGGCGGTAGTCTGCTTCGTCTTGATCGGCTTCTTCAGCTATCCTTATACCACCATCCTCTTCGGCAAGTGGCCCATCCGGCCCAGTGATTTGAAACAGCCCGAGGCCGGCCTGGCCGAGCTCGGCTGGTGCAGCATGTTGACCCTGTTCTACTACACCATCCTGATCGTGCCCTTCTGGGGGCTGATCTACGGGGTAGTCTTCGGGAAATCGTACGCCCTGGGGATCCCCTGGTGGGGCGGTATCAACGGCACCGGGCATGTGCACTGGGTCTTCGGCTGGTGGGAATGGGCCATCATCGTCCTCTTCATGACGCCCAACGTCTGGCGCATGAAGCCCTGGTCGCTGATCAAACTGCCTCAGCCCTGGAAAGGCTTGATCTCCCTGATCCTGACCTTCATTCTCGGCTATATCCTGGCCCTGCTTTGCGTCAACCTGGCGGGTTCCTGGTTGGATATGGGAGAGGTGGCCAAGCACCTGCCTCCGGCCGACAAGGCTATCCCAACGCGTTTTCTGTGGTACCACGCGGCCGAAATCGCCGGCTTCACCCTGATCCCCTTCCTCATCTGGCACCACTATTTCGATGACATGTCGCCTGCCAAGGACGTGGATTCCTGGGGGGGCTTCTGGTTCCGGACCATCGGCGTCGGCATCCTGATGGTGCTGAACTACATCTTCTTCTATTACCTCAACTTCGGTCACTGGGGCCTGGGCAATCATCATATGGAACATGGCATCGCCGAACGGGTAATCAACGGGGAGTCCCTCATCTGGAACTTCTGGTGGATCATCCCGCTCCTCTGGAACGAGTGGTTCTTCCACAAGTGGCCGTTCTATGTTCATGAACATTAAGGGGTTGGGGAATCGATATCCTACCCTGGAAATTGCTGCTTAAGAAGTGAAGAATGAACGTTACGAACCAAATGGCTACAGCCCTGGCAGGGGTCCGCATCTTGGATCTGTCGCGACTCCTGCCCGGGCCCTTCTGTACCATGCTGCTGGCGGATTTTGGGGCCGACGTCGTCAAGGTGGAAGAACCCCACCGGGGCGATTACATCCGGGAGTGGCAGCCCCGCATCGGCAAGAACAGCGGCTTCCACGTGGTGTTGAACCGCAACAAGCGCTCCTTGACCCTTAATTTCAAGTCCCCGGCAGGCCAGGAGATCTTCCGTCAGTTGGCTCGTAACGCCGATGTGCTTCTGGAAGGCTTTCGGCCGGGGGTGATGGCGCGACTGGGGCTCGATTACCAGAGCCTGGGTGCCAGCAACCCCCGGCTGATTTACGGCTCCCTCTCCGGCTATGGGGACCACGGCCCCCGGTTCCAGAGGGCCGGCCACGATATCAACTACCTGGCCCTGAGTGGGGTGTTGTCTTATAGCGGCCAGGACGGCCGGCCCACCGTGCCGGGGGTGCAAATCGCCGACCTGGGGGGCGGCGCCCTGCTGGCGGCCTTTAGCATCGCCCTAGCCCTGCTGGTAAGGGAGCGTCAGGGTGAAGGGCAGTATCTCGACCTCGCCATGCTGGACGGCTCTTTCATGTGGAATTGTCTGCGCTGGGGCAAGTACCTGGCCGATGGGGAGATACCCCGCCCTGGGGATGATGTGCTCAACCAGGGCTTCGCCTGCTATAATCTCTACGAGACGCGGGATGGCCGTTATATGAGCCTGGGCGCCCTGGAGCCGCAATTTTGGCGAGCCTTCTGCGCCGCGGTGGCCCGTCCGGAATGGGACCAAAGCAATTACATCGAGCCCGGACTCCATCAAGAAGACCTCAAGAAGGCGGTAGCTGGACTCTTTCGAGAAAAAACCCAGGCGGCCTGGGTGGCTCACTTGGCCCAGCACGATTGCTGCTGCGAGCCGGTGTTGAACCTGGAGGAAGCGTCGCGTGACTCCCATATCCGGGCCCGGCAACTGGTGGTGGATTTGATGCACGAAAGCTGGGGGGCCTACCGGCAACTGGGCATTGCCCCGAAATTTTCCAGGACCCCGGGAGCGCTCTTAAGCCACGCCCCGGAACTCGGCGAACACACCGAGGCCATTCTCCAGGAACTGGGATATGGACCGGAGCAAATCGGCGAACTGCGCCGGCAGGGCGTGGTTTGAGGTCCGGGGTCGAGTCCAGGGGGCTGCAAGTTATTTCAAACCGGCCTTTCCTGTCACCCTGAGCGGAGCGAAGGGTCTCATGGATCTTAAAGCGAGATGCTTCGCTGCGCTCAGAATGACCTGATGTGCGGGTTTTGAGATAGTGTGTCGATGCCATCAAGAGTCAAACCCGGATATAAGGGGAACCAATGCAATTTGACTTAACCGATGAAGAACGAATGATCCAGGAAATGGCGGCGAAATTTGCCCTGCGGGAACTGCGGCCCAAGGCGGCCGAATTGGACCGCACCAAGGACCGCACCATTCTGCTGGGCAACCTGAAAAAGCTGGCTGAACTCGGCTTCATGGGGCTGAACCTCCGGGCCGAGTACGGCGGCGCCGAGACCACCGCCGTGGCCTTCAGCCTGGCCATGACTGAACTGGGGAAAGGCTGCGCCTCCACTACGGTGACCACCTCGGTGACCAACATGGTGGGGCAGGTGATCCAATCGGTGGGCAACGAAGCACAGCGGCGCCAGTACCTGCCCCCGCTCTGCAGCGGCGAATATGCCGCCGGCGGTTTCGGCCTCACCGAGGCCACGGCCGGCTCAGATCCCGCCGGCATGCGCACCACGGCCAGGCTCGACGGTGACCACTGGCGGCTCAACGGCCGGAAGATCTTCATCAGCAGCGGCGAGTTTGCCGGGGTCTTCGTGGTTTGGGCGGTCACCGACAAGGAAGCCCCCAAAGGCCGGGGGATCAGCGTCTTTTTGGTGGAGCCGGGGTTTCCCGGCTTTGCCGTGGGCAAAAATGAGCCCAAGATGGGACAGCACGGCTCTCCCACCAACGAGTTGATCCTGGAAGACTGCCGGGTGCCCAAAGAAAACCTGCTGGGCGAGCTCAATGGCGGCTTTCGCCTGGCGTTGTCGGAGTTGGCCGGCGGCCGCCTCGGCATCGGCTCCATGGCGCTGGGCATCGGCCTCGGGGCCATGGACTATGCCAAAAATTACGCCAAGGAACGGGTGCAGTTCGGCCAAGCCATCGCCCAGTTCCAGGCGATCCAGTGGATGATCGCCAACCGTTACACCGAATTGGAGGCGGCCCGCCTGCTGCTGCTCCAGGCGGCGCACCTGAAGGATCAGGGGAAATCCTTTTCGAAGGAAGCTTCCATGGCCAAGCTGTATGCCACCGAGGCGGCCAACCGGGCCTGTTACGACGCGGTGCAGATCCTGGGCGGTTACGGCTATTCCCAGGAATATCCGGTGGAGCGGCTGGCCCGGGACGTCCGGGTAACCACGATTTACGAGGGCACCAGCGAGATCCAGCGCATGATCATCGCCAGGGAGTTGCTCCGCTGAAATAATTCCTGCGCCAGATCCTCAGTCAATTTTATCGGGAGTTTCACCATGCCAAAAGCAACAGCCAAAAAAAAGAGTCAAGCCAAGATTCGGTTTGTCACCGCCACCACCCTATTTGACGGCCATGATGCCTCCATTAACGTCTTTCGGCGTTTGCTGCAGCGGGCCGGCGCCGAGGTCATCCACCTGGGGCACAACCGCTCCGCCAAAGAGATTGTCTATACGGCCATCCAGGAGGGGGTGCATGGGATTGCCGTCAGTTCATATCAGGGCGGGCATATCGAATTCTTTAAATATGTCAAGGATCTGTTAGAGGAAAACGGGGTCGGCTTTATCAAGATCTTCGGCGGTGGCGGCGGGGTTATCGTTCCTGAGGAGATTCGCGAACTCGAAGACTACGGCATTACCAAGATTTATTCTCCGGAGGACGGCCAGAAGCTGGGGCTTCTCGGCATCATCCAGGACATGATGGCTAGGGCCGCGGCCGTGAAATTTCCGCCGTTGCCGCAAGATTGGCAAGAAAAGATCCGGCATCATAATACCTTCGTGGTTACCCAGCTGATTTCCCTGGCGGAGAATAATTTTAAGGGAAACGGCCAGGCCTTCGCCCGGATCAGGAAGGAGTTGCCGGCGGCGGCGAGGCGCTCGGCGGTGATCGGCATCACCGGGACCGGGGGCTCGGGCAAGAGTTCCCTGGAAGACGAGTTTATCCGCCGGTTTATGATGCACTATCCCGATAAATCCATGGCCGTCATTGCCATCGACCCGACCAGGAAGAAAACCGGCGGCGCCCTGCTGGGCGACCGCATCCGCATGAACTTTGTCAATCCGGAAAAGATCTTTATGCGGTCGCTCGCCACCCGGGAATCGGAAAGCGAGCTCTCCCTGGCCCTGGAAGATTCCATCAACATCCTTAAGGCTGCCGGCTATGACCTGATTATCGTCGAGACTCCCGGCATCGGGCAGGGGGACGTCTCCATCACCAAATACGTCGACCTGGCCATTTATGTGATGACCGCGGAATTCGGGGCGCCCTCGCAACTGGAAAAGATCGACATGCTCGATTTTGCCGACCTGATTGCCATCAACAAATTTGATCATAAGAATTCCTTGGACGCCTTGCGGGAAGTCGGGAAACAATACCGGCGTAATCACAATATCTTTGGGACCCCCGATGAGACGCTGCCCATCATCGGCACCGTGGCCAGCAACTTTCAGGACCCCGGTCTCAATGTCTTTTTTGAAAAAGTCTTGTTAGCCTTAAAGGAAAAGGACTTGATAGATTGGCCCATTCCCCGGGCCGAGAGTTATTCGCTGCAGGAGTCGTCCAGGTCGGCCATCCTGCCCACCTCACGGCAGCATTACCTCAGCGAAATTGCCAGCACCATCCGCGCCTATCATGAAAAAACCAGGAAGGCCGCCAAGCAACTGAAAAAGCTGGAAGCCATCAAGACCGTGAGTCAGGAATTGAACCTGGACCTGGCCGACCGGGCGGCCGAGACCGAGAAAAAAATCGACCCGGAAATTGCCGCCCTGCTGGCCAACTGGAGCGAAACCAAAGAGCAGTACTCCCGGGACGAATTTGAGGTAAAGATCAGGGATAAGGTGACTCGGAACAGCCTCTACAGCGAATCGCTGGCCGGCCTGAAGATTCCCAAGATTGCCCTGCCCAATTTCGACAGCCTGGCTGAGACCCTGAAATGGCTGAGGAAAGAGAATTTGCCCGGCTATTTCCCTTATACCGCCGGGGTCTTTCAGTTTCGCCGAGAAGGGGAAGATCCCAAGCGGCAGTTCGCCGGTGAAGGTCCGCCGGAGCGGACCAACGCCAGATTTCATTACTTAACCAAGGATGATGACGCCAAAAGATTGAGCACCGCCTTTGACTCCCTGACCCTGTATGGCGAAGACCCGACCGAAGAGCCGGATATCTTTGGAAAAATCGGCGAAGCCGGGGTCAGCATCGTCACCCTGGATGACATGAAGAAGCTCTATCAGGGCTTCGATCTCTGCGCCCCCAATACCAGCGTCTCCATGACGGTAAACGGGCCGGCGCCGATCTTGCTGGCCTTCTTCTTCAATACCGCCATTGATCAACAACTGGAAAAATTTAAGGCGGAGCATGGCCACGACCCCGAACCGGCGGAAAGGGAGCATATCCGGAATCTGGTCCTGGCCAATGTGCGCGGCACGGTGCAGGCCGACATCTTAAAAGAGGACCAGGGACAGAACTCCTGTATCTTTTCCGTCGCCTTCGCCCTACGGCTGATGGGGGATGTCCAGCAATACTTCATCGACCATAGGGTCCGGAATTTCTATTCGGTGAGCATCAGCGGCTACCATATTGCCGAAGCCGGGGCCAATCCCATTTCGCAATTGTCCTTCACCCTGGCCAACGCCTTCACCTACGTAGAGTATTACCTCAGCCGCGGTATGGACATCGACGCCTTTGCCAAAAATCTGTCCTTCTTCTTCTCCAGCGGCATGGACCCTGAGTTTAACGTGATTATTCGGGTGGCCCGCAGAATCTGGGCCATCGCCATGAAATATAAGTACGGGGCCAATGAGTCGAGTCAGAGACTAAAATGCCACATGCAAACCTCCGGACGTTCCCTGCATGCCCAGGATATGCAGTTCAATGATATCCGGACCACGCTGCAGGCCCTCATGGCCCTTAATGACAACTGCAATTCCCTGCATACCAATTCTTATGACGAAGCCGTCACCACGCCCACCGAGGAATCGGTGCGCCGGGCCATGGCGATCCAATTAATCATCGGCAAGGAATACGGCATCTTTAAAAATCAAAATCCGTTGCAGGGCAGTTTCATCATGGACAGATTAACGGAGATGGTGGAAGAGGCGGTCCTGAAGGAATTCGACAGCCTCAGCCGGCGCGGCGGGGTGCTCGGCGCCATGGAAACCTATTATCAGCGCGGCAAAATCCAGGATGAGTCCCTGTATTATGAGATGAAAAAGAACACCGGGGAATATCCGATCATCGGGGTCAACACCTATGTCAACCCGAATGTCCTGGCGGAGAATTATTGCCGGCCTCCCACCCAATTGACCAGGTCCACCTATGAGGAAAAGAGCGCCCAGCTGAACAATCTGAATAAGTTTAAGGAAAAACATCGCGCCACCGCCGCGGCTGCCCTGGATTCCCTGAAAAAGACGGTCCTCGGCGGCGGCAATATCTTTGCCGAATTGATGGAAACCGTCAAGGTGGCCAGCCTGGGCCAGATAACCCAGGTGCTTTACGAGGTGGGCGGCAAGTACCGGAGAAATATGTAATGAGGAACTTGTAGGGGCGGCTCGCGAGCCGCCCCTACGGAACACTTTCCGGCAAGGTTCAAGAAAGGGGAGAACACCCATGCAATATGATCTGACCGAAGAGCAGCGGATGTTGCAAGATATGGTGCGGCGCCTGGCCAAAGAACAGGTGGAGCCGGGTGCGGCCAAGCGCGATGTGGAAGGCAAGTTTGACTGGGCCATGGTAGATTTGCTGCGGGAAAACGGGCTTATCGGGGTCGATTTTCCCGAGGCCTATGAAGGGACCGGGGCCGGCATGCTGGCCCTGGCCATCACGGTGGAGGAACTGTCCCGGGTGGATGCGGCCTGCGGGCTGGTGCCGGCGGTGCAGGAACTGGGGAGCCTCCCCATCATGCTGGCCGGCAACGAGGAGCAAAAGAAGAAGTACCTGCCCAAACTCGCCTCGGGCGAGCAACTGGCCGCCTTTGGGCTGACCGAACCAGCGGCCGGCTCCGACGTGGCCCGGTTGCGCTGCAAAGCGGTGAAAGACGGCGACACTTACGTGATCAACGGCACCAAGACCTTCATCTCCAACGGCGGAGTGTCCGAGATCATCACGCTCTACACCATCACCGACTCCAGCGTTTCGGCCCATAAGGGTTCCAGCGTCTTCGTGGTGGAAAAGGGCACTCCCGGCTTCTCCATCGGCAAGCACGAGGACAAGATGGGGATTCGCTGGTCGGACACGGTGGAACTGGTCTTTGAGGACTGCCGGATACCGGCCGCCAACCTGCTGGGCCGGGAGGGCGAGGGCTTCCACATCATGATGAAGACCCTGGATTTTTCCCGCCTGGGCATCGCCGCCCAGGCCTTAGGGATAGCCGCCGGGGCGTTGGATTACGCCGTGGCCTACGCCAAGGAGCGGGAAACCATGGGCCAGCCCATCATCAAACACCAGGGGGTGGGCTTCAAGCTGGCCGACATGGCCATGAGGACGGAAGCGGCCCGGCAACTGCTCTATAAGACTTGCGCCCTGTTTGAAGAGCAGCCCAAGGATATGAGCCGCATCAGCCCTCAATTGATCCGCCTGAGCGCCATGTCCAAGTGTATGTGCGGGGACGTGGCCATGTGGGTCGCCACCGAGGCGGTGCAGGTGTTGGGCGGCTACGGCTTCATCAAGGAATTTCCGGTGGAGCGGATGATGCGGGACGCCAAGATCACCCAGATCTACGAAGGCACCAATGAGATCATGCGATTGGTTATCGCTAACACGCTTTAAAAGCCGGGAATCGGGCTGACAACTAGCCAATTTATGTATAAAATTTTATCTATAATTTTTATAGATATATTACCTGTCGGCGGCCGGGCTGAAGGCTGAAAGCCTCGCCGGCGGCCGGCCTAACCACGGGTACCAACAGGCTTGGCTGACAAGCCTTAATTAATGCGGGGATAGGATAGAGACATGTTCGAAGAATATCCCAAGGAAGTTACCCTTACAGATGGCGCCAGTCTCACTCTGAGACCCATGACCAGGGACGATCAATACGCCCTCTACAGTTTTTTTATTGGCCTGCCGGAGGATAACCGGCGTTATCTCGGCAATGACGTGACCGACCGCAAGCTGCTGGAGAAATGGGCCCGCAATCTCAACTATGACCGGGTTTTGCCCATCCTGGCGGAACACGACGGCAAGATCGTGGCCAATGCCACGCTGCATTACCAGACCTTCGGTTGGGGCCGCCATATCGCCGAGGTCCGGGTCACCATTACCCCCGAGTTTCAGGGCCGCGGCCTGGGGGCCTTGCTCCTGGAAGAGCTGTCACGACTGGCCGCCAGCCACAAGGTGAAAAAGCTGCTGGCCAGGATCGTCACCACCCAGAAGCCGGTCATCAAGGCCTTTGAAAAGGCGGGGTTCGGATTGGTGACGGAGTTAAAGAACTACGTCAAAGATATTCACGAGAAGAGGTACGCCGATATTGCCCTTCTGGTGAAGGAATTAAGCGCTTAGGCTAATAGAATCAGAGATAAGGAGGAATCTATGCGCCAGGTAGTAATCGCCAGCGTGGTGCGGACTGCCGTCGGCAGTTTTGGCGGCACTTTGAAGGACCTGCCGGCCGCGCAGCTGGGAGGCATAGTCATCAAAGAAGTTCTGCGACGCGCCAGGATTCGCTCGGAAAAAGTGGACCAGGTGTTTATGGGCAATGTCCTGATGGCCGGCCAGGGCCAAAATCCGGCCCGCCAGGCCGCCGCCAATGCCGGCATCTCCCAATACACCCCGGCGGTGACGGTGAACGTGGTCTGCGGCTCCGGTCTGGAGTCGATCATCATGGCCACCCAGGCCATCCGGGCCGGGGATGCGGAGATCATCGTGGCCGGGGGCATGGAGTCCATGAGCAAGGCGCCCTTTGTGCTGACCCAAGCCCGTTGGGGCCAGCGCATGGGACACGGACAACTCCTGGACACCATGGTGCACGATGGCCTCACCTGCTCCTTCGGTGACATCCATATGGGCATCACCGCCGAAAACGTGGCGGAAAAGTTCCACCTCAGCCGCGAGGAGCAGGACGCCTTTGCCCTGGAGTCCCAGCGCAAGGCGGAGCAGGCCATCAAATCCGGACGCTTCAAGGATGAGATTATTCCGGTGGAGGTGCCCCAAAAGAAAGGGGAGCCCCTCAGCTTCGATACCGACGAATACCCCAAGTTCGGCACCACCATGGAGAAGTTGGCCAAGCTGCGGCCGGCCTTCCGCCAGGACGGCACCGTCACCGCGGGTAACTCCTCCGGGGTCAACGATGGCGCCGCCGCGGTGCTGGTGATGTCCGAGGAAAAGGCCATCAAGATGGGCATCCGCCCGATGGCCAGGATCATCTCCTATGATTGCCAGGGTTGTGAGCCGGAATTGATGGGCATGGGTCCCATTTACGCGGTCCGTAATGCCGTCGCCAAGGTGAAGGAGTCCCTGGATAAACCGATCGATCTGATCGAACTCAACGAGGCCTTTGCGGCCCAGAGTATCGCCTGCCTGAGGGAATTAAACCTGGACCCCAAGATCGTCAACGTCAACGGCGGGGCCATTGCCCTGGGGCACCCCGTCGGCTGCAGCGGCACCCGGGTTATGGTTACCCTGCTCTACGAGATGCAAAAGCGGGACGCCCGAGTGGGCCTGGCCGCCCTCTGCGTGGGCGGCGGCATGGGCTTTACCATGATCGTCGAACGCAGTTGGTTTTTCTGATTCACCCAAGCAAAACGCCGGAGACCGTGATGAATAACCTTGCAGATATACTGGTGAAGAACTATCCCAAGCAGGTCAAATTGGACGACGGCACCGTTATCACCTTGCGTCCTTTATTGAAGGATGATGAACAGGTGTTCCTGGCCTATTTCCAAAGCCTGGAGCCGGGAGAGCTGGCCCGGTTGAAAGAAGAGGTGACGGACCCCAAGGTCATCGAACACTGGATGGAAAATCTGGACTATGACATCATGCTGCCCCTGGTTGCCCTCCACGGGGACCGGATTATCGGCGCCGCCTCGCTGCAATTCAACCTCAGCGCCTGGACCAGGCACAAGGGTGAGGTGAACCTATCCACCGATCCCCAATACCGGGCCAAAGGCCTGGGGACCTTGCTGATTCAAAACCTGGAGGAGATCGCCGCCCAACTGGGTTTGGAGCAGCTTACCGCGGAGATTCCGCCGGAATTGGACAAGGCCTTCTACCTGTTTGAGAAATTGGGGTTCGAAAAAGCCGCGGTTTTGCAAGGCTTTGTCATGGATAAGACCGGCCATGAATCGGATATCGTCTTGATGCTCAAATCGCTGGCGCCGGCCGAGAGCGAGTTTAGCCACACCTGAGGGGGGCGGGGCGCGCCTTGGCAGCCTGCCCCGGCGTCCCCCCATCTGGCGCTGCCCCTAGCAACTGGAAGCGGCTGTAATCCGCAGAATCCCGGATCAGGAGGTCATTATGTCCTACAATACCGTGCTGTTCGCCGTCGAGGACGGGGTCGCCACCCTGACCTTCAACCGCCCGGAGAAATTGAATGCCCTGAGTGCCGAAATGTTGGCTGAGATCACCGCGGTCGTGGACCAGGTGGCCAAGAATCCGGAAATCCGGGTCTTGCTGATGACCGGGCAGGGCCGGGCCTTCATCGCCGGGGCGGACATTAGCGCCTTTCTCCAGTTCGATCCCCTGGCGGCCAGAGAATTTGCCGACGACGCCCACGTATTGGGCGCCAAGATGGAACGGTTGCCCATCCCGGTGATCGCTTGCGTCAATGGCTTTGCCCTGGGAGGCGGTTGCGAGCTGGCCATGGCCTGCGACATCATCTATGCTTCGGAGGCCGCCAAATTTGGCCAGCCGGAAGTCAACCTGGGAATCATGCCGGGATTTGGCGGCTCCCAACGTCTGGCGCGCCTGGTGGGTAAAGGCCTGGCCAAGGAGCTGTGCCTCACCGGCCGCATGGTTGATGCCGCCGAGGCCAAGGCCATCGGGTTGGCGGCCCGGGTCTTCCCCGCCGCCAGCTTCATGGAAGAATGCACCAAGGTGGCCCGGGCCCTGGCCGCAAAAGGGGCGCGTCTCTTTGCGGGCCATTAAACAGACCATTGACCGCGGTTTCGATGTGGATTTGAAAAACGCCTGCGCCCTGGAAGCCGATGCCTTTGCCTTGTGCTTTGCCTCCGCCGATGCCAAGGAGGGCGCCGCGGCCTTCCTGGAGAAGCGCAAGCCCAAGTTTTTATGATACCCTGGCAGGTAACCGCTCTCTTTTGAATCTCGCAGCAACATTGTCCATGGAAAGGAGAACAAGGTGGATGTCGTAGTATTGCTCAAACAGGTACCTGATACGGAAACCGTCATCAAGATTGGGCCGGATGGCAAATCCATCGTCACCAGTGACATCAAGTGGGTCATCAATCCCTACGATGAGTATGCGGTGGAAGCGGCCCTGCGCCTCAAGGACAGCCAGGGCGCCCACGTCACCATTCTGAGTCTGGGCCCCCAGCGCGCCGTGGAATCCATCCGCTCCGCTCTGGCCATGGGCGCCGATCAAGGGGTCCTGGTGGATGATCCGGCCACCGAAGGCAGCGACGCCCTGGGGAAGGCCAGGGTTCTGGCCGCGGCCCTGAAGGGGATCCCCTTTGATCTCATTGTTGGCGGACATCGGGCGGTGGATGATGATGAGAACCAGGTAGGCATCATGGTGGCCGAGCTTTTGGGCGTTCCCCATCTGGCCCTGGCCGTAGCCCTGACCGTGGAGAATGGCCAGGTGAGGATCGACCGGCCCATCGAAGGGGCGAAGTTGACCTTGGAGGCCCCGTTGCCGGCCATGGTCACCTTTGGCGGCGCCCATGCGGTCTGGAATCCCAGGTATGCGTCGCTGCCCGGGATCATGAAGGCGAAAAAGAAACCGCTGGAGGTCAAAAAGCTCGCCGATCTGGGTCTGACCCCGGATCAGGTGGGCGCCGCGGCCGCCAAAGTGAAGGTCTCCGTCCTGGAGATGCCGACCCCGCGGCAGGCAGGGGTCAAGGTGGCGGGCGACACCGCCGGCAAGGCCAGGGAGTTGGTGCGCTTGCTCCACGAAGAGGCCAAGATTATTTAGCTGTCAGCGATCAGCTTTCAGCAGTCAGCTTAGGTAGTGTAGGGTGCGCCCTGCGCACCATTAGAACTGCTCTCAGGGTTGATAGACATAGGAGGCGACACATGGCACAGGGAGTATGTGTAATCACCGAGTTCCGCGGCGGGGCCTTTCGCCGGGTCTCTTTGGAGGTGGCCAGCGAAGGCCGCAGGCTGGCCGACGCCCTGGGCGAGCCCCTCACGGCCATCGCCCTGGGGGACGGGGTGGCGGCCGCGGCGGCGGCCTTGGGCCAGTATGGGGTGGAAAAGGTTTACGCGGTGGACCAGCCGCGGTTGAAAGATTATCTGGCCGAGACCTATGTCCCGGCGGTGGCCGAGATCCTGCAAACCTTGCAGCCCAAGGTGGTGCTCGCGGCAGCCTCGGTGGACGGCAAGGATTTGAGCGCCCGGCTGGCGGCGCGCCTGGGGGCCGGCCTGGCCCAGGACTGCACGGAGTTGAAGATCGAGGGCGGCGCCCTCCAGGCCAAAAGGCCGGTCTATGCCGGCAAGGCCCTGGCCTGGTATGCGTGGGCCGACGGGGCCTTCCCCCAGATGGCCTCCTGCCGGCCCAACGTGATGGATTGCCTGATGCCGGACAGCCTCCAAACAGGCCGCGGTGGAAACCCCGGCGGTGACGCTGCCGGCTGAGACCCGGACCCGGGTGGTGAGCGTCGAGGCCGCCGCGGGTAAGGTCGACCTCGCCGAAGCGCAGATCATCGTCTCGGGCGGCCGCGGCATGAAAGGCCCCGAGCATTTTGCCATCCTGGAAGAGCTGGCGCAGCTCCTGGGCGGCGCCGTGGGGGCCTCCCGGGCCGCGGTGGACGCCGGCTGGCGGCCGCATGCGGATCAGGTGGGGCAGACCGGCAAGGTGGTGACCCCGACCCTCTACATTGCCTGCGGCATCTCGGGGGCCATCCAGCATCTGGCCGGGATGGGCTCCAGTAAATACATCGTGGCGGTCAACAAGGACCCCGAGGCGCCGATCTTCAGCAAGGCCGACTACGGCGTGGTGGAAGACCTTTTCCAGTTCGTGCCGGCCTTCATCGAGGAAGTGAAAAAACTCAAGGCTGCGTGTGGATGATCAGTAGCCGGTAGTCAGTAGCCAGGGACCAGGAGTCAGTCAATTGCTTTGCTGGCTACTGATACCCATTAAGGGAGGGCGGCAAGATGAACGGTTTCCGATCCAGAAAAAACTTTGCCACCCCCACCCTAACCCTCCCCCCTCAAGGGGGAGGGGATTATGAAAATCACCTAATAATTATGCGGATATTTGGTCAGTTTCCAGTAGCTAGTCGTTTTCTTAACTGACTACTGGCTACTGACTACTAATGGGAGGCGTTATTCATGCAACCGGGGCATTTTCCCGCCAATCTTCTCTTTGTGCTTGTCTTTGCCGCGGCCCTGCGGCTTGTTTTACCTGACCGCTCGTAAGCTTTACCGCATCCTGTTGCTGGGGCAGCCGGAGGACCGCTTCGACCAACTGGGCCGGCGCCTTTGGGGCGTGCTCACCTTTGTCCTGGGCCAGCGGCGGGTAGTCCGGGAGCCGTCCGGTTGGGGCCATTTCTTCATCTTTTGGGGCTTCATCATCATCACCATCGGCAGCCTCGAGACCTTTGGAGTCGGGGTTTATCACGGCTTTGCCTATTGGAAGATCCTGGGAAAACCGTTCACCGCAGTCCTTTATTTACTGCAAGACCTCCTGTGCGCCGGGGTGCTCATCGCCCTGTACTATGCCATCCAGCGCCGGTATGTGGAAAGGCCGGAACGGCTGCGGTTTCGCGACCAGGAGGCCCACGACCAGGAGGCCGGTATCATCATCGGCATGATTATAGTCTTGATCGTGCTGCTGTTCGGGGCCCGGGCCGTGGAATACCGGCTGGCGCAGGTGGAGCCCGGCCACTACTTCCCCCTGACCGCTTTCATTTCGGTCATCCTCTCGGTGCCCTTTGCCTGGTTTTCGGAGGAGCACCTCCTGGAATGGTACAGCTTTTTCTGGTGGGCTCATACCCTGGTGATCTTGGCCTTTCTGGTCTATATCCCCTTTTCCAAGCACCTGCATATCCTGGGCGCGATCCCTAATGTCTTTTTCCGCCGTTTCCGGCCCATCGGCGAACTCACCAAGCTGAACCTGGAAGATGAATCGGTGGAGACCTACGGCGTCTCCAAGATTGAGGAATTTACCTGGAAGCAGAACCTCGATCTTTACGCCTGCACCGAATGCGGCCGCTGCTCCGACAACTGCCCGGCCAACCTCACCGGCAAGCCCTTGAGTCCCAAGGAAACCATCCATAATCTCAAGAAGCACCTTCTGGCCAAGGGCAAGCTCCTGCTGGAGCAGGGCGAGGCCAAAGAGGGCCAACCGGCCGAGGGCGCCGCGGCCGAGCTGAGCAAGGCGCTAGTGGGCGAGGTCTGCCTCAATGACGAGATCTGGTCCTGCACCACCTGCGGCAACTGCATGGAGCACTGTCCGGTCTTCATCGAGCACATCCAGAAATACGTGGATATGCGCCGCTACCTGGTGCTCATGGAGAGCAATTTCCCGCCGGAAGTCCAGACGGTCTTGCGCAACTGGGAGACCAACTCCAACCCCTGGGGCATCGCGTTTGCCACCCGGGGAGATTGGGCTAAAGGCCTGGAAGTGAAGACCCTGGCCGAAAACCCGGAGGTGGAGTACCTCTTTTACGTGGGCTGCACCGGCAGTTTCGACGAGCGGGGCAAAAAGGTCACCAACGCCATGATCAAGCTCCTCAACCAGGCCGGGGTGAGTTTCGGCATCCTGGGGGCGGAGGAGAAGTGCTGCGGCGAAACGGCCCGGCGCATCGGCAACGAATACCTGTTCCAGTCCATGGCGACGGAACTGGCGGAGACCATCAACGGCTATGGGGTCAAGAAGATCATCACTACCTGTCCCCACGGCTACAACTGCCTGAAAAACGAGTATCCCCAATTCGGCGGCAACTGGGAGGTTTACCATCATACCGAGTTCCTGGCCAAGCTCCTGAAGGAAGGGCGGCTAAAGCCGCAGCGGCGGTTGGATAAACGGCTCACCTTCCACGACTCCTGCTATCTGGGCCGTTATAATGACCTCTATGAGGAACCCCGCAGCCTCCTTACCTCCATCCCCGGACTGCGCCTCAGCGAGATGGAGCGCCACCGCAACAAATCCTTTTGCTGCGGCGCCGGCGGCGGCCGGATGTGGATGGAGGAAACCCTGGGAGTGCAAAAAATCAACGAGGCCCGTACCGACCAGGCCCTGGCGCTCGATCCGGAGATCATCGCGGTCTCCTGCCCCTTCTGCACCATCATGTTCGAGGACGGCCTCAAGGCCCGGGAAAGAGAAGAGACGGTCAAGGTCTACGATATCGCCGAACTGCTGGCCCAGGCGCTGGAAACAGTGATATCCGTTGGTAGTTTTGGATAGTCACAGGCTGTAGCCGGCACTACCAAAAACATTAATGGCAAATGCATATTTTGCAGGGGGCGAACCCAAGGTTCGCCCCTAAGTTTTGGAGGCTCTGATCGGCGAAACTTACAGATTCAGGTGCAGGCCGCAGCTACCTGCCGGTCACCAGCGCCAGCATCTTTTTGCCGGTATACTCCGCCACATCCGCCAAACCGTCCAGGGGCATGAAATCGGGGGCGTTGGCGGCAAACAGACAGGTCACCGAGGCCGGGAACTCCTCGTCCGGCAAATGGAAAATGTAGTATAAAGGAATTCTCGGCAAGGGATACAAGGTGAAGGAGAAATCGCCGCTCGGGGGAGCGACGTTGACCCGACCTGAAAACGCCGCGGCCAGTCTTTCCTGTTGTCGGTGTAGGCTGATAACCTGGGGAACGAGAATCTGCTCGGCATTGGCTGCGAAGGCGCCATGGTAGGGCATGCTGTTGGGCAGTTCTTTGAACGCCTTTAAAGAATCAAGCTGCACCGCTTGATCCGGCACCGAGCTGGCATAGAGGGCGATCAGCAGGCCTTCCGGGCCGTTGGCGGCGGCGCCATTCAGGGTGATTTCCGCCTCGGTCAGCAGGCATTCCTCGCCAAAGGCCTGAAAGCGCAGGCCGGCGGGGGCCAGTTCAGCCGGCAGGCAGGCGGACAGCACCCCCGGTGATCTGGCCCAGGCTTTTTTGAGATAATCATTGCGAATTTTCAGATAGTTTTGGCTCATAGCGCTCCGAGACCGAGGTAATTTTTTTATTTTTTTGTCGGGGATCATGGCTGCGCCTTGATATCTCCCCGGCACCAAAATAGATCAAAGGCGGCGTTTGCCTAACCTGGAAACTCGCCGGGAAATAAGCCGGACCGCTGATCAAGGGGTGACAGGACCGTCGGACATGCTAATATTGTTATCATGCTTAATACTGGTCAACAACTACGGGAAGAGAGAAATCGCCACGCTTTGGGGAGACTGATCCGGGGATTTCTCCTTGCCGGCGCGCTCAGTAGAGGAGGCCTGAACGATGGAAAAGGACTGGGAAAAACTCTGGTTAAGGTGGTTGCCCTGGGGAGTGGTGCTATCCTTGCTCCTGGTTCTCGGCCGGCCGGCCCTGGCGGCCCAGGACCCGTGGCCCAAGCGCTTCGAGCACCCCAAGGGCACCGTGGTCATGTACCAGCCGCAGTTGGAAAGCTTTAAAGACGATATCCTCACCGGCCGGGCCGCGGTCTCCGTAAAGAAAAAGGAGTGGAAGGCGCCGGTATTTGGGGCCGTCTGGCTCTCCGGCCACGTCTCGACCGACCGGGACACCCGCATGGCCACCATTGATCAGGTCAAGATCACGGACGCCAAATTTCCCGAGGCCAAGCCGGAACAACTGGAGAAACTCAAGGCCTTTTTGAATACCGAGATGCAAGAGTGGAGCATCCCCATCTCCCTGGACCGGCTGCTGGCCGCCCTGGAGGTGGTGGAAAAGGCGCAGAGCGAGGACCGGGGCCTGAAAAACGAGCCGCCCAAGATTATCTTCGTCCCCCATCCCGCCGTGCTGGTGCCTCTGGACGGCGAGCCCAAGCTCCTGCCGCTGCCGAAATCGCCGCTCATGCGGGTGGCGAACACGCCTTTCCTCATGCTCTATGAGCCCGCCAGCAAGACCTACTATCTGAAAGGTGGGGCGAACTGGCTGGCGGCCACCGATCTCAAGGGCCCCTGGAAGGACGCGGCAAAACTTCCTGAGTCGATCAGCGCCTTGGAGGCCGAAGCCAGGAAAGGCGCCAAAGGCCAGAGCGCCGCCAAGGAGGTGGAGGCCAAGGCCGGCAAGATGCCGGAGGTCGTCGTCAGCACCGAACCGGCGGAGCTTTTGGCCACCGACGGGGAGCCCCAATACACCCCGATTAAAGACACCAATCTCCTTTACGTGAGCAATACCGAGAGCAATATCTTTCTGGACACCGCCACCCAGGAGCACCTGGCGCTCATTTCGGGGCGCTGGTTTAAGACCAAGGACCTGGCCGGCGGGCCCTGGACTTACGTGGCCCCGAATCAGCTGCCGGCCGACTTCGCCAAGATCCCGGAAAACTCGGTGAAGGGCTTCGTCCTGGTGAATGTGGCCGGCACCCCGGCGGCCAAGGAGGCGGTGCTGGAAAACGCCATCCCCCAGACCGCCACCATCGACCGGAACAAGGCCACGACCAAGGTGGCCTACGCCGGAGCGCCCAAGTTTGAGAAGATCGCCGACACCGACCTGGAATACGCCGTGAACACCGGGACGGCCGTGTTCAAGGAAGGGACCAAGTATTATGCCGTGGATCAGGGGGTCTGGTACGAGGCCGGCTCCCCCAACGGCCCCTGGCAGGTGTCGGTGAATCCTCCCAAACAGGTGGAGCAGATTCCGCCCAGCAACCCCCGCTACAGCGCCAAGTTCGTCAAGGTCTACGACGCCACCGACGACGAAGTCACGGTGGGTTACACTCCCGGGTACACCGGGTCGTACGTGGATAACGGCACGGTGGTCTACGGCACCGGCTATGACTACCAGGGCTATGCCGCGCCTGAGGCTTACATCCCGCCGCCCGTCACTTACGGCTACGCCGCGACCTATGATCCCTACGCCGGCAACTGGGGCAACCAGGCCGCCTATTACGACCCAGGCAGCTGGCTCGCCCCGGGGCTGGTGGGCTTGGCCGCGGGCGTGGCGGTGGGGGCCGCCGCGGCCCACTGGTGGGGCTATGGTCCCTACCACTGGGGGGGCGGCGGTTGGTGGGGAGCCGGCGGCTACCACAACATCAACATCAATAATATTCATAATAACGTGATCAACCCGAGGCCGGGGCCGGGTCCGGCGGCCGCATCCCATAGTCCATCCGGTGGTGAGCCCGCACAACCGGCCCAACATTTATAATCGTCCCGGGAACCAGGGCAACCTGGTCGCCCGTTCCCAGAGACCGGAAACGAGACCCGCATCCCAGGCGCGGCCGGCTACGCCGGCTCAGCGCCCGGGCCAGGGAGTAAAGGCCGGCGCCCGGCCTGAGACCAGGCCGGCTCAGCCCAAGGCGCGGCCGGCGGGGGGGCAGAATAACGTCCTGGCCGACCGCAACGGCAATGTCTATAAGCGAGACAAGCAGGGCAACTGGCAGTCGCGTCAGGGAAACCAGTGGTCCGGCGCCGGCGCGGCCAGACCGGCGACCCGGGGCACGGCGCCGACGGATATCACCAGGCGGCCGCAACCTGGGGCCAGTCGCCCGGCCGCGGCGACCCGGCCCAGTGTCGATAGCGGTCAACTCAACCGGGACTACTCCGCCCGCCAGCGGGGCGAGACGCGCACCCAGAACTTCCAGCGGGCCAACCCCGCCCCCCGGCCCAGCCCCAGTGTCTCCCGGCCCAGTGGCGGGGGCGGTGCTATTAGCCGGCCCTCCGGTGGTGGTGGCGGCGGTGCTGGTGGCATGAGCCGGCCCTCCGGCGGCGGCGGCCGCGTCGGTGGCGGCGGCAGACGACGGTAAGTGAGGCCTCTATCCAGGTTACCCCGGCCCCGGCAGTCCTGATCACGGCTGCCGCTGGGCCGGCCGGGGCTGGGGTTTCTTCCGAGGGTTAACCACCGTAGGAGTGCCGGCCCTGGTTTTTTAGGTTGTCAGGGATTCGGTGCCGCGGGTGGGGTTTGCCCTGAAAAAATCTGGATTGGTGACAAAACAACGTGTCATAAGCCGTTCCAGAAGAAACGGCCACAAGGAAGTCATTTACCAAAAATGAGTCTTTTTGCCAAAAATAGATTTACCAGCGTATTACGGTATTTCTTAATTGTAGTGGTAACCTTGATAGGGATAGAAATGGTTCTCCGTGCCTTTATGCCATTTTATTTCGTGGATAATAGGGGAGTGTACCAATATGATAGCGAATTGCAAATAGTCCCTCGCAAAAATCTTCATTTGGTGAGACTTAAAGACTATCAGGAGGAATATGTAACTAATAAATTTGGGACGGTCAATTATCAGAACGACTTCAAAAAATATCAGTATTTGGTTTTCGCTATCGGTGATTCATATACCCAAGGGATCGGTCTCCCCCCGGATGCATCTTATCCATTTCAACTGGATATGTTGCTTAATCTGGAGGATAATGAATATAAATCTAAATATGGCATAGTTAATCTGGGATTAGGCGGTTACGGCGGAGAACAATACCTTTTATCCCTGAAAAGATACATCAAGGTATTCGGAAAGCCGGATTTCATCTTAGTTCTTGGTTGTCATAATGACTATGAGGACGACTTGAGGTTTAAGGCCTTTCAAAGCGGCAAAACCGTAAATCTCATTGAAGGAAATCCCAAATTCGCCTGGTTCTTTAAACCTTTGGCGTTTTTGGGGTATGATACGGAGATAGGGAAAAGGGTGCTTTACGCTATTAAAAACATCCAGATGAGTTCTTTTATAAAGAATGATCCAAAAAAGAATGATCTAAAGAATAGCGGTCCCAAAAAGAATGATCCGGCATTGCCACCTAAGGTGAAATGCCCTGCTGAAAAAGAAGCGCATATTTATGAAGAATTTAATAAAATCGCCCAAGAGTTGAATGCCAAGTTAATCATTTCCTGGGCCAACCGGGATGAATCTTATCCCTGGTTGAAAAACTGGGCTCAATCTCAAAAAATCTCTTTTGCGGATTGGCAGCCCACGATGGATTCGGTTAGGCAAAACTTCTTTGTCCCTGAGGGGAATTTTCATTCGGGGGGGCATTATCGCACCTGGGTCAATGGCATCATTGCCCGGAGTTTTGCCAGGAATATCCGGAATTTTAGCCCGGCGGGCCCGCAGCCGAAATGAGGCACGGCCCCTGCACCCGTGGGGAAAGCAAGGATATCTTTCCATCCCTGGACGCCGTTTGTCCGTGCCGCTGATCTGGGTATTGGAGTAAGAATTTACCGCGGCTCCCCCTCCCCGGCCGCCGACCCGCTTTACTCCCCCGCCGGTCCACTGTTGCCGCCTGGTTCTCCGGCCTTCTTCCGGAAGGCCCGCCAGCGGGCCACCAGTTCCGGCTCCTTACCCTCCGGGCCCGGCTCATAGAACCGCGCCCCGGCCAGTTCCTCGGGTAAATATTCCTGGACCACAAAATGGCCCGGGAAATCATGGGGATAGAGATAGTCCCGGCCATGCCCCAGGGCCGCCTTGTCCCGGTGGGCGTCTTGCAGGGGGCCGGGCACCCCGGTGGCGCCCTTGTCCGTCAGGGCCGCTTGGGCCCGGAAATAGGCGGCGGTGGAGTTGCTCTTGGGGGCCAGGGCCAGGTAGATGGTGGCCTGGGCCAGGTGGTACCGCCCTTCCGGCAGCCCCACCCAGGTGAGGGCCTGGGAGGCTGCGGCCACCTGCACCAGGGCGTTGGGGTCCGCCAGGCCGATGTCCTCCGAGGCCAAAATCAGCAGGCGGCGCATGATGAAGCGGGGGTCTTCCCCCGCCTCCAGCATCCGGGCCAGCCAATAGAGGGCCGCATCCACCTCTGAACCCCGGATACTCTTGATGAAGGCGCTCACCGTGTCGTAGTGGGCGTCCCCCTGCTTATCATAGATCAGGTCCCGCCGGGGCAGGCACTCCCGGGCCGCGGTCAGGTCCACCCGGATGACCCCCGGCGTATCCGGTTCGGTGGAGAGGACCGCCAGTTCCAGGGCAGTCAGGGCCCGCCGGGCGTCGCCGCCGGCCAGGCGGGCAAAATGGGCCAGGGCTTCCTCCGTGACCTCGATTTTCATGGACCCCAGGCCCTGGTCCTTATCCGTCAGGGCCCGGCGCAGAATGACGAGAATCTCTTCTTCCTTGAGGGGCTCGAAGATGAAGACCCGGGCCCGGGACAGCAGCGGCCCGATGATTTCGAAATAGGGGTTTTCGGTGGTGGCCCCGATGAGGGTGATGAGCCCTTCCTCGACGTGGGGCAGCAGGGCGTCCTGCTGGGCCTTGTTGAAGCGGTGGATTTCGTCGATGAGGAGGATGGTGCGGCGGCCCCGGTCTTGGGCGCGCCGGGCCTCCTCCACCACCTTGCGCACGTCCGCCACCCCGGCCATCACGGCGCTGAGGCTGGAGAACTGGGCGTCCATGGTCCGGGCGATCACCCGGGCCAGGGTGGTCTTGCCGCTCCCCGGCGGACCCCAGAAGATCATGGAGGAGAAGAGGCGCTTCGCCTTCAGGGCCCGCCACAAGAGGCGGCCGGTTCCCACCAGGTGCTCCTGGCCCACGAACTCCTTCAGGCTCCGGGGGCGCAACCGGGCCGCCAGGGGCGGCGGCGGCGCGAACAATGAGGCGGTTTTATCCATGGGTAAGTTTTCAGCTGTCAGTTTTCAGCTTAAAGAATAAATTCTAAACCTCAATAAAAATCTGGGTTGCTGGCTGACGGCTATTTTACTCCGAGCCTCTTGCGGATAAGTGAATTTTTGCTTATATTTAAGATAACTTCGTTAAATCTTTTGGCAATGAGAGGCCTCTAATGTTCGGCTATAATTTATCCACCATGATCATTATCCTGGTGATCGCCCTGCTGCTTTTTGGCCCAAAGCGTCTGCCGGAGTTGGGAGAGAGCATCGGCAAGGCCATCAAGAGCTTTAAAAAGGCCCATGATGATCCGGAGTCCGTGGCTCCCAAGAGCGAGATTCCGCCCAGCACGGCGGCGCAAACTGCCACCTGTCCTCAGTGCCATAAGGATTATTCCGGGGAGTTCGCCTTCTGTCCCCATTGCGGCCAACGCGTGACCAAGGCCTAAACCGAGGCTGCGACGATGTTCGGCTTAGATTTTGAGGCGCTGATCATTCTGGCCGTCCTGGCCTTTATCCTCTTCGGGCCTGAGAAACTGCCGGAGTTTGCCGCCAAGGCGGGGTACTATCTCGCCAAACTGCGGCAGGCCACTACGGAACTGAGTCAGCAGGCTCAGTGCTCTTTCCCCGATAACCTGAAGCAACCACTGCCCCCGGCGCCGGTTATCGCCGCCCAGATCTGTCCCTTTTGCGCCCAGGAAGTGGGGAAGGATTTCACCTTCTGTCCCCGCTGCGGCCACCGCTTGAATGAAGAGGCCGCGGCGCCGGCGCCGCAGCAACCCCTGGCCTCCTGAGCCAACCGCCGAAACCGGAACCCTGAGCTACGTATTAGGTCATTTGCCAACCTTTGCGACTGGACCCCGAGCCTTGATCCGACCCTTGAGAAACGACGAAATGGAGCTTGCCCTGGCGATCATTAATGAGGCGGCCAGGGCCTATCAGGGAGTCATTCCCGCTGATTGCTGGTGCGAGCCCTACATGCCCGAGGAGGAACTGCGGGCGGAAATCGCCGCGGGCATCGATTTCTGGGCCTACGAGGCCGACGGCGCCATCCTGGGGGTCATGGGGCGCCAGCCCCTGACGGAGGTGACCCTGATCCGCCACGCCTACGTGGACCCGGCGGCGCAGCAGCAGGGGATCGGCGCCCAACTTTTGGGCCATTTGCTTCAGGGGGTCAGCGCCCCGGTCCTGGTGGGCACCTGGGCCGCGGCCTGGTGGGCCATCCGCTTTTATGAAAAACATGGCTTTAAGCTGGTAACCCCGGTGGAAAAGGACCGGCTGCTGCGGCGCTACTGGACCATCTCGGACCGGCAGGTAGAGACCTCGGTGGTGCTGGGGGATGAGGAGTGGTTCGCTGCGGAGTTGGGCAGGTGATTAATCAAAAAATAATAGGGTGGGCCGCGCCCGCCTTAATACAGCGGCCACAGGCCGCCCTATAGCTGCAAACCCCATCTCCCGTCCCCTGTCCCCTGTCCCCTCGTCCCCCGTCTTTTACAGCTCCACCACTTCCGAATTGATCGCCTGGCCCATGAAGAGGCTGGCCAGTTGCTGGAAGCGCGGCGTCAGGTCGGTGCTGAGATAACGGCGGGCGCCTCCCCGGGTCAGGCGGCTCTCAATCCCCGGATGGTGCTGCAAATACTCCACCAGTTTGGCCGCAGTCACCTGGCCGGAGCAGATCAACTCCATGCCCGCGCCGATCAGGCCGCGGACTTTTCCCTTTAATATGGAATAATGGGTGCAGCCCAGGATGAGCGTATCCACCCGGCCGTTCTGGAAAGGCTCCAGGTAGCGGCGCAGGATCATGTCGGTGCCTTCCCAATCCTGCTCGCCGGACTCGATCAGGGGCACCAGCAGCGGGCAGGCCTGCTGCACCACCTCTACTTCGGGGTCCAGTTTCTTCAGCTCCAGTTCGAAAGACAGTGAGGTCACCGTGCCTTCGGTGGCGATGACCCCGATACGTTTGGCTTGACTCCGGGTCACGGCCTCCTCCACCGTGGGGATCAGCACCCCGAGGACCCGGCGGGTCGGGTAGCGCGCCGGCAGATAGACCTGCTGGATGCGGCGCAGGGCCCGGGCCGAGGCGGTGTGGCAGGCCAGCACGATGAGCTGGCAGCCTTGGCGGAAGAGATAGTCCACCGCCTCCTCGGTGAAGCGCTGCACCACGCGGTCCGACCGGGTGCCGTAGGGAATCCGGGCGTTATCGCCCAGGTATAAATAATCGTAATCCGGCAGGACCTGGAGAAATTCCCGCAGCACCATCAAGCCGCCGAATCCGGAATCAAACACCCCGATCATAATTAGTAGCCAGTAGTCAGTAGTCAGTTTTGATAATCTAGATTGTTCGTAGGGGCGACCCGCTGGGTCGCCGTGAAAAGTTCCAGGAAAAGTTATGAGATTTTCATTAAAACTCGAAACTATCCTTCAATCCGACAGGCGCAGCAAAATGCCCCGCCGGTAGGCCGACCTCAGGGTGTACAGGAGAATAGCATAGCTGATTAAAATGTATAACACACTCAGGGAGAAGCCGTAAAGCAAGGGCCGGCCGAAGTGCAGCGGAAAGCCGTAGAAGTGCCGGAAATACTCCAGGAAATAGGTCAGCGGGATAAATTGGGCCAACACCTGGACCACGGGGGGCAGCACGCTGATGGGATAATAGAGGCCGCACAACAGGAGCATCAGGTAGGAGAAGGCCCAGGCCGCCACTTCGGCCCGCTGGCCGAAACGCAGCACCAGGGCCAGGACCACGGCGCCGATGATGGCGGCATTGATGAACATCCCGGCCAGGAGAATGGCCAGGCCCCCCGCGCCCGGCCGAGAAAGCTCCATGTTAAAAAGCCCCACGCTCAAGACGGCCATGACCAGAAAGACCAGGAAGCCCCGGATCAGCCCCATCAGGCCGGAGCCCAGCAGGATGTGGCCGAGGCGGATGGGGGCGATGAATTCATGCTTCAGGCTCTTGGACCAGACGGAATAGAGCAGGGCGTAGGACAGGTCCAGTTGGGCGATTTGGATGGTGTTCATGCAAATGGCGCCGATGAGGATGAAGGTCACCGTTTCTTCGGTGAGGTTGAGGAAGCGGGTCAGCAGCCCTACGGAGAAGATGCCGATGGCGGGCCAGAAGAGCATCTCGAAGACGGCGAAGACGTTGCGCCGGTTCACCAGGCTGCTCCTAACCGTAAAGGCCCAGATTTGGTGGCAGCTAATGGGTAATTTCACGGTAGATCTCTTCCAAATCCATGGGTTTGACCTTCACCTGGGCCAGTTCCTGGCCGGCGTGGGCGACGGCCTCCAGGATGGCGGCCAGCCTGATTTCGGCCCGATCCAGCACCAGGTCCACCCGGGCGTCCTTGATCCGATGGGTCAGGACACCGGGCAGCCGCCCATACTCCAGGGGCGCCGGGCTGTCCCGAAAGACCAGGCTCAGATGGTCTCCCAGCCCCAGGCGCCGCTGCAAGTCGGGGATGCTGCCCCGGGCCGCCAGCCGGCCCTCTTTCAAGAAGCCCACTTCGCTGCACAGCGTCTCCGCCTCCCGCAGGTTGTGGGTGGTGAGGAGAATCGTGAGCCCCAGGTCCCGGTTGAGGCGGAGAATTTCCTCCCGGATATGCCGGGCCATGTCCTGGTCCAGACCCGAGGTGGGTTCATCCAAAAAAAGCAGCTCCGGGTCGTTGATCAGGGCCTTGGCCAGCATCAGGCGCTGTTTGAGGCCGGTGGACAGGCGATCGAAGACCACCCGACGTTGTTCTCTCAACTGAAATAAGTCAATGAGCCCCTCGACCTTGGCGGTCAGGGCCCGGCCGCCCAGGCCGTAGAGCCGGCCGTAAAAGCGCAGGTTCTCTTCGGCGGTCAGGCACCAGAGGAAATGGGCCCCGGCGGCGGCCAGGTTGATGCGCTGGCGCAGCTTCCTCGCCTCCTTGACCACATCCAGCCCCAGTACCCGGGCGCGACCTTGTCCGGGTGCAGCAGGGTGGCCAGGATGGAGATGAGGGTGGTCTTGCCGGCGCCGTTGGGTCCCAGGATGCCGAAGATGGCCCCGGGGACCACCTCCAGGTCCACCTCCCGCAGCACCACCTTCCGGGGACCGAAAAGCCCTTCCCGGAACGACTTGCCGATACCCTCGGCAAAAATGGCTGGTTGCATAATTACGGCTTAAATTTAATAAATAGAATGAAGCATATAAAATGTCAGGAAAATCCCAATTACCAGGATTAACAGTGCCACAAGTACGTCAAGCATGATCCAAGGTCTATACGTATCTTCAAATATTTCTCTTTCGACCTTTTTATATCTAACAAATGCCAGTAAGCCTATTAAGGCGCCCATCACCACCAGGACCATGCCAAAAATTGTGGAAGATCCAAGGGAGTGAGAGGTAACGCTGGAAGTATTGGGTTTATCAAAGGAATATTCTAATCCCTTGATAAACAAGGCAAACTTTTCGACGACAAACCCGAACGCCATTATGGCGATGCTGGTCCTTACCCAGGCCAGAAAGGTTCTCTCATTCGCCATATGATCGCTGCGATTAGTAGCTTTGGTAGGTTTTTTGTTTTTGGTTGTTTCTCCCATACCCCAGGCCCGTGTCTATCATTTATATTAATGTTGGGCGTACATGAGACAGGCTAAGTCTATCAAACTCGGCCCCGGGGGCCAAGGGCCTTGGCTTGCAAATCTGGCCCGGGTGCGATAAATTAGCGCCCATGGACCAGGACGAGCGCATTGTTAACCCCCGGATCCAGGTGGACGACCTGGGTCTGGAGGTGGGGCTCCGGCCCCGGAGCCTGGCGGAGTTCGTCGGTCAGGAGGAGTTGCGCCGCAACCTGGAAATCGCCCTCATGGCGGCCCGGGCCCGGGGCGAGGCGGTGGACCACATCCTGGTGCACGGCCCCCCCGGCCTGGGCAAGACCACCCTGGCCCACATCATCGCCCAGGAGATGGGCGCCGGCATCAAGACCACCGCCGGGCCCGTGGTGGAGCGGGCCGGGGATTTGGCGGCGATCCTCACCAACCTCCAACCCAAAGACGTCTTCTTCATCGACGAAGTGCACCGCCTGCCCACGGTGGTGGAGGAGATCCTTTACCCCGCCATGGAGGACTTCACCCTGGACCTGATCATCGGCCAGGGGCCCGGAGCCCGCTCCGTGAAGCTGGAGTTGCCCCACTTCACCCTGGTGGGAGCCACCACCCGGGCCGGGCTGCTTACTCCGGCCCTGCGGGACCGCTTCGGCTTGATGCTCCGGGTGGATTTCTATAAGGTGGCAGACCTGACCAAGATCGTCCGCCGGGCCGCGATGGTGCTGGAAATCGAGATCGAAGCCGACGGCGCCTCCGAAATCGCCAAACGCTCCCGCGGCACCCCCCGCATCGCCAATCGCCTGCTCAAAAGGGTGCGGGACTATGCCCAGGTGCGGGGTGACGGCCGCATCAATAAGGCCTCAGCCGACGCCGCCCTGACCCTGCTGGAAATCGACCAGTTGGGGCTGGACCGCATGGACCGCCAGATCCTGCTCACCATCCTGGAGAAATACGATGGCGGGCCGGTGGGCCTGGGGACCCTGGCCGCCGCCCTGTGCGAAGAGGAAGACACCCTGGAAGACGTCTATGAGCCCTACCTGATTCAGTCCGGCTTCCTGCAGCGCACCCCCCGGGGCCGCATGGCCACCGGAAGGGCGGCGGAGTATTTCCAAAAAATGGCCAAGAAGGGACCGCATCCCTCACTCTTCAAATAAAAACCAATTAGTTTTTACCCCTGGCACCTGGCTTATTTCTCCAACCTCAACACCTTAGGAAATCCCCTACCCCTAAAATCCGAGATTTCATAACCCAAATTCAGGGGATTTCCCTATATGCTTCCTGAGTCGAGCAGTTTATCTTCGCTGTACAGGTCATTTCCATCTTTCTCCGGTCGAGGGAAAGAAGGCAAGTATCTATTTTGGACCGAGGCAGATGGGCTACCACATAATTTTTGGATGCCATTGACATGATGATGGGACCATGAATGAGGGAATTGGTGAGATGAGACGGATAGTTAAGAATTACGTTCTTCGTTGCCGGGTTTTTTGGCGCCGGACGCAAGGAGTGGCGGCGGTGGAGTTTGCCATTCTGGGCACCGTATTAATCTTCGTTCTCGGCGGGATCATAGATTTTGGCCATGCCTACTATATCCGGCAGGTAGTTACCAACGCCAGCCGGGAAGGGGCCCGCTACGGGGTGACTTTTCAGGTCGATCCCACTGCAACGCGCATTCCCCCCAGCAGCATGTCACCGACAATTTCAAGTTACGTAACCACTAAATATATCTCTCAAACCTTGGTCGCCGGCCTCAGTCCTACTGTGGCCGTGAGTGGTACGGGCTATAGTACCGGCACCAAGGGTCAGCCCGTGCAAGTCACGGTATCGGCGACCAAACACTGGTTTCTACTTGGAACCATTATTCCACACTTACCAACCACAATAGCGGCCACCAGCGTGATGCAATGCGAGTAAATCATCACCATGGCGAGTGATCGTCCCGGCGGAAACACCTCTCTGGTAAGGAGAGACCAAATTGGGAGCTTTGATGCAATTAAATATTTCTTAACTAATAGCGGTTAGTACCGTGAGGAGGGAAGAATCATGCGGCAAGGAAGGAGTGCTAAGTTCATGAAAGGCGCGGAGGGTTCGATGGCGGTCGTGATCGCTCTTGGTATGGTGGCCTTTTTGGGGATGGCCAGCCTGGCCGTCGACATGGGCCATCTTTACACGGTGAAAAATGAAATGCAAAATAACGCCGATGCCGCGGCGCTGGCTGCGGCAAGAGCTCTAATTCACGAGGATATGTCTACCGGCAATCGGGACACTTACCGGGATGCCTCGGGGGCGGTGAATGCAGCTATGGCCGTCATTCAACAGGCCAGCGGTCTTCAGGGACTTGCCTCGGTGCCCGACGGGTCCCGCAATGACGTGGACATCACCTTCGGCACCTGGAATGAACATGGTGCAGATCCGAATTTGAAATGGACCAACATCGGCAACAGCGCCGCAGTTCCCCCATCTTCCACAGCCAATGCCGTACAGGTCACGCTCCGGCGGGCGTCTGGGACGGTTTACGGCCCGGTGACCAACCTTTTTGCCGGCGTCTTCGGCTCCGGTACCTCAGAGGTGGCGGCTACCAGCCGCGCCTGTATGGGCTATGCCTATTCGGTGTATGCGGGCACCGTCGAATTGCCGGTGGCCTTGCCGAGTACCGGGGTCCTCAGCCCTCTTGCGTCCAACGGCAACTCCGGCTGGTGGGCCGGGATCTTCGGCCCCAGTGAGGCCATGGCCACCAGCACCAAGACCATTGTCTTCCGGGATTCAGGCGGCTACTATGTCCCCGGCAGTACCCCGCCGACAAATGTTAATACCGGTGTAACCTCTGCCAATCCACTCGACCCCAGACAAGTATATCTTTTCACCGTCGGCTCGAGTGACTCGGTACCCGATACCCTATGGAACATTATTGAAAAGATATATAATCCCAGTCTAACCGCGAGCACGCCGCTGCATGTGGACAAACTGGCCCTGGGGACCCAGATCTACGCCAGGAGTGAGTTTATGTACGGCTCCAGTTATATCGGACCCATTTTCCAGAGGTTGCAGAAGGCCTACAATTTCAAGACGACCGGTAATGCCAATACGGCGCCCCCGGCCGGCACCCCCTGGCGGGTCACCATGCCGGTTTACGGCTCCACCCACAACCCTTTGGTGACCCAAGGCTATAAAAATGGGTTCATGTCCCTGGCCAGGCTGCTGACTCCTTTCTGGCCTGCGGAGGCTTACGCCTGTTATACCATGCCCCCGCCGAATATCTTTGTTAATGGCTTTGTCAACGCGGACGTCGTCGGGGTCACTTACACCTCAAGCTGTGACGACTGCAGCTATACCTTCCCTAAAACCATCAATGGCGTTAGATATACCAATAAATTGGATTGCCTGTCGAAATTGCCTAACAGCGTCTGGAAGGTCAACAGCATGACCATCTCCAATGTGACGAGTGTCAGCACCATAATTCCCGGCATTCCCAACGTGGCCGGCGAGGCCGGCGGCCTCTCCGCCAGGGAGATGAATTCCGCGGCTCCCAGCAATGTGGGGGCCTTCGCCAGCGTTCCCAAGCTGATCCCGGCAAATTAGCCTTTGCCAGCCTCTCAGGGAGGGCCAGCGCCCTCCCTGAGAGGCTATCGTCTCATCACCCGTAGTGCAGCGGCGGGCCTTTTTATGGCTCCACCGTGCCGCCCAAACCGGTGCAGTGACGGACGGAGGCTCGGCCTCCGGCCCTGGCGTCAGCAACTTAAAGAGGGAGCCTGCGGGCTCCCTCCCTTTTTTGGGGCCAGGCCGCCGATTGCTTGCCGACCAGACCGGCAGCTCGAGCCAGCCTGGCAACCGGAATTTTGCCGCAACCCGTCCCGGAGCCGGCCGCCGGCGCCACCAGGCGAGGGGCGCAAGACCCTGCTCCCGGCCCCTGCCAAACCTCCCTTGACATCAGCAGAAGCTCGGTATATGAAGGAATTCGTGAAGACCAAATTAATCTTTATTACCGGCGGGGTGCTGTCCTCCCTGGGCAAAGGAGTGGCGGCGGCGGCCATCGGGGCGCTTTTGGAGGCCCGGGGCTTGCGCATCACTTTTCAAAAGCTGGACCCGTACATCAACGTGGACCCCGGCACCATGAACCCCTTCCAGCACGGCGAGGTCTTCGTCACTGAAGACGGGGCCGAAACCGACCTGGACCTGGGGCATTACGAGCGCTACACCACCGTGACTCTGGGGCAGGAAAATAATTTCACCTCCGGCCGCATTTACCACAATGTCATCACCAAGGAGCGCCGGGGCGATTACCTGGGCGGCACGGTCCAGGTCATCCCCCATGTCACCGACGAAATCAAGCAGGCCATCCGCCAGATAGCGCCGTCGGTGGACGTGGCCATCATCGAGATCGGCGGCACCGTGGGCGATATCGAGAGCCTGCCCTTCCTGGAGGCCATCCGCCAACTCAAGGGCGACCTGGGCAAGGACAACGTCTGCTACATCCACCTCACCCTGGTGCCCTTCATCAAGACCGCCGGCGAGGTCAAGACCAAGCCCACCCAACACAGCGTCAAGGAACTGCGCACCGTCGGCATCCAGCCCAACCTGCTCCTGTGCCGCACCGAAAAACTCCTGAGCAAAGACATCAAGGCCAAGATCGCCCTGTTCTGCAACGTCGAGCCCGAGGCGGTGATCACCGCCCAGGACGTGGACAATATTTACGAAATCCCGCTGCTCTTGCATCAGGAGGGGCTGGACGAGCGCATTGTCGAGGTCCTGAACATCTGGACCCGGCAACCCCAGTTGGAACCCTGGCAGGAATTGCAGACCCGCATCAAGCACCCCAAGGACCGGGTAGAGATCGGCATCGTCGGCAAGTACGTAGATTTGCGGGAATCCTACAAGAGCCTGCACGAGGCCCTGGTGCACGGCGGCCTGGCCAACGAGGTCCAAGTGGCCCTGACCTACATCGACTCCGAGAAGGTGGAGCGGGAAGGGGCCGAGGGCCTGCTGGGGCACCTGCACGGCATCCTGGTGCCCGGCGGCTTCGGGGTTCGGGGGGTGGAGGGCAAGATCCAGGCCATCCGCTACGCCCGGGAGCACCGCATCCCCTACTTCGGCATCTGCTTCGGCATGCAACTGGCGGTCATCGAGTTCGCCCGGCACCTGGCCGGCATCACCAATGCCACCAGCGAGGAGTTCGACCCGGAGGCGGCCGACCCGGTCATCTACCTGATGCGGGAGTGGTACGACTACCGCCGGGACGCCATCATCCGCCGGGACCGGGAATCGGAAAAAGGCGGCACCATGCGCCTGGGGGCCTACCCCTGCGTCCTCAAAGAAGACTCGCTGGCCGGCCGGGCCTACGGCATCGCCCAAATCATGGAACGCCACCGCCACCGCTACGAATTCAACAACGACTACCGGGAGAAGCTGAGCGCCGCCGGCCTGGCGATCACCGGCACTTCCCCCAACGGCGAGTTGGTGGAGATCGTCGAGATCAAGGACCATCCCTGGTTCCTGGGCTGCCAGTTCCACCCGGAATTCAAATCCGGGCCCATGGACCCCCACCCCCTGTTCCGGGACTATATCCGGGCCGCCCTGGAATATAAGCAGAGCCATGTCAAACCCGACGAGGAGATTTGAGGGGCAGTAATATCTAGGGCGGGCTGTGCCCGCCGCTTGATGGCGGCCACAGGCCGCCCTATAACTGACTACTGACTACTATCCCCATACCTCCCCAATGACGACCAAGTTCCAAATTTCCGATTTCTCCATAGGCGACGGCACGCTCCTCCTCATCGCCGGGCCCTGCGTCATCGAGTCCGCCGCGGCCACCCTGGAGATCGCCCGGGCTCTGAAGGAGTATGCCGGGGAACTGGGCCTGCCGTTGATCTTCAAGGCCTCCTACGACAAGGCCAACCGCACCTCCCTGTCGTCTTACCGCGGGCCGGGGCTGGTGCAGGGGCTGGAAATCCTGGCCCGGGTCAAGGCCGAGGTGGGGCTCCCGGTATTATCCGATGTCCACCAGGTCGCCGACGTGGCGCCCGCCGCCGAAGTCCTGGACGTCCTGCAAATTCCCGCCTTCCTCTGCCGCCAGACCGACCTGGTGGTCGCCGCGGCCCGGACCGGCAAGGTGGTGAATATCAAGAAAGGCCAGTTCCTGGCCCCCTGGGATCTGCGGCCGGTGGTGGACAAGGTCCGGGCCGCCGGCAATGACCGGATCATCCTCACCGAGCGGGGCGCTATGTTCGGCTACAACAACCTGGTGGTGGATTTCCGGAGCCTCCCTATCATGCGGGACCTGGGCTGCCCGGTGGTCCTGGACGTCACCCACAGCGTCCAGCTTCCCGGCGGCCAGGGGACTTGCTCCGGGGGCCAGCGGGAGTTTATCGCCCCCCTGGCCCGGGCGGCGGTGGCGGTGGGGGTGGACGGCCTCTTCATGGAGGTCCATGCCGATCCGGCCCAGGCCCTCTGCGACGGCCCCAACTCCCTGCCTCTGGCCCAGGTCCCGGCCTTATGGCGGGAACTAAAGGCCCTGCATCAATTTCTTCGGGAGCAGAAGGAAATGTAGGGTGCGTCCTACGCACCATTATCATTGGTGGGGCGGGCGTCCCTACCCGCCAACCGATCCTGGGCGCCCGGAGATGGCCGCCCTACCCTTTCTTGCGTCTTGGCGACTTTGGCGTAAAATAAAGGAACCACAAATTGACTTCACCTGACTACCCTCCCGATGTTTACCAGCGGGCCCAGGCCATCCGCCTGCTCATTTTGGACGTGGACGGGGTGCTCACCGACGGGCGCCTCTATTTCGGGCCAAGGGCGAGACCCTCAAGGTCTTTCACGTGCGGGACGGCCACGGCCTCAAGCTGGCGCAGCGGGCCGGGATCGAGGTGGCCTTCGTCTCGGGGCGGCGCTCCGACGCCGCCTATCACCGGGCCAAAGAGTTGGGGATCAGCCGCTTTCACGAGGGCGTGCGCGACAAGGTGGCGGTGATGGAGGAGATTATGGCCGCCATGCAAATCGAGGCCTCGCAGGTGGCGGCGGTGGGCGACGACCTGGTGGACCTGCCCCACCTGAGCCGGGCGGGCCTGGCGGTGGCAGTGGCCGACGCCGTCCCGGAGGTCATCGCCGCGGCCCAATGGGTCACGACAAATCCGGGAGGCCGTGGCGCCGTCCGGGAGGTCTGCGATCTGCTGTTAAAGGCGCAGGGAAAGTGGGAGGTAGTGAAAGTTGGTGAATAAATTTATCGGGGCCAGGGCCGCTGATTTACGGCGGCCGCAGGCCGCCCGATAAGACTGCGAAAAGCACAGGCTGGAAGCCGGCGCTACCGGATCTGAATGAAGCACCTTTATCTGGCCATCTTCACCACCGTTGCCGTGCTTTGCATTATCGCCATGCTGGCGGTGACGGGCATCTGGATGAATGTTCCCACCAGGATTATTTATCAGGAATCCTCGGCCACCAGAACCGAACCATACTCCATCGAGGTCAGGGAGCACGGCACGGGCTACTTTGTCACCCCGGCGCAAAAGCAGACCCTCGATCGGATTCATTACTGGACCCCGAGAATCTGGATCGCCTGCTTCGGCTACCTCTATCTCTTCACTGCCTTTGGCGGCTTTGCCAGGTTGCGGCTGCTCGGGCGTCGTTCGGGGATCAGCGGTTCTCGCTAAGCCGCTTCCTTGAAGGCGGGCGGGACGCCCGCCCTACCAAACCCACCGTTCCTGGCCGGTGCACCCCCAGATAAGCCTTTACACTTTTTCCCAGGGTTAATATAATTCTCCCAAAAACCGACCTAATTGGCATGGAAAATTTTAGACCCCGAACCCGCCGAGGTTGGCGGAGATTGCTGGGCTGGCGGTGGCTGGCGGGCCTGGCGGTGCTGGTAGCCCTGGGCGTCTGGGGGCTGAGCGAGTTGAACCGCCCGGCCCCGCCGCCGCCCCCGCCCCCGCCCACGGAGGCCCCGTCCCGGATGGAGACCCTGTCTCTCACCGAGATCGTGGAAGGCGACCGGCGCTGGGTGCTGGAGGCGCAACATGCCGATTTCAATAAAGACCAGTTGCAAGTGAGCCTCAGCGGGGTGAAGGTGGAATTCTTCGGCCCCGGCGAACACGTCAAGGTCAAGGCGGACGAAGGCCTGTTCCAAACCAAGACCCGGGTCTTGACCTTGAAAGGACAGGTGGAGATGGAACGGGGCGACCTGCTGGTCAAAACCAGCCTGGCCACTTACGAGCCCAGCAGCCGGGTCCTGCTGGCCCCGGAAGACGTGGTCCTGAGCGAACCGACGCTGAGGATCCAGGGCAAGGGCCTGCGGGTGGAACTGGCGGACAAGAAACTGATCCTGGCCCAACACCGCCTGACGGAAGTCAAGGTGCAAGCAGGGCTGTTGAAACGGTGAGCTAGGGCACCGGATGCACCGTAACTGCCGGCACCGAGGCCCGCACCTGCCTGGCTGGGCCAAGGTCTGCTTAATGACTCGAAATTTAGCGGTGATCCCTTTCACCTCCACCCCAGCCCTCCCCCCTCAAGGGGAAGGGAGTAAAAGGACAATGCTTTAATGCGCCGCACGCTCATAATATTAGTCCTGCTTGGTCTGATGGCCGCTCCCCTCCAGGGGGCGCCGCCGGAGAAGGGGAAATCGCCCCAGGCCAAGCCCGAAGGCGAATTCCCCCTGCACATCACCTCGTCGAAGCTGGAAGCGGACCAGACGGCCGGGGTGGTCACCTTCACCGGACAGGTGAAGGCCACCTATGGGGACAACATCCTCTACTCCGACCGGTTGCAGGTCTTTTTCCAGAAAAAGCCCGAGGCGGCCAAAGGTAAAGCCCCCGCTCCGGCGGCGGCCGCCCCTAAAGATGCTGCCAGCCAATCCCCCTTGGGGGAATTGGGCGGCGACAAGATCGACCGCATCGTGGCCACCGGCCAGGTAAACTTCGTCCAGGAGGACCGGGTCGCCACCGGTCAGGAGGCCACCTATTATAAGGATCGGGACGAAGTGGTGCTGGTGGGCAACCCTCAATTGTGGCAGGCGGAAAACAACCTGAAGGGGGATCGCATCATTTTCAATCTCAAGGATAACAAGATGCGGGTGGAGAGCTCGCCGCAGAAGCGGGTGGAGGCCCACCTTTACCCCGCCAACCCGGGGCCCGGGAGCAAGGGCGGCAACCCCTTGCCGGCCAAACCCCAGAAGAGCCGCAAGCCGTAAAGATGCATCGCCTCTCCATACAATCCCTTACCAAGAGTTATGACGGCCACAAAGTGGTGGACCAGGTCAACCTTGAGGTCGGCAGCGGCGAAGTGGTGGGCCTGCTGGGCCCCAACGGCGCCGGCAAGACCAGCACCTTTTTTATGATCCTGGGGCTGCTGCAGCCCGATGCCGGCAAGATCGTCCTGGACGGCCAGGATATCTCCACCCTGCCCATTTACCGCCGGGCCCGCCTGGGGCTTGCAATACCTGCCCCAGGAGCCTTCGGTGTTCCGCAAGCTGACGGTGGCCGAAAACATCCTGGCCATCCTGGAGACCCTGGAGCCGGATGAACTGGTGCGCCATGAGCGCCTGGAAAAGCTCCTGTCCGACTTGAGGATCACGCATTTAGCCCAGCAGAAGGCCTCGGCCCTCTCCGGCGGCGAGCGGCGTCGGGTGGAGATCACCCGGGCCCTGGTCACCGCCCCGCATTTCATCATTCTGGACGAGCCCTTTGCCGGCATCGACCCGCTGGCGGTCAGCGATATCCAGAACATCATCCGGGAGTTGAAGGAACGGGGCCTGGGGGTGCTGATTTCGGACCACAACGTCCGGGAGGCCCTGGGGGTCTGCGACCGGGCTTACATCCTCAACGAAGGGGTGATCCTGGAGGAAGGGACGCCGGAGAAGCTGGTGAACAGCGAACTGGCCAAAAGAATTTACTTGGGAGAAACCTTTAAGTTATAATCAAAAAAAATGACCCGGCCAGGAGCCGCATCGGCTCGTGAGCGGCTGTGACCCGAAGATAGACCAATGGCCTTAGAAATTCGCCAAACCCTGCGACTGTCCCAGTCGCTAATCATGACCCAGAAGCTGCAGCAAGCCATCAAGCTGCTGCAGCTCTCCCGTCTTGGAGCTGGAGGGTGAAATCCAGCAGGTCCTGGAAACCAACCCGGTACTGGAAGACGCCGAATTGCAGTTCGAAGAAAAGCCCGCGGCAGATGAGGAGCCTGGCGTTCCGGAGTTCTCCGGCGACGGCGAGCCGGCCCAAGAAGCCGCCGGCGCCAATGGGGACTCCAAGTCATCCCTGGAAGAATGGGACTGGGACAGCTTTTTGAAAGACCGGCTCATGCCGCCGCCTATGGGCGAATATGAAGAAAGGGAGGCCTTCCCCTTCGAGAGCCTCAATGCCGAGAAGACCACCCTGAAGTCCCATCTCACCTGGCAGTTGCATATGGCCGAACTGGACGAGGAAGCCGAGGCCATCGCCACCCTGATCATCGGCAACCTGGATTTGGACGGTTACCTGCGGGCCACGACCGAGGAGATCGCCGCGGAGTTGGGCCTCGATCCGGCCCGGGTGGAAGAGGTCCTGGTGGTGGTCCAGGGTTTCGATCCGCCGGGGGTGGCGGCCCGTAGTCTGAAAGAGTGTCTCCAGATCCAGGTCAAGGTCTTGGGGGCGGTCGATCCCCTGGTAGCGAGCCATCATCGACGGACACCTGACCAATCTGGCCAACAAGAATTACCAGGCCATTGTCCGGGACCTGAAGGTCTCCATGGAAAAGGTGATCCGGGCCAGCGAAATCATCATGGAACTGGAGCCCAAACCAGGCCGCAGCTTCGACAGCGAGGACACCGACTACATCAATCCCGACGTCCACGTGGAGAAGGTGGGCAACGACTATGTCATCCGGTTGAATGAAGACGGCCTGCCCAAGCTGCGGATCAATTCGTTCTACCTGGAGGCCATGCGGGGTCGCGATAAACTGCCGGAGGGGGTCAAGAGCTATATTCAGAAACATCTGGACAACGCTTTATGGTTTATCCGCAGTATTCACCAGCGCCAGAAAACCCTGTTCAAGGTTACCGAGAGTATCGTCCGCTTCCAGCGGGAGTTTTTGGACCACGGCTTGTCGCGTCTGCGGCCCCTGACCCTGCGTCAGGTGGCCGAAGACGTGCAGATGCATGAATCCACCATCAGCCGGGTGACCACCCATAAGTATGTCTACACCCCCCAGGGGGTCTTCGACCTGAAATTCTTTTTCAACAGCGGCATCAACATGCACCTGGGGGACCAGATCGCCTCGGAGAGCGTCAAGGAGAAGATCCGTCAGCTGGTGCACTCCGAAAACCCCGAGAACCCCCTGAGCGACCAGGAGATCGCCGACCTGCTGCGCCGGCAGGATGTCCTCATCGCCCGACGCACCGTCGCCAAATACCGCGGCATGCTGGGAGTGCTCTCCTCCAGCAAGCGCAAGAAGCCCGGATTCCGGCGCAAGAGCCTTGCCAACAACCATGCCAATTAAGCTCACCATCGTCTCGCGCAGTCATTCCATGGGAGGAATCTATGCAAATATCCGTCACCTTCCGGCAACTTGAGCCGTCTGATGCTTTGAAGAATTACGTCACCGACCGTTTGGGCAAGTTTAAGCGTTATCTGGAAGGGCCGGTGGAAGCCCATGTGGTCTTGGGGCTGGAGAAATTCCGCCATCTGGCCGACGTCACTATTGACAACAATGGCAGGATCATTAAAGGAAAAGAAGAGAACACCGATATGTACGCGGCCATCGATCTGGTCATGGACAAGATCGATATGCAACTGAAAAAGTTCAGGGACAAGCAGCGGGGCCCCAAAGGGGACCGCACCGCCAGGTCGGCGGCGTTAGTGGAGCCGGAGGTCGATGAAGCCCCACCCCTGCCGGCAGTGCGCCGCAAACAGGTAGAGGTGCCGCCCCTGCAGGTGGACGATGCCGTGGAACTGATGCAAACCGGCGGTGATGACCTGCTGGTGTTCACCAACGTGGCCAATGGCGGCTTGAACATCTTATATCGGCGCCAGGATGGAAACTTCGTCCTGGTGGAGCCTGATTTGGGTTAGGAGAAGTGATGGCCCTATGAATATAGTAGACCTCCTGGCCGCGGAGCGGATTATGCCGGATCTGCAGGCCAACAACAAGCGCGGGGCCCTGGAGGAACTGGCCAAGACCCTGGTGAACGGCCCCGATGGGCTGAGTCTGCCAACCGTCATGGAAGTTTTGCTGGATCGGGAGCGCCTGGGAAGCACCGGCATCGGCGACAATATCGCCATCCCCCACGGCAAGTTGCCCCAGTTGTCCCAGCTGAAACTGTCCTTCGGCCGCAGCCTCAAAGGGGTGGACTTCGACTCCATGGACGGCAAACCGTCCCACCTCTTCTTCCTGCTGCTGGCCCCGGTCAACTCCGCCGGCCTGCACCTCAAGGCCCTGGCCAAGATTTCCCGGATGCTCATGAGCCAGCCGTTCCGGGACAACCTCATGAAGGCCTCCGGAGCCGAAGAAATTTATCGTTTGATCGCTGACCGAGATGCGGAATTTTAGGGTCAACTCTCCCCTGGCCTGGTTTTCTCCGGTCCGGGAGCGCTGGAGGCAGCTCTAAGATATGGCGCACGATCTTGCGACCCCGGAGCAGCCGGAGCTTTCCCCCCTGGCCACCCCAGTCCTGATCATTACGGGGCTGTCGGGCTCGGGAAAAAGCACGGTGCTGCGCGCCCTGGAAGACATCGGCTATTTCTGCGTCGACAACCTCCCTTTGAGCCTGCTGCCCCCTTTCCTGGACATGCAGGCCGGCGCCTCCCAGGACGGTCGTAAAATCGCCCTGGTGATGGACGTGCGCACCCAGGGATTCTTGCAGAATTATGCCCAGGTCTTCCAGCGCCTGGAAAAACAGGGGTTCAAGCTGCACCTCATTTTTCTGGAAGCTGACGAGGAGTCCTTGATCCGGCGTTTCAGCCAGACCCGGCGCCAGCATCCCCTGGCGGACAACGACTCCATCTCCCAGGCCCTGCGGGAGGAGCGCCAATCCATGGCCGGCCTGCGGAACCTGGCCCACCGCATCATCGACAGTTCCTTTTACAATCCCCACCAGTTGCGGGAGTTGATCAAGGAAGAATACTCCAACCTCACCCCTCGGCAGCGCATGCGGCTCCACCTGACCTCCTTCGCCTACAAAAACGGCATTCCTCCGGAAGCCGACATGGTGTTGGATGTGCGCTTTCTGCCCAACCCCTACTTTGTGGATAGCCTGAGCGTCCTCACCGGCGATGACTCCCGGGTGCGGGACTATGTCTTGGGCCAGCCCCAAACCCAAGCCTTTCTGGAGCACCTTTTCAGCTTTTTGGATTACCTGTTGCCCTGTTACCAGAAGGAAGGCAAAACCCACCTCACCCTGGCGGTGGGCTGCACCGGGGGCCAGCACCGCTCAGTGGTTATCACTAACACCCTGGCAGAGCACCTGACCCAGGGCAATTATCCCTTTACCCTTAGCCATCGCGACCTGCCGCGGACCTCAGGAGACCATTAATGATCGGGATTTTAATCGTCACTCATAAGGAACTGGCCGAGGCCTTGATGAGCGTCTGGGATCTGATCCTGGGGCGCAGTGAAGGCGTGCAAGCCGTTTCCCTGGACCCCATTGATCCCCCGGAAGTCTCCCGCCAGAAGATCCAGCGAGGCCTGACCCAGATCAACAACGGCAGCGGCGTCATCATTCTCACCGACATGCTGGGCGGCACGCCGTCCAACCTGGCCCTGCCCTTCCTGAAGGAGGGCAAGGTGGAGGTCATCACCGGGGTCAACCTGCCCATGCTCATGAAATTACCCCAAATCAGACAAAAAACCGACTTGCAGGAGGCGGCTCAGGCTCTGAAGCAGTCCGGCCAAAAAGGCATTACCATGGCCAGCGAAGTGCTGCACCGGAAAAAATGATCCCGGGCCTCACCATCCGACTGGCCCGCCTGGCAGATATCAGAGCCATCTTTGCCATCGAAAAGGAGTCCTTCCCCACCCCCTGGTCCCGCTGGACCTTTCTGGCGGAACTGAACCAGCCGATCAGCCACTTCCTGGTGGCCGGCCCCTCCCCGCCCTCGCCCTGGCAACTCTGGGGCTATATCATCTTCTGGGTCGTGGCCGACGAAATGCACCTCCTCAACCTGGCGGTGCACCCCCAACATCGACGCCGGGGCATTGCCTGGAATTTGCTCGTCGAAGCCCTGAACCAAGCCCGGACCCAGGGGGCCCGGGTGGCCTGGCTGGAGGTGCGGCCTTCCAACAGCGCGGCCCGGTCCTTGTATGAATCGTTCGGGTTCGAAGAAGTGGGCCGGCGGCCCCGCTACTACGATGACACTCAGGAGGATGCCATCTTACTGGCCTTGCATTGGGAGAAGGAGGAAAACTTAGGTTAACGGTGCAGGTTGGTTGAGGTCAGGAGATGTAGGGGCGGCTCGCGAGCCGCCCCTACAGGTTTTACCGGAAATTCAAGGTGCGCCTTCCCCTTTAAGCCGTGGAGCACTGCGAGCCGCAGCCCGGATGGGCATTGGCGCCGGTGACCAGGGTTTTCTTGAGGTATTGCCGCACCAGCTCTTCGGGGTCCCCTTGGGGGGCGCCGGCCACCACTTCGATGCCCTGGTGAATCAACAATTTCTGGGCCTTTTCTCCCAGGCCGGCGGCGATGACGTGGGTCACTCCCAGTTCCTCCAGCCACTCCGGGAGGCCTCCGGCCTCATGGGCCGGGGTCGCCACCGTCTCCAGGCCGTCGATGGCGCCGTTGCTGGCGGTCACCAGGGCGAAGTGAGAGGCATGGCCGAACTTGTCCGAGAGCTGGCCCTGGTCCACCGGCAGGGCGAACCTCAGGACCCCGGGCTGCCGATGGCTCACCGGGGTGAGGGGCAATACCGCCAGGAGCCAGTCCACAATGGGCGTCAGGGCCTGGAAGAAGGGGCTGTCCTTGACCTCCAGGAGTTTGCCCTGGTCGGCGGCCTCCACCACCTGGGGGTCGAACGGCAGGGCCCCCAGGAAGGGCACCTTGGCGTCCCGGGCGATCACCTCACCGCCGCCCTGCTTGAACAAGGGCAAATCCTTGCCGCAGTGGGGGCAGTGGTAGCCGCTCATGTTCTCGACGATCCCCAGAACCTCCATGTCGATCTTCTGGCAGAAGTTGAGGGACTTGCGCACGTCCGCCAGGGAGATCTCCTGGGGGGTGGTGACGATGACGGCCTTGGCGTCGGCGATGGTCTGGGCCACGCTCATGGGCTCATCGCCCGTGCCCGGCGGGCAGTCCACCACCAGGTAGTCCAGGTCGTCCCACTGGACCTCGGTCAAGAACTGGCGAATCAACTGGTGTTTCAGGGGGCCGCGCCAGATGACCGCCATGTCGCGGTCGCGCATCAGCATCTCGATGGAGATGACCCGCAGGGTGTCGAACAGGTCCGGGGGCAGGTGGAACTGGGCGTGCTGGAGGTCCAGCGGCTGCTGCAGGCCCAGCATCCTCAGGACGTTGGGGCCGTGCAGGTCCACGTCCATCAGGCCGACTCGAAAACCCCGCCGGGCCAGGGACAGGGCCAGGGACACGGCGACGCTGCTCTTGCCCACGCCGCCCTTGCCGCTCATCACCACCAGCTTGTGGCGGATGCGCTTCAGGGCCCGGGTGAGGTTTTTCTCTTCCTGGGATTTCTCTTGTGGTTGGGAGGGGCTGCACCCCGAGCAAGACGAGGCATCGCTGCCGCAGGTCTTGGGGTCCGCTCCCGAAGGGCATTTTTCATCCATATTTAAGGACTCCTTAGTCAAGGTGAAATCAAGGAAATTACGACAGTCTGAGGCAGGTGCCGCCGTAAACTTATCCAGATAAATTTATCCCTTTGGCGCGGTCATTGCAAGCAAGAAATGCGCGGTAGTGCCTGATAACCGGCAGCCGCTTGGCGCGGCAAGGCCCTAGGAGAGTTTGAGATGCAGTTAGGAATCCATATCAATACACTACATAGGATTTATGCATAACATTTGACGTTAATGGGTCTTTGAAAGGTGGCTGGGTAATTGTTGGTCCAAAAACATGATTTCCTTTCCTTCATAGCGTTCAGAGGCGCTGTAGTTGATGTCATAGATGAGATGAGGCCAACCATCGTAGACTTCACGAATTTGCGGGACATTGTTATAGGAAACTACCCATGGCAGGTCAAGTGTTTTGAGCGTTTGGGCCAGGGCAAAGTGGTCATCGTGTCCATAGTGATTCTCGTAAAGGGCTTGACCTTTGCAGTAGTATGGCGGGTCCAGATAAATGAAAGCTCGCTCCCCACATGCCTTCACGACATTCGAGAGAAAGTCGTGTGCATCGATGCAGAAAAGCTGAATGCGATGGCGGTACCCGGCAATCCGCCTAATCTTCTCAATCAACCCAATACGGTTGAAGCGTGCGTCTATTTTCCATTTTCCGGTTTGCTTCTGCCCTCCGATGACTCCGCCTTTTATAATCCCAGAACGATTGGTCCGGTTCATGAATAGGACGGCGAACCCCAAATCGATTGGCAAGGATGCTGCTGGACTGCTCAGAATTTCCTTTTGCCGATGCCATTCCTCCATTGTCAGTGGGACCTCTGCCACCAGGCGGCAGAGGTCCTCCGTGTGATAGAGGAGGGAATACCAAAAGGCATGCACGCCTGGATCAATGTCATTAAGATATAAGACCCGGACGTACTCCTTGCGTAAAAGGTTAATTCCGGCACCTGCTCCGCCGGCGAATGGCTCTATATAGGTGCAATCGCTTATCTTGTTCTGCCTAAGCAAATAGCTGAAGAAGCGTGCCAAACGGCTCTTGCCGCCCGGATACCTCAAGGTGTAGATGTAGTTGCCAAGGTTTTCCCGTATGGTCGTTTCTCGTGGCCGTGATGATCTTAGATATGCCCCTCAAACCAAGGCAGGCATGGCTCAAGTCGGTCCCAAACTCGCTTTAGCTCTTTTGGTGTAAGGGAAAATTGGGGGTTATGTACTATGGCATTGAAGGTATTGGCTGATCCGATGCTTGATGGATCGGAATAAAATGTTTCTAACCCCTTGAGGTCATTCTTTAACTTTGCCTTTTCTCTACATTAGCCGATATCATATGATCCCACTGCTCGCCCTTTGACTGCCAGTGTTTCCGGTTTTTAGATAGCTGAATGTTGTTTTTCTGCATATACAAGTCGATGCATCCCTCTATTAACACTCTGGTTAGCACTGATGCAGCATTGATATAATAATCTACATTAATAGTCTTCAACTCTATGAAGATTTTTAGTAGTCGTTTGTTTTGAATTTTCATCCTGACACTGCTTGATATTGGGGTCTTACGGAGCAGTGAATCTCTTGAACTTTGCTTTTTCTTCTTTTCCTCAGGCTTTTCTTCTCTCTTCTCAGTTCGTGCTTGGGGTGCGGCTGGGATGAGCGGCGCTTTGTCTCTGACCTCATAGGCCCCCCAGCCTTGCTCCAGTTTAATCTTTCGATAAAATCTTCCCGTTGTTCTTTACTTTTCAGTTTTGAGACAGTCCATCCGCCGGAGGCAAGTGCTCGGAGCATGTCCCTTACCGCTTTGTCAAAATAATCCTGGTCCGCAACACGGGTTAATTCTCCCTTACTAAGATCCAAACCAACCTCATTCGCACACCTGGGCTGTTAATCAAACGAGTGACGTTTGTAATGGGAATTCGGTTGGATTCCTCTTGGCTGATAAGGCCCTTCTTTGTTGCATACTCTAAGAGTTTCATTCCAGGTTCATATCGACCGGGGCGCCCAATCCGCTTAGCGAAATATTCAGATTCCTTGGCACCCCAAGGGACTATACCGGCTCCCCCTTGCTCCCCTAAATGGCGAAGTCTTATCACAAGAGCTGCCGCCTGAAGATCAGGGAAGATGGCACATTCTATCTCGGGATGGCAATGATTGTTGAATGTTTTGCTGGAAGTTGCGGAACTTTTTCCTTGCACGTTCGTCGGGGCACTTCTCTGGATCACGGAGCATCTTGAGGGCTGCAATTCGACGATTACCCTCTACGACAATGTAAAGCTGTTTCCGGTTATCCCCTGCGGGTATCACTATCGGGAGATCAATGGGCATGAAACCATGCCGCGGCTATCGACTGTGCAAGGTTTATAACTTTTTCTCGGTCCTTAACAGCTGACCATCCACTTCAGCACGGCATTCTGGTCATCCTAGATCGCCGTGTCGAGCATTCTCAATGTCCAGCAGCAGGCTATCCAGGGGAATAATTTCATTCTTATAATCCATCTGATTCTCCTTCCACCGCAAAATTGTCGCCAAATTGTCTCTTGCGGAAGGCATAATAGCACAAATTTAGCTGGAAAAGTTATCGTCATAACTCTGGACATACAAAGAAAAACAAATTCCCCTCGTTCCCAAGCTCCAGCTTGGGAACGCAATTTCACCCGAAGCTCCTGCTTCGGAATGGCGAAACCTTGAGATTTCAGTTTTCCTGCTGGGCGCACCCCCAACTTTGAACCTTGAACCTTGAACCTTGAACTTTTCAACCGGGTCAACTGTCTCTGCTGTTCTGGCAATTTCTCTCCCCTGGGTTTACGCTATCTCCATGTGTAACTTAACCGCTCCATCCCCGCACCGCCCGGCCGCCAAGCGGCACCAATGCGGTACCCTAGCGGCGCTGCAGGCGGTCCCGGACCGCTCAGGCAGCGCCCCCTCAGCGGACTAAAGTGAGCCAAATAAGGTACTTATGCGGAGCAAACTGCGGCATTTTTTTAGGTTCCGGCACAGAATGGCCCCGATGGGCCTCTTTTTTCGGCATGAAGTCCCCGCGAACCGGGGTGACTTACCAGGAAAACCTAGGAATATGCGCTACTTGGATGATGCAAAATTTTCGTTGCCCTAAGTTCTACTTGGGATTGCCTTTTTCGCCGCCAGGCCCAGCCTGGCCACCATTTTCGTTCCCAAAGTTCAACTTGGGAACGCGGGCCGCCCTAAATTTCTTTCCAGGCCTTACGGCACAGTTCGATCTTTTTGCGCACCGTTTTCCAGGCGTCTTTGGTGAGGAAGGAGTCCCGCCAGCGCTTGACCATGCGCGCAAACATCTCGTACGGCACCGCAAAGGTGATTTCGTCGGGCTTCAAAAATTTGCGGTCCGAGGGGTCCCAGCCGCCCAAGACCGCCTTGAGCTGGCCCCGCTCCAGGTATTTCAAAGGCCAGGCGACGATATTGGCGCAGCCCGCCCCGAAAGGCGATTGCACCGCCTCGAAGTCGTTGGTGACGAAGGTGGCCAGTTGGTTGAGGCCGCTGATGGTTTCGGCCCGGGCAAAGAAGATCACCACCTCGGGTTTTTCCTCCGGGGTGAATTTACTCAATTGCTTGAAAACGCAAAACTGGGCCGGGGCCGGCCGGGGGTCCAGGAACTCGAAGAAGCGCCGCACCGCCGCCGGGGAGTCCAGGTAGCATTCGCCTTCCATCACTCCGGGCTGGCCGGTGGAGACGTAGTGGGTGATGAACTCCAATTGGGGCTTGTTGAATCCCAGGTAGAAAGCACCCCCCAGGCAGCCGAAGCGGGCCTGGTCGAAGTAAGCGGGTTTACCCAATTTGCGGGCCCGCCAGAGCATCCCGATGACGCAGGAGAAATTAGCGAAGGTCGCCTCCCAATCCACCGAGCCGGCGGCCTCCATTTCGGCGCTGGGCAGGATGGCCTGCTGCGGCGAAATTCCTCCTTCCGGCTCGCTGGAGGTATAATGCAGGCCCAAGGGTTCTTCGGTCAGGCCCAGGATGTCGCAGAAGGCCTGGATTTCCGGGAGATCGTCTCGAATCGTCATAACTCGCGTCCCTTGTCCGTTCTGACCATTTAAGCGTAGTGGCGGCGGCCGGCGGGCCGCACCACGGCTCGGTCGAACCAATTAGCGGCGGGCCCGGAGGCCCACTCGACCATAGCTACTCCTGGGAAAAAAAGTAACAAGCCGTCGACCGGTTTGTTACCTTTTGCCCCGCAGCCCCAAAACCGCTCGATTTTATCCCTATGAAACAATTAAACATTTCTCAAGCAGGATCAAGGCTTGGCGGAATAAAAACCTGGAGTTGGCTCATCCGCGGCATTTCGATTCATTCTTGACTTCTTGACGATAATTTTTTAGGATGTACTAGTGGTAATATTCACAAAATCTGAACATCATTGCGTATATAAATTTTGACGGAAGGTAATATTATGGCAGCTAAGAAGGGAAATCCGGTAGGTAAGGTAATGGTAGTCGGCGCCGGCATCGCCGGGGTGCAGGCGGCCCTGGACCTGGCCAACGCTGGTTTTTACGTACATTTGGTGGAAAAGAAGTCGGCCATCGGCGGCGTCATGGCCCAGTTGGACAAGACCTTCCCCACCAACGACTGCGCCATGTGCATCATTTCACCCAAGTTGGTGGAATGCGGCCGGCACCTGAACATCCAGCTCCACACCCTGTCCGAAGTGAAGGCCATTGCCGGGGAACCGGGGCGCTTCACGGTCACCGTGGAGCAAGAACCCCGTTACGTCGACCCCGCCAAGTGCACCGGCTGCGCCGCCTGTACCGAGGTCTGCCCGGTGCGGTTGTCCGACGAGTTCAACTTGGGGCTGGCGGAAAGCAAGGCCATTTATCGTCTCTACCCCCAGGCCATTCCCTCCACCTTTGCCATCAAAAAGGCGGACCGGGCCCCCTGCGTGCGGGCCTGTCCCGCCAATCTCAGCGCCCAGGGCTATGTCCAGCTGATCAAAGAGCAGAAATTCCCTGAAGCCCTGTCGGTGATTATGGACCGGCTGCCGCTGCCGGGCACCATCGGCCGCATCTGTCCCCACCCCTGCGAGACCGACTGCCGCCGCCAGGAAGTGGATGAGCCCATCGCCATCTGCGACCTGAAGCGTTTTGTGGCCGATGCCGCGGACTGGAGCAACCTGCCGGTGCCCGAGGTCCCCAAGCGGAACGAAAAAGTGGCCATCGTCGGCGCCGGCCCTTCGGGTCTGAGCTGCGCCTACCATTTGGCCATGCAGGGTTATCAGGCGGTGATCTTCGAGGCCGCCCCGGAAGCCGGCGGCTGGCTGCGCTACGGCATCCCGGAATACCGGCTGCCCCGGGCAGTCCTGAAGCAAGAAGTAGATTACATCCAGCGCTGTGGGGTGCAGATTCACTATAACACTCCCATCGGCGGCGACCGCACCATTAAAAAGCTTCTCACCCGGGACGGCTTTAACGCCGTGTTCATCGGCGTGGGGGCCCAGGATTCCATTCGCCTGCCAGTGCCGGGATCCGACGCCCAGGGCGTGCTCTGGGGCGTGGAATACCTGAAAGACTCGGCCATGGGCCAAAAGCCCGATCTGGCCGGCAAGCAGGTGGTGGTCATCGGCGGCGGCAACGTCGCCATGGACGTGGCTCGCACCGCCCGGCGCCAGGATGGCAAGGTCACCCTCATCAGCCTGGAAAGCCGGGAAGAGATGCCCGCCTCGCCCTGGGAAGTGAGCGAGGCCGAGCACGAAGGCATCGAGATCATTAACCGCTGGGGCGTCAAAGAGATCAACGCCGCGGGCGGCCAGGTCACCGGCCTGACGCTCAAGGCGGTGGAGCGGGTCTTCGACGCCGAAGGCCGGTTCTCCCCCACCTATTTCGAGGATCAAACCACCACCCGGGACGCCGACGTGGTCATCATGGCCATCGGCCAGAAGACCAACCTGAAGTTCATCACCAAGGCCGACGGCATCGCGCTGACCCCCCGGGGTCTCATCGAGACGGACCCGGCCACCAAGGAAACCTCGGTTACCGGCGTCTTTGCCGGCGGCGACGTGGAAACCGGTCCCTGGATTGCCATCGCGGCGGTGGCTGCCGGCCGGGAAGCGGCCATCTCCATCGACCGCTATCTTTCCGGCCAGGACCTGAAGGAAGGCCGGGAGTTTCCCTTAAAACCCATCCCCAAGGATCAAGGCCACTGGAACCCCATCCCTGAGAAAGCCCAGAAGCGGCCCCGGGCCGCCATGCCCACCCTGCCGGTGGCAGAGTGGATCAAGAGCTTCAATGAAATCAACCTGGGCTTAAGCGAAGCAGAAGCCGTGGCGGAAGCGGACCGCTGTATCAACTGCGGCATTTGCTCCGAGTGCATGCAGTGTGTGGGTGCCTGCCAGGCCGGGGCCATTGCCCATAACCTGAAACCGGAACAACTGGACCTGGAGGTGGGTGCGGTCATCATGTCGCCGGGTTCCACGGATTCAAACCCTTCGATCCCGCGAAGTACGGCGCCTACCACTATGCCAATTTTCCCAACGTCGTCACCGGCATAGAGTTCGAACGCATCTTGAGCGCCTCCGGCCCGTTTGCCGGTCACCTGATCCGGCCCTCGGACCACGCCGAGCCCAAGAAGATCGCCTGGCTCCAGTGCGTTGGCTCCCGGGATCTGCACCACTGCGACAACAGCTACTGTTCCGCGGTGTGCTGCATGTACGCCATCAAGCAGGCGGTCATCGCCAAGGAGCACAGCAAGGACCCCCTGGATGCCGCCATCTTCTTCATGGACATGCGCACCCACGGTAAGGACTTCGAAAAATATTATTGGCGGGCCGAGGAGGAACACGGCGTCCGCTTCCTGCGCTCCCGGGTGCACACCATCGACGAAATCCCCGGTACCAGTAACCTGGCCATCCGCTACCTGTCGGAAAGCGGGGAGCTGAAGGTCGAGGAATTCGACCTGGTGGTCCTGTCGGTGGGCCTCGAGGCCTCCCAGGACGCCCTCACCCTGGCCAGGACCATGGGCATCGACACCAAGCCCGAAACCCGGTTTGCCAACACCTCAGTCTTTACCCCGGTCAACACCAATAAACCCGGCGTGTATGTCTGCGGCGCCTTTCAGGCCCCCAAGGACATTCCGCAATCGGTCATGGAGGCCTCGGCCGCCGCCGCCGCTGCCGGCGAACTCCTGAACGCCGCCCGGGGCACGGCCATCAAGGTGCCCGAGTTGCCGCCCGAGATAGACGTCACCGGCCAGGAACCCCGGGTGGGTGTCTTTATCTGCAACTGCGGCATCAATATCGGCGGGGTCATCAACGTCCCGAAACTAACCGAATTCGTGGCCACCCTGCCGGGCGTGGTTTTGTCCGACCAGAACCTGTTTACCTGCTCTGCCGATACCCAGGACAAGATCCTCAACGCCATCAAAGAGAACAAGCTCAATCGGGTGGTGGTGGCCTCGTGCAGTCCGCGGACCCATGCTCCCCTGTTCA
>CAWCKU010000017.1:0-152161 GCA_963796215.1 uncultured delta proteobacterium | reverse complement strand
CTTATAGCAGACAAACGAGCGCCAATAAAGAGAATCTGGATCTCAATGACCTGGTCGAACAGAGCCTGAGCCTCATTCGCGATCAGAGCCTGTTCATCAATATAGAGATCGTAAAAGAGCTGGCAGCTGATGAAATGCTGATTAAAGTGGATAGAAGCCAGATCAACCAGGTGATTATCAACCTGGTCATCAACGCTATTGATGCCATGGAGAGGAAAGGCACTCTGACCCTTCGGACTTATTGCGATAAGGGGAAGAAAAGAGGAGTTGGCAAAAAAGGCCCAGCAGGCTTCGCCTATCTGGAAGTCGCCGACACCGGCTGTGGCATACCCGAGGAAAATCTTCCCCGGATATTTGACCCATTTTTTACGACCAAGGCCTTGGGAAAAGGGACCGGTTTAGGCTTGAGCACCGTCTACGGCATAGTCCAGGAAAATGGCGGCAATATCTGGGTGAAGGAAACCGGCCAGGCAGGAACCACTTTTATAATAGAACTTCCCATCTGTCAGGGTGTGGACGGTCATGAGCTTTAGCAATCAATCACTTAGCACCCCTAGCGCAGGGCCTGGAGACATGGTCGAAAAGATGGCCGTAATCAATCGCTCCGCCCCCACCATTCTGGTTATCGATGATGAGGAGCGCGTGCGCGAAGGCTGCCGGAAGGTCCTGGCCCGGGAGGAGTATGAGGTGACGATCGCCGAATCCGGAGAAGTTGGGCTGGAAATGATCGAGCGCCGGCATTATGACCTAGTCCTCCTGGACCTGATGATGCCCAGTCTTTCAGGGTTCGATGTACTGGCCCACATCAAGACGCTGCACCCCGACACGGTAATCATCGTCATCAGCGGCTACGCAACGGTTGAGAACTCCATCGAGGCCATGAAACGGGGAGCTTTCGATTTCATCCCCAAGCCCTTCTCCCCCGAGCAACTGCGAGTCCTTACCAAAAAGGCCATCGAATACACCCGGGCCATGCAGGACATTGCCGACGAGAAATCGCGGATGCGGGTGCTCATCAATCGTCTCACGGACGGCGTCATGGCCACGGATAGCCATAAGCGCGTGGTGCTCGCCAACCCGGCCTTTTTGAGGATGACGGGATGCCGGGAAGTCCATGCCGTAGGATGCCCCGCGGGTGAAATCAGCCGCTACGAACAGTTGGGAAAGCTGATTGACCGGGCGCTGGCCATATCTGGAGACGAGCTCGTGGAACTGACGGCAGAGATCGGCGGTGAGGCCGAGGCAGGCCAAACGGGTCCGATCCTGCAGGCGCGCTGCATCCCTTATATTGACCGGGCCGGTCGGAACGTGGGAACCATCACCGTGCTACACGACATCACTGCCTTGAGGCGCCTGGACCGGATCAAGTCTGAATTCGTCTCCATGGTTTCACACGAGATTCGGAGTCCTTTGAATTCGATCCTGGCCCAGATGAAGATAATCCTGGACGGCCTGGCCGGAGAGGTCACCCTAAGGCAGCAGGAAATATTGAGCCGGGCCTCGGCCAAGGTCAAGAGCCTCGTGACCCTCTCTTCGGAACTCCTGGACCTGGCCCGGATCGAATCCGGCCTGATCACCCAGGAGAAAGAACAGCTCAATCTGTCCGAGATCCTGGAGGATCAGGTGGCCTTTCATGGCGCCGCGGCTCAGGCCAAGGGGATCGCCCTCCAGTTGGAGCCTCTGCCCAAGCTGGCTCCCGTGTTTGTGGATCGGCGCAATATGGAAGAGGTTTTCTCCAATCTCATCAGCAACGCCCTCAACTATACGCCCGAAGGCGGGAGAGTGGTAGTTTCAGCGGCGATGGAGAGCGGCTACCTCAGCGCGAGCGTGGCCGATAATGGCATCGGCATGGCTCCAGAAGACCTGAGCCACATTTTTCATCGTTTCTACCGGATAAAAAACGATAAGACGAGATTTATCATCGGCACTGGTCTGGGACTCTCCATCGTCAAAAGCATCGTGGAAGCCCACGATGGCTTCATCCGGGTGGAGAGCGAGCCTGACGGCGGAAGTACATTCCATGTCTTCATTCCCTGCCCCGGATCATGAACACCGAATCCGGGTGGTAGGTAAAATATCAAGTTTAATGGTAAGGAGATCATTATGCAGGCTGCCCTAATACCGCAAAAACTCCCGGAGCCCATCCATGAGGCCCTGGCAAAATTCAACCTGGACCTGTGCATGACCTGCGGGACCTGCAGCAGCGGCTGCCCCGTCACTGGAACGCCGGGAATGGAAGGCTGGGACACCAGAAAGGTCCTGCGGATGCTGCACTTCGGTATGGTTGAGGAAGTGGTCGACTCGAAGTTCCCCTGGGTTTGCACCGGCTGCGGCCGCTGCGCGCACGCCTGCCCGATGAATCTCGATATACCCTACATCATGTTGCACATGAAGTCCTTGCGCCCCAGGGACAAGGTGCCGGGCATTCTGCACAAAGGAGCCGAAAACTGCTTCAAGACCGGCAATAACATGGCTATTCCCCTGGATGACTACCTGTTTCTCATGTCTGATCTGGGGAAAGAGATGGCCGAGGAGGACTGCCCCGGCTTTTATGTCCCTCTCGATAAAGAGGGAGCCGACACCCTGTTTTTCCCGAATTCCAAGGAAGTCTTTGCCGACAATGAGGACATGAAATGGTGGTGGAAGATCTTCTACGCCGCCAGAGAAAATTGGACCATCCCGTCTGCAAACTGGGAGTCCGTGGACTGGGGTCTGTTTACGGGGAACCATGAGTATATCAAGACCTTTGCCCAGCGCAAGATCGACTTCATGAAGGAGCACCATGTCAAACAGATGATCATGCCGGATTGCGGCGGCGGCTCATACGGCTGCCGCGTGGGGATGAAGTTGTGTGTCAAAGAGAGCCCGGCCAATGAGATTAATTATTTATATCTATATGAATATCTCGTTAAGCTCATCCAATCGGGCCGGATCAAGCTCGACAAGAGCGTCAACGCCGGCAAAATCTTCACCTGGCATGACTCCTGTAAACACGGCCGCGAGCTCGAGCGCCATTTCGGCCAGGGCTTCTATGAGGAGCCCCGTTGGATTATTCAGCAGTGCGTGGACAACTTTATCGATATGGAACCGAACCGGGCCAATGGCCACTGCTGCGGGGCCGGCGGCGGCATGTGGCCCGGCCCGTATGAGAAGGAATCAGCCTGGCATGGCCATGCCAAGTACGAATCCATCAAGAATAGCGGCGCCAACGTTTTGGTCGTCGCCTGCTCCAACTGCCACGACCAGCTCATGAAACGCGTGCCCAAATTCAATCCCGATTATCCTTATGAAGTGAAATATCTCTGGGAGTTAGTGGCGGATAGTCTGATTTTGGAGCCGTGGAGCGATCCGGAAATCGCCCGGGCTGAGGCCGAAGCTGCGGCCCAGTGGGAGCGGTTTGGCGTTTCTTTTGATGAAGAATAGACCTGTGATTATTGAAGCCAACCTTAAGCACGGCGCGATATCAGAATTAGTTTTTTGAGGTCGATTTCACGGGCCATCAAGGACCAGGCGGTTGCTGGAGATGGTCGGCAATTTGTCGGCCATCTCACCTTCAAGCCGGGAATTTGATAATATCCCCGTTCGCTTTACCACACCCTGGCATACCATCAACCAAGCCAATCGCAGGCCGGGCTACCAAACGCAGGCCCAACAAGCTTTGCTCCGGTCTATAGCTTCCTGGTTACCGACAGCGTCAATAATCAAGCCAATCCTTCTAACAAAGGATAGTCGAATTAAAGGCTTGCCAAACTTAACACTTATCTCCATTCACAGAAAAATTGCAGATATGATCCGGATAGCTTGAATCTTCAGGGACTTGATAAGTCTCGTTTTATAGCGAAGCTGTCGAAAATGGATCGTTTCGCTGATCTTATCGATGAGTGACTCTTCAACCGCGATCATCTGGAAACCTCATTTGGGGTCTACGGTGAAGCGGCAAACCCTCCCCCCGGAGCCCCAGCAATCGACTTCCTTGACGTAGAAGTCCTTTCCCGAGTAAGCGAGCAAGAGGCCGGCAATAAAGCCCTCATCATAGGTGCAGATCTCCTCGGAGCACACGGGAATGCCCGAACAATCAAGGTCTTCGGCCACGGTTACCACAAAAAAGCCCCTCTCGTAATCGGCCAATTCGACGCGGAAGTCTCCTTTTCGCGAAAATCTCCCAAACCGATTGAGGAGTTCTTAGCCATACAGTCCCTAACAACTCGGGCCTGAGGGCGGGATGCAAGCTTGCCGATAAGGCTGTGAACCTTGCCGGGCGCGCTGATCCGCTTCAGTTCTTCCCAGCTCCTTGAATCGCCTCGGCAATCTCCTGGCTGAGCTTGGCCACCGCCCGGCTTTGGGCCGCAACCACGGCGGCATAATCCGCACCACTCACCGGCTCGCGAATGCTGGACCGATGCATTTTGAGCAGCTTTTTTTCCGGGCCCCCGAAGATGCTCCAGCGCGCCTCCAGCCAGGCGGCGTCGCCCAACCGGCCATCGCAACGAACGACATCCAATGTCACCTGGTAGTCGATCGGCACGGACATGCGCCAGGGATAGAGATAAATCCGATCGGTCGACAGGAGAAAACCAATATTGTCGGCCAGAACATTAATGAAGTTATCCTTGAAGGAGCCCACCCAGCGATCGTACTCGGCTTTTACCGCCTGATTGTCGCTCGTGCGGCTGACCAGCATAGACTGGTCGAGGTAATCGGCTATCTTGACGGGGCCGATGCCGATAACCGCGTTCTGTACCGGGCTTTTCCTCTTGGAGATCTCCTGGTCTTCCTGTATCGGGCTCAAGGCGTAAAAACGCGGCGTTTGACTCCTGCGGCAGCCGCCTAAAAAGATGGCCGCGATCGCCAGGATGACCGGTAAGCCGCGAGAAAATGGCGCTACTCTCATGTTATTTTCCTCCAGGATTCCCTTTGCCGCGAATCAGGGCCTCGGGATGCTGATCAAGATAATTGGTCAACTGCCGAATTGACCTGCTCATGGCGGAAATCTCCTGCAGCGTGTTCTCCAATGCTACCATGCAGCGGTGAGTCTTGGGACAGGACACCTTTGGCCGCGGCCATGGTGGTATCCAAACCGGTCGCCACCCCTCCCACCCGGCTGTCAACATTGGTGGCCAGCTTGCCGAAATCTTTGACGGTTTTTTTCACGTCGTCCGCCAGCGGATCCACCTGGCGATCCACCCTGGTGAGGAGCTTGCGGGCGTCCTGAAGAGTATCTTTCAGGCCACTAAAGCTGGCGGTCAGGTCCGGGTTGTTAACGAGTCGATCGACACTGGCCAGGACCGATAACAAATGCTTTTCTATCCCCTTGAGATCCAGATCCCCAAGGGCCTGGGCCAGCCGTTCGCTGGTGGACGGGCAGGTTGGAATCACGATAAAGTCCTGTATAGTCTTTGTCGATTTGTGCTGGAGCATAGCAGAGAGTTGACTTGGGATAAAAATCAAGCTGGATCATTAACTGGCCGGTAATAAAACTCTGCATAACCAGCTGGGCCCGCAGGCCCATTTCGATGAGCTTCGCACGCAACTTTCCGGTAATCTCCTTTCTCCGGCGCGCACCTTCCAGCGGTCCGGCTCGATTTCGATGATAACGGGGATTTGGGTCTTCATCTTAACAAGGTCGGCTTCGAGAATAATGTTGGTCACCGACCCGACCGGAACGCCCTGGAACAGCACCGGGGCGCCCACACTCAACCCCTTGATGGATTCATCGAAGTACAAAATGTATTTGTTGGTTTTCTTGAAGAATTTGCCCGAACCGAATACGACCAGGCTGGCGGCCATAATGATCACTGCGAGGACCACGAAACCGCCGATCATCATTCTGTTTGCTTGCTTAGCCATCGGTGTTCATCCTATAGGTTAAGATTTCTCGCCACGGGTTAAAAACAGGCGCAAATTCGGGATCCTGGGTTTCGGCCAAAAGCTGGTTAGGGTTGCCCGTGGCCGTCATGGTTCGTTTGGATACATCCAGAAATACGGAATTGCTGCCAATCGCAAAAATGCTGGCCAACTCATGGGTCACCACCACCATGGTGGTGCCCAGGCTCTCACGCAGTTCCAGGATCAGGTCATCCAGGCGCCGCGCGCTCACTGGATCCAAGCCGGCGGAAGGCTCATCGAAAAACAGGATCTCCGGATCGAGGGCCATGGCCCGGGCTATACCGGCCCGTTTCTGCATCCCGCCGCTGATCTCAGAGGGATAAAACTCTTCGAATCCGGCCATCCCCACCAGCGCCAGTTTCAGTTTGACCACCTCACGAATCTGGCCCGGGCTTAAATCCGTATAGGTCTCCAGCGGCAGGGCGATATTCTCGGCCAGGGTCATGGAGCTCCAAAGCGCCCCGCTCTGGTACATCACCCCGGCCCGGCGAATGATCCGGTCGCGGGTCTGTTGATCGGCTCCCCAGAAATCGACCTCTCCATACAAGACCTTACCCTTGGCCGGGGCCTTCAAGCCGATTAAAATGGTCATCATGGTGCTCTTGCCGCACCCGCTGCCGCCCATGACGATGAAGATGTCCCCCCGGTTGATGGTAAAGGTCAGGTCCCGCATGAGGACAAAGTCGCCATAGGCCATGGTGAGATCCTGTACCGTGATGTGGGCTTCTTTTTCCGTCATTTTCATTTTATCCTGAGGCGCGGTTGGCATTCCCTCATATCCCCAGCATGTTGCACAAAACGGTGATCACCGCGGTGGAGACGATAATCCCGACAATGGCGGTGACCACCGCGGACGTAGCTGCCTCACCCACCGCCGAGGCGCTGCGGCCGCACTGCATCCCCCGCATGCAGCCGGCCAGGGCCACGATCACGCCGAACACAGTGCCGGAGAACAGGCCGATGCCCAGATTCCAGAGATCGACCGCCTTCGCCGTCTCGTTATAGTATTCTATAAAGCCGATATTGAGCATCCCTACCCCCACCACCATGCCCCCCAGTATGCCCATGATATTGGCGTAAAGGCACAGCAGGGGCATCATCAGCCGCCAGGGCCAGCATACGCGGCAGCACCAGAAACTCCATGGGCGCTATACCCAGGGTTTTCAGGGCATCGATCTCCTGGTTTACCTGCATGGTCCCCAGCTGAGCGGCAAAGGCCCCCCCCGTGCGGCCGGCCATGACGATGCCGGTCATAATCGCCGCCATCAGGCGCACCATGGCAATGCCCACCAAATCGGCCACATAAATTTGGGCCCCGAAGAGCTTCAGCTGGATAGCGCCGATAAACGCCAGGATTAAGCCTACCAAAAAACAGATGAGGGAGACGATCGGCAACGCCTGGGCGCTAACGGCCTGCATGATTAAGCCCAGATCGGAGCGGCGGTACTGGGCCTTGCCGCGCAGCAGCCTCTGCACGGCAATGACCGCATCGCCGAGGAATTCCAGCATTTCACCTGCAGATCGGAACAAATCGACGGTTTGGTTGCCCAAATGGGCGAGAAACGACACCCGCCCTTCCGCCGTGCGGGCATCTTTCTTTTCCGGTACCGCCGCGGCCAAAGCCAACAGTCTCTGCGCTCCTGGGGGCAGTCCGTCGTTGTTCAGGAGAATTTGTTGCCGGGAGCAGAGATTGCCCAGGTTGATCAGGAAGGTCAACAGCCCGGAATCCCATTGGGCCAGTTCCCGGGTGTCGAAGACCAGGTTACGAACCCCCGGCTTGCTTTCGAGCCTCTGCTGAACCTTATCGGCCGCAGGCAGTTCACCTCCCAGCTTCCAGTCCCCGGAAAGAATCACCTTCAGCGTATCTGCTGAAGGTTGCTCCAGGCTCATTTCACCACGGGCCGTCATGGGCGTTTTTCTCCAATGGTAGCTCTTGGACTGATAATTTGGGGCATCATACTTGCTTTGGCCCGGTCCGAAGCATTGCTTCAGGAATAGATTTGAGGTGCACGTCCCGCTGGGGATAGGGCATTTCTATGCCATGCTCCCGGAACCGCTGCCAGATACCATAGAAGATGTCGCTCTTCACTGAGGCAATGCCATTTTGGGGATCGTTGATCCACACCCGCAATTCCAGGGTAACGGCATTATCGCCGAAGCCGGATAGCAGGCAGGCAGGTCCCGGGTCCTTCAGGACCCGCTTGGTGACCGCCGCACTCTCCAACATCAGTTCCCGGGCTTTCTCCAAATCAGAACCGTAGGCGACGCCAACGGGAACCTTTAACCGGACGAGGTTCTGACTGTAAGACCAGTTGATCACCTCGCCGGTTATCAGGTTTTCATTGGGGATGAGATGCTCGGTGGCGTCCCGGGTGATGACGGAGACATAGCGGCTTCCCAAGAAATTGATCCAGCCATACTTGTCTCCCAGTTGAATCACATCACCGGGCTTGATGGACTTGTCCGCCAGGATGATGAAACCGCTCACCAGGTTGGCAAAGACCTTTTGCAGGCCGAAACCGAGCCCCAACCCCAGGGCGCCGCCGAACAAAGCAAATACAGTGAGGTCGATCCCCAGGTAATGCAAGACCAGGAATACCGAGGCGGAAAAGAGGAAAATGCTGCCCAGCCGGGAAAATATGATCTGGACTGCGGGAGTCAGACCTGAGGCCGCGGCTAGCCAGAAACGCCAAATCATAGACAGGTTTCTTGATAACCAGTAAAGCACCAGGAAAATAGGCAGGGCCCGGACAAAGTGTAACAGAGTAATGCGCACCTGGCCAAAGTGGAACTCAATATGATTCAGGAGATCGATCCAGATCTCGATGAGATTGGTAATATAGAGAGCCGCCCAAAACCAGATGAATCCGGCGAGCATTCTGGCCCAGAAGCGGTTTTGCATCTGCCCGGTGAATAACCGCACAAAGGTCAAGGCCAGCAAAATGATGCTGGTGGTGTACAGCACCTCCCGGGGCCAATGGTAATGTTCGGCCACGCCAAGGGCAATCCAAATGAAAATAACAGCGAGAAATGACCGAATTGTCCTGTTGATGGTTGTTAAGAAAGGCAAGCCGCCGGCAAATTCCGGCACCGAGGCGCCTTGCGCCTGCATGCGGATTGACCAGGCATGGAAGGCCCCGCTGACCCGGAAAGCTAACAGGCCAGCCAAACCGATTACCAGGATTTGGATCGCCATTGACCAGGAAAGCACGTGCTGAGAGAAATATGCCTGGGCCTGGGACCATATTGTGTCAATGTGGGCAAGATCAAAAGGACTACCCATGATGCCTCTCCCTGGGGAAATCAACTGATCTCGGCGCAATCAAGCCTCGGTGTTCTTGTAGCATTTACTTTTAGCTCTCCGCAAGCCCATAATGAATCCCGCCCCAGGGAGCCAGGCGCCCCGGCTGGGGCGTCCGGCAAGGGATTATCGGCTTACAGCTTTCAGCTTAAATCCTCGTGTTTTGAGTTAATGGGAGCGTCCCAGCCAGGGGGGCTTCCCTTTGTTCCATTTGACTGCCTGTTCAGGATGATGAAGTTGTGCCACCCATTCCTAAACGCGCCAACAATCTGTAACCTAGCGCCAACCAACACCGCGGCGGCCGACGCCGACGCCGTGGAAGCCGGGACCCACGCCGCCGCCGACCCCGATCCAATCGATGAACAGCGCCGTCGCGCCGCCCTTGGCGGGCATCGTCCCATTGAGAACTTTATAGCTGTAGATGAGGTCCGCACCATCCACCACCGGGTGGGTGAGCGTGACCACCACAATGGTATTTTCAGGTTTTCCCGGTTCAAAGACGGATAGCGTGGCGTTTGGTGAATCGGCACCAAAATTGTCCTTGCCGGCTTTTGCGGTCCATTCCTGGAGATAGTCGGCCATTTTGATATGTCCGACGATCCGCTGCGGCCGATCCGAGAAGTACAAGGTCTGCTGGCTTACCTTCACCAGGCGCAAGGTGCTCTTAGCATCATCGACCTTGATATCATCCGCACTCTGCACGAACATGAGCCGGGGCGCTTCGGAGGCAGCAGTCGCAGTCGCCGCCCAGGCCGCCATTGATAGCATTACTGCCACCAAGAGAAAAACCTGGTGGGCGTGGCGTTGGTAGAATTCATTTAGTTTTTCCATCTTTTGCTTCTTTCCGAATCTTCAAGATGTAGCCCTTCTTTCGAAGGGTAAAAAGGGGCCGAGTGCAAGGGTCGGTGGAAGTGCGGCGGCCGTTGTGGGACTGTGAGGCACTTCGGCCCATTCTGCCATCGACCCTCGCTTCTTATTAGTACTACACTACTCAATCCGACAGCGCCTTCTTATGAGCGGCTTCCAGGCGGGCCTTGTCCTCCTCTGCTTTGTCAGCCGTCTTCATCTCCTGCAGGTCTATGGTGACCTTGCCGATCTCGCCGGTGAATTTGTAGGGCGCCGGAATGCCGTAGTTCTCAACGACCGGTGTCTCTCCGCCTTCGCCCTGTTCGGCGGCGCCCTGGGGTTAGGACTCGGTTTCGGACTGCAAAAAGTCTTTGCCAATCTGGTGAGCGGCTTCATCCTCCTGGCGGATAAATCCATTAAGCCCGGCGATGTCATTCAAATGGGAGATAAGTATGGCTGGATCAATTTCTTGGGAAGCCTATATCTCCGTTATCACCCGGAATGGCACCGAGCATCTCATCCCCCATGAAAAACTGATAACCGAGGAGGTAATTAACTGGTCATACACTCAGAACTTGGTTCGTCTACAAGTACCCGTTGGCATCGACTACGCCGCGGATTTGGAGAAAGCCAGAGACCTGATGCTGGAGGCCGCTGCGGCTACGGAGCGGATCCTCAAGGATCCCAAACCCACTTGCCTTTTGTTGAGCTTCGGGGATAATGCCGTCAATCTGGAACTACGGGTCTGGATTAACGATCCCCAAAACGGCATCGCCCAAATAAAGAGCGACTTGCAGTGGGGCATCTGGAAGCGATTCCGGGATCATGGCATTGATATGCCTTATCCCCAACAAGACGTGCACGTCAAATCTCTTCCTGAAATAACTATTCGGAACGGGGCGGAGGCTGGGCCAAAAGCAGAATAAAACCAAAACACTCTAGGGCTATGTCAAAAATCAATCGGCAGAAAGTAATGATAGCTGCTGAGGCTGTCGAAAAAGGTACCTACCGATCATTTTATCCTGATGTTTGTCTTCATCGATCCGCCCCAAAAAATACATCTAACAGATTATAATCTTTAACAAATAGCCGTTGTGTGCTATCCTTGGCCAATGACTTTTTGGGGCGGATAAGCCATGGCCAAATTTAACCCGAAAAATTCAGATAATCATCACTCAAAATAAGAAAAATGGAGAGCAGGCGCCCTCGCCTGCAAAAGAATAGCCGAGGGCGGCTGTTCTCCATAAAACACTCTGCTTTTTGAAACAATTATTATTCGGTTGTAATATCGACTAGATAGCCATGATTTAAAAAGTGTCGTGAATAATCCGGGCTAGAAGTACCTATCTTCGGACAGAACTGATGCTGGATGAGCGCTTACAGCAAGGAGAAGTCGCAGAGCAGGCCCGCCGCATGTCCCAGGTTCCCTGCCAGGTGGCCAAGCCTGCCAAGAGGGAAATATCTTACCACATTCTACCTGTCTTTCCTGAAGATATGTTGGGGATAGTGTTGGGGGCTAAAAAGATCAAGGGGTTAGGATTTATCCTAACCCCTTGTCATTACTTGGCGGGCGATGGGCGACTCGAACGCCCGGCCTTTGGTTCCGGAGACCAACGCTCTATCCACCTGAGCTAATCGCCCGCGTCCCAAAATTTTAAATCAAATCCATATCCTTTGTCAAGGTAGCTGGTCAAGTCGAGACCATCCTCCGATGGCTGTCGCCGGGGCCTCCCTTTTAAGTCTCCCTTTCAGCCCCACAATTTTTTCGCCGCAAAGAGGCCCCGGTTCACCGGGGGGACTTCTCCCCGGGCTACCCATAAGGTCTTCTGACTGGGAGCAAAGATGGCGCATACCGCGGTGCCGGCATTGGCCACCTCGGCATCCGCCAGAATTGATTGTAAATCGCTGGCCCCCAGGCGGCGATCTGAGGCCAACTCTTGCAGCCGCCGGTCCCGGCCTTGGCTATAAGCCTCGGTAAAGTGGTAGCTGGGCAGCACTGAGTAGGGCGGCCGGGGTGGGAACTGGCCTTTCAGAGCTTGCATGGCTGGGCTCTGATAATGGTTGGTGGCGGTGATGAGGCCGGCCCGGGGACGGCGCCGCGCCCACTGCCGGGCGGAGAGCTCCAGTACCAGGGCCTCCCGTGGGTCGCAGAGCATGAGATTATTGCCGATGGTGCCCGGGAGGGATTGTACGGTTGCGGCTACCTCCGACGCCGTGGCCCCCGCTTCCAGGCCCAGCCGAAAGCGCAGGGCCGCGGGCATGCCCTGCAGGGTGCGGTCCCGGCTCATGGCGGAAAGTTGAGCCAGGGCCACGCCGGCCTTATTGAGGCCGGTGCACACCCCCAAATAACCCGGCCAGGCCAGGGAGGCCAGGGGCTGGCCCTGGTCCGGTTCCAGGAGAAACAAGGTCTGGAGCTGGATCAAAATGTCGATGAATAACGGGTAATCCAGGTTTCGTCCCATGAGATAAGCCCCGTCTGCGGTCAGGTCCTCCCCCACCGCCAGGGCCGAACAGCGGGGGGTATTGTTGGCCAGGTCATCGGTAACGTTGATGAGGAGAACCGTCCCCAGGCTCACCTGGGCTCCGGCGGCCACTGCCGCCATCTCTTGCTTGAGGTGGTTGGGAATATAGGGGAGAAATCGACGGGCCAGGATCAGCAGCCCGCCAAAAATAGGCCAGGCCCCGGCATACAAGCTGAGGCGTGCCAAGTAAGCTAGCAAGGCCCGGCGCACCTGACGGATTTCGGCGCCCAGGATTTGGCCGTGGCACCAGCCCCGCTCCTGGGGCGTGCCTTCGAGTTCAATCGTGCGCAGCATCTAAATTCATTAGGCCAATTCAGCCGGCATGGGAAGATTCATCAGGCGCTTTCCTTGGCATATTTCCACCAATAAGCCGAGGCCAGCCCCCAGACAAAGCCAAAAAATAACACCAGAACCGGAGTGAGAATACCCAGTTGCAAGCCCAACAGCCCCCGATTCATTTGGGGGAACATGAAGACCAGAGAAATCAGCGACTGGGGCAGGCTATAAAGAATCCCCAGGCTATAAATCGACCAGCCCCTGATGGGCAGTAAGAAGAGCAGGGCCCAGATGCCGCCCCAAACCACATGGGCATAAATCCACAGAGTGGTGAGGGGCGGGGCGAACTGCGACCCCAATAAGGCATTGAGGCCGATGGCGCCGCAGAACCAGGCGGACAGCCCTTTGGCCAAACCGCCGAAACAGCCGGCGGCAAATGCCAGGCTGATAGATTTGCCAGTAATTGTCACGGCTTTCTTGTTTCCTTTTTCCCTCTCATTCCCACCCGCTGCAGGAAGTTTAAGACATTTTTCCCTCAATGGCAAAGGGGTCGGTCGGAGGAAAATTAGTCGGGGGGCGCTGCCTTGAGGCCTGGCCTAATCTCTCTGTGTTAGTGTCAGCCACCAGCCGGCGGCGACCCCCCAGACTCCATTGTAGAAGAGGACCAACACCGGGGTGAGGTAACCCAACTGCCAGCCCAGAACTCCCTTCTGGGCCTGGTAGGGCAACAGCACGAACAGGGTCACACCAGAAGGCCCCAGGCTATAGAGGAGGCCCCGCAGCGGATAAGACAGCCCTATCGGCAGGAGAAAAAGCCAACCCCAGATGCCCCCCCAAACCAGGCGCTGATAAAGCCAGGGCGCCGTGAAGGCGGGGGCCAGCTGCACCCCCAGGGCCCCGGTCAGGCCGAGGGCGCCAAAGGCCCAGACGACCAGGGCATTGACTAGCCCTCCCAAACACCCGGCCACAAAGGTCAGGGAAATTTTTTGTAAGGATAATTTCATGTCGATCCTTCCTGATTCCTAAGGATGTCACTGTCGGTTTCGTCACCCTGCTGGTCGAGGCTCCTTAAAAGTTGGCGCCGTTGTCGGCCCCGTCGGCCGTAGGTATAGATCAAGTGGGAGACTTTGGGGCGTCCCGGACCGAGATGAAAGGCCGCGGCCTGCTCTTGCACGGCCCGGTCTTCCATGGTGATGCGTTCATGCTGCCGCAGGTGCTCAAGCCAGGTTTCCACCAAAAAGGTTTCCAGAAAACGCCCGGGAGTGGCGGCGTCCTGGAACAGCCCCCAGCGGATGGCGCCGTCCCGGCGCCGGATGTGGCTCAAGGGCCGCATGGCCTGAGCGAAACGGCGCCATTCATCCGGGTCAATGAGATATTCCACCATCACCAGGACCGGCCCCTGCTCGGGATGCGGCTCGAGGAATACGTGGGGCTCGGGCCAGTGCAAGGAAGGGGATAGATCGGCCTTGGCATCGAGGTGCAGCCGGTAGCGGAGCGCCGCCAGCAGGCTGAAGAGCAGGGCCAGGGCGGAGTAGAGCAGGGCGGCCGGGATGGATTGGTGGGTGGCCACGGCGCCCCAAAGGACGCTGCCGGCACTCAGGCCGCCGGCAAAAGCCAAGACGTAAACCGCCAGGGCCCGAGCCCTGATCCAGGCCGGAACCGCGGTCTGGACCGCCACATTGAAGCTCGAGACCACCACCAGCCAGGCGGCGCCGCTGATCAGCATCGCCCCGGCCACCACCGCCATGTGGGGCGCCAGGGCCAGGACCGCCAACATGGCGGCCGCGATAACCGTCATCAAGGCAATCAGGGCCTCGCCGGCCACATATCTCTTAAGTCGCGGTAAGAGCGCCGCCCCGCCGACCGCCCCGGCGCCGAAGCACCCCAGCAGGATGCCGAAGTCGGAGGGGCCGCCCCCCAACTCATAACGGGCCACCAGAGGCAGCAAGGCCCAGAGGGAGCTGGAGAACAACATGAACAGGGCGGCCCGGATCAGCGCCGCCTTCAGTTTCGGGGCATGGCGCACATAACGGAGGCCGCTGCGCATGGCCGCCAGCATGCGCTCTCCCGGCAGCGTCGTGTCGCTGACCGGCCGTTCCCAACGATAGAGCACCCACAACACCCCCAGGAAGGAGAGGGCATTCAAGATAAAAGTTGCCCCGATCCCGACCGCGGCGACCACGGCGCCGCCGGCTGCGGGGCCCACGGCCCGGGAGAGGTTGAAACCGGCGCCGTTGAGCGAGATCGCCTGGAGCAGGTCGCGGCGCGGCACCAGTTCAGGCACGATCGCCATCCAGGCCGGGCCGTTCAGGGCGGCGCCCAGACCCAGCAGGAAGGTAAAGGTCAATAAAACCCACGGCGTGGTCAGCCCCGCCAGGGTCAGGACTCCCAGGATAACGGCGGCGGCCGCCATCCAGGCCTGGGTGAATAAGAGCAGCCGCCGGCGGTCCACGATATCGGCCAGGGCCCCGGCCGGCAGGGCTAATAGGAACATGGGCAGGGTGGTGGCCACCTGCACCAGGGCCACCAGCACCGGGGACTTGCTTAGTGAAGTCATGAACCAGGCCGCCCCCATGCTTTGCATCCAGGTGCCGACGTTGGAGACCACGGTGGCAATCCACAGGGCCCGAAAGACCGGATTTTTAAAGGGGCTCCAGGCTGAGACGGTCTCAGCCGGGGCGTCCAGGTTGGTGGTCGATTGATCTGCCAAATTGAAGTTCTCCAGCACTCTGGTCAAAAAGATAACCACGGGCAGCGGCTTGTCGATGGCCCCCCAAGCAGATATTGCCGGAAGCCGATGAGAGGGCCGAGGGAAATTTTTAATTTTTTCTAGGTTGTTTCTCCGGCAGGCCTTCTGGCTGGCCCAAGGCTTTTCTAATGGTAATCCTGTAAAAAATATTGACTATATAGAAAGATGCCATATTCTTTATGGTAGGCTTCAAAAATTTACCGTGAGGGTACGAAAATGAAACGGAGATTGGCTGGCCACTTTTTCCCTGCTCTGGCAATCTTGTGGGCGGCATCCTTGCTGTTGCCGGTCTCCGGCGCGGCAGCCGCCAAATATTCGGTTACCCTGATCAGCGATCAAATGAGCACCCAAACGGCTATCGCCAACCTGAACCGTTACGGTCACCTGGTCTGGGAGGACGAAGTTTATCCCAACTTTTCCCTCTGGCTCTATCGCCGCGGGGCTAAAACCGCTATTCCTTGCGATAGCGATAGAGGCCATGACTTTTTAGACCTGAATGACCACGACCAGGTGGTCTGGACCCAGGAATGGTCTTTCAGTTCTTCTCTTTTTTATACGGATGTTTACCTTTACAGTGGCGGCTCCAGCGGTAAAATTACCAACGCCTCAGTCGACCATCTTGACCATCAGGCTCCCCGCATCAACAATCTGGGCACCATAATTTGGTATGAATGGTTGGGTCGATAGTGGTCGCAGTGGCGCTAAGAAATAGCGTCGGTGTGATCAGCTATGCCACTGCTTTTGTGGATGGTGAACATGGCTCGCCCCGAATCAATGACCGGGATGAAGTCGTCTGGTCCGGCAACGAAGGCTCCGGCAATTTACAAATCTATTACTGGCATGGCGGCACGCCTATAACTATCACCAGTGATACCAACTACAATATGCGGCCCGTGATCAACAACCGGGGTGATATTGTTTATGCCAAAACCTCCGCCAGCTCCCCCAGTGGTTATGATTTATACCTTTACAGCGGCAGCACGCACACCCACACCCCGATCGGCAGCGGGGTCGACAGCTGGCTGCTCTATGCCCTTAATGACCAGGGCCAGGTGGCCTGGGTCGACAATACCGCCCATATGTTCCTCTATAGCGGCGGCAGCAATATCCCGGTCGGCCCGGCGGATTGGACGCAGCTCCCCGGCTTGAACAACCTGGGCCAGGTGGCCTATGGGGGCCCTTTTAATTATATCTACCTTTTCGACCAGCGCCACGGCACCAATGTTCCAGTGATCAGCAATGGGGGTAAATCTGTGCACATCAATGACTCCGGCCAGATCGCCTGGTATAAGGGGGGAAATGATCTTCTCCATAACTCGCTCTATCTGGCCAACCCCGCTACCGCTACCGCCCCGGTGAACTTTTTGCTCCTGGGGGATTAGGAAAGATAACTTCATGGTAAGAAATTGAGGAGACAGGCCATGTGGAAAAATATTCGCCTTTTTTGGTCCCTGACGGCCATCTGTTTGGGCGGCGCCCTGGTAGTATCATGGGCCGGCCCGGCCGGGGCGGTGCCGTACAGCAAGAAGCCGATCTATGATGATACTAATATTAGCCCTACCGCATCTTCTAACGACGCACATTTTCATTTCAGCCAGAACGGCGATATTGTTTACCTGACCGAGGTCTTGTCCCCTGAACCCTCAACATACGTGCTCCATCTCTATCACCATGGCGACGGCAGCGTGACGCAGATCGCCAGTACCACCGACATCATGGGAATAGGTGAAGTGCAAATCAACGACCAGGGCCAGGTGGTCTGGGTGGAGAAAGGACAAATCTACCTCTATCAAGACGGCCTCACCAAGTCGATTTCCGGCTCAAGTTTTTATGGCAGCGCTTGGCCCAAGCTCAATAACCGGGGCCAGGTGGTGTACATGACCTATCGCAGCAGCGGCTCGGAAATCTACCTCTACGACGGCCATGCCTCCGGCCTGGTCCCCGGAAATACCGATTATGCTAATTATAGCCCCGTCATCAATGATAACGGCCAGATCGCCTGGTTGGGGGCGAGCACTACGGACACCGAATATCATGTCTACTTTTTTGACGGAAGCACCAGCCGAAAAGTGTCCACCACGGGCAATGCTGCGAAATTGCAGATCAACCAGGATGGCTGGATAATCTGGGAGATCGGCGTCAGAACGCCTACGCCCTCTATCTCTATATGGGCGGCGACCCGGCCGTAAACACCGTACAACTGGCCTCCAATATCGTCTCTCTCTCTCCTGATCCCAAGTTCGGCGCCAGCGGCCAGGTGGTGTGGGTGGAGAAGGAATCGGGAGGCGGGAATTTTTATCTAAAGCAATACCTCAACGGCGTCACCAGCCAAATCAGCAGCAACGCCAGCTTTGACGTCAACCGCCGGGGGCAGATCGCCTATGGAACGGATTATATCATCTACCTCTACAGTAATGGCGCCTCTACCCGCATTTCCCCCAGTGGTCCAGCTTCGCCCATATATCAACCCTATCCTCAACAATAACGGTCAAATCGCCTATTTTCGACCCGTCTTCCTCTCGGACGGGGACTATAACAGCCACCAGGAGGTCTACGTCTATAACCGCGGCATCACCAAGCTTGATGATCGCCACACCATGGGGTATGACCGCAACCTCCAGTTGATCAATAACGGGCAAATCGCCTGGTTTGAACGAGTTACCGGGTTAGGGGGAGCCGATGAGGCGAGAATCTGGCTGGCCCAGCCGTTGCTAAATCGCCAACGCGGCGCTGAATCTGCTGCTCCTTGATTAGGGTGATCTCCGATTAATTTCACTGAGGCTTCATGACCAAAAAGAGCAGGGTCCCGCCGGACCCTGCTCTTGCTTGAGGGCCAGGGGGTCGCCCTGGCTCTTTTTTTATTAACCCAAAATCGCCTTCAGGTCCGCGTCCGGGGTGGAGATGGGCATGATGTTGAAGTTCTTCACCAGCACGTCCAGGACGTTGGGGGTGATGAAGGCCGGGAGTGAGGGGCCCAGGCGGATGTTCTTGATCCCCAGGTAGAGCAGGGTGAGGAGAATGGCCACCGCCTTCTGTTCGTACCAGGACAGGACCAGGGACAGGGGCAGTTCGTTGACCCCCACCCCGAAGGCGTTGGCCAGGGCCACGGCGATCTGCACCGCCGAGTAGGCGTCGTTGCACTGGCCGATGTCCAATAGCCGCGGGATGCCGCCGATGTCGCCCAGTTCCTTATCGAAGAAGCGGAACTTGCCGCAGGCCAGGGTCAGGACAATGCAATCCTTGGGGACCTTCTCCACGAACTCGGTGTAGTAATTCCGGGTGGGTTTGGCGCCGTCGCAGCCGCCCACCAGGAAAAAGTGGCGGATCTGCTTGTTCTTGACGGCCTCGATGACCGCGCCGGCCACGCCCAGCACCGTGGTGCGGGCAAAACCGCTGTTGACGAACTTGCCGTTGGTGTCTTCGGTGAAACCCGGCAGGGCCAGGGCCTTGTCGATCACCGCCTTGAAATTGCGGTCCGGAATGTGCTTGATCCCCGGCCAGCCTACCAAACCGGTGGTGAAGAGGTTATCGGCGTAGACCTCCTGGGGCCGCTGGATACAGTTGGTGGTCATGAGGATGGCCCCGGGAAACTGGGGAAATTCCTTGGCCTGGTTCTGCCAGGCCGAGCCGAAGTGGCCGTAAAAGTGGGGGTGCTTTTTCAGCTCGGGATAGCCGTGGGTGGGCAGCATCTCGCCATGGGTGTAAACGTTGATGCCCTTGCCGGCGCTCTGCTTCAGGATCTCCTCCAGGTCCAGGAGATCGTGGCCGCTCACCAGGATGGCCTTGCCTTTCTTGTGCCCCAGGGGGACCTTGGTGGGCACCGGCTGGCCGTATCTGCCGGTATTGCCGGCATCCAGCAGCTCCATGGCCCTGAGGTTGATTTCGCCGCATTTCAGCACCATAGGCACCATCTCGGCCACGCTCAGGCCCTCGGCCGCAGTGGCCGCCAGCCCTTCGTGGACGAAGGCGTAAACTTTGTCATCTTCCTGGCCCAGGATTTGGGCGTGATCGGCGTAAGCGCAGACCCCCTTAATGCCAAACAGCAGGGTATGCTTCAGGGAGAGGACGTCGGCGTCCGCCGCCGGGTAGGATTTCAAGCCCACCGCCTCGGCCTGCACCAGCATGGCCTCCTTATCGGCTCCCGGTGCAAAGGTGGCCGGGCCCGCGGGAAAATCGGCCTTGCCGCCCTTGCCCTTCACCTTGGCCTTGAGGTTTTCCCGCAGCTGCACACTTTGCTGGATGAGTTTGACGAACCGCTGGGGGTCGAAGTCGACATTGGTCAGGGTGGAAAACGCCGCCTTGCTCGTAAAGACGTTGACTTCCGGGTCGCTGATCCCGACCTGGCGTCCCGCCACCGCCACCTGGGACAAACCTTGCAGGGAATAGATCAACAGGTCTTGCAGTGCCGCCACCTCGGGGTTCTTGCCGCAGACTCCCTGGACGGTGCAGGCCACGCCCTTCGCCGTTTGTTCACATTGATAACAAAACATCTAATGCCTCCTGAATAATATTTTTGATTGCTCAATTGAGTTTGGTTACTGCGTCCGGCTCGCCGTACCGCCGAGCTCTTGCCAAGAACATAATCCCCCCGCCGACCCCCGGCCTTGACTTAAGGCAAAAACCGCAAAATTTTTTATCCCGTCACCGAATTTTCATAATTAGGGGAAGTCGGAAGCGCAGCCGCCGCGGGAAGAACAACGGTTATCGCTAAATCTAAGCACTCAGTTTCCAATGACAATCCTAGGTTGACAATTTTGTTTACTTGCTTAAAGAGTGCCACGTGGCGCAGGCTTTTCCGGCCTGACCGCTCCGCGGAGGCCGGAACTCCTAAACGCCCTCCGGTCCGACTGACCATACCTCTCTTGACTTTCTTTCTTTAGTTATTACTAGGTTTTATAATTATCTTCATTGTTCGCCCAGGCTTTGGGAGAGGAAAGCCGGGTCTGCCCGCGGCGGGCAGACCCGGCTTCTTGGCCGGCGTGGTCAGATACCCCGCAAATCGGGGCAGTGAAGGTTTGCCCTTAAAGCAACCATAATCTTAAGCACAAAGGAGAGGGGTCATGAAAACCTGGAACTGGTTAGTGGCTTTGACTGGCGGTGGTGTTGCTGAGCGGCAGTGCGGCCTGGGCGGCAGGGGGACTTTTACGTGATCGCCGGCGGCGGGGCCGGTGGGCACCAAGATCAGCAGCGTGCCCTATACCATTACTCAGCCCGGTTTCTATTTGCTTACCGGCAACCTGACCTACAACGGCACCGGCAACGCCATTACCGTCGGTCGCCAACGTCAATAACGTCATCCTCGACCTCATGGGGTTTCAGCCTGACCAATACGGGCAGCGCCGCCACTACCGAATGGGGTCTTATATGATCGACCTGTAATAATGTGGACGATCAGAAACGGTCCGTCATCGGCTTTTATACCGGCGTCATTGTCGCAGACTGTAGCTGGCGCCAAACTACCAGGATTATTAATGTCCGGGCCATGATAGCACCATACGGTTACCATTGGTATCTATCTGGATGGCATTAACCCATCCCTGGTCCAGGGATGTTCGATGTCTCGCAATAATCAACGGCGGCATTTTCGTACTCCGGCATGGTTACCGGTTGCAGTGTCAACAATAATGGCGGTGATTGTAACGTTGGCCTTAACATGTTCGGCGTCGGCAGTGTGATCGGCAATGTGGTCCTCAACAATAACAGCAGCGGCACCACCGGTTTCCTCCTCGGCACCGGCAATATCGTGGTGGACCGCAACAGCGCCGACGGTAACGGCACCAACTATGTCGGCGGCCCGGCGAACCGGCCTACTGGGGGATCAACGCCGGCCGTTAAGCCTCATCTAAGCCCGCAGCAACCGGGGCGGCCCGGCGGGTCGCCCCCACATTTTTTAAATTCTGGTTCCCAAGTTTAACTTGGGAACCCAGACTTCTGCCCAGAATTTGCCCCTATTCCAGCATTTCCTTCAAGGCCAGGAGTTCGTCCCGGATGGCTTGCAGCAGGGATTTGACCCCGTTTGGGGGAGCAGGAGGAAAGTTTGGCGAGACTTGCCGCTGGGGCTGCGGCCGGGGGTTTAGTTGCCGGCGCATGGCCGTGAGGCTGAGCTTCTCTTCTTCCCGGAGGCGTTTGATTTCCAGGATGAGCTGAATGTCTTGGGGGCTGTAAAGGCGGTGCCGGGAGCGCCGGCGGCTGGGCTTGAGGAGCTTCCCCTGCTCCTCCCAATAGCGCAGCACATGGGTATGCACCCCGGTGATGCGGCTCACTTCACCGATGGTGTAGAAGGCCTTGCGAGGGATGTCTTCTTCTACCACTATTTTATTAGAGTGGGTTGTAGGGGCGGCTCGCGAGCCGCCCCTACGGTCTCCGGCTAACGCAGTTCCGCCCCCAACTCCCGGGCCAGGGCCTGGACCAGGGCTTGATGGTGCGGGTTGATCTCCTCGTCGGTCAGGGTCCGCTCCGGGTCCCGGTAAGAGAGGCGAAAGGCCAGGCTGCGCTTTCCCGGCAGCACCTGGTCCCCGGTGTAGACGTCAAACAGACGGGCCTCCACCAGCCAGGGCGCCCCATGGCGGTACAGGGCCTGGTTCACCTGGGCCGCCGGCACCCCGGCGGGCAGGACCAGGGCGATATCCCGGTAAACCGCGGGGTAGCGGGGCAGGGCGGTAAAGAGCGGCAGCGCCGCGGCCCGGGCCAGGGCCGCCAAGGCCAGGTTGAATACGAAGATGGAGCCCTCCAGGTTAAGCCTGTCGCCCACCTCCGGCTCAACCTCTCCCAACCACCCCAGTTCCAGGTCGCCGGCAAAAACCTTGACCCCCTGGCAAAGGCACGCGGGCAGGTGCTCCCGGCGGAAATTCACCTCGGGGATCTGCAGGCCCGCAAGCAACGTTTCCACTGCTCCCTTGAGATCGAAAAAATCCACCGCCTCCCGGGGGGCCGCCCAGGAAACCTCCTCCCGGGCCCCGTACATCAGCCCGGCGAGCCAGGCCTCTTCCCGGGGTAGTTCCGCTCCGGGCTGGGGCAGGAAGACCTTGGCGGTCTCAAAGAGGCGCAGGTCCTGGACCTGCTGCAGGGTGTTGCGCCGCAGGGTCTCCAGCAGGCCCGGGATGAGGGAGGTGCGCATCACCGCCTGCTCTTCGCTCAAAGGATTGGCCAGACGCAACGGGGTCGCGGGAGCATCTGCCCCAGCGGCTGCCAGGCCATTCAGCAAGTCCGACTGGAAGGCATAGTTGATCGCCTCGCAGAAGCCCAGGCCCAGGAGCAGTTGCCGCGCCTCGTTGCGAAGGCGCACCTCCGGACCCGGGCGGCGGGTGGCCACCTCGCCCCGGGGCAGGGTCACCGGGATCTGGTCAAAACCCGCCAGCCGGGCGACCTCCTCGATGAGATCCACTTCCCGGGTCAAATCGTTGCGGAAGGACGGCACCTGGACCGCCAGGTTTTCCCGGTCCAGACTCAGGGCCGGCAGGTGCAGGCGTTTCAATAAACCGGCGATGGTCTCGGTGGCGAAGTCCGTGCCCAGAACCTGATTGGTTCGGGAGACCCGCAGACTCAGGCGTGGATGCTGGATGGGCGCCGGGTATTCATCAATCCTTTCGCCCACCACCCGGCCGCCCCCCACCTCGCCCATGAGCTGGGCGGCCCGCTCCAGGGCGTGGATCACCCCGTCCGGGTCCACCCCCCGCTCGAAGCGGTAGGAGGCCTCGCTGCTTAGGCCTAACCGCTTGGCGGTGCGTCGGATGGTGGCCGGGTTGAAATAAGCGCTTTCAATGAGCACCTGGCGGGTGCTCAGGGTGACTTCGGAATCGAGCCCCCCCATGACCCCGGCCAGGGCCACCGGCCGTTCGGCGTCGCAGATGAGCAGGGTCGCGGGCTCTAGCTCCCGCTCCTGGCCGTCCAGGGTGGTAAATTTGGCCTCCCCGGACCGGGGCAGGCGCACCACGATCTCCCCCCCCTGAAGCTGCTTGAAATCGAAGGCGTGCAGCGGCTGGCCGAACTCCAGCAGCACATAGTTGGTGACGTCCACCAGGTTATTGATGGCCCTGAGGCCCGAGACCTCCAGGCGCCGGCGCATCCAGAAGGGGGACGGCCCCACCTTAAGGTCCGTCAACAGGCGGGCGGCGTAACGGGGGCAGTGCACCGGGTCCAGGATGGTGACCTTGGCCTTGAACTCCTGGGGGCCGGCAGCCGGAGCCACCCGGACCTCGGGGTGATGCAAGGGCACGTCCAGCAGGGCCGCCACCTCCCGGGCCAGGCCCAGAATGCTCAAGCAGTCGGAACGGTTGGCGGTCACCGCCACTTCCAGAACCACGTCAGAGAGGTTGAGGGCCTCGGCCAGGTCCCGGCCCAAAGCCAAGTCCTGGGGGATATCCATCAGGCCCGCGTGGTCCTGGGACAGCCCCAGTTCGTCTTCGGCACAGAGCATCCCCTCGGACGCCACCCCCCGGAGCTTGGCGGCCTTGATCTTGTGGCCGCCCACCACTGCCCCCACCGGGGCAAAAGGGTAGAGCCGCCCCAATTCCAGGTTGGGGGCGCCGCACACCACCCGATAGGTCTGGCTGCCGGTGGTCACTTCCGCCAGCCGCAGGCGATCGGCCTGGGGATGGGGATCAACCGCAGTCACCTGACCCACCACCACCCCGGAAAAACCAGGGGTTATCCGGTCGATGGCATCTATTTCCAGGCCGGCCATGGTGAGGCGGTCCGCCAGGACCTCCGGCGCCACGGCGAGCTCGACAAAATCCCCTAGCCAGTTGAGAGAAAGACGCATAATCTGTTTAATTTACCCTGCCAACCCCCAAAACTCAAGAACCCCCGGCCAAAAACTTTCCCCTAGTAGCACAGGCTTCCAGCCTGTGCTTTTCCCAACCAGAGGCCTGTGCCACTTAATTCAAAAAAGCCAAGGGGCCGCCTCGGTCCCTTACCGCTTTAAAAACTGGACAAAATCACGTCAATTGTCCATTTTCGAAAAAACTCGCCGCACCAGGCGCCAAAGGCGCGGCCTACTTCCACCCTGAAAACTGGACAAAATGACCAATTGCCGCACCCCAGGGTCGCTCTCACGCCTTGCCGCCCCGGGCCAGATTCTGTAACACGCCGGGAGCAATTATGGTTATCTTGCCCTTATCCATTTCGATCACCCCTTCACCTTTTAAGCGGGACAAGGTTCGGGACAAGGTCTCACTGATGGTGCCGAGATAGGCGGCCAGGTGCGTCTTGGTGGTGGGCAATTCGAACGCCAGTCCCGGCTCGATCCGGCCGTGCGTCTCCTGGCAGCGCTCCAAAAGGTAGCGGGCCAGACGCGCCGATACTTCTTTTAAGGACAGATCTTCCAGTTGCCGGGTCAGATGCAGATTCAAGCGGCTTAGCGTGGCCAGCATATTCCGGGCCAGATGGGGCGAGGCCGCCAGGTGCCGCAGGAAGGCGGCCTTGGGGAAAAACAGGGTCCGGCAATCCTCCAGGGCCATGGCCGTGGCCGGATAGGGGGCCTCGCTGAAGACCGCGGCCTCGGCAAAACTCTCCCCCGGACCCACCAGCCGGAGGATATACTCTTTGCCATCCGGGGAACTCTTCACCAGCTTCACATAACCGCTGATCAGCAGGTAAAACCCCTGGGCCTCCCGGCCCTCCCAGAAGATGGTGTCCTGCCGGGGAAAGGCCCTGCTCACCGCCATCTGCGCCAGAACCTCCAGGTCGGCGTCAGACACCCCGGAGAAGAGATAGATCTTCCTGAGGATCTGGGTTTTTCCCCCCGGTTCCTCTTTAGCTTTGCCTTCCACCTCGCCCTCCTCGCCGCCCGGCGCCAGGTGAGAATTTGGTCACATTGTAGACCGGATCGGCGGCCGCGCCAACGAGATTTACCGCAAAGTATCAGAGAAACCCTGGTAGCCAAAGTAGATTTTATTTCATTATTTTCATATTTTTTCTTGTTGTTCGCTTCCTTTTTAAAAAAAGATGGCATTTCTACAATAGCTGGATTTCCCCTTCCCCGAATCTATTTTCTGCTTCCCAAGCTCCAGCTTGGAAACCCGCTTTTACGCCAAGCTCCAGCTTTGCCTGACTTATTAGGTAGGCTAAGCCCAGCCTGGACGTGGGTTTTTCCTGCTTGGCAAAGGTAGCCGCAGACTTTAGCCTGCGCTTTTTGCCTGTTCCCAAACTGAGCCTGGGAACGAAAAACAGAGTCAACCGTATTTTCTCTGCTGGAATTTTCCCCCTGCCCATGTAACTAGGGGATAATATGCAACAGTCGCGCCCCGTCTCCATGGACCAGCGAAGGGGATTGACCTTGTTCCGCAACGGCCGCGCTTTCCATATGGAATTACCTGGAAATAAAGGGGGTTGCCGCCGATACGCCCCCGGTTCACCGCGGCGCAACTGCGGTACCATTCCCGCAATATTTACTAGCGGTGAAACACTCGGGCTGCCAAATGTCCCATCTTTGCCAAAATAAGCAGGTTAAACTAGCAATTAATTATCCAAACATCCGCGATGAAGACGACCTGAATCGTACTCGGCAATATATTGAGGATAACCCGGCCGGTTGGCTCGAAGATGAATATTATGCCGCCTAGGGCGACCCGCCAGGTCGCCCCAAATTTCAATTTCGCGGCTTAATGACCCTGCCGGTCCTGGCTCGATAAACCCATTCCAGAGCGAAGCACGCCGGCAGCAAGCCAATCATGGTGATGAAGGCCGGTTTGGAATTCTGGTAGATATAAACGCTCAAGACCCCCGCCATCGCCAGGCAGGTGAGCAAGGCGAACGAGACCAGCCACCTTTTGGCGCCGGTTTCGGCCAGAATCCTCAGGTGAGCGGCGTTGACGCTGGCGTAGATCAGCAGGAAGGCGCCGCTGCCCATCATGGCCACCCCGGAGAGATCGAAAAACAGGACGAATAACATGACCAGCCCCGCAGTGATCAAGAGGCCCTCGGAGCTGCGGTGCCAGACCTGCCGGGCAAAATACCGGGGCAGCTCCCCGTCCCGGGCAATCGTATAACTGACGTTGGCGCCGCCGAACAGGGTGGCATTGATGGCCGAGGCCGTGGAAAACAGGGCGCCCACCGCCACCAGCTTGAAGCCCCAATTTCCCAGGAAGGGTTTGGCCGCCTCGGCCAGGGCATAGTCCCGAGCGGCGACGATGGCCGGCACGTCCAGGTTGCCGATGACCGCCAGGGAGACGCTCAGATAGATGAAGATGACGGCAATGACGCTGAGATAGAGGGCCCGGGGCAGCAATTTCCGAGGATTGTCCATGTCCTCGGCGGCATTGGTCACCAGTCCGAAGCCTTCGTAGCCGATGAACAGAACCCCGGCGCCAAAGAAAATGCCGCTCGCCGGCGGCAGCAGGCTGGGGGCAAAATTCTGGGAATGAATAAAAAATACCCCGGCGCCCGCAAAGAGCGCCAGGATGGCGAGCTTGACCGCGACAATGAAGGTTTCGGAGCGGCCCACCGTTTTGGCCCCGATGAAATTGACCCCGGTAAACAGCAAGACGATCCCGACCCCGATCCCCTTAGGGACCCAGGCCGGCGGTTGGGACGGCAAGAAGGTCAGGGCGTAGCCCACAAACCCCTGGGCATAAAGGGCCAGGGCGATGATATAGCCGACCCACATATAAAGATTGATGCCGCCGCTGAGGACGCCGTCGCCGAAACCCCTGACCAAAAATTCCACCGCGCCGCCGGCCGACGGATAACGCACCCCGAGTTTGGCGTAGGAGTAGGTACAGAGAAGGGCCACAACCCCGCCCACCAGGAAGGAGAGCCACATGCCGCTACCCGCGGCCTGGGCCACCACCCCCAGAATTGAGAAGATGCCGGCGCCGACCATGCCACCGATGCCGATGGCCATGGCGGCGAACAGCCCGATGCCGCCGGCGGCCGGCGATTTTAAGGGGTCGGGACTCGAATCCGCCATAAAAAATTTACTCCTCTTCGATTTTTTCTAGGTGGTGGACCCGGAGGAAGAGCCCTGGCTTCAGGGGCGATAGTTCGCCGTAAATCAGGACGGGGTCCAGGCGCTTGATCGCCTTGTACTTTTCCTCCTGCTCCGGGCTCATAGCCGCCAGGTCGTAGTAGCCCGCCATCCTTTCCGAGCCGAAGGTGGCGAACCAGCGCAGTTGGTACCAGCGGATAGGGTAGCGGGGTAGGGTCAGGTAATTGCGGACCATGGCCGGATCATAGGTGAGAAATTGCCAAAAATAGGCCTTGACCCGCACCAGGTCACCGGCCTGGAGTCCGGTCTTGGCGGGGTCCAATAATTCCTGGTAGTCGATGGGCTTATAGGCCTGGGGTTCAATCGGCACCGGCACCGGCCGCAGTTCCCCGCAAGCGGCGGTCCCTAGCAGGCACAGGGCCAGGAGCAGGCCCAAAAATCGCACCATCATGTTTCCCTGCCCTTAATGGCGGCGGGGAGACCCCGCCCCACCGGTTCATTTCTCCAAAAATACGTGCGCCAAAACCTTAGCATCTCCCAACAGGTTGCTCAACAGGCAAAATTCGTTAGGCGAATGCGCCGTGTCGCTCACCGTCATCCACACCGCCGCCGGCAGGCCCTGCTGACGGAAAAAGGCAGCCACGGTGCCGCCGCCGATGCCCCCGGGCTTGGCCTCCCGCCCGTAAACCTCCCGGACGGCCTTCTGCAAGGCCAGCACCACCGGGGCCTCCGGGGCTGTGGCGGGCGCGGCCTGCAAGTCTTGCACCGGCTCCACTTCCAGGGTCACTCCGAACCTTTGCGCCACCTCAGTCCCGATGGCCCGGACCCTCTCCTGCACCCGTTCCAGATCGATCTCCGGCAGCACCCGGCAGTCCAGATAGAAGACATCCCGCCCCGGGATAGTATTGATGTTACCGACATTGGCCTCCTTACGGGTCGGCTCGAAAGTGCTCTCCGGCGGCTTAAACAGCGGGTTTTGTGAGGGAAACTCCCGGTGCAGCTCTTCCAAGGCGACGATGACGTGGGCGCAGGCCCGCAGGGTGTTGCGCCCCACCTGGGGCCGGGAGGCGTGGGCCTGCTGGCCCAGCAAGGTGAGCCGCAGCCACAGGATGCTCTTTTCCGCCACCTCGATCAGAGTGCCGTCCTCGCTGCCGGCGTCGGGCACGATGATCAGGTCGTGCTCGGAGAAGAGCTGGCGGTGCTCCCGCATTAAAAACTCCAGGCCCAGGTGGCTACCGGTTTCTTCGTCGGCGACCAAGGCCAGGGCCACGGTGCGCTCCGGCGTGATCCCCAGGTCCAGGAAGGCCTTGGCGGCCATCAGGGAGGAGACGATGCCGTGGTGGTCGTCCTCGGTGCCCCGGCCGTAGAGGCGGTCTCCCTCCACCTTAAGCTCAAAGGGGTCGGAGTGCCACAGGGAAACATCGCCCTCCGGCACCACGTCCAGGTGGCTCAAGACCCAAACCTTTTCGGGCCGGCGGCCCGGCAGCCAGGCCACCAGGTTGGGACGCGCCCCTTCGGGCACCAGGTCATCCGGGGCCGGGTAATTGTCCACCTTGAGGCCCCAGCCCTGGAGCAGTTCCCGCAAAAACGCCGCCTTGGCGCCCTCGCCGGGGCCGTCGTTCTCCGGACCCACAGCAACGCGGCGGACCAGCTCCCGTTGCAAGTCCACCATGTCCTGCTGATAAGTTGCCAGGCGCTCAGACAGGCGCCGGAAGGTGTCATCCTGGCTCATACATGCTCCCTATAAAGACCGGGGGCTAAGAAAATTACCGAAATCCGCGCCCCGGGCTTTTCCTTGGTCCTGCCATCATATATAATTCTTTTCTTTAAGGGCAAGTAGAGTTTTGCCTGATTGCGGCGTCGAGAGATTTTGCTATTCGCCAGGGTCGCAGTGGGCTGCGCCCCGGTGGGAAAACCAAGTTTCGAAAATCTTCCTAATCAGATTTCTGCCAAGGAGGCTGCACCCATGAAGATCAAGCGCATTGCCCATTTAGGTATCGCGGTGAAGGACCTGGAAGCTCCCAAGAAGCTTTACAGTGAAACCCTCGGCTTGAAGCTCAAAAACGAAGAGGTGGTGGCGGCCCAGAAGGTCAAGGTGAGCTTCATCCAGGTGGGGGAGTCGAACCTGGAGCTGCTGCTGCCCACCCAGCCCGACAGCCCGGTGGGCAAGTTCCTGGAAGCCAAGGGCGAAGGCTTCCATCATCTGGCCCTGGAGGTGGAGGATATCAAGGCGGCGGTTGAGGAGTTGAAGGCGGCCGGGGTGCGCCTCATCGACGAGACCCCCCGGGAGGGCGCTCATGGGGATCTGGTAGCCTTCATCCACCCCAAGGCCACTTACGGCCTATTGGTGGAGCTGGTGCAGTCCGCCCATTGAGACAGGGTCGGCAGACTGGAAATTTCCTAACCTCGAGGGGGAGAGCTGGCAATGGCGCTCCTGTAAGGGCGGTTATCGAACCGCCCTTACCCCTCTAACCCAGGACCAACCCGGTCAACATGAGGCCCAAGCCCCCATGGCCATAACCATTGCGGCCCTGACCGCCCAGGTGCAGGTCAACATCCCCTTTCCCTACCTGATGCGGGGCTATCTGGAGCGCTTTCTGGCCGGCGGCCTCAATCCGGAAATCGGCCTGGATGCCTACAGCCTGGGCCGCTATCCTCCCGGGGTCTTTCGCCAGGCCGCCCGGGCCTTCCAAACCTGCAACCGACCTATCACGCTCCATGCTCCCTTCCAAGACCTCCTGCCGGGATCGCTGGATGACGCCATCCTGGCCGCTTCCCGGCGGCGCCTGCGCCAGGCCTTCCGTTATTTGCCGGTCTTTCAGCCGCTGGCCGTGGTCTGCCATCTGGGCTATGAGGCCCGCTGCTATGGCGGCGACACCCCGAAATGGCTGGCCCGCGCGCGGCCACCTGGAAGGAGCTGGCCGCCCGGGCTGCGGCCCACCGGGTGACGGTCATGCTGGAAAATGTCTATGAGACCGAGCCGGAGCTGCTCCTGGAGGTGGTCGGGCGGGTGGGCGCCGACAATCTCCGGGTCTGCCTGGACGTGGGCCACCTCTATGCCTTCGGCGGCGGCGACTTATCCCATTGGCTCAACACCCTGGCCCCGGTTATCGGACAGTTGCACCTGCATGATAACCATGGTGACAGCGACGCCCATCTGGCCCTGGGCGCCGGCGCCATTCCCCTGCAAGAAATCCTCTCCTTCTTGGCCGATCGCCACCAACGGCCCCTCATCACCCTGGAACCCCACCAGGAAGGCAGCCTCACCCCCTCCCTGGACTTCCTGGCTCAAATCTGGCCCTGGGGGGATTAATTTCACCTAGCGCCCAAGCCTGAGCCGGCTCGCGGGCCGCCCCTACTCCCGCGCACCCCAATTCTCACCCCATCTTTCCTTGGCCAGCACGGCCTTACCCCTTAATCCTTTACAGGTTGAAACTTTTTCAGTTACAATAGGGTTGGCCGGGTTGAAAAATCGAGGCAACGCGAGTCGCGTCGTCACCCGGGTGAATGGACCTCAGATGAGAAGCGAGGACTTGGCAACCTTATGAAGCATTTGGCCATCCTGGGCTCCACCGGTTCCATCGGCCAGAGCACCCTGGCGGTGGTGGCCGAACACCCCGAAGAATTCGCCGTGGTGGGGCTGGCCGCCGGGAAAAACGTGGACCTGTTGGCGGAGCAGATCAAACGATTCCGCCCGGCTCTGGTCTCGGTCCAGGATGAGGCGGCGGCGGCAAGACTTCGGGAACTGGTGGGCCGGAACCCGGCCCCGGAAATCCTGGCGGGACGGTCCGGCGCCCTGGCCGTGGCCACTGCGCCCGGGGTGGAGCTGGTAGTCTCCGCCATGGTGGGGGCGGTGGGTCTGGAGCCCACGTTGGCGGCGATTCGGGCCAACCTGCCGGTGGCCCTGGCCAACAAGGAGACCCTGGTGGCCGCCGGCCCCCTGGTCATGGCCCTGGCCAAAAAGCGCGGCGTGCCCCTCATCCCGGTGGACAGCGAACACAGCGCCATCTTCCAGGCCCTGCAAGGCCAGCGCCGGGCGGATATCCGCCGCCTATGGCTCACCGCCTCGGGGGGGCCCTTTCGCTCCTGGGACGCGGCCCGCCTACAGCAGGTCACCCCGGCCCAGGCCCTGAAGCACCCCAACTGGAGCATGGGAGCCAAGATCACCATCGATTCCGCCACCATGATGAACAAGGCCCTGGAGGTGATCGAGGCCTCGGTGCTCTTCGGCCTGCCGGTGGACCAGATCGGGGTCTATGTCCACCCCCAAAGCATCGTCCATTCCCTGGTGGAGTTTGTGGACGGCTCGGTCATCGCCCAGTTGGGGGTGCCGGACATGCGCCTGCCCATCGCCTATGCCCTGAGTTACCCCCGGCGCCTGCCCCTGAATTCGCCGCCCCTGGACCTGTGCGCCATTGCCCGGCTCACCTTCGAGAGCCCGGACGTCACCCGCTTCCCGGGCCTGGCCCTGGGTTATGCCGCAGCCAAGACCGGCGGCACCATGCCCGCGGTGCTCAACGCCGCCAATGAAGTGGCGGTGGCCGCCTTCCTGGAGGGCCGCCTCAAGTTTCCGGACATTCCCCGGACGGTGGAGCAGACCATGGCGGCCCATGAGCCCCAGACCCTCACGGACCTTGACCAGGTCCTGGCAGTCAATCAATGGGCCCGGGATTTTGCCCAGGGCTTGATTTTCCACCAACCTTGAAGGTCATGGCAGTATTATTGACAAATCCAGCGGTTTCCAGTCAAGCCTTCCCTGGCGGAGCCGATATTAAGATTAAGGAGTATTACCACCACAAATGACCACCGTCCTGGCGACCGTCATTGTCTTGGGGATTCTCATCTTCGTCCATGAGTTCGGCCATTTCCTGCTGGCCAAACTTCTGGGGGTGAGAGTGGAAGCCTTCTCTCTCGGCTTTCCGCCCCGGCTGGTGCATAAGCAGATCGGCGAAACCGACTATCGCCTGTCGGTGGTTCCCCTGGGCGGCTACGTCAAGTTGCTGGGGGAAAACCCCAACGACGAGGTCCCTCCTGAACTGGAGCCCTTCTCCTTCATGCACCACCCCTTGTGGCACCGCTTCCTCATTGTCCTGGCGGGGCCGCTCTTCAACCTGGTTTTTGCCCTGGTAGCCTTATCCCTGGTCTTCACTTTTGCCGGCATCCCTTATCTCACCACGGAAATCGGAGCCATTCAGGAAAATTCTCCCGCCGCCCGGGCCGGCTTGCAGAAGGGTGACCAGGTGCTGGCGGTGGACCGCCAGCAGGTGGGGCGCTGGGATGAGCTTTCCCAGATGATCCGCCAGGGTGGGGGAAAGCCGGTGGTGCTGACCCTGAAGCGGGGCGAGCAGGTTCTTAAGGTGGAAGTCACCCCCCAGCGCATGGAAACCCCCGACATCTTCGGCTCCCCTATCCAAGCCGTGCTCATCGGCATCTCCAACTCGGAAAATATGACGGTGGAGAAAGTGGGGCCGTTGCGGGCTGTGACCGAGGGCTCCGTGTACACCTGGCGCCTCACCTATCTGACGGTCCTCAGTCTTTATAAGCTGATGGCCCGAGAGGTGCCCCTGAAGTCCCTGGGCGGACCCATCCTCATCGCCCAGGTGGCTGGCCATCAAGCCAAGCTCGGGGTGGCCCCTCTGGTCCAGTTTATGGCGGTCTTGAGTGTCAACCTCTTCCTCCTGAACCTGTTGCCCATCCCCATCCTGGACGGCGGCCACTTGCTGTTCTTCACCCTGGAGGTCTTCCGGGGCAAACCGGTGGATATCAAACACCGGGAAATGGCCCAGGGCGTTGGCCTCATGCTGATCCTGGCCTTGATGATCCTGGTCTTCTATCAGGACATCCTGCGGCTGGTGCACCCAACCCAATAAGGGCTCCCGTGCTTATCCTGGCCCTGGACACCGCCACCGACAAGGGCAGCCTGGCCCTGGTCGAAGGCGAGACGCTGCTGCTGGAATACTCCTTGGAGAGCGGCGGCACCTATTTGTCCCGCCTGCTGCCCGGGGTGGCCGCGGCCATCAAAGCCGCCGGCCGGGAGCCTGTCGACCTCGGGGCCGTCGGCGTCGGCCTCGGGCCGGGAAATTTCACCGGGTTGCGCCTCGGGATCGCCACCGCCAAGGCCCTGGCCTGGTCTCTGGGTTGCCCCTTGGTGCCGGTGCCCACCATGGAGGCGCTGGCGGCCCAATGTCCCTTTCAGCCCCATCCCATCGGGGTAATCTTGGACGCCAAAAGGAACGAGGTCTTCTGGGGCGTTTACCGGTGCCCGGCAGACCGGCCCCAGGTGGAGGCCGAGCCCGTCCGCCTGCCCCTGGCCGAGCTGGCCCGCCGCCTGACCCCGCCCCTGGTCCTCACCGGGCCGGGCGTCGAGATTTTGGCCGCCTTTATTCAGGGCCAATTCGGCGACGGCCTCACCCTGGCACCCCCGGAAAGCCGCTACCCCCGGGCCGCCACCCTGGCCCGCCTGGCCCAAAGCCGCCTGGAGGCGGGCCTGACCGCCTCGCCCCAGCAGTTGGCGCCCACCTACCTCCGACCGGCCCTGTGAGACGTCCTTCAGGTACATTCGCCGGACAATGCCACCAGCCATGCCTTTTAAAGTGACCTCATATTTTCCGCCTTCTTCTGCCTCAGACGTCCTTCCTGACGCAGCAAAAAGCCGGCAACGCTTGACATGAAGGCGCACCCATGCTAAAATGCAACATTTAACTTATCAATATTTCAGGCCTTTTATGCCCTTTGCGTTAGCCCCTACAGCCGATTTCAACACCTGCGATGATTATATCTCTGCCTGCCTGGCCCTGGCCCACGAGAAGCTGGGCCGCTTTGCCTCCATGGCGGAAATCGCCGCCCACGAGCGTCAACTGAACCGCTACCCCCACTTGGAACTCCTGGAGGCGCCCCGCCAGGTGCTGGTCCTGGAAGACCGCGCCACCGCCGCCCGCCTGGCGGCGGCCCAAGCCGCGGTCCTTCGGGGTGAGGTTCTCTTTGAGCATACCGCCGCGGGCGAAGGGACCCGCCTGATGCTGGGCCCCAAATATTTCCTTAACATCGCCCGGGAGGTCAGTGTGGAACAACTGGCCCATCTCCTGAGCCAGGAAAGCGGCGAGAAAGTGACGCCGGAGGTCGTGGCCCGGAGCCTGGAGTGCCTGCCCCAGGAGTTGCTGCCCCTGTCCTTGGGCACCCGCCACATGCTGCAACTGGCCTTCGACCTCTCAAAGCTGGCCCGGGAGCTGGGAGAATCCCCCCGGGAGGTTCTGGGGCGCCAGCACCTGCTCGTCGTCTTTTCCGCCGAAATGCTGGCCCACCTGGAGAAAGAGTTCTATCAATGGCATTTCTTCGGCTTTAACCCCTCCCAGGTCTATTTCATGGTCCAGGAGAGTTTCCACGGCCTGAACCTGAAGGCTGGAAATTTCTTTTACGACCGGCAAAGTCCGAAGCGCCTCCATAATCACGGCCAGATGGTGCTGCAGCAGACCCTGGACCGGCAGCTCTTTTCCCTGACCGGCGCCCATCCCCGGGAAAGGTCTTTCCATTCCCGCCAGACCGTGGGGGATTGGCTGCAAGGGTTCGCCGACAAAATCTCTTATAATATCGAAGATTTGGACTATCTGACCGGTTCCCTCGATTTAGCCGGTCTGGGGCTGGCTTTGGAATTGGGGCAGCAGGGCTGCCGTATGGTGATGGAGGTGGTGGCCAACAACCCCCAAAAACCCCAGAAGGGCGGCATGCTGGCCTGGGACCCGCAGCTGGCCCGGGATGTCATGGTGGAAAGCTTTCAGTTGGGGAACATTGGCAACCGGGACATCCATTATCTGAACCGAAATTTCAACCATTACCCCCAACCCCTGATGAGCTGGCGGAGACTGGAGGAGTCGGGCCTGCCCCTGCCCATCGCCGTCAAAGATGGCTACCTCTATTTCCAGCCGGTGCAGGGGGATATCAACTTTCTGGTGCAGACCGCCTTTTTCCGCCGCCGGGAGCTGCGCCCCATTCGCAGCCTGAAGAGCCCGGCGTCTTTGCCCCTGGCCATCAATCGCATGTTTGCCCAAGATCGCCAGCCGGGTTTCCGGGAATTTGCCCAACGCGCCTATCAGAGGAGCCAATGAGCCCGCCTCGGAAGATGTTCATCAATGCTGCGGACCCCGAGGAATTCAGGGTTTGCATCGTCGAAGAAGGGCAACTGGATGAGTTTGCCCTTGAAACCTCGGCTCGGGAGCAGACCAAGGCCAATATTTATAAGGCTGTGGTGGTTAACATCGAGCCCAGCCTGCAGGCGGCCTTCGTCAATTACGGCGGGGAGCGCCACGGATTTTTGCCCCTGTCGGAGGTGCACCCCGACTATTACCAGGAAAAGCTCCAGGGTAAGACCAAGGCCAAGATTCAACGGGTGCTGCGCAAAGGCCAGGAGATCATCGTCCAGGTCTACAAGGAAGAGACCGCCACCAAGGGGGCTTATCTCAGCACCTACATCTCCCTGCCCGGGCGCAACCTGGTGCTGTTGCCCAGACAGGCCCACCTCGGGATTTCCCGCAAGATCGAGAAGGAAGATGAGCGCCATCGCCTCAAAGAGCTGGCCCAAAAAATCGGCCTGCCCCCGGAGATGGGCCTCATCGTGCGCACGGCCGGAGAGCAAGCCAAGACCCGGGATCTGGCCAAGGACCTGCAATTTCTTCTGAAGCAGTGGGAGGACCTGAACCAGACCACGGCCGAGCAAAAGGCGCCAGCCCTCCTCTACCGGGATTTGGACATGATCACCCGCACCGTGCGTGATTATCTGACCACGGATATCAATACCATCCTGGTGGACAATGAGGACGTCTTCCAACAGTTGCGCGGCTGGCTGCGCATGGCGGCCCCCCGCCAGATTCATGACTTGAAGCTCTACCGGGACAAGCTGCCCATCTTCACCCGCTACCAGTTGGAGGAGCAGCTCGATCGTATCTATGCCGACCGGGTCCCCTTGAAATCCGGAGGCAGCATCGTCATCAACCCCACCGAAGCCCTGGTGTCCATCGATGTCAACTCCGGCCGTTGCACCAGCCAGAAAGAGCTGGAAGAGACCGCCCTGAAGTCCAACCTGGAGGCCGCCGACGAGGTCGCTCGACAGCTTCGGTTGCGGGACCTGGGGGGCTTGGTGGTCATCGATTTCATCGACATGAAGGACAAAAAGCATCAGAAGGAAGTGGAGGCGGCCCTGAAACAGAGCCTGAAGAAGGACAAGGCCCGGGTGACCCTGGGGCATCTGTCCAAGTTCGGCCTGCTGGAGCTCTCCCGCCAGCGCCTGCGTCCCACCGCCGAGGCCAGCGCCTATGCCACCTGCCCCACCTGCCAGGGCCGCGGCCGCCTCAAGACGGTGCCCGTTCTCAGCCTGAGCCTGCTCCGGCAGATCAGTACCCAGGTGGTGCAAAACCAGCTCCAGGAGGTCCGGGCCGTGGTCCCCGTGGAGGTGAGTAACTTCCTCCTCAATCAGAAACGCAAGGAAATTCTGGCCCTGGAAGAGCAGTATGACCTCAGGATCGTCATCACCGCCACCGCCGGAATGACGCCGGAAGAGATCCAACTGGAATTTGTCAAACGGGAACCCGAGGAGCCCAAACGCGAGGTCAAGCCACAACCGCAACGAGAGCCCAGACGCGAGCCCAAACCCCAACCAAAACCCAAGGCCGAACCTGAGGCCGCGGTCGAGGTCGAGGCTGGGGCTAAAGCCGAAGCCAAGTCGGAGGAAAAACCGGAAGCCAAACCAGCCGCCCGCAGGCGGGCCCCGCGGCGAGGGCCGCGACGGCAGGCGAAGCGAGGGCCGAAAAGCCAACTAACAGATGAGGCCAAGTCGGAACAACACCAGGCGGCACCCGGTGAACCTGTGGAAGCCAAGGCACCGGAATCTCCAGCTCCGTCCGACCACGCGGGCTCCGTCGATCCCGAAATAAAAAAGCCCCACCCCGACACCTATACTACTGAGGAACAGCAGGACTAGCTGATTATCGGTTTTGGCCTCCGCCAAGCCTCATGACTTTTTCCTTGGTGAAACTTGGCGCCTTTGATGCTCTGGTGGTTCACTTTTTTAGGAGGTTCCCATGCGCAGTAATCTGATGAAATTGGGTCTGGAAAAATACCCCCATCGCTCCCTCTTCAAGGCCATGGGGCTCAGTGACCGGGAGATCGACCAGCCCATCATCGGGGTGGCCAATTCCTTTAACGAATTCATCCCCGGCCACCTGCACCTGAACCAGATCACCCAGGCCGCCAAGGCCGGGGTGCGCCTGGCCGGCGGCACTCCCCTGGAGTTCGGGGTCATCGGCATCTGTGACGGCCTGGCCATGCACCACCAGGGCATGAAATATTCCCTGCCCTCCCGGGAGCTCATCGCCGACTCCATTGAATGTATGGCCATGGCCCACCCCGTGGACGGTCTGGTCCTGGTGGCCAACTGCGACAAGATCATCCCCGGCATGCTGATGGCGGCCCTGAGGCTCAACATCCCGGCCATCCTCATTTCCGGCGGACCCATGCTGGCCGGCCGCTTCCGGGGCAAAGAGGTGGACCTCATCTCCGTCTTCGAGGGGGTGGGGGCGGTGAAGGCCGGCGCCATCTGCGAAGACGACCTGAAGGAACTGGCGGAGTGCGCCTGCCCCGGTTGCGGTTCCTGCGCCGGCATGTTCACCGCCAACTCCATGAACTGCCTCAGCGAGGCCTTGGGGCTGGCCCTGCCGGGCAACGGCACTATCCCGGCGGTGCACGCCGCCCGCTACCGCCTGGCCAAGGAAGCGGGTTTCAGGATCATGGACCTGGTCAACCAACAGCTCCTGCCCCGGGACATCGCCACCCTGGAGGCCTTTATTAACGCCATGGCCGTGGACATGGCCCTGGGCTGCTCCACCAACACCGTGCTCCACGTCCCGGCCATAGCCCATGAGGCGGACATCGACCTGTCTCTGGACCTGTTCAATAAAATTTCCACCCGCACCCCGCATCTCTGCTCCCTGAGCCCCGCCGGTAACCACCACCTGGAGGACCTGGACCTGGCCGGCGGGGTCCCGGCGGTGATGAAGACCTTGCTGGAGGCCGGGCTGGTCTCCGGCACGCCCCGGACCGTCACCGGCCGCACCGTGGCCGACAACCTGGCCCAAGTTGCGGTCCTCGACCCGGAGGTCATCCGGCCCCTGGCCAACCCCTACCACGCCCAGGGCGGCATCGCCATCCTCAAGGGCAACCTGGCCCCCGAGGGCGGGGTGGTGAAGCAGTCGGCGGTGGATGAAAAGATGCTGGTGAACGAAGGCGCCGCCCGGGTTTTCGACGCCGAAGAGGAGGCCACCCGGGCCATCCTGGACGGCAAGATCAAACCCGGCGACATCGTGGTCATCCGCTACGAGGGCCCCAAGGGCGGCCCCGGCATGCGGGAGATGCTCACCCCCACTTCGGCCATCGCCGGCATGGGCCTGGATACGAAAGTAGCGCTCTTGACCGACGGCCGCTTCAGCGGCGGCACCCGCGGCGCCGCCATCGGCCACATTTCGCCGGAAGCCGCCGAAGGCGGACCCATCGCCTTCGTCCAGGAGGGGGACCGCATCAAGATCGATATCCCCAACAAGACCATTTCTCTTTTGGTGGAGGACGCGGAATTGGCAAAACGGAAAGCCGGCTGGCAACCACCGGAGCCCAAGATCAAACACGGCGTCCTTACCCGTTACAGCCGCCTGGTATCCTCCGGCAGCCAGGGCGCGATTTGTAAGTGAGGGGGATAAAAAGGTTGGGGCGACCCGCCGGATCGCCCCAACGCTTCTTTTAGGCATTGAATTTTGGGTTGTCAACCGGACTTTGAAGAAAATTTTCCAACTGACTCACTTTTCTACACCCCAACGGCCCCCTCTCGAGTTCAGGCCCAATAAAGGAGGGGCAGCCGCAGAAAGGGTTAAATCTGATGTTCATAAATATTTCTATCATATAGGTCACTTAACTCAGTTATCGACCAAGCGCTGGGTCCTTATTAAGGTTGTTAAAAATTCTTTATTCTTTTAGGAGAAAATGACTATGCAGGTGAAGATCGATCGGGAAACTTTGTTGAAGGGCGTGGGCCGGACCCTGGGAGTGGTGGACCGCCGGGGCACCATGCCGATTTTAGGCAATTTTCTCCTGCAAACCGACGAGAACCGGGTGATTATCTCGGCTACTGACCTGGAGGTGAGCTTCCGGGGCTACTACCCGGCCGAGATTCTGGAACACGGGGCCGTCACCGTCCAGGCCCATTACTTCTTCAACCTCATTAAAGAACTTCCGGGCGACACCCTGGACCTGACCGGCACCGAAAAATCGAGCCTGAAGATTCAGGCGGGTGACGCCCGCTATCAATTGAACGGCCTGGCGGCAGAAAACTTCCCCCCGGTGCCGGAAGTCACTGACCAGCACCTGGTGGAGGTCGAGAGCCTCATGATGAAGGAGATGATCGAAAAGACCATCTTCTCCGTCTCGGCCGACGATCTGCAGTATCACCTCTCCAGCATCTTCTGGGAGCGGGTGGAGACCGAGACCGGCTTTCTGCTGCGCCTCATCTCCACCGACGGCCACCGCCTCACCCTGATCGAGCGGCCCCTGCCCGGCAGCGAGGAGTTTGCCATCGAGAAGGGCATCCTCATCCCCCGGAAGGGCATGGCGGAAGTGATCCGCTTCCTGGCGGAGGAAGAGAAGGTCTCCCTGGGCCTGGGCACCCAGAGCCTGGCCCTGAAGGCCGACGACCGCTACCTCTTCATCCGCCTGCTGCTGGACAAGAAATTCCCGGAGTACCGGCGCATCATCCCGGAGGCCTTTGCCTACCGGTTCGCCATTAACCGCCGGGTATTCCACGAAACCATCAAGCGCATCTCCCTGCTCTCCAGTGAGCGCTTCAAAGGGGTGATCCTGAAACTTTTGGCGGACCGGGTGGAGGTTACCTTCACCAACCCGGAAGTGGGCGAAGGCCATGAAGTGGTGCCCGCCTTCCTGGAAGCCGGCGACCCCGCCGCCCTGCCCATCGAGGTGGGCTTCAACGCCCGCTATTTCCTGGAGCCCTTGAACGCCATGGCGAGCGACATGGCCATCCTGGAACTAAACGATAGGGACCGTCCCTGCCGCTTGGTGGACCAGGCCGACCCCCATTATTTCAGCATCATTATGCCCATGAGCTTATAAAAGGCAGTGGTCAGTAGTCAGTTGCCAGTTTTCAGTAAAAGAAAAATGCAAATCTCCGAGCGGGAAAAAATTACCCGGTTTCCAGATGGTTTTTTTTTGTAAGTTAAGCCCATTTAAGCTGGCGCGTATGGGACAGTTGGCAACCAAGGCGTACCACCTGGACTGAGCTTTTGCGAGAATCGTACCGCTTTGGAGCCGCTGGGAGCCGGGAGCGTATTGCCGGCAACTCCCTTGATTGCCGGGACAATTCGCCGGGCAACCGGGGCTGTTGCGGAACAGTGGCAATCCTCCCCGCATTTCGGAGACGGAGGGGGAGTCTGTTGCTACCATGTTCCTTCGTCACATAAATAACGAGAAAATTCCAGAAAGGAAAAGATAGTTGACTTTAAATCCCAGAAAGGGAGAAGTCAGGTGGAAGAGAATAAAGTCCTGAAGCGATTCGCCGACCTGGTTGGCTATACCGAAGCGGAAAAGGAACTCATTAAAGCCGGCGACCCCCGGCTGCGCCAGATGGAGAAGCTGGCCCGGGCCGCGGCCCGCTATTCCATCCAGGCCGAAGTGGTCCAGGCCCGGAACTGCAACTCCCGCTACCAGGTGGGCGATAAATTCATCCTGGATGTGGACGGCAATTTCATCACCAAGTTCTGTCCTTCAAAACTTTGTGTTTACGCCATCTCCCAGTTGGCGGTGCCGGTGGCCCTGATCAACGAACGTTTGAGCGAAGGGCTGGACCCCAACCAGTTTCATTTCATGCACCGGGTCCGCTGCCTGGATGTGGGGGTGGACTGCGCCGGCTACGGCGAAGTGATGCTGGAGGTCAAAGTAATTCCGCGGGTAAAGGAAGCAAAAGCACCCTAATCAAAATAAAGTTATTACTGCTATTTTAACTAAAAACTAAAAACTCGAAACTACAAACTAAATATGGCCCGCATCGGTATTATTACCTGCTCCAATTGCACCCAGGAAAGCAACTGCGCCTCGGTGGTCTGTTTGGCCGATCTGCGCAAGCGCCGGGGCTTCTTTGAGCAGTACCCCAAAGATGAACCTCTGGAATTGATCGGCATCATTAATTGCGCCGGCTGCCCCACTATTGCCGCGCCGGAAAAAATTCTCAAAAGGGTCCGGGCCGTTGCTTCCTATCGTTTGGATGCGCTGCACCTGTCATTTTGCCTGGTGACCCTGTGCCCCTTTGTCAAAATTTATTCCCAATTGATAAAAGAGGCGTTTCCTGATATAAATTTAATTATGGGGACGCATCAGCCGACGGATCGGGACCGGTTCCGGAAAGGCGTCAAAGAGCTTCTCTGTCAAACCCTCTCACCCCCCCAAACCATGAACGATTTGATCAAAGGGACCATGAAATTCCCGGGCAGTGAGGGTTTGCTGGAATTATGAGCGACCCAGGGCGAACACAAGGTTCGCCCCTACGATGGCGAAGCAGCAGCTTCGCAGGCAAATTCTACGTTCCCAAGCAGGAGCTTGGGAACCTCGAGAAGAGAAGAAGAGGAGCACAAACTTGCCGGATCAAAACCTTGTCCCCGACGCGGCGGCGGGCGCCTATGGCGCCGAAGAGATCCAGGTCCTCAAGGGCCTGGAGCCGGTGCGGGAACGCCCGTCCATGTACATCGGCAACACCGGTGTGGAGGGTCTGCACCACCTGGTCTACGAGGTGGTGGACAACTCCATCGACGAGGCCATGGGCGGGTATTGCAATGAGATCACGGTCAAGATTCATTCGGACAACAGCGTCACGGTGGAGGACAACGGCCGGGGCATCCCCGTAGACCTGCACCCCGGGGAGAACCTGCCGGCGGTGGAGGTGGTCATGACCCAGCTGCATGCCGGCGGCAAGTTCGACTCCGGGGCCTACAAAGTCTCCGGCGGCCTCCACGGCGTCGGCGTCTCGGTGGTCAACGCCCTCTCCGAATACCTGGAGGTGGAGATCCGCCGGGACGGCCAGGTCTACCACCAGCGCTACGAGCGGGGCAAGACCGCCACGCCCCTGGTCAACACCGGCAAAACCAAACGCCGGGGCACCAAGGTGACCTTCAAGTCCGACCCGGAGATCTTCCCCGAGACCGTCTTCAGTTACGACACCCTGGCCCAGCGCCTGCGGGAGCTCTCCTTCCTCAACGCCGGGGTGCGCATCTCCCTGGAAGATGAGCTCTCCGGCCGCAAAAACGAATTTCATTACGAAGGCGGCATCGTCTCCTTTGTCGAATATCTGAACCGCAACAAGACCCCCATCCATCCGGACCCCATTTTTCTGACCGGCGGCAAGAACGGTTTTCAGTTGGAGATCGCCTTCCAATACAACGAGACTTACAACGAGCAGATCTTCACCTTCGCCAACAACATCAACACCCGGGAAGGGGGCTCACACCTGAGCGGCTTCAAGGCCGGCCTCACCCGGGCCATCAACCAGTACATGGCGGTGAGCGACCTGCCCAAGAACCTGAAGAACAGCCACCTGCAGGGGGAAGACGTTCGGGAGGGGCTGATCGCGGTGATCAGCGTCAAGCTGCCGCACCCGCAGTTTGAAGGCCAGACCAAGACCAAGCTGGGCAACAGCGAAGTCAAGGGCCTGGTGGAAAATCTGTTGTATGAGCATCTGCTGACCTTCATGGGCGAAAATCCGCGGGTGGCCAGGGACATCCTGGCCAAACTCCTGGATGCGGCCCGGGCCCGGGAGGCGGCCCGGAGAGCCCGGGACCTGGTGCGCAAGAAAGGCGCCTTGGGCGACATGACCCTGCCGGGCAAGCTGGCCGACTGCCAGGAGCGGGACCCCGCCAAACGGGAGATCTACCTGGTGGAGGGCGACTCCGCCGGCGGTTCCGCCAAGCAGGCCCGGGACCGGCGCTTCCAGGCCATCCTGCCCCTTAAGGGCAAGATCATCAACGTCGAAAAGGCCCGCCCCGAGAAGATGCTGGAGAACTCCGAGATCCGCACCCTGATCTCCTCACTGGGGTCGGACATCTCCCAGGAAGAACTCGACCTGGAGTCCCTGCGCTATCACAAGGTCATCATCATGACTGACGCCGACGTGGACGGGGCCCACATCCGCACCCTGCTGCTCACCTTCTTCTACCGGCAGATGGAGTCTTTGGTGAAAGACGGCTACCTCTATATCGCCCAGCCGCCGTTGTACCGCCTCACCCGGGGCTCGGAGAAGACCTACCTGAAGAACGACGAGGAGTTCAAAAAGTACTTGCTGCAGCGGGGCATGGAGAAAAAGCGCCTGCGTCTGGGAGCCGGCCGCACCCTGGAGGGCGGCCCCCTGTATGAGGCCCTGGAAAAGGTCATCGCCTATCAGGAATATCTGCAACGCTTCGAAAAACGGGGCCTGGCACGCCAGGTCTTGCAATTGCTGCTGGATCAGGAGGTCGTCTCCAAGGAGAGCCTGCGTCAGGAAGAACAATTGCAGGGCTTGGTGACGGCCTTTAACGCCGCCGGCGGTTTGAGTGCCCGCCTGGAGCCCGATGAAGAGCACCACGCCTGGGCCGTCATCATCACTACAGATTCCCGGGATGCTACGGAAATGCGCCTGGACTGGGACCTCTTGGGCGGCAGCGACTTTCAGGCCCTGGTGCGCCTCAGCCAGGGCATTCAGGATTTCAAGAGCCCGCCGCACCTCCTGGAGGGCAAGGATCGCACCTGGGAGTTTACCTCCCTGGAAGAGATGGTGGCCTTTATCCTGGAGGAAGGCCAGAAGGGCATCAATATTCAGCGCTTCAAAGGTCTGGGGGAAATGAACCCGGAACAACTCTGGGAGACCACCATGGACCCGGAAACCCGCACCCTCCTTAAGGTTAACGTCGAAGATGCGGTGGCCGCGGACGAAATCTTCACCATCCTCATGGGTGACAAGGTGGAGCCCCGCCGGGAATTTATTCAGAACAATGTCCTTGAATTACAAGAGCTGGATATTTAGTTTCTCTAGATGAGAAGGGCGGTGATCCCGCCGTAATCGCGCTTGCCAACCCAACTCATTCAGCTACAGGAGGAATCATTATGCACCGTAAAGCCAGCTTCAAGATTTTCGTCGCCCGTCGCGAAATGCTCTCTGTGGGCGATGTGCCCGACCATTCTTTGATGCTCACCGAAATGGAGGGTGAGCCCATCGATTACACCCCCGGGGTGGCCGGGGCCTTCGTCTCCCGCCGCAGCGTCGGCTTCCACGACCGCACCAAGGGCGACGGGCCCATGACCGGTTATGCCACGACCATCTATGAGAACGGCGCGGTCTATTCCAAATTCCGCGGGGACAAGATGGGCGCCATGACCAAGGGTAAATGGGAAGTCTACAAAGCCATCGGCAAATTGAGCACCCTCAAAGGAGCCGGCACCTTCACGGTGACACCCACCGACAAGCCCGGTCAGTTCAGATTGGATATGGAAGGCGATTATACCCTTTAAGGACTGTCGGCCGGATTGAGAAGTGGCGGCATAAATCCGGCGATTTCAAACCCTTGACTACCCATCGCTACCAAGCCCCGTTTCCCTCCCTGCTGGGGGAGGGAAACGGCCTGGAGTTGGAGATACCTTGACGGACCAGGCCAATTCTTGTACCAAGTGCGGCGCCTCATTGCAGGACGAGGAGCCGCGGGAACATTTGGGAGAGGTCCTGTGCGAGGACTGCTACCTGGATGCCCTCAGCCCGGTGAAAACCTGCGACCCCTGGGCAGTGCACACCGCCCGCAGCCTCAAGGACCTGCCGGGCGGCCTCACCCTCACCCCCCGGCAGCAGCAGCTCTATGACCTGGTCAAAGAACGAGGGGAGGTGCCTAAGCAGGAAGCCGCCCGGGTCCTGGGGGTCAGTGAGGATGAGCTGCAGCGCGAGTTTGCGGTGTTGCGCCACCTGGAAATGCTCCGGGCCTGCAAGAAGGATGAAGGTATCTTCCTGATCCCGTTTTGAGTTCCGAACCCACCGACCTCGATTATGCCTTGCTGCGGCGCCTCGCCCGGGGCGAGGATGACGCCCTGACGGAGTTGGTCCGGCGACACCAGCACCGGGTCTACCAGATTGCCCATCGGCTGTTGCGCGATCCCCTGGAAGCGGAAGACGCGGCCCAGGAGGTCTTCCTCAAGGTCTATGAAAATGCCCACCGCTTCGAGCCCAAGGCGAGCGTCGCCGCCTGGCTCCATCGTATCACCGCCAATCACTGCCTGAATATGCTGCGCCGGCGGCGTCCCTTAGAGTCCCTGGACCGGGAGGGTGCTTCCATGCCCGCGGACCCCGGGGCCACCCCCCTGGAGTCCCTGGAGGAGCAGGACTTGAACCGCCGTCTGGAAGAACTACTCAACACCCTGCCGGAGAATCAGCGCCGGGCCCTGGTCCTGAAGCGCTTCGCCGGCCTCTCCTACCAGGAGATTGGCGCCGAGCTGGGACTCAGCCCCCAGGCGGTGGACGGCCTGTTGAAGCGGGCCCGCCAGTTCCTCAAAAAGGCCCTACAGGATTATCTGGAATAGTAGGGCGCACTGCCAAAAGTAGTTGGCATAAATTGTCATGGTCAAGACTTGACCGGACCCCGTCCCCATCAATTTCTCTAGCAAGATCATATCGTTAATTAACCGCTATTTTTGAGAAAGTTTCGGTTCTGGCAAGTTATGGGGAAGCCGGCGAAACTCGGTTGATCACTAGGTCTATTTAGGAGGGAGGGCCTCGTTTGGTTCTGGGATGATGTGGGATGCATGATTATCATAAAAGACCAGGAACCTTATCGCCGAAAACTATGACATCAACCGGTATTTCTTTCTGGGCCTCTCCCCTCAAGGCACCATGGCCTTTTTCCAGGCCAACGGCTTCCGGGGGACCCGGGCCCATCTGGCCACCGGGGATCTCATATTACAGCAACGGCCAGAATAAATGAAAGTCAGCATGGCCTGGAGCCTATTGCTCTGACGGTCAAACCTTCAATTCTTTGCGACTTTCGGGAGGAGGCGCTAGTGGCAAGAAAGGCGCGCCATGCGTTCTTACTTAGCGCTCAATCCTGTTGTCAAGTTTGACGCCTATCAAGCCACTTTCCTGATTTCATCCCAAGGATTTCCAGATTTTGACAGTTTGTAAAATAAGCTGACATTTTTTCTAGGCTTTGCTAAACTTTTATGACAATTAATTTAATTAGTTAAGTCGCGGCATAATCTTTGCTAAATATCATTTCAATTTTAGGTTTATAGGCAATGAAACCTCGGTCCCTTTGGGCCCCATTTTTCCGCTTTTACTCGGGGAAGCCAGGAAAGATGAGCATAAATTATTAATAGATAATTATTGTAAATTATCATTGTTATATAAATATCAATGGTTTAAATGGGTTAGCTCAATTAGGTCACCGGCAGGAGCCCGGAGATTTTTCTGCCCCGCGCCGCGGTGGTTATGGAGGGTGCCAGATGAAAACCAAAGGACTTATAGGCGTCATGGTATTAACCTGGCTGGCCTTGAGCCTCATGCTGGCCCAGGCGGCCCTGGCGGGAACCTGGATCCGCACCGGCTCCCTCAAGACCGGCCGCATGCACCCGACGGCCACCCTCCTGGCCAACGGCCAGGTCCTGGTGGCGGCCGGCTGGATCAGAGGCGGCGGCCTCTACCCCACCGGCTGTGAGCTCTACGACCCGGACAAGGGGACCTGGACCGACACCGGTGCCATTGCCGGCGGTCGTTCCGGGGCCACCGCCACCCTCCTGCCCAGCGGTAAGGTCCTCCTGGCCGGAGGCGTGAATAATTATATGAGTCAGCCCGTGGCCATCGCCGAGCTCTATGACCCGGACCAAGGGACCTGGACCGCGACCGGGAGCATGGTTACGCCCCGGTATAATCACACGGCTACTCTCCTGCCCGACGGCAAGGTTTTATTGGTGGGAGGCTCGGGCCTGGGTTGGACCGTCCTGCCCGACGCCGAGCTTTATAATCCGGGGGACGGGACCTTTAGTGCTACCAAATCGCTGCACACGGAACGCCAGTTTCACACGGCCACCCTCCTCAACGGCGAGGTCGTGGTGACCGGGGGAGAGAATGATTCGGGTGAGGTCCTGGCCAGCACCGAGGTCTACAGCGGCGGGACCTGGAATGTTAGCGGGGCGCTACACACGGAGCGCAAGAATCACACGGCCACCCGCATGGGCAACGGCAAGATCCTGGTGGCAGGGGGCTATATTTATGGGTTCGATATCCTGGCGAGCGCCGAATTTTTCTCCGGAGGGGCCTGGACCCCCACCGGCTCCCTGGCAGAGGCCCGGGAGAACCATACCGCCACCCTCTTGCCCAATGACCAGGTCCTGGTGGCGGGGGGCACGTTCGGAGATAGCTACCTGACCAACTGCGAGCTCTACGACCCGGCCAGGGGGACCTGGGCCCCCGGCGGCCTCCTGAACGACGGCCGCGAGTATCATGCGGCCACTCTGTTGCTTGACGGCCAGGTCCTGGTGGTGGGGGGCGAGGGCGCCGGTTTTCAGGCCCTGGCCAGCGCCGAGCTATATAGCATGACGGTTAGCATAACCGGGGCCCTGGAGTTACTCCTCTTCGATTAGCAGGGGCTTTCACTTGTGCTATCAGCGGCTACTGCCTAATCTCGGATCTCTCAAGCAAGGCTTAGACTGCGGCGGCCAAGGCTGCTGCCTGGTTTCGGGTTTTTGAGGTTATCAAAGGTTGGCTGGATAATTCCCCTTTCCTGGCCCCGACCAGGGCTAAGGAAGATTGAGCCATGTCGACATCATTAGGCCGCATCCCGGGTAAACTGACAGTTTATCTGCATGTTCGTGTTGGTCTCAGGCCTCGGGGCCGGAGTCAGGGAGGCCGGCGCCTCTTCCATCCGCCTGAATGAGGCCTTGGACAATAATCAACTCGTCTTCAAGACCAGTGGGGCTTTGCGCCCGGCACGATTCAAGAACCTTTTTCGACAGCTTCGCGATGACTGGAAACTTATCCAGGCTCCCAAACCTCCCATATTCAGGACATATCGACTCTTTTAAGATTTGGGCGAGACCATTCTTGACCTCGCAGACCTGTCAGTTGCCAGTGCTACCCCAAAACCAGATGGCGCCTCTCCAGGCGGACAACGCATTCAATGTGGGCTGTGTGTGGGAAGAGATCGAAAGGTTGGATGGTCAAGACCTCGTATTGATCCTGGAGGAGAGCCAGGTCGCGAGCCAGGGTGGCAGGGTTGCACGAGACATAGATGATCCGCCGGGGGGAAAGCTCTTGGAGGGCTTTCACCACCTGAGGGTGCATGCCGGCCCGGGGTGGATCGGTAATCACCACCTCGGGGAGAGGTTGCGAAGCAGTTCTCAAGCTCTCGTGGATCCGCTCTTTCAAATCTCCCGCCAGAAACTGGCAATTGCTCAGGCCATTGAGTCTCTTATTAATGAAGGCATCAGCCACGGCCTCCGTAACCAGTTCAAATCCCACCACCCGGCGTACCTGAGAGGCCAAAGAGAGGCCGATGCTGCCGGCGCCGCAGTAGAGATCCCAGACGGTCTCTTGGCCAGTGAACTCTCCAAGTCGGCTGATGGCACTATAAAGACCTTCGGCGGCCAGGGTGTTGGTTTGCAAGAAAGAATGCGCTGAGATCCGCAAGCGCAGCCCACCGAGTTGCTCCTCAATATATCCCGGTCCCAATAAGGTGCGGCTTACTTCGCCACTGGCTATCTGGGCTTTTTTCCGACTGCGGGAATGAACCACGGTGGTGATCCCCGGGAAATGGGCTTTTAAGTGGGAGGCCAGCGCCTCCACCGCGGAGGGCTCGCCCTGGTTGGTCGTGATGATTTGAACTAGTTGCTGGGAGGTGCGCTTCCCTTCTCGCAGTACCAGGAAGCGCCAAAAGCCCCGTTGATTTTTAGTATTGTAGGCGGGGAGGCCGCTAGTGCCGCACCAGCGGCGCACCTCCTTCACCATGGCCGGCGACTGGGGGGATTGCAGAAAGCAGTGCTCAAGGTTGAAGATCCGGTCGGAGGAGGCCCCCACGTGCAGCCCCAGGGCCTGGGCGCCAGCGTAGGAGTAATTTCCATCGGCGCGGTCTGCAGAACTCAGCCAGGGCCGGGGGGCAAAGGTGAACTCCATTTTGTTGCGATAATAACGCGGCTGCGGTGAGGCGACCGTCGGCAGGATGATCCCGGGCCTCAAGCCCGCCAAATGCTGAAGACACTCCTGGACGTGGATCCCCTTCCAGTGCAACTGCTCCTCATAGGCGAAATCCTGCCATTGGCAGCCGCCGCAGAGGCTGAAATGGGGACAGAAGGGTAGTTTATACGCCGGGGACTGCTCCAGGAGCTCCACCACCCTGGCTTCGGCGAACTGCGATTTTTTCCGGGTAACCTTCACGCGCACCCTCTGTCCGGGGATGGCGTGATCCACGAATACCACGAAGCCATCCACCCTTCCCAGGGCTTTGCCGCCAAAGGCCATCTTTTCTATAGAGAGATCAAATTCCACTCCCTTGAGCAGAGGGCGGAAATGGGCTGGTTCTTTCTCCAGGGTCATGTATTCTCGGTCTTAGCTTGGTTTAATACGCCCTTGTTCTTCTTACCTTCCACGAATTACGGCTCGGGTGGCAATCAGGCCGCTGGCCGAGGCCTGAATCAAACCCCGGGTTATCCCGGCGCCGTCCCCGATGATGAACAGGTGGCGGATAGGGGATTCCAGGTCCGGGCTCAATTTCAGGCGGTGAGAATAAAACTTCACTTCCACTCCGTAGAGCAAGGTGTGGAGGCTGTTGATCCCGGGTACCAGGATGTCGAGAGCCTCTAACATCTCCAGAATGTCTTTCAGGTAACGATAAGGAAGGACGAAGCTTAAATCACCGGGGGTGGCGCTTTTGAGTGTGGGCCGGGTAAGGCAACGTTCCAAGCGGGCAGAGGTGGTGCGGCGGCCGCTCTGGAGGTCCCCCAGGCGCTGAACTAAGGCCCCCCTTCCCAACAGATTGGCCAGGCGGGCGATATATTGGCCGTAGCTGATGGGATCATCGAAGGGCTCGGTAAAGGTAGAACTCACCAGAATAGCGAAATTGCTGTTTTCCGTTTTCCGGGAGGCATAGCTGTGGCCATTAACCGTGACCAAGCCGTCCAGGTCTTCTAAAACCACCTCGCCGTAGGGGTTCATGCAGAAGGTGCGCACCTTGTCATCGAAGGTGCGGGAGTAGTAAATCAATTTGGCTTCGTAGGCCGCCGAGGTCAGAGGGGAAAGAACCGGGGCCGGGACTTCGACGCGCACACCTATATCCACCGGGCTGGGGATAGAGGGGATGGCCAGGCGGCGGGCCTCTTCCCGCATCCAGGCGGCCCCAGCCCGGCCGGGAGCCGCGATCACATACCGAGCCTCCACCTGCTCTCCATTATCCAAGGCCACCCCAGTTACCGTACCCTCTTGGGCCAGGATACGCTGGGCCCGGCAGTTCGTGCGGATCTCCAGACGGTCGGCCAAACGCTCTCTCAGGCGCCTGAGAACTTTTTGGCAATTTTCCGTGCCGATATGGCGCAAATGAGTGGGGATAAAGATCATCCCGGCATGACGGGCCTTAGTCTTAAGAAGTTCCAAAGTATCGGGGTCGCCCCCATAGAGTTCGGCCGGCGCCCCCAATTGCTGATAGATGTCGTCGACCTCCTGGATCAATGCGGTTAACTCTTCCAGGGGCAGTAGCTCGCTTAAAAAACCGCCCACCTCCGGGGAGAGGATGAGCTTGCCGTCGCTAAAGGCCCCCGCCCCGCCCCAGCCACACAAAAGCCCACCAGGCTGGTCCCGCCGACGCTCTTCCAGGGCTGGCCCCTGTTCAACCAGCAACAGTCGCCCCACCCCTGAATCCGCCAGTTTCAGGGCGGCAAATAGGCCGGCTGGCCCGGCTCCAATGATGACTACTTCATAGGAAGACATACTGGACCTGATTATTCGCCCGCCAGAATGACGGTAGGCGCCCGCCTCACCTTGTCAAGGTCCACAGGGGAACAATGGCGCGGGTGATCATGACCCACGAGGGTGATGTCCGCCCGCCTGAGGCGATGCAAGGCAAAGGGGTCAAAGTAGATTAACTTATCCCCTTCATAGATGAAGGAAGAATGGCCTGACCATAACAGCTTATCTAAAACCTGATCCAGCATGTTGACCTCTTTGCAGTTGATGGGTTTGCGGAAAGGCCAGGGACAGGGCTGGCCCGACTCTTATATTTGTAAACATGCCTGCCTTGACTGTCAAAGGCAAGAAAGACAATCCAGCTAGCCATTTTGTCCTGCGGGAACTTTTTAGTCTTGACCACCGGGGCCCGATTTGCTGGGTGCATCTTGGCCGAATTCAAGGAATATCGTGACGGTAAGCCGGAGCGCCGATGGGGCTCATCTTCAGGGGGGCTACATATTTCCTGATGAAAAATAACCAGATTTTATTTATAATATTGATGATTTTGTAGAGATTAGAAGTTTAGAATTTGGTAAGGACATGAAACAGGGAAGATCGATCCTCAGATATCTTTATCCCCGATTACTGCCTTGGGTGGTTGGTTTTCTGCTTGGGTCAATGATCTTCCCCTCCCCAGCCCTGGCCTTTATACCACACTGGGACCCCCAGGAAGCGTTTTTCATCCGCCAGTTTTCCTACCTGTTTTTCATGGTCGCCGTAATCTTCTTCATCTATGAACTCAGGCTAGCGAGGTTGCCACAACATCGAGGCTTTCGCCTACTGACCTGGGCCAGCGTGTTTTTTGCTTTGTGGAATTTCGATTGTTTCATCGGGCAATGGATCGCCCTGCATTTCGAAGCCCAGGTTGCCGAGGGGCCACAGGGCATCTTTTCCCAGCGCTTGAACATGGCCAATCTGGGCAACTGGATAAATTATTTCACCAAACTGGATCACCTGCTCCTGGTGCCAGCCTTCATTTATTTATATCTGGGTATCAGGGAGTTCATGCGGCAAGCGCAGGAGGGGAAGCAGTGATTTCTTTGCCCAGTTTTCCCCTGGTTCTATCGGATATCCTGGGTTCGGCCCTGGTCTTGCTGCTAAGTTGCGTCGCCTTCTCCTGCTCCCGGAAACTGCTGGCGCAGGATCCGGAAAATGCCTTGTGGCTTTTCCTCTACTGGCTCACCCTGGCCTTCCTGGCCTTTGGCCTTTCACGGGCTTTGGGGCATATTATCGGGCCTATCCTGGTCTTTGCCGGTCAGGAATCCTGGTGGAGCCAGGTGAGGCCATACAGCGGCGGTTTAAATGCCATCCTTTCCATCGTGATCGCCTCGGTCACACTCTTTTTCCACAATATCCAGAAATTATATCGGCGCATGGAAACCGATCATCATCATATGGAAGCGACCAGCCATGAAATTCTGACGCTTAATAGGGAGATGGAGGCCTTGGTGATGGAACGCACCATGTCCGAAATGGCCCTGGGGATCGCCGACGGAATTCGCAATCCCCTGCATATCATTGGCGGCTTCAGCAATCGCTTACTCAAAAAAACCGCCCTGGATGATCCCGCTCGCAACTGGGCCCTGGCGATCGCGGAGGCTGCCAGGCGCCTGGAGCAGATGGTAGAGCGGTTTGAAAGCCTGGCCGAAGACAAGAAGGCCTTCTTTTCCCAGGAAGACCTGAGTAAAATTGTCCGGGACACCCTGGAAATGTTGCAGGGGGATTTCGAGCGCAAGCGCATCCACCTGGTGACCGGGTTCCATCCTTATCCGGTCTATTGCCAGATTAATAAACATATCCTCAAGGTGGCCATAGCCCACCTGCTGCGCAATGCCCTGGAAGCCACGGGGGCCCAAGGCGAGATTCACGTGACCACCGCGGTAGATAAAAGCCACACCATACTGGCGATCCAGGATAGGGGGCGGGGGATGCCCCCCGAGGTAGTGACCAGGATATTTGAACCGTACTTTACCACCAAGGTAGGCGGGACCGGTTTAGGCATGGTCTTTGTACGTCAGATCATCGATGAGCACCGAGGGACCATTAATTTGGAAAGCGAGGTAGGCCAGGGTACCATCGTGACCATCAGGTTACCCATACGGTTCGGCGAATCTCCGATTTAAGTCGTTTCCCTGCCTGTTTCTAGTGGAGGAAGAATTTTGGTTAACCGTGCTAATATTGCCGCTCAAACGATCAATATGACTGTAAAAACCACCAAGATCCTTTTGGTTGAAGATAATCCCGGGGATGCCCGCCTTATCGAATTGATGCTGGCCAGCGCCGGGGACCAGATTGAGATAGAGTGGGTCTCCACGCTTACCGATGGACTGAAATATTTGCAGCAAGGAGATTTCGACCTGGTACTGCTGGATTTGGGATTGCCCGAGAGCCAGGGACTGGATACCTTCCTCACGGCCTACAGCTGCGCCCCTCAAATCCCTTTCGTGGTTCTAAGCGGCCTGGATGATGCAAATCTTGGTCTCAAGGCGGTGCAGCAGGGCGCTCAGGATTATCTGACCAAGGGCAGAGTCGACGGGGAAATGCTCTTGCGCAGCATTCGCTATGCCACGGAGCGGAAGCGCGGGGAAGAAGCCCTCAGACTGAATGAGGAAAGGTTCAGACTCACCTTCGATCAGTCACCCATCGGGGCGGCCATTATATCCTTAGATTATCGTTACATACGGGTCAACCAAAATTTATGTGCCATCAGCGGCTATAGCGAAGAGGAGTTGACCGCGATGGGCTTCCAGGCGATCACCCATCCCGAGGATGTGCCTGAGATTGTGGCAAAGGCGGAGGACCTGGTTGACGGAAAAATAGATCAGTATCAAATGGAAAAGCGCACCATCCGCAAGGATGGCAAGATGGTCTGGATCCAGCTCTCGGTCCGTTTAATGAAAGACGCTTACGGCAAACCCTTATATTTTTTGTCTATGATGGAGGACATCACCAAACGTAAGCAAGCAGAAGAGGAGTTAAAAAAATACCGCGAGCATCTGGAGAAATTGGTGGAACTCCGGACTATCGATCTGACCAGGGCAAATAAGCGCCTGCAAGAACAAATTAAAGAGCGGAAAAAGATAGAAGAGGCGCTGAAAAAGAGTTCAGAAAAAATGAAACTGTTTGCCTACTCCGTCTCACATGATCTGAAAAACCCGGCCATTGGGATCTATGGGTTAACCAAGCTTCTTCAAAAGCATTACCGGGATAATCTCGACGATAAAGGAAAGAATTATTGCGATCTAATCTTGAGGTCTGCTGAACAAATTTCCACTCTGGTAGAAAATATTAATGTCTACATAACTACCAAAGAATTGCCCCTTAAGATCAAAAGAGTCAATTTGAAGGAACTTCTCCAGATTATTAAGGAAGATTCCTTATCTCAACTTAATATTCGCCAGATAAAGTGGTCCGAACCGGAATGTATTCCTGACATCAGGGCAGATAAGCTGTCTATCATGAGAGCCCTGAGAAACCTGGTAGATAATGCCTTAAAATATGGCGGCGATGATTTAAGCGAAATTAAAATTGCCTATGCTGAGTCCGCTGAATTCATCACGCTTTCGGTATCAGATGACGGCGTGGGCATCAATTTGGCAGATCCGGCGGAAGTTTTTGGCCTTTTCAAGCGTTCTGACACCTCCGTTGGAGTCGAAGGGTCGGGCCTCGGACTTGCTATAGTTAAAGAGATTGCCGAACAGCATGGTGGAAAGGTCTGGGTGAAACCTAATAAGAATAGAGGAACGACTTTCTCTTTTTCTATCTTAAAGCCGAGTACCAAGTGAAGGTAGCCCAGACTTGATTAAAGCTGCTCCTTCGAAGCAGATCGAAACTGGGGCCGCTGATCCCGGTCTCCAGGTAATGCCTGGACTAATGAGGTCCCAAAGGGGGTGAACTATGTTGGAATTAGCAGAGTTTGACAAAACCGACTACGACCGCTACCCCTATGTCGAAGATCTTTGTGGCGAACTAGTCCCAATGCTTGCCCAGGTGAAGTTGGCACCACCATATGAGGGTTGGTTTGCAACGGTGGTAGTTGACGCTAATGGCATCCAAGTTATGATTTACAATGAGGACAGTGAAAGGAGAATGGTCTTTTGCCGGGAACTTTACCCCTTCCCTTTGGCCGTTCTCGTGGCGAAGCATTTGGAAGAACCACTTGACCTGGAAGTCTTAACCGGGTTCGGTTTTGAAAGAATCAAGTGAAGGCCGAATAGAGGCCGCCAGTGTTGGCTGCCACTTCCATTTGGTTAATATGCCAACTTGCTGACAAAATTAGGATCAATTTATAGCCTCCTCGCTGACGGGGTGCCGTCCTGGCTCGGCCAGTTGATGGTCCAGGTAATGATCGAATCCCCCGGCGCCCTGGATGCCCTGGTGGAGAAAATAATTCTCCTGAGGTTACAGAAGTTGGAGCCGATAAGCGAGAGCTGATGGGCGTCGGGGCGTCTTCAGTCACTTATTTCTACCCTCCTTCGAGTAATAATGACGATAAGTAGTGTCCATTTTGCCTAGGGGGATCAGGTATTCACTTTTAGTTGCAAATTGTTGATTCATGTTCTAAGAAAGGTACAGCAGGGGACGATTAAATTTTAAAGGGACTGATGATGATAGGCTCAAGCATAGGCATCCAAGGCTTTGATCAATCTATAAAATGGGTCGCTATCGGGATCGAATCTATTGCAATTGGTATCATCGTCGTAGGTGCGATAACCACAACCATCGTCTTTCTCCTGCGCCTAATCAAAGAGGGAGCCCTGGAAGAGTCTTATAGGAAATTTCGCAGCGATTTCGGCAAGACCATTCTGTTGGGTTTGGAATTTCTTATTGCTTCCGATATTGTTGGCACTGTGGCGGTGGGCCCAACCTTTAAGGATCTAGGTGTGTTGGGTCTTTTGGTCGTGATCCGAACCTTTCTGAGCTTTGCTCTTGAACTGGAGATCACCGGACGCTGGCCTTGGCAGAAAAGCTCGGTTGAGAAAAAGTCCAGATAAAAAAATCAACGAGGTGATTCTTCTGTTGCAAACCTGGTGGCAAAAGCGGACGCACAGTATTCAGGGGGCCAGCGAAGAGGTGTTGCGGTGCGAAGGGCCTCGGGGGGAGTGAGCCTCCCGCCCCATGAAGCGGCCCTGCTGCCCGTCGGACCAACTGAGAGGGGACCAGGGGCGCCATGATCCAACTGGCCGTCATCGCCGATGATCTGACCGGAGCTGCCGACACGGCCATCCAGTTTAGGCGTATCGGTGCGCCCACCCTCCTGGTTTCTTATCGACACCTGTCATCTCTCGGTCTGGAATACACCGGAGCGACACTGGCGGTCTATACCGATTCCCGCCATTTGTCCCCAGCCGCAGCCGCCGCGCGGGTGCGCCGAGCTGGGTTGTCCGTCAAGGAGCTGGCGCCGCGTCTGGTCTACAAGAAAATCGATTCCTGCCTGCGGGGCAATATCGGGGCCGAGGTGGAGGCGCTGATGGACTTGCTGGGCTGTGAAGGCGCCTTCATCGCCCCTGCCTTTCCGGCTCAAGGACGTACCACCCGCCATGATATCCATTTCGTCCGGGGGGTGCCGTTGGCCGCGAGCGCAATAGCCCGCGATCCAGTCAGCCCGATAAGAGACTCCCGGCTTTCCAAGCTGATTGCCCTTCAGAGCCGATACCCCGTAGGGCGGATCGATGTAACGGAGTTCGACGGTGGGCCCGGGCGACTGAAGGAGGCCACCGACAATCTGTTGCGGCAGGGGCGCCGCCTGATTGTCTTCGATGCGGCCAGTCAGCAGCAGCTTGACCTCATCGCCTGCCTGGCACGCGACCATTTCCCGAGGACCCTGCTCGCCGGGTCGGCCGGGCTGGCCCTGGCGCTGGCTCAGTGCCTGCCTGCCCGGAAGGAGCCGCTGCCGCGGAGCGGTTACCTGGTGGGTCATCGAGTCCTCTTCGTCTGCGGGTCCGCTTCCGACGTGCTTGGAGAGCAGGTTGAAGCGCTGGTGAAACAGGCCGGCGTGCCGCGCCATGTCCTGGACTCCTGGTCTGCCGGTCGACGGGCGTAACGAGTTGGCTGGCGAAGGCCCGGATTTGTCCGCGGGAGCCGTGATCCTCCAGCTTGCTCCCGTCGTAGCCGAAGGTGCCAATGTTTCCAGGGTATCAACCGACCTGGCCTGCCGCGCCCTGGCGGTTGTGGCCGCCGAAGCGATCCGGCGTCACCGGCCGGATGCTCTTTTCCTCTGCGGCGGGGATACGGCCGCGCAGGTTCTTGACGCCGTCAGGGCCACCGGGGTTTGGTTGCAAGCGGAAATCCTGCCGGGGTTGGTCCAGGGGAAAATAAAGGGCGGTGACTGCGACGGCCTCGCGGTGGTGACCAAGGCCGGTGCGTTTGGTGAACGCGACACTCTGGTGCGACTCTATGCCATCTTGACTGGGAAGGTGCTTGTCAATGAGTACTCCTCGTAAGAAGCCCCTCCTGGGAATCTCCATGGGAGACCCGGGCGGAATCGGTCCCGAAATCTGCGCCAAGGCTCTGAACGATCCGGACATCTACCGAATCAGCCGCCCTCTGGTGGTAGGCGACGGCGAGGTCATGGCCGAGGCGATTCGGTTCTGTCGATTGCCGGTCTCGATCCACCGCTGTGATCAACCGGAGGCGGGCCTGTACGTCTTCGGGACCATCGATGTGCTGGATCTAAAAAACCTGGCACGCGGGCCGCCTGCGGCACCAGCAGGTGACCGCGGAGCAGGGCCGGGCAGCCTTTGAATACGTGGCCAAGGTGATCGAGCTGGCCCTGGCTGGTCGGATCGATGCCACGGTTACCGCCCCCATCAACAAGGCAGCCATCAACGCCGCCGGGTATCACTATGCGGGGCACACTGAGATCTACGCGCAATTCACCGGCACCCGTGATTACACCATGATGCTGGCAGACGGCAACTTCCGCGTGGCTCACGTCTCCACCCACGTCGCCCTGAGGCAGGCCTGCGATCTGGTCAGGAAGGCCCGGATTGGCAAGGTAATCGAGTTGGCCTACCGAACCCTGCGGCAACTGGGGATAGCCTCCCCGCGCCTTGCAGTTGCGGGTCTGAACCCGCACTGCGGCGAGGGTGGCCTGTTTGGCACCGAGGACGACCAGGAAATCGCCCCGGCGGTGGTCGCAGCCAGGGCAGCCGGAATCAACGCCGAAGGCCCGCTGCCGGCCGATACGGTCTTCTCCAAGATGCTCGGTGGCAGGCTACGACCTGGTGGTGGTGATGTACCACGATCAGGGCCACATCCCGACCAAGCTCCTGGGGTTTAAGTACGACGGCAAAACCGATACCTGGGGGAGCCTGGCCGGAGTCAACGTGACCCTGGGGCTGCCCATCGTCCGCACCTCGGTGGATCACGGCACGGCTTTTGATAAAGCGGGTGAAGGACGCGCCAATCCTCAGTCCATGATCGAGGCCATCCGCCTGGCAGCCCGACTGGCCGGTGGCGGCCCAGAGGATTTTTAAGTTGCGCCTAGAAACAGCGACTGCGCCAGAAAGCAGGAATCAGCGTGCGCCCTTCGGCCTGGAGTCGTTCTCATATCGGGGGATAACGTATGGACCTTCCGGGATGACGACGATAGAGGTCCCGGAAGGCTCGACGATGCCCCGGATGAAGTCGAGCGGTGAGATGCCGCCATCCGGGCAATAGATACCGGTCAGCGACCGGTCAACTTCTGACAGCCTATCCGAAAAAAGGTGGATTTTGCCAATCTCCATAGGCTTAAGCTGCATTTCGGTCTGCCATTCGTCGATGGCAGCCCTGGACTTAGGCAGCACCGACTCCCGAAAGCCTCTGACCCCAAGCTGCCTCAGCAGTCGTTGAGCCTTGACGTATTCTTTGGAGCCCATCCCTTCGGAACATTCGGAGAAGATCACGATATTGCCGCCGGGCTCGAGCAATGGCATGGCTCCGACCATGCCTTTGACCGTCTGGTAGTAAGTCTTGTCCAGGGGATAGCCGCCGCCGCTGGTGATAACGGTCCGGTATTTGGTGTGCACGGGTATCTCGGCATAGCGGCGCATGTAAGCAACCGCCTCCAGATGGCTGGCCTCGATTTCTCCGAAGTTGACATAGGAGAGCTGCCGCTGGTCATCAATGACCGCATTCACGGCAAGCACCCGGCCAAGCAGGCGGACAACTTCGGTAAGCTCTTCGTGGAGCGGGTTGCCCTCAAGAATGCAGTTGTCTGACCTGGGGTGTTCTAGAAAAGCGGCATTATGAAAGGTGGTAATGGTGTCCTGGTGGGCGATCCCGGGAGCAACCACTTTCCTGCCGCCGGAGTAGCCCGCCATGAAATGCGGTTCAACCAGTCCCGTGGCAATCTTTACGTCTGCTTCGACGAAACGACGGTCGAGCTTGACAGGTGTGCCCCTCGACGTATTGCCAAGATAAACGTGGTCCTCGTCATTTCGGGCGAAATGATTCGCTACGTTGACCGTCTCGAGCACCCAATCGCTGCCGACCAGTTCGCGCAGTTCTTCACCCTCATTCGGTCGGTGTAAACCGGTTGCCACGAGCACGGTTATGGCCTTGGGTTCAATCCCCGCCTGGATCAGCTCCCTAATGAGCGGCGGCAGAATCACGGCATTCGGCACCGGCCGCGTGATATCGCAGATGAGGATGCACGCGGTCCGGCGACCTGCAGCCTCCTCGGCCAGCGGACCGCAGGCCACCGGATCGGCCAGAGCTTGGAGAACAGCTCCGGCAGGATCAGCCAGAATGGGCATCGTGGGTTTTTCGATTACCGCCAGGTCCCAAGAGTCAGGAAAATCAATCAACCAATCCGCCTCTGCCGTAATTCATCTTTACCCGCATATACCAACCTCCGCGACTTTGGAACCAGACCAGCGACTAATCTGGCCTTATTTCATATTGTAAATCATTCCGAGGAACAAAGGAATTCCCCTGCTAGCCCTCGTTGACCAGCAAACAGATCACATCCATGACATTGGTGCGGGTCGGACCGGTTATCAGGAGATCTTCCAACTCTTTAAAAAAATTATATGAGTCGTTGTTCAAAAGATACTCTTGGGGGTTGATTCCCTGCTGCAAGGCCCTTTGGCAGGTGTCGCCATCCGCAAACGCCCCGGCTGCATCGGTCGGTCCGTCTGATCCGTCAGTTCCCGCACTGAGTATGGCAATCTGAGGCCAGCCCTCGATGGCGAGCGCGGCCGCGAGGGCCAACTCCTGATTTCGCCCCCCCTTCCCACCGCCGCGTATGGTAACCGTGGTCTCGCCTCCAGCCAGAATACAGGCTGGTGGGGAGACCGGATGACCCGAAGCAACGATCTCTTTGCCGACGGCGGCAAAAGCGTGGGCGATTTCCCGAGCCTCGCCCTGAATAAAGGACGAGAGAATCAGGGTGTGGTACCCGAGTTGTTCCGCTTTCTGCGCCGAAGCAAGCAGGGCTGAGCGGTTGTTGCCGACTATCAGGTTTTGAACCCTCTGGAAAACAGGATCTCCCGCCTTGGGAGTCTCCTCGATCAATCCTTGCGCGCCATCGCTGAGCAGCTTGAGCACCGGGGGAGGCAACTTTTCCGACAGCGCATATCGTTCCACAATCTGGAGACAATCGGCAAAAGTGCTCGAATCGGGAACTGTGGGACCGGAGGCGATCGCATCAAGGGTATCGCCGACCACGTCCGAAAGAATCAGCGACACGAGGGTGGCAGGATAGGCTATTTTAGCCAGCTGTCCACCTTTGCAGACAGACAAGTGCTTACGTATAGCATTGAGCTCGAAAATAGTTGCCCCGCAATCGAGGAGAAGCCGGGTCGTTTCCTGTTTTTCACTTAATTCGAGGGGAGCCCGGGGGGCAGGAGAAAGAGCGCTCCCCCCGCCCGAGAACGCACACAGAACCAAGTCTTCTGCCGTGCACTCCTTCAGGCGATCCAGAATGAATCGGGTAGCTTGCAGCCCCGATTTATCAGGTATGGGGTGCCCTGCTTCCATGACGCGGACTTTTTTCAACGGCATTCCATGCTCATACTTGACCGTAATCCAGCCCTCCGTGAGGCGGTCTCCAAGTATCTCCTCCAGGGCCTTGGCCATTGGCGCCGTTCCTTTGCCAAACCCGGTGACGATAATCCTCTTGAAGGAAGCGAGAGGGTATGAGTGCCCACCTACCTTCAGCTGATCTCCGGTCAATTGGACATTACGCCTGATCGCCTCTTCCGGATCCACGGCTTTTAGCCCAGCCATAAAAATCTCTTCGAGTCTGCTTTTCTTGGTGTCATCCATGGCAAGCCCTTGAGAACGTCATACTTACATCCCCAGGTAGGCCTGGCGCACCAGGTCGCATTGCAACAGCTCGCTGCCAGAGCCCTCCATGACGATGCGGCCAGTCTGCAAGACGTAAGCCCGGTGGCAGACCTGCAAGGCCTCGAACACGTTCTGTTCGACCAGGAGCACGGTGACGCCCTCGGCCGCGATATGTTCCACGGTACGGAAGATCTCGGTGACCAGCTTGGGCATGACGCCCAAGGAGGGCTCGTCCAGCATGAGAAGATCGGGCCGGGACATGAGCCCCCGGGCAATCGCCACCTGCTGCTGCTCGCCGCCCGAAAGCGTTCCGGCCCGCTGGTCGGCGCGCTCTTTGACCCAAGGGAACAACCGCTGGACTGTCTCAAGGCTTTCGGCAATCTGTTCCTTGGAGTTTACGGTGTAGGCTCCGAGCAGCAGGTTGTCCCGCACCGACAGGCGCGGAAAAAGCCGCCGCCCCTCGGGCACCAGGGAGATCTTCTTCCTGACGACCTCATAGGCAGGAAGGCCGGAGATTACCTGGTCGTTCAGGCGGATCTCCCCCTTCATCGGCTTTAGCAGGCCCATGATCGTCTTGAGCAGGGTAGTCTTGCCGGCCCCGTTCGAGCCGATCAGTGAAACGACCTCGCTGCGCTTGACTTCGAACGAGACATCCTGGATGGCCAAAAGTCCCTTGTAGCCCACGGACAAATTATGGACAGACAGCATCGTACCGATCTCCCAGGTAAGCTCGGATTACCTCGCGGTCTGCCACCACTTCTTTGGGTGGACCCTCTACGATCTTGCGGCCGGAGTTGAGCACTATCACCCAGTCGGAAAGCTCCATTACCGCCTCCATGACATGCTCCACCACGATTATGGTGATCCCCCTTTCACGCACTTTGCGGATCAGCTCGATCATCCCCCTCAGTTCCACCACCGTGAGCCCGGCCATGGACTCGTCCAGCATCAGCAACTCGGGCTCCATCGCCAGGGCCATGGACACCTCTAACCGTTTCTTGTCGGAAACGCTCAGCGCCTGGGCGTTGTAGTTCCGCTTCGCCGTCAGGCCCGTGAAGGCCAGCACCTCCTCGGCCTTGAGGCGCACGTCCCTCACGCGGACGTGCCGCAGGAAGCCGCCGGTCATGACGTTTTCCAGCACGGTCATGTCGCTGATCACTTGCGCGATCTGGAAGGTGCGGACAGCACCCAGCTTGCCGATCGTGTGCGGTTTCCGGTTGGTGATATTGACGCCCTTCAAAAGCACCCGGCCCTTGTCCAGGCGGTGGAACCCCGTGATGCAATTGAACAGCGTACTCTTACCGGCGCCGTTGGGACCGATGATGCTCAATATCTGCCCCCTGGTCACCTGAAAAGAGATATCCTCATTGGCCTGCAGCCCGCCAAAATATTTGCTGACGTGCTGCACGTCCAGCAATAGCGAAGAGTTCATTTCTCCCTCCGCACCAGCTCGGTGATGCCCCCCCACACGCCGTTGGGCTGATACATCGAAATGACGGTGATCAGGGCGCCGTAAATGATCATGTCAAACCCCGTGCCTTTGTAGCCCAGCCAGGCCCGGGAATACTCGGAGAACGGGATCAGGATGGCCGCCCCGACCACCGGCCCCAGCACCGTGTTCGCCCCGCCCAGCATAGCCACCAGCACGATTTGGACTGAAATCGGCAGGATCATTACGCTCTCCGGGTCGATGTAGAGGATGTACTGGGCGTAAAAGGTCCCGGCCATCGACGTGAGGAAGGCGCTGATCATGATGGCGTATAGACGGTAGCGGACGACGTTGACCCCCAGGACCTGGGCGATCTCATGGCTCTCCTTGATCGCCCGGAAGTAGTAACCCATCTTGGAAGTGGACACCCAGTAGCAGACCGCCATGGCCAGGAGCAGAAAGGCCAGCATAATGTAGTAGTAAGGCAGCTTGGAGGAATGGAACATGAAGTTGCCCAGGGATTCCGGCAGCATGGGGATGGTGAGCCCTTCGGCCGCGCCCACCATTTTCCAGTTGTTGAAAACTATACGAATGATTTCGGCGAAGGCGATGCTGGCAATGGCGAAGTAGTGGCCACGCAAGTTGGAGCAAGGATAGCCGATGGCCGCGGCCAGCAGCGAAGAAATGATCCCGCCCGCCACCAGACCGATCCAGGGGCTCACATGGAAGGTCAACAGCAGGAAGGAAGAGGTGTAGGCCCCGATCCCAAAAAAGGCCACCTGCCCGAAGGAGAACATCCCCGCAAAGCCTCCCATCAAGTTCCAGGCCACTCCGCACATGGCGAACATGAAAGTGAGGATCATGACATGCTGGCCGAAGGGGGAGGCAACCACCAGCGGTAAAATGATGAACAGCGCCAGCGCGGCTCCGCCCAGGGCGAGTTGCTTACCGGATATCCTGTGCATTCCTACCACCCCTTTAGTCCTTGCGGTCTGATCCAGACGGTGATCAGATACATGGCGAAAACAATGGCCAGCTTGTAAGCCGGATCGAAAAGATATCCGCCCAGTGTCTGGACCACCCCAACCAGGATGCCGGCAATGAAGGCCCCCTCAATGCTGCCGAACCCGCCCAGGGCCACTATGCAGAAGCAGGTCAGGCCGAAGGTACCGCCTACGAAAGGATAAATGTAGTAATGGGTGGCGAGCAAGGCTCCGGCCACACCGACGAGGGCCGAGCCGATGCCGAAGGAAAGCGAGTTGATGCGCTCGGTGTTGATGCCCATGATCAAGGCGGCTTCACGATCCATTTCCACTGCGAGGATGGCTTTGCCGGTACGGGTATGGCGCAGGAACCAGAAGAGTGCGAAGGAGGTCAGGATGCTGCCGATCGAGGTGACAAACTTGGGGACGCTGAGTTTGATTCCGGAAATGTCCCAGGTGCCGGACAAGAGCGTATGCTCGATCGTGCGGAAATTCGGGGTCCAGATAAAGGCGGCCAAGTTTGCCAGGAAGATGCTGATGCCAAAGGTCACTACCAGTTGCGCCAGAGGAGGCCCGGTCATCACCTTGCTGATGATGAATCGGTAGATAAACATGCCCATCAAGAAAAGCGCTACGGCGTTGAGCGGTATCGATAACAGTGGATCGACGCCCGCCAGCGTGTAGAGCCAGTAGGAGAGGAACATGCCGATCATGAGGAACTCGCCGTGCGCGAAGTTGAGCACGTTCATGACGCCCCAGACCAGGGTAAGACCGATGGCCAACAGCGAATAGACGAGACCGATCAGCACGCCATTGACCAACTGTTGCACTAGTTGTCCCATAGGTGAACACTCCGAGCCCTCCGCTGCCGGAGGTCGGTGGCCTCCGGCAGCGGTCCAAAGGATTGACGCCAAAGGCCCGTTACTTTTACTTGCGGCCTTTCCAGGGCGGGAACGGCCACACTACCTCACGGCTGGCGGCATCGAAGGGCCAGACCGTGTAATAGGCCTGATCCAGGATCTGCACCAACATGGCCGAGGCGTAAATGTTCTGGTGGGATTTGGGATCGAACTTGATGCCCTTCCACGGGTTAATGATCTGGTCGCCCGGGATGTCCGTTTCCAGGAGGGCCTTCACGACGGCCTCAGGGTCGGTGGACTTGGCGCGGTTGAAGGCGTCGGCCAGAACAAAGGGGGCCGAGAAGCTGCGGGCGGTGTTCTCACCCATGGGAATGTTGTACTTCTTCTGATAGAGGGCGGCCACCTGACCCACCATCGGCTTTTTCTTGGCCAGGTCGAGGGCGAAGGTGGAGCGCACGAGGAAATAATTACCGTCGGCCTTTACTGTGGGCAGGTAGTCGGACTCGACGTAGCCCGCCATGGTCAAGAAGCCCTGGGGCACCAGGTTCATCTCCTTGAAGGTCTTCGTGAAGAGAATGGCATCGGTGATGTAGGCGGCGTGCATCACTACGTCCGGCTTGGCCGAGATGATTTTGCCCACCTCGCTGGTCACGTCGCTCGCGTTCGCCGGATAGGTGATGTCGGCCACAACCTCATAACCGAACTCCTTGGCGTACTGTTTCTGCATCTTGGCCACGTTGGCGCCGAACTCGGTGTTCTCGTAAACTATCGCGACGGTCTTGACCTTCTTGCCCAACTTGGTATCCAGGTCCTTCAGGAACTCGAATTGATTGCGGGCCATAGTCCCGTCATGGGGCGACACGCGAAAGAAGTATTTAAAGTCGCGCTCGGTAAGAGTGGGTGAAGAGGAGTCAGAGCACACGTAAGGGATCTTCAATCGCTCGGCGGCCTGACTTCCGGTCTTGGTCACCGCGCTCTGGTAGGCGCCGATCAACGCCACACACTTCTCCTGGGTGATCAGACGTTCGGCCTCGGCCAGGCCGTTCTTGGGCTCGCCCTTGGTGTCGGCGTAAATGACCTCAAGCTTGGCGCCGCCCAGATTGGGGATCCCCTCATCTTTAGCGAAGGGCAGGTTCAGGTTGTCGAACTTGCCGTTGATGATCTCCACCGCCAGATCGACGCCCCGTTTGCAGTCCATGCCCGTAGCGGCCAGGTTTCCGGTCAGGGGGTAGATCGCGCCGATCTTGATTACCTTCTGCTGGGCCAGGGCCGGTCCGGCGCACAGGACCAGGGTCAGGGAAAAAACTGCTGCCACCATTAAAATCCGTCGCATTGCCATTTTCTTTCCTCCCTCACAGGACCACGGCTCTTCAGCGCGGCCGCCATTGGATTGAAAGTTTGACACCACTCGGCGCCTGGAAACCCTCCTGGCGCCGATCACACACTTTGGGTGCCAATGAAAACAAGGCTGTTATTCTCATTCAATCTTGATTTATTGGTGAGCTGGCTAAACCAACCTACTAGATCAGGCGCCGTTTTTCCATAAAAATTCCCACGGTTTTCTCCATTATTGTTGCAGGAGGCTGTCTTTAAAGAAACATGTAAGACTTGAGCTTACTGATGCCAGATCTTGGTATTTCTTGGAATCGATCCAATCACCGTTAGGCGGAACTCATTTCAAGGCGCCTAACTAGATGAATGCATTGAATCATTAACCGAACAGCAGTGGCTGTGAATATTTGCTAGGCGAGCATATTTAGCAAGACTTCTCTTGATGTACAGAGAGGCTCCTATTATGAATCGCCTTGCTTACTTACCGTTTCACTTCGATGTTTGCCCCCTTTTCATAGTATTGAATTAACCCTCCATGGTCATTATCTCCTTTGCCATCGACCTTCAGCGCCTGCATGATTTCCATCACTGCAGCCGTAAGCGGCAAGGGGACCCCCAGTTCATGCGAGGTGTTCAGCACGTTCTGCAGATCCTTGATGTGAAGATTGATTCTGAATCCGGGATTGAACTTGCGATCCATGACCAAAGGTGCCTTGGCATCGAGGACCGCACTTCCAGCCAGCCCTCCGCGGATGGCCTGATAAACCATTTCCGGTTGGACTCCGGCTTTCGCCGCCAAAACCAGCGCCTCGGACATGGCAGCAATGTTCAGAGCGACAATCACCTGATTTGCCAGTTTAGTTACATTGCCGGCGCCGATTTCTCCGGTCAACACCACTGAGCCTGCCATCGCTTTCATAACCGGGAAGCATTTCTCAAAGACTTCTTTCTTCCCACCGACCATGACAGAAAGCGTCCCATCAATCGCTTTGGGCTCTCCACCGCTGACCGGTGCATCCAGCATCTCTATGCCTTTCTCCTTCAGCTTAGCCGCTATTTCACGGCTTACCAGCGGGGCAATGGAGCTCATGTCGATGACTATGGCCCCCTTTTTGGCACCTTCAATCACTCCACCCTCTCCCAAGACCACTTCTTTTACCTGGGGCGAATCGGGCAACATGGTGATAATAATGTCCACCTGCTCTGCTAAGGCTTTAGGGCCTGCAGCGGCCTCTGCCCCAGCGGCAACCAGCTCAGCCACCGCAGTCTTACTTCTGTTAAAAACTACCAGCTGATAGCCTGCCTTCAGAAGGTTTTTGCTCATGGGCTTGCCCATGACTCCAAGCCCGATGAAGCCGATTTTTGCCATCATGATTTCTCCTTCGTTCAATGGAAAGTTATAGCTGATAACCGTAACGCTTGACCCAGGCAAGCGACGTCATAGTGTCTGGCTCGGGCACATATTCCAGTCCGATAAACCCCCCGTAGCCCAGCCGGTCGATTTCTTCAAACAGGAATGGGTAATTAATTTCGCCTGTTCCCGGCTGATGCCGACCGGGATTGTCGGCTATCTGGATATGCCCTACCATCTTCTGGTATTTGCGGAGGGTGGCGGTGAGTTCGCCTTCCTCTCGCTGAGCATGATACACGTCGTACTGGATAAAAACATTCGGCCTATTTACTTCTTCGATTAATCGTGCCACCTGCTCCGTCCGGTTCAGGAAAAATCCGGGGATGTCAAAGTGATTGATGGCTTCTACCGTCAGCGTCAGCTTCGCACCCTGTAACGCTTCGGAGACAAACCGAACGTTGGAGACCAGCGTCTTCCAGTGTTCCTCGTCGCTATAGCCGGAAACTCTTTTGCCGGCAAGACAGTTTAGTTGTGGCACGCCCAGCACCTGGGCATATGCCATCGCTTGGCTCACACCTGCCCTAAACTCCTCCACCCTATCGGGAGATGCGGCTAGGCCTCGCTCTCCCGCCCCCCAGTTACCGCAAGGGAGATTGAAAAGCACCTGCTTGAGCCCGTTGGTCGAAAGCTGCTCCTTTATTTGTTCCGCCGGGTAATCGTACGGAAACAGGCACTCTACTGCAGTGAACCCTGCCAGGCGAGCTGCTGCAAAGCGCTCCAGAAATGGTAGATCGCTAAAAAGCATCGTCAGATTCGCGGCAAATTTGGGCATTCATGCCTCCTTCTGAAAGGTTCGTTCAGGCGCCGGCTCGCTTGCCGCAATCCACCAGCTACTGCTCACCAGCTCTTGGCGAATTGAGCGACCGATTCTGTAATTTCATGATCTGCGCTCGGTGCAAGACCACTTATTTCAACTGCCCCAATGATAATGTTATCTTGGTTTTTTATCAGATTTCCCCCGATAACACGAGTTTCTGCAAAAATCGGTAGTGACGCAGTTTGAAATTTGCCGGGCCAAAAATTCCTCAAGTTCAATCCGCTCAAAATCCACTAAGATGCTTGACAGCAAATTCCTATAAACACTTGACTTTTAACCCCAAGCCCCCTATAATTACGAGCGAAGCGAGTGGAAACGAGCTGAGCGAGTAATTATAGGGGGCTTGGTCACTAATTGAATTGACTTTCACTTTTTGTTCGCCTAAAATGGGCTAGTTAAGGATAAGAAGGCACAAAAATGGGAGGTCCTGAAATCCCCGGCGAGCCGCAAATTATCCCGAGAAACGGGAAGTAGTCTATTTAATCGATGGCTTGTCCGTTGATGATCCGGGCAACCCCCAAGTTGTAAAATTCGGTATCCTTCAGAAGGATACTAAGAAACGGTACCACCGGGACAAAATTCTGCCTTAGCACAGTTTGATGGTATTGTCGCCCCCGGCCTCATCATGGTTCAGCATATTTTTCGTGGGTTGAAACGACCATTGTGTGCTGATGGTGACATGAAAGGCGATACCAAAAAACTTGTGCATACGTGGCGTCCAGCGAATGACTTTGATTGGGCGAACAGATACTAGAGGCCGCGTAGGTTGGCTTCTGTGGCAAACTGCGTTTTTGTGGTTCTTATCAGCAAGAACCATGATCGGCATCGTTGAAGAATGGCCCGAAGTTTACGGGTGGATTGATAGATGGAACTGGGTGTATGAGGACGCCTATCTGCGCGAGCACCCCTTAATTGGATCTCTCGGTATGAGGAAAAGCTCTTCACTCGGAAGGAGGATGACATGGATGGCTTTGTGACAAAAGCAATGGCGCAGTTCTTCACAGATAATCCGCCAAAAGCTTTTAAACCATGTGCCTATTATGATAAGCACCTTGACTCTATCCGCGTTCAGGTCAAGGATTGCAGCTTCACTGAGATTAGGCTGAACGAGCTATTTACCATTTATCGGGCTAACCACACGAAGAGCGGTGAGTACATGGGGTTTAGTATTAAGGGGATTCGGCACCTCTTGGTAAAATCAGGGTTTCCGAAGGCAAAGCAAGGCCCCTTTATGCTTGCAGAGATACTGGATCACATCATCAAAGCTCGCCCGGAGTTTGCTGGTCGACTTAATTTCGATACTGACTATCGACCTAAATCTCGAAGTCGAAGATTCTGAAGAATTAGACAAAGCGCTTAAATCTAATTCCTGGGAAACGGTATTTCCGTTTCCCAGGCTCTCTTTGCTAATCCACCAGCCCCGCAATTTCCTCGAAGCTCCACACATGATCTGAAACGCCCGCCTCCATCGCCGGAGTGACCCTAAGCGTTTTGTGAATCCGACAAAAATTATAATACATATAATGTAGTGCTACATGATAAGCGTGATTTTCCACCTTCTTTTAAAAACCGTTTGTTAAGCGAGTAAATCTTCTCATACTCATTCTCATCGTGAGGTTCTGGCGTTCCACATAACTTGTGGAAATATGCTTGCGCTCAGAGTTGCCGCTAACAACCTTAATCTTGGTTCCGATACACTCAGTCGGGCTATATCTCTCTCTGACTATCCCTTGATTTCCCCATAGAGTTTAACCAAAATCGCATAATCAATATCTTCCCGAAAAACCATATCGACAGCCTCTAAGATATACTTCCAACCATCGGTAGTTAGCTGAACTCTGTGAGAAAACCGTGAGCTAAATCTTCCATAAAAACATAACTCTGTATCTGCATCCCCATTACCCACAAGCCATGAAGGAACAAGTTTAGCTATCAGCGTCTTATCGCAACCCATGTCCAGATATCGCCGTAGCCAAATTGACCCTTCTTTGTCTTCCGGTACGTTTTTCTCCTTGGCATAACAGAATGACCAGATTTCATCGCATTGAATGCGCTTACAAGTCAGGTTGTGAAATGCCCTGTTTTGATACTCGGCACAAGCCTTGCCGATCTCTGGCACAAACTTGAGAACAGTATTAAAGGCTACATCGCATATTCTCGCCGTGGCGCGAAGATAATTCCCTTCCACCAGAACCGACAGCATTTGAGCCCTTTTTTCTCTACTCAACCTGTTCATGTCTGTAATATATGCTTGAGCGGATCAAGAAGTCAAGAAAAAAATGAATACGCATGCAAAAAATATCCGATTATTGATTTTGGTGCTTGCATTCTAAATTTAACCTGGATAAAATGCAAGCAGTAAAATTCAGAAAAGGAGTGCAGGCATGGAAGAAGATATTAAAGGAAAGGCAATAGGTGGCCATGCAAGGGCAGATAGTTTAACTCCCGAGCGGAGGAAAGAAATTGCTCAAAACGCTGCGATCGCAAGGTGGTCTTCTCCTACTACCCCTGATGGCATACCTGTGGCCAAATATGAAGGCGTACTAGAAATTAGTCCCTGGGGTAATGCTTGAATGCTATGTCTGGATGGACAACGGAAAGCCAAAGAGAGCTTTTCATAAGAGAGGCTTGGCTCGTAATTTGGGTATGAAATCTGGCGGCGGAAATGTTTTTATGCGAACAATAAGTCGGCTTGGATCCGGAATCCCGGAAGATCTGCGTCAAAGGTTAGATAACCCATTAATATTAAAGACAATGAAAGGGGATCCGAGTCACACCTACGATCATACCGTTATGATTGATATTTGTAAGGCAATTTGGAATGTCGGAAAAGAAGGGAAATTACATCCGACACAAAAATTTTTGGCTGAAAGAGCAGAATTGATAATCATAGCATCAGCCAAGCTTGGGTTAGCTGCTTTAATTGATGAAGCAACCGGATACATAAAGGATAAGAAGAAAGAGGAATATCGAGAACTATGGAAAGAATTTATTCTCGAACAGGCTAAGGAATATGCAAGTGAATTTCCAGACCAATTTTATGATGTTTTTTATAAGCTTTATAATTTACGTCGCAATCCTCTTGCGAAAAATCATCCTCAATTTTTCGCACATATAACTACTAAATATGTTTATATACCCCTTGCTCGTAGCTATGGTGCAATTTTGGAAATATTAAAAGAGAAAAACCCTGCCGTCTATAAGAAGGGGGAAGAAGATATAAATTATTTCAATTTCTTTCAGAGATTGGCATGCCTGGCGTTAAGAGCACAAATTTGGCAAATTGTCGGGATTGGAAATGCAGCAAGATCAAAAGAAAGTTTTGATAAAGCATTTAAACGTGCTTTTCCGGGACCAGAACGACTTTTACCTGGATTTGATGAGATTGATGATGATTTTTAATCTTTTTCTTTCTTCTCCCACCTCGGCTTTAGCAGCCTTGCGGGCTATCTCAGACCTTTGCTCCGGAGTGAGCTTTTCGGCGCGGGCCTTGCCGCCCTTTAACCCACCCCTGCGCCCGCCATCTCTGCCAGATATTCAGAGATCGGCGATCTTTCCTTCTTCGGTTCTTCCGAGGGAAGTTCTTCGGTAGAGATACGGACAATCTCATACGCTAGCTGGTTCGGGTCTTTGGGGAGTTTCTTGCTTGAACGCCTCATGTATAAAATATAGCAAAAATTGAAGGCCAATTCAAGCGGCCAAAAAATCAAACTGAGTCACTACCCAAAAATCAATTTCCCGCCAAAGTTGCGCCTACGCGACCCTATGACCAGGCACCTCATTGCGGGCAGCCTAAAAACTCCATCCCAGACCCATACAGTATCTTGCCAGGAGCGAAAATTATTGGCGCAGAGGTAGAAGTCAAGGATATGATATGCATACGTGATAAGTTTTGGGCCGTAGCCATTTTATATTACAATTTAGCCTGGGCATATTGAGATTATTTACCGAGGAACAGGTGCGCCTGAAGCATTTTAAATGGCATTCATGGTAGTTATCACTTATCGGAGGCTATTTTCCTCGGCGCTGAGGGTTTTTGGTCCCGTTCCCTGCAGGTGCCCGCAGGGTCATCCGCAAGTCTCGATTCCGGAGAAAGCACACCAAAGTGGGTGAAAATGCCTCTAAGGCGATGAGGCGTTGTCCTGCACGCCGGCGCTCAAGAATCAGCACTATCTTACTAAGTCAGCGAGGCGAATATGCACAAACCGAAGGTTTACATTACCCGGCTCATCCCCCGAGAGGGCATTGACCTGCTCAAAGAAACCTGTGAGGTTGAGATCAACCCCCAGGACCGGCCGCTGCATCGGGAGGAATTGCTCGCCCAGGTGGCAGATAAAGATGGGGTGATCGGCATGTTGAGCGACCGGATCAATGCCGAGTTTTTCGACGCGGCCAAGGCGCTCAGGGGATATGCCAACTTTGCCGTGGGCTTTGACAATATCGATGTCGCGGAAGCCACGAGGCGCAATATGCCCGTCTCCAATACTCCAGGGGTTCTGACCCAGGCGACGGCGGAACTGGCCTGGGCTCTGCTCTTCGCGGTGGCCAGGCGGATAGTGGAGACGGACCGGATCATGCGTTCGGGAGCCTGGCCAGGCTTGGGCCCCCTCCAGTTCATCGGCGCCGATGTCTCCGGGAAGACCTTGGGGATCGTGGGGGGCGGACGCATCGGCACGGCCATGGCCCTGATGTCCAAAGGGTTCCAGATGCGGGTTCTCTATACCAACACCTCCGGTAAAGAAAACCAAACGTTGCAGGCAGAACTCGGGGCCAGGCTCGTTTCTCTGGAGGAGTTGCTGGCGGAGTCGGATTTTATCAGCATCCATACGCCGCTCACCCCTGACACCCGGCACCTGTTCAAAGCCGAGACCTTTGCCAGGATGAAACCCGCCGCCATTCTGATCAATACCGCCAGAGGACCCATTATCAAGGAGGATGACCTGGTGGCCGCCTTGGGCTCGCGGACTATCGCCGGCGCCGGCTTGGACGTCTACGAGTTCGAGCCTCAAATGACCGCGGGGTTGGCTGACCTCAACAACGCCGTGGTGGTCCCTCATATCGGTTCAGCCACCACCAGCAGTCGCGCCGGCATGTCCCTGCTGGCGGCCAGGAACCTCCTGGCCATGCTGCAGGGCGAGAAGCCGGAATCTTGCCTTAATCCTGAAATCTACGCCTAAAATATATGGTTCAGTTAACCAGCAGGCAAATCAAAGGCATCACGTTGGTTCGGGTCGGCCCGGGCCGATGGTCCTGCATCGGTTTGGCCTGTTCTCTTTTCAGGCGATAGCACCCCTTAATATGCTGGCCATATTGCTAGCCAGAAACAAAAAGGGGATAGCTCAAAATAGCTAACCCCTTGAATATACTGGAGCCGGCACTCGGACTTGAACCGAGGACCTGCTGATTACGAATCAGCTGCTCTACCACTGAGCTATGCCGGCTTGGCCTTTATTTTAGCCGCACTCTGTCTATTTCGCAATGGTCCCCGAGGTTCATAAGGCAGTTGTTATCATATGAAAAAACTAATAGTAAAAGCTGACCACTGCTACCTGCCCCCGCCGAACACCCGGGCAAAAATCGTATCGATATGGCGGAAATAGCGGTTTAAATCGAAAATCGCCTCAACCTCCGCCAAAGTCAGGTGCCCGGTGATTTCCGCATCCTCCTTAACCCGCTGGGCGAACTCGCCCCCCTCCTGCCAGACCCGCATGGCCGGGCGCTGCACCAGCCGGTAGGCCGCATCCCGGCTCAGACCCTTGTCGATGAGGGCCAGCAGCAGGCTCTGGGAGAAGACCAGGCCGTGAGTCAGGTTGAGGTTTCTGCTCATATTTTCAGGGAAAACCTGGAGATTCTTCAGCAGGCGGGTCAGGCGGGTCAGCATGAAGTCCAGAAGCACCGTGGAATCCGGGGCGATGAGGCGCTCCACCGAGGAGTGGCTGATGTCTCGTTCGTGCCACAGGGGCACGTCTTCCAGGGCCGCCAGGGCATTGCCCCGCAGCACCCGGGCCAGGCCGCAGAGATTCTCGGACAGGACCGGGTTGCGCTTGTGGGGCATGGCCGAAGAGCCCTTCTGCCCGGCGGCGAAGGCCTCCTCCGCCTCCCGCACCTCGGTGCGCTGCAGGTGGCGGATCTCCAAGGCCACCTTCTCGACGCTGGCCCCGATCAAAGCCAGGGTGAGGAAATATTCGGCGTGGCGGTCCCGCTGGATGACCTGGGTGGAGATGGCCGCGGGTGTAAGCCCCAGGCGGGCGCAAGTCTTGGCCTCCACCTCCGGGGGGAGATGGGCGAAGGTGCCCACCGCGCCGGAGAGCTTGCCCACCGCGATGGTCTCCCGGGCATAGGTGAGGCGCTGCCGCTGCCGCTGGAATTCGGCGTACCACAGGGCGAACTTCAGCCCGAGGGTGATGGGTTCGGCGTGCACCCCGTGGGTGCGGCCCACCATGGGCAGGTCTTTAAATTCAGCGGCCCGCTCCTTGAGCACCGCCAGCAGCTCGTCCAGGTCAGCCAGCAATAGGTCGGCGGCTTCCTTCAAGCGCAGCCCCAGGGCGGTGTCCAGGACGTCCGAGGAGGTGAGGCCGAAATGGAAATAGCGGCCATCTTCGCCCAGGCAGGCGGCCACCTGGTCCACGAAGGCAGCCACGTCGTGGTGGGTCTTGGCTTCGATGGCCAGGATCTGCTCCACGTCGCAGGCGGCCTTGCCGGCGGCCCGGGCCGGAACTTCTTTGGGGATGATGCCACACTCTGCCATGGCCGCCATCGCCGCCAGTTCCACCTTGAGCCAGCTGGCGAATTTGTTCTCTTCGGTCCAGATGCGGGCCATTACCTCACGGCTGTAACGGGGGATCATCTTGCACCTCGATCAATTAATCTTTAATTTGGCCTGGGAGTAGCCAGGAACGTTTTCGCACCCGCTGATTATAAACGGAAGCTCCTGATAAGAGAAGCAGATTGACGGGACAAATTAGAATGGCTAACTTTCATTAAGCAAAATTAGCCTTCATTGAGGCCGACATGCCCGACTGGGGAGAAATCTTCGCGGCGCCGGCAATGCAAGGGTTGCAGCCCAACCCCGACTTTTTGGCCCTGCTGCCGGAGCTCTGGCGGAATGGGGTTCGCCGGGTTTTGGATGCCGGCTGCGGCGTGGGCCGCCAACTTTTGCCCCTGGCGCGGCATGGTTTTCAGGTGGTGGGGGTGGACCGGGAGGCCGCGGCTCTCCGGCTCCTAAAGGAGAATCTGACGGCGGTCGCCTTGCCGGCGGCGCTGCTGCTGGCTGACTTGCGGCGTCTGCCTTTGGCCCCCGGCCGTTTTGAGCTGGTGGTCAGCATCAATGTCATCAACCACGGCAATGCCGCCACCTTTCGGGATTACTGCCGGGAGTTGGACCGGGTCCTGAAGCCCGGCGGGCGCCTGTTTATCAATGTCTCACCGCGAGCCTTTGCCGCAAAGGTGAGGCTGCCCCAGACCCGGGAGTTGGAACCCGGCACCCTGGTGGATATTGCCACGCCGGACGGGGAGTTGGTGCACCATTTTCCCACCCCCGAGGAGTTGCAGGCCCAATTCCCCGCCTATGGGGTGGAGCGCCTGGAGACCATTCTGACGCCGATTCCCTTCATGGGCAACGTGGAGCTGCCCCAGCTCATTTTTTGGGGGGTGAAAAGGCAGATGCAAGCTTTTTGATAGGGGCGCAGGCCTCCGTGCCTACGTAGCATATTAGGCGGGCACGGAAGCCCGCCCCACCGGCCACTAACCGACTCGTTGACTGAATATGCCTGAACCAAAAGAATCTCCACTCCTGATAGAGCGCCGGGGCCGCCTCCTGGCCCTGGTCCTCAATCGCCCGCCGGTCCTCAACTGCCTGAATTTGGACCTGATCCGGCGGCTGCACCGGGCCCTGGACGAGGCCCAAAAGGATAACGAGGTCCGGCTGATTGTCCTGTCCGGGGCCGGAGAGCGGGGGTTCTGCGCCGGCGGCGACCTCAAAGAGCTGCTCTGGGCCGTGCGAGCTGGAGTCTATCAGCGGACGGACGAGTTCTTCCGGGAAGAGTACGCCCTGGACCTGCTGGTCCATCAGTTTCCCAAGCCCGTGGTAGTGCTGGCCGCCGGCTTCACCATGGGGGGCGGCCTGGGACTGGCGGCGGGCGCAGACTTGGTGGTGGCCACCGAGCGCAGCCGCCTGGCCATGCCCGAGACCAGGATCGGCTTCTTCCCGGATGTGGGGGCCACGGGCTGGCTGTTTGCCAAATGTCCGCCGGGCTATGCCGAGTATCTGGCCCTCACCGGCTATGAGATGGTGGGGGGCGAAGGCGTGCGCCTGGGCCTGGCCAGCCACCTGGTCCGGTCGGCGCACCTGTCGGAGTTGCAGGAAGCCCTGGTCAGGCTTTCAGAGGGCCTTTCGCATGATCAGGGGAAGGCGGTAAGACAGTTGAAAGAGCTGGTAGACTCCTACGCCGAGAAGGAGCCGCTTTCCCGACCGGAGCTGGACGCCTGGGTGGCGGAGCACTTTGCCGGAAAGCAGACTCTCGGGGACATCGTGGCGTCGTTGCGTCAATGCAGCCGGCAGGAGAAATGGTGCGCCGAGGTCTTCCGGAGCCTCTCCGAGCGCTCGCCCACGGCCCTGGCCCTGACCCTGCAACTGCTGCGGGCCAATGAGGGGCGGCCGCTGCCGGAGGTCTTCCAGCGGGAGATCCGGGCGGGCCGCTTCATGATCCAGCACCCGGACTATCTGGAGGGCATCCGGGCCCGTCTCATCGATAAGGACGATAAGCCCCGCTGGCAGCCGGGCAGGATTGAGGAACTGGCTGGCCTGGAAGTGGAGCTTTAAGCGCAATTTAAAGCAAAGAGTTGGTGCGGAGAACGCTATCTTTAACTCGTGGCCTCTTCCGGCCTCAGGCACTTCAAGCTGTAATCTTCCTTTTTGAAGGCCTCGAGGCAGCGTTCCAGGACGTTTTCCGAGGACAGGGCCAGGTCCAGTTGGCGACAGAAGGCCATGAGCAGCCCCGCCATTTCCATGATTCCCTCGGTTTCCAGTTGGGAATACTTCACCAGCCGGCCCTGGACCAAATCGCCCTTGGCCTGGGCCTTGAAGCCCATCTCGTCCAGGATCTGCTTGAGCAGCCTTGCCCGGCGCTCCCGGCGCTGGACCTGGGCGGCGCCGCCCTTGAACTGGAAGCTGATGTAGTTGTCGTTGCGTTCCTCCGAGATGTAGGCGTCCACCAGGCCGAAATGATAGCCCAGGCGGGAGTTGAAATTGAGGTAAGAGTCGGTGACGATGGCGAAGCTCTTGCCCCCCAGGCCCCGCTCCCCTTTGTTCATGTCGTACATGGTGTTGGCAAAGACCGAGATGAAGCCCTTCAGGTCCGGGGCCACCTGCCCGGCCCAGCTCACCCCGGGATGGTGGAAGCCCCGCAGCAGGGCCTTAAAAGGCCGGGAGACGATGTCCTCTTCGGTCACGGTCTCTTGCCCCGTCACCTTCAAACCGCCGCCCAAATCCAGGATGAACAGGTTCAGGGGCAGGTCGGTGGACAGGCGGCTGATGCGGCTGGAATCCAGGGCCCGTTCCACGTCCGGGGTGAACATGGCGTCCATGGCCTTTTCGTGGCAAAAGCGGGTGAGGTCGTGCAGGGTTTGGCACTTATCCGCCCGGAAATCCGGATTCTCCGGGTCGAGGAGGTTCAGGGGGGAGGTCAGCTTCAGGATGCGCCGCAGTTTCTGGAAGACAGGAGAATTACGCAGGGTCTCATCGGTTACCGGCTGGCGGTCCAGGAGTTCGGTAACGATGCCGGGGTAGACCCGGGCGGCGTCGGCGTCCACCGTGACGATCTGGCCGGGGCTAAGCACCCGGGTGGCGCCGCCCACGTCCACCAGGGTGGGGATGCGGAACTCCCGGGCCAGGATGGTCATGTGGTCCGTGGGGCTGCCCACTTCGGTGATGATGGCGGCGATGCGGTCCATGGCCAGAACCAGGCGGGCCGAAGGCTGCTTGGCCACCACCACCGCCCCGGGTGGGATCCCGGCTACGTCTTCATCGTGCAGGAAGAGGTGGACCCGCCCGGCCACCGCGCCGCCCACCGCCCGGATGCCGAAGGTCAAGAGCGGCGGCACCGCCGGGTCCGCCGCGCGTTCCCGGGGGGCGGCGGCGAAGCTGGGGGTGCTCACCCGCAGGGGCCGGGACTGGAGGATGACGATATTGCCGGCTTCCCCCACGGTCCATTCGATGTCCTGGGGACTGCCGAAATGGTCCTCCAGGATGAGGGCGATTTCCGTCAGGGTTCGGGCCTGGACGTCGGTGAGGGAGGGCGCGGCCGCCTGTTTCGCCGGCAGGGTCACTGGCGCCACGCCGCCATTGGGTTGGCAGGCCAGGGCCACGGGCTTCTCCGTCACCCGCCGCTGTTTGATGGCATGGCCTTCCTTGCGGGAGACCACGTAGAGATCCGGGGAGATGGTGCCGTCCACCGCGTACTTGCCCAAGCCCCAGACCGAGGTGATCAACACGCTTTCATTATCCGGGGCGTGGGGGTCCTGGGAAAACATCACGCCGCTGGCCCGGGCCGGCACCATGGCCAGGACGCCCACCGCCATGGGAAGCTCATTGACGGAAAACTGCTGGTATTTCCAATAGAAAATAGCCCGGGAAGTGAATTTGCTGGCGATGATTTCCTTGTAGTGCTCCGGTAGTCCGGCGGCGTCGACGTTGAGTAGGGTGGCGAACTGGCCGGCAAAGGAGAACTCGGTGTCCTCCCCCACGGCGCTGGACCGCACTGCCAGCCATGGGGTCGGCAGATTTTGGGCCGCCCGGCGGAGGGCGTCCTCCAGGTCCGGGGGCACCGGCGCCCGGCGGATCAGGTCCTGGATCTCCTGGCTCACCGTTTCCAGGCTCTCCAGGTCGTGGATGGGGGCCTGGGACAGCCTGGCCTCCAATTCGCCGGTTAAGTTCGCCCCCTCGAGAAAGCGCTTGTAGGCCGAGGCGGTAATGGCAAACCCCTGGGGCACCGGCAGGCCGATGCGGTTGCCGATCTCCCCCAGGTTGGCCATCTTGCTGCCTACGGCCGGGGCCAGTTCCCGGTTCAGGGACGACAGGGACAAAACCAAAGGGGTTTCCGGGATGCTGGGGACCGCCGCCAGTTCCCGGCCAATCTCTTGGGCGAGGCCCTGACAAATGGCGGTCAGCTCCGTATAGCGTCCCTCGGTGAGCAGGTCGAGCTCGCCCACCATCCCCGAGACGCTGGTCACCAGGCGCTCCGCCTGGGTCTCGAGATAACCGGTGTCAAAGAGAAATTCCCCGGAGAGCTTTTCTTCCATGTCGGCCATGATTTCCAGGGCCTGGTTGTTTTCCGTCAACAGGCGGCGAAAATGGCCGAACTGCTCCTGCAGGCGAGAGGTCTCGTCCACTTCCTCTTTTAAAAAACGCCGCAGGAATTTGAACATAGTTAGTAGCCAGTAGTCAGTAGTCAGTTAGTCAGGGGTTAGCCAGAGGGCGTGCTGTGCACGCCGAATTCTGGCGGCCACAGGCCGCCCTATAACTATAACTGCTTAATGCTTACTGTTTTTTCAATGCTGCTAATTCCCCCTGCATCCGCTTCCACTCCAGGGCCCGCCGGATGGTGATGAGGATGGTCTCCTTGCGGAAGGGCTTGGTGATGAAATCGTAGGCCCCTTTCTGGATGGCCTCCTCGGCGGTCTCAATGGTACCGTAAGCGGTGATGATGATGATGGGCAGACCGGGCTCGAGCTTCTTAATAATATCGATGAGGTCCATGCCGTCCACCAGGGGCATCTTCAGGTCGCTGATCACCAGGTGGTAGTGGGCCTCCTGGAGCAGTTTGCTCACCTCCAGGGGATTGTTGGTGGTAGTCACCTCATAGCCGGTTTTATCCATCAGGATGGTCTTTAACAATCTGAGCATGTTGGGTTCGTCGTCCACGACTAAGATCCGTTCCGGCATATCATCCTCCTGAGGGTTGGGCCGTTTGCTGCGTTAAGGCCTATTTTAAAGCTCGTTTCACTTCATTTATATCATTCCAATAATGGTTAGGCGCCGTGCGCTGACTGCCTTTAACTGCTTTCTGTTTTCGGCTCACTGCTTACCGCCTCCTCGCCGGCGATGGGCAGATAAACGGTAAAGGTAGTCCCGTGTTTCTCGGGATATTCCGCCGCCGGGTAGGTGGTGAAGATGATGTTGCCGCCGAACTTGGTAATGATGCCGTAGCTCATGGACAGTCCCAGGCCAGTGCCTTCGCCGGTCTTCTTGGTGGTAAAGAAGGGATCGAAGATCTTGGGCTGGGCCTCCCGGGGGATGCCGTTGCCGGTATCGCTGAACTCGATGGCCACCCGTTTGCCGTCGGGGGCCGGTTTGGTCACCACCTTCAGCACCCCGCCGCCCTTCATGGCGTCCCGGGCGTTGTTGATCAGGTTGATGAAGACCTGTTGCAGCTCCTGGGGATCGCCCGCGGCGGTGGGCAGGTCTGGGGAGAAATGGCTTTCCAGATGAATTTTCCTGGTCAGCAAGGTATTTTTCACCACCGCCAGGGTCTTTCCCAGGATCTGGTTGATATCGGTCCTGGTTTCGGTGCGCTCCGGGACCCGGGCGAAGGTGAGGAGGTTCTCCACGATCTTCTTACAGCGCAGGCCCTCCTCCTCGATGACCTGCAAGGTCTCGTGGATCTCGGGCTGCTCCTCGGTCTGTCCCAGCAGGTGTTCGGTAAACCCGAGGATCACGGTCATGGGGTTGTTGATTTCATGGGCCACCCCGGCAGCCAGGGTGCCGATGGAGGCCAGTTTCTCCATGTTGATCATCCGGTCTTCGATGGACTTGCGGCCGGTGATGTTCCGGGAGATGATCTCGTAGGCGAAGATCTGCCCCTGCTCGTCCCTGATCCCCACGATGCTGGTGGAGAACCAGAACTCCTGGTCGCCGATGGCCACCTGGTGGCGCATGGACCTTACCTTGCCGGTCTCTTTCATCTCCCGCAGCCAGTCCAGGTGGAAGTCGGCGGATTTTTGGGTAAAAACGTCGTAAAAGGTGCGGCCGATGAAGTCTTCGGGGTTACCCTCCTGCTTGGCGTCCGCGGCGCCGGCCAAGGCCATGGAGAAGAGATTGGCGGCGAAACGGTTGATGGAGAGGATGCGGCCATGGTCGTCCACGGTATAGATGAGGTCGGCGGCATTCTCCACCAGGCCCTGGTAGCGGGCTTCGGATTTCTGCAATTTCTCTTTCTGGCGACTGACTTCCTGCTCCAGGCTTTCGGAAAACTGCCGCTCATAGCGAAAGTTCAACATGACGATGGTGCCGGAGAGGACCACGAGGCCGATGATCACCTGCAGGAGGAACTGGCGCATATAGAGGTAGTGCACCACGCCCTCCACTTCGCTGGCCGGGGCCACCACCGCCACCGACCAGAACCGGCACCGGGTCGGAGCCTTGCACCAGCGCCGGGTCCCCCAAGTGCACCGGCGCATAGGCGATGAGCTTCTGGATCTCGCCGGCCAATGCCCCGATGCCACCCGGAGATGTAAGTGCCCCAGCCCTCCTTGCCGGCCAGCATCTTTTCCCGCTGGATTTCATTGATGGCGTCGAAGGAGATGGCGGGCATCCGCGCCTTGCGCACGATGAAGGCGTTTTTGCCGATGAAGTCCCGCTCCGGGTGGCTCAAGAAGATCCCCTGGTTGTCCATGATCCAGGCATAGCCGGTCTTGCCGCTCTCTGATCTGCTGGGTGAACTTGCTGGCCAGCTGCTGGCTGTCGATGTAAAAGACCAGGACCCCGGCGAAGGCCCCCGAGGGCTGGGGATGGCTCTCGTCCACGGAGACCTCATAAGTGGGCACCGCCATCACCGTGATGAGACGCCCGACGAAATTGGGGACCTGGGTGGACACCGGGCTCACATAAACCCGGCTCTTATTTTCCGGGTTGGCGGCCCATTCCAGGTAGGGAGCATCCTTGAAGGAGCCGGTGGTGATGTGGTCCAGACCCCGGCCGTCCATCAGGTAGGCCCGTTGGCCGGCGGCATCGATCCGCAGGATTTCCACCAGCCCTTCTTCCCGGACGCTGGCCAGGGTGGCCCGCATGCGGTTGGCCCAGGTGAGGGGTTCCAGGTACTGAATGGAAGGGGAGAAGTTGAGGGTGCTTAACTCCCGTTTCAGGAAGTTGATGTCCTGCTCCAAGAGGCTGGCAGTGTGCCGGGCCAGCACCAGTTGCTGCTGGTTGAAGTCTTCCTTGACGATCTCCCGCATCTGGTTGGCGCTCTTGATTCCCAGGTAGATGCTGGTGCCCAGCAGGGTGAGGTTCACCGCCAGCATCAAGGCCAGGGCGTGCCGGGAGATCAGGAAAGGGAAGCGCCACATCAGGCCGTCATCCTTAGGCTCTTTGAAGAGAAATGATCATTGCCGTCGCCTGCCATTAAAACACAAACGCCGTTAGTAATCCAGTCAGGCCCACCTTGCCGGTACCGTTAAGTCGCTATTTCCCCTTTCATGTTAGCCAATCCGGGGTACCCGGTCAAGCAAACTCCCAGAGAGGAGACTGGGAGAAGAAGGTCTGCCCGGTTCCCGGCAAATCCTGATGACTTGCGGTCAAGAGAACATTCTTGTTCACAAATGAACCCTGCTTGCTGGTGCGCTCCTGGGAGAAAAAGGCGGCTCCCCGCCAAGAGAGCCGCCCGCCAAAGGGGATTATTGCGAGCCAACCGAGTTAATCAGATTTGACCACCAACACCGAACAGGGAGAGTAGGTCACCACCTTGGAGGCGGTGCTCCCCAGGAAGGACGAGGTTTTACCGGCCAGGCCCCGGCTGCCGATGACGATGAGATCGGCTTTTTGGTCTTTGGCAGCCTTGACGATTTCCTCTGCGGGCGAGGCGCCGGTGGCCAGGAGGGTGTCGACCTTGAGAGTCGAGTCCTTTGCCAACGCCGCCTGTTTGGCCTGGGCCAGGGCCGCTTCCGCCTGGGCCTTCATCTTCTCGGCGATGTACCGGCCTTCTTCCAGTTCCGGCAGTTCGATGCCCACCGACATCAGGATCAGAGCGGAGAAGGGCTGGGCCTTGGCCAGGTCACAGGCGGATTCCACCGCCTTCAGGGAGTACTCCGAGCCGTCCACGGGTACCAGAATCTTCATGGCTTCACCTCTTTCACGGCATAGGCCGCCTTCTCAGCCTGCTCCTTCTTAAAGCCTTGGTACAACTTGATCATGATGACCGCACACATCCCCAGGGCGGCGCACATGACCATCCATTGGGAGGCGGTATTTAATTCGAACTGTTTCAGGGATACCGAGATGCCGGCCAGGATGACCATGATGGCAAAGAGCAGCCGGATGCCGTAGCCCCGGATGTACTTGACCGCGGTGACGCCGACCTGGGCCCCGATGGCGGCGCCGACGAGCATCAGGATGGCGGCGATGATCTCCACCCGGGCCTTAACCCCGTAAGTGAAGCAGCCGTAAGCCCCGGAGAACAGGACCGAGAACAGGTCGGTGCCCACCGCAATGGCCGTGGGGCAGCCGATCAGGTAGATCAGGGCGGGCATGCGGATAAAGCCGCCGCCGACGCCCAGGAGACCGGAGAGATAACCCGTAAAGAGAAATACCCCGCTCACGGTCCAAAGGGAAATGGTGATCCCCGAGGCCGGGAAGTGGATCATGGGCGGCAGGTTCCAGGACTTCTTGGCCGGCGGGGCCAGTCCCGCTCTGGCCGCCGCCGCCACTTTGGCAGCCTGGGCCGCGGCCCGCTTGTCTTTGGTCATGTAGTCGTAGAGCATATAAATGCCCAGACCGAAGAGCATGAACATGTATATATAACGCACCACCGGGCCGGCTATGCCCAACTTGGTCAGGTACATGACGTTCCGGGCGCCGATCTCCACCCCGATGACCGAGCCGACGATGGAGATCAGGCCCAGCTTCATGTCCACGTTGCCCATCTTGCGATGTTTGGCGGTGGCCACGATGGATTTGCCGAAGATATGGGCCAGGTCGGTGCCGATGGCATAGGCCATGGGAAAACCGAAGGCATTGAGGGCCGGGGTCACCACCCAGGCGCCGCCGACTCCGAAGAAGCCTCCCAGGACGCCCACGGAAAAGCCGATGGCGATCAGGATGAGGGCGTTGAATTGCATGCCGGCGATGGGCAGGTAAATATCAAACATGGTGTAGTTCTCCTATCCCGTATTATTCGTGGTGCTCCATCTTGTGAGTTTCCATGCCGATCATCTTGAGGATGACGTCGGTGACCAGGGCGATGGCGAAACCCAAAAGGCCCATCAGCACCGTGACGATGGTGGCGTAGACCCAGAGGTTGTCGTTGTACCAATGGGCGAAGAAATAATTGATGCCGCCCAGATTGGCCAGGTCAACCTTTTTCCCCAATTCCTCAGGGACCTCCAGACCTTCGCCGGCCCAGACCAGGGCGGGCACGCCCAGCAGCAGAAAGTTAAGGATGATTGCCGAAAACCTTTTCAATGTTGTTCACCTCCCTCCAGAATTTCACTTTTCAGCAACCCGGGAAGCTCGCCTCCAGGGTTAGGTTCTTACCTTTATTGGCAATGCCCGTGCCAAGCCTGGGGCAAAAATGCCGGAAGATTAACTATCTGGAAATTGGCGATAATTCGGCAGGCATGGGAACTTTTGCCCTGCCCTGGAAAGATTTCCCTGTCAGGAATTTTTACAATTTGTAAAAGCCTATAGACCGGTCGCCAATTGATTTCCATCGAACCAAATCAAGTGTCTTTTCCACTGGCCACCGGCCAGGATCCTGCAGCGGACCCGGGGGCAAGCTGGCCTGGGAAAGAAATTCCCTACCGGGTGAAAAAATGTTATCTATCCGGGGCAAGTCGAGTAAATTTTGACGTCGAGCGAAAATGAAATAAAAACTTATGGGCTGGCTTGACCTCTTCCGGCGAAAAAAGAAAACGGCTGCGCCGGCCTCTACTCTGAAAGAAATCTGGCGCGGCTTTCAGCAGGTCCTGGCCCTCAATAACGAGGTCCTGGCCTTGATGGGGGACCTGGAAGAGAAGCTGTCGGCTCAAGAGGGCCTGGACCTCAACTACTGGCGCCTCCCAAATCGACGCTCTTAGACCGTCGCTTTGTCAACCTGGTCGCGGCCCTGCAAAGCATGTCCGGGAGGCGCTGGACGGAACTGGAGGTCTCCCGGGTCCGCATCCGAGAAGCCGTCCAGCAGCGGCTGCGAGAGGAGACCTGTGTTTACGGCCCCATGTTGGTGCGCCTGGAAATGGCCGACCCCGAGCTGCTCATAGCCTTGGGCGGCAAGGCCGGCAACCTGGCCCGGGTCAAGAACCAGTTGGGTCTGCCGGTGCCGGACGGGGTGGTGGCCACCCTGGCGGCTTACCGGGTCTTCCTGGCGCAGGAGATGCCGGGTCAGGAGGGCACCCTGCTGGCCCGGATCAAGGCGCGGCTGGCCGCCTTGGACCTGACCGACCCGGTGGCGGTGGCGGCGGCCTCCCGGGACATCAGGGCCATGGTCCTGGCCCAGCCCATCCCCGAGGACTTGCAGCAGGGCTTGCTTACGGAATCCCGGCGGCTGGCCGCGGCCGGCCCGGAAGCCTGGCTGACGGTGCGCAGCAGCGGTGGCCGGGAGGACCTGGGCGCCACCTTTGCCGGGCAGTACGAAAGCTTCCTGGGAGTGGCCCCGGCAGAGGTGCCCCAGCGCTGGCGCCAGGTGGTGGCCAGCCAGTTCGGGGAGCGGGCCATGATTTACTTCAAGCTCCAGGGCCTCCTACCCGAGGAAGCGGCCATGGGGGTGCTGGTCCAGCGCCTCATCGAGGCTCGGGCCGCCGGGGTCATGTTTACCACCGACCCCGAAGGCTGCGACCCGGACCGGCTGCTGGTGAGTGCCACCTTGGGCCTGGCCGCCGACCTGGTGAGCGGCTTGGTGAGCGCCGATGAATTCATCGTCTCCAAGAAAACCGGGCGATTGCTGCATGCCAGTCTGGGCCGCAAGGAATACTGCCTCGCCGTGCGGGACGGCCGCCTGACCCGGCTGCCGTTGCCCCCGGAACTGGCGGCGGCCCCGGCCTTGCAGGAGGGCGACCTGGAGCAACTGGCCGGCATGGCTCGCCTCTTGGAAGGCTACTACCGTCGCCCCCAGGGGGTGGAATGGGCCCAGGACCGGGATGGACGCCTCTATGTCATCCAGTCCCGGCACCTGCAAACCCGCGAGGCCGAATCATGTCGGCATCGGGCCGAAGAACCCCTGGCCGGCGGCGAGTTGCTGCTGGAGGAAGGACGCACCGGCGCCCCCGGGGTGGCGGCCGGGCCGGTATTTCATCTGGTCCGAAGACGGCAACCAAGCCCAGGTGCCCCAAGGCGCGGTTCTGGTGGCCCCTCGCACCACGCCGCAACTGGCTCCGGTGCTGCCCCGGCTGGCGGCCATCGTCACCGCGGTGGGTTCGGCCACGGGGCATCTGGCCCTGGTGGCTCGGGAATACGGGATTCCAGCCCTGGTGGACGCCCCAGGGGCCAGATCTTTGCCCGCAGGCGAGGTGGTGACCGTGGACGCCGACCAAGGCCGGGTGTATCGGGGTCGGATGGAGGAGTTGCTGCGCCGGCAAGTCCCCCGCACCCTCAAGGTGCCCCCGCCGGTCCTGGAGAAATTGCGGGCGGTGCTGGACCTCATCACTCCCTTAACCCTGGTGGACCGCCGCAGCCCTAATTTCCGCCCCGAGAACTGCCGCACCTACTGCGACATCACCCGATTTGCCCACGAAAAGGCCATCCAGGTGATGTTCGGCCTGATGGACGAGGTGGCCCAGGGCCGGGTGCCGGCCCTCAAGCTCCTGAAGCTCAAGACCGACCTGCCTCTTAACCTGCACCTGGTGGACCTGGGAGACGGCCTGGCCGGTTATGATACCCCGGTGCCGCCGGAAAAGGTCATCTCCCGGCCCATGCGGGCTCTCTGGCGGGGCATCAGCCACCCGGACATCACCTGGGCCGGACCGGTGCCGGTGAACTTGGGCGGTTTTTTACAGGTCCTGGGCCAGTCGGCCATCCGGCCGCCGGAGCAGTTTTGGGACAAGACTTATGCCATCGTCGGGGCCAACTACGTCAACTACGCCTGCCGCCTGGGCTACCATTTTCAGAGCGTGGACAGCTACTTAGGCGAAGTGGCGGCGAACAACTACATCCACTTCACCTTCAAGGGGGGCGCCGCCGACGACACCCGGCGCATCCGGCGCATCCGGCTCATCGCCAAGGTCCTGGAGCATCTGGGCTTTGAGATGGAGATTCACGGCGACATCATCCGGGCCCGCTTCCGTAAACGGTCCGCGGCGGAAACCGAGGAGCGCCTGGACCTCCTGGGGCGCCTGATGGCCTATGTGCGCCAGATGGACATGCTGATGAGCGACGACTCCATGCCCGAAATCCTGGCGCAGCGTTTCCTGACCGGACACTACGATCGCCCCGGCCAGGAGGAGGCGACGGAACAAGGTTAGCCGTTAGGTAGGATCTTGGTAAGACCGGGATCCCCGCCCGCCACCCGTATTAGGGCCGCCCCACCAGGCAAATATAATGAATTTATTCTTATTTTCATTTAGAAACATCTGGTTAAACCACCCCCAAGGTTTTATCCTATAACTATGAACTCTGAAAAGGCCATAATCTGTCCTGGACGGTGGGAAAGCCTGCTGGTCTGCACCGACGGCTCCGACGAGGGCGGCAATGCGGTAACTCAGGCCCTGGCCCTGGGCCAGGCCTGCGGCAGCAAGGTTTACGCGCTGCAGCTGGTGGAAATCGTCCCCGAATTCGAGGCCGTGGCTCCGGACCTGCGGGTCTGCCTGGAAGAGGAGATCCACCGGCAGAAGGTCGTCACCGCCTCCGAGGCCGCACTCCGAGGGGTACAGCTGGAATACCGGGTGCTCCACAGCGTCTCGCCCTTTGCCGCCATCGTGGCGGAGGCCGACCAGATTCAGCCCGGTCTCATCCTCATGGGGCGCTACGGCCGCACTGCCCTGTTACACCTGGCCATGGGTTCCGTCACCGCCCGGGTCATCGGTTTGATCTCGGTTAACGTCCTGGTGGTGCCCCAGGGAGCGACCCTGAGCTTTAAGCGCCTGCTCATCGCCTCGGATGGCTCCCCTTACAGCGATGCCGCCCTAACGGAGGCCATCGCCATGGCGAGCCGGGCCAACAGTGAGCTCCTCGGCGTAGTGGTGGCCCGGGAGGAAGGGGAGATTCCCGAGGCCCAGGAGATCGTCCACCGGATGATGACTGCGGCCAACCGGGAAGGGGTCTCCTTCCAGGGCTTCTCGCCTCAGGGGCTGGCGGCCGATGACGGCGTCATCCAGGTGGCCCGGGAAAATCATGTGGACCTCATCATTATGGGCAGCCACGGGCGCACCGGCTTTAAGAAGCTGCTCATGGGCAGCGTCACCGAGCGGGTCATCGGCCAGACTCCCTGCCCGGTGCTGGTGGTCAAGAAAAGATAGTTAAAAAGAAAGTTTTCTGTTTTCCGTTTTCTGTTTTCTGTGTTAATGAAAAAGCTATCTACGCCGAAACAACATGCAATTAAACAATTTCAGGCAGACATAACTGTTACCTTTAATCAAAGCTGTTTTTTGTTTTTACAGAAAACGGAAAATAGAAAACAGAAAACCGGAGCTTCCCATGACCTCCCCCGCCCACCTGGAAAAATTGCTGGTCTGCACCGATGAGTCCCCGGACAGCCAGGAAGCCATCACCGTGGCCCTGGAGCTAGGTAAAGCCACCGGCTGCAAGGTCTTCCTCCTCCAAGTCTTATCTTTCATCCCCATGTATGAATTGCAGACCCCGGACTTGTTGCCGCCGGCCACAATTAACCTGGAGGTGCAGGCGGCCCAGGAAGCCGCGGTGAAGAGCCGCCTGGAGACCTGGCGCGGCAAGGCCGCCGAGCTGGGGGTGGATCTGGAGCCTCGCCTCCGCACCAGCGCCTCCGCCTATGAAGGCGTCCTGGAGGAGGCCGAAGCCCTCCAGCCGGACTGGATCGTCATGGGCCGCCACGGCTTGACCGGCCTGGCCCGGCTCCTGATAGGCAGCGTCGCGGCCCGGGTCATCGGCCACAGCCGCTTCAACGTCCTGGTGGTTCCCCGAGGCGCGACCCTGGAATTCAAGCATCTCCTGGTGGCCTGCGACGACTCCCCCTTCAGCGCCGTGGCCTGGCAGGAGGCTCTAAGCATCACCCAGCGGATGGGGAGTCACTTGACCGGGATAACCGTGGCCGCCACCGACGGCGAGGTCAAGACGGCCACCGAGGTGGTGCGCAAGATGGAGGCCGATGCCGACAGGCGGGGCGTGACCTTAGAGACCGCAGTGCCCCAGGGGCAGCCCGACCAGGCCATTATCATGTTTGCCCAGGCCAAGAAGGTGAATCTCATCATCATGGGGAGCCACGGCCGCACCGGCCTGCGCAAACTTCTGATGGGCTCCGTGGCCGAACGGGTCATCGGCCAGGCCCACTGCCCGGTCCTGGTAGTGAAGAAGAAAATCTAGGCATGGTCATGGCCCGCCACGATTTTTCGTAGGGGTGACCCGCCGGGTCGCCCTTATTTGTTTCCCTTTAACGCCTCTTTAAGCCGCGCCGGCAACTCCTGCGCCCGCCAATCCGGGCCGATGGCCACCAGGTTGGCCGTCCCCTCCGCCACCAGTTCCCGGCCTGCCTCGGGATAAAACTCGAACCGGAAGATCAGGGCCTTGGAGCGCAGCTCCTGGATGCGAGTCTCAACCCTGAGCAGTTCGCCATATTGCGTCGGTCGCCGGAAGCGGCACCAGGCCTCCACGATGGGCAGGCCGAAGCCCTCCCGGACGTTCTTGAAGGTTGCCTCGGGCGCAAGATTGCAGGCCCGTAAATACTCCTCGATGGCCCGGTGACAATAGCGGAAATAGCTGACGAAATAGACGATGCCGTAGGGGTCGGTGTCGCCGAAGCGCACCCGCACCGTGGTCCGGTGCATGCCGTCTTCCCGGAGCGAATTTTGCGGCCTGTTCATCTCGGTTGCCTCTCTTCGGTAGCCGCAGGCTTTGCCTGCGCCGGTGCTAGGGTGGCAAAATGGTCATCGGCGTCATCATACAACCGAAAACTAAAAACTGAAAACCATCTTTAAGGAAAACCGCGTTCAAGAGAAATAATTCACAGATTCCGGTTGACATGACCCCGGAAAGAAAATAATCTCAATAGTCTGAGATATCTTCCCGCCAGCGCACCAGCTTCTGCTAATCGGAATTCTTGCAGTCTTATCAAGATCGTTGCGGGCAACGGGTTTATGTGGAAAAGGAGTCGTTTATGAAGACAGTGGCGCAGAAGATCCAGGAGTTGAAGGAGCGGGAGGCGAAGGTCAAGGGGATGGGCGGGGCCAAGGCGGTGGAGAAGCAGCACGCCGGCGGCAAGCTCACCGCCCGGGAGCGCCTGGACCTCTTTTTCGACCCCGGGACCTTCCAGGAAACCGATATGTTCGTCACCCACCGCTCGGTCAACTTCGGGATGGAAAAGATCGAGATCCCGGCGGACGGCGTCATCACGGGCTTCGGCCAGGTTAACGACCGCCCGGTCTTTGCCTTTTCCCAGGACTTCACCGCCCGGGCCGGGAGCTTAGGCGAGATGCACGCCAAGAAGATCTGCAAGGTCATGGACCTGGCCCTGAAGGCCGGGGTGCCCTGCGTGGGCTTCAACGACTCCGGCGGGGCCCGCATCCAGGAGGGTGTGGACTCGCTTTCCGGCTACGGCCAGATCTTCTATCGGAACGCCATCGCTTCCGGGGTCATTCCGCAGATTTCGGCGATCATGGGCCCCACCGCCGGGGGCGCGGTCTATTCGCCGGCCATGACCGACTTTATCTTCATGGTGAAGAACACCTCCTACATGTTCATCACCGGCCCGGACGTGATCAAGAGCGTCACCGGCGAAGAGATCAGCCAGGAGGATTTGGGCGGGGCCCTGGCCCACAACGCCAAGAGCGGCGTGGCCCAGTTCGCCTGCGAGTCCGACCAGGACGCCATCGAGCAGATTAAAAAGCTGCTCTCCTTTTTGCCCAGCAACAATATGGAGGACCCGCCGTTTAGCCCCAGTAGCGATCCCGCCCACCGGGAGGAGCCGGCCCTGGACGCCATCGTGCCCGACAGCCCCAGCGCCTCCTACAACATGCACGACGTGATTGCCGCCATCGTCGACGACGGCGACTTCTTCGAACCGCACCACTACTTTGCCCAGAACATCATCACGGTCCTGGCCCGGCTGGGCGGCCGCCCCGTGGGCATCATCGCCAACCAGCCCCAGGTCATGGCCGGCTGCCTGGACGTGGACGCGGCCGACAAGGCCTGCCGCTTCATCCGCTGCTGCGACGCCTTCAATATCCCGCTGTTGACCATCGCCGACGTCCCCGGCTACCTGCCCGGCTCCGACCAGGAGTGGCGGGGCATCATCCGCCACGGGGCGAAACTCCTGTGGTGCTACTCCGAGGCCACGGTGCCCAAGCTCACCCTGGTGACCCGCAAGGACTACGGCGGCTCTTATTTAGCCATGTGCTCCCGGGACCTGGGGGCGGACCTGGTGCTGGCCTGGCCCACCGCCGAGATCGCGGTGATGGGGGCGAGTGGCGCGGCCAACGTCATCTTTAGGAAGGAGATCAAGGAGGCGGCGGACCCGGTGGCCAAGCGGGCCGAGATTATCGCCCACTACGAGAACCTGCTCTACAACCCCTACATCGCCGCCTCGCGGGGCTTTGTGGACCAGGTGATCGCCCCCCGGGAGACCCGGCCCAAACTGATCGCGGCGCTTTCGGCCCTGGCGTCCAAGCGGGAAACCCTGCCGGCCAAGAAGCACGGCAACATCCCGGTTGTAGTTGCCAGTTGCCAGTAGTCAGTAGCCAGAAAAGACTTTTGACTACTGGTCAACTTTGAACTTTGAACCTTGAACTTTGAACTGGGAGAAAGAGATGCCCATCAAACCGCAAATATTAGCCGCCATCAGCGGGGCCATCTCGGCCTATATCGCCGATGAGGAGGTGGCCTGCCAGGCCGCGGCCCTGCCGGGCGCGGCGGCCGCCGCCCCCGGGCCATTGGTGAGCCTCTGGGCCCTGGCCGGCCGCAGCCAGGCCATGCAGTTGCGCCTGTTGATGCAGCGGCGCAGTTTGAGATAAAGTTGCCAGTTCTCAGTTCCAGGTTGCCAGTGGTTTTCTCTGGGAACTGGCAACTGGGAACTATTAGTAACCAGCGGCAGCCGCCGCCCCACCACGACGAAAAAGAACTAAGGAGTCGTATAACATGGCTGGAAAAAACCCCATCAAGTTCACGGACACCACCTTTCGGGACGGCCACCAGTCGCTGTTGGCCACCCGGATGCGCACCGAAGACATCGTACCCTTCATGGAACGCATGGACCAGATGGGCTACTGGGCCATCGAGGTCTGGGGCGGGGCCACCTTCGACACCACCCACCGCTTCCTGGGGGACGACCCCTGGGAGCGCATCCGCACCATCAAGGGGATCCTCAAGAAGACCCCCACCATGATGCTCTTGCGCGGCCAGAACCTGGTGGGCTACCGTAACTACGCCGATGACCTGACCTACCGCTTCGTGCGCTACACCGCCGAGGCGGGGGTGGACGTCTTCCGGGTCTTCGACGCCTTAAACGACATGCGCAACTGGGAGGTGTCGGTCAAGGCCCTGATGGACGCCAAGAAAACCGGGCTGATGGCCCACTTCCAGGCGGCGGTGTGCTTTTCCCTGACCCAGCGGCGCCTGGGCGGCCCGATCTTCAATCTCGACTACTACGTCGACTTTGCCAAAAAGTCCGAAGAGATGGGGGCCGACTCCTTCGTCTTGAAGGACATGGCCGGCATGGTCTCGCCCAACGACGCCTACGCCATCATCAAGGCCGTCAAGGAGACCATCAAGATTCCGGTGGAGTTCCACACCCACTACACCTCCGGCTCCGGTTCCATGAGTTATTTGAAGGCCATCGAGGCCGGCGTGGACGTGCTGGACACCTGCCTCTGCCCCTTTGCCCTGCGCACTTCCCAGCCGGCCATCGAACCGCTGCTGGTGGCGGTGGAGCAGACCGAGCGCCAGACCGACATGGACCTGGCGAAGTTGATCGAGATCGGCCAGGACCTGGAGAAGGTGGCAGTAAAGTACCGCGATCTGTTGGACACCTCCAAGATGGCCCAGATCGACACCGGGGTGCTCCTGCACCAGATCCCCGGCGGCATGTACTCCAATCTGGTGAATCAGCTGAAGGAGGCCAACGCCCTGGACCGCATCCACGAAGTGATGGCGGATCTCCCCCAGACCCGGGCCGAGCTGGGCTACCCGCCGCTGGTGACGCCCACCTCCCAGATCGTCGGCATCCAGGCGGTGATGAACGTCCTGTTCGGGCGCTACCAGATGGTGCCCGCCGAGGTCAAGGGTCTGGCCTACGGCCTCTATGGCAAGACCCCGGCGCCCATGGACAAAAAGGTCCAGAAGATCATCCTCAAGGGCTACGAGCGGGGCGAGGAGCCCACCACCAAGCGGCCCGGCGAGATCCTGGAGCCGGAGTGGGACAAGGCGGTGGCCGAGACCAAGGGCCTGGCCAAAAACGACGGCGACGTCCTGATCTACGCCCTCTACCCCACCACCGGCAGCCGCTTCCTCAAATGGAAGTACGGCCTGGAGCCCGTCCCCGACGAGGTCAAGCCCAAGACCCTGGAGCAGGTGAAGCTGGAGGACACGGTCTATACCACCATCAAGGGCAAGAAGCTCTTCGCCCAGGTGAAGGAGTATCTCGATTCCCTGGAAAAGACCGCCCCGGCCAAGGGCGCGGGCCTGAGGACCTTCAACGTCTTCGTGGACGGCAGCTACTATGAGGTCGAAGTGGAATGCACCTCCGGGGCCCCGGTGATCACCAGCCTGGCGCCCGCGGCCGGTAGCGCAGGCTTCCAGCCTGTAGCGGCTCCTAAACCCGCAGCCGTCCCGGCCGCCGCCAAACCGGCGCCCGCGGCCGCCGCCCCCCGGCCCGCCGCGCCCGCGGCCGCGCCCGCGGCCGAACTGGCCGCCGGCGAAGTGCCGCTGCGCGCCCCCATGCCGGGCATGATCATCAGCTATAGCGTCAAAGTGGGGGACAAAGTTGCCACCGGCGATCTGGTCTGCGTCCTGGAGGCCATGAAGATGCAAAACAGCCTGCCCGCCCCGGCCACCGGCGCCATCAAGGCCATCAACTTCGAACCCGGCGCTAGTGTCGCCAAAGACGCAGTCATCCTGGTAATCGCCAAGTAAACAGTTACGAAGAAAAATATGAAAGGCTTAGGGGCGGCTCGCGAGCCGCCCCTATCATTAGGGAGCCAGTCCAGCCTGCCTTTCCCCGCCATCGCAAAATATTCTCTCTCTCGACTTTTTTTATCCTCCTGAGCTTCACGGTGCTTAACTTTTCCCCCCAGCCCCCGGTCTAAAAAGTTAAAAGCAGAAGAAAACCCTTTTTGGGGAGGATAAGGTTGTGAATATCTGGAAGCGACTTTTAAGAAAAGTGAAGGCCCCGCAATTCCTGGTGGTGCTGCTGCTGATGAGTTCTTTAATAGGGTGCGGCGCTACCACCCCCAACCAGAATCCCTACATGCTAACCGGCGCCGGTCTGGGCGCCGCCATGGGTGCGGCCCTGGGGATTGCCTCCAGTCCCAATAATCCCTGGAGAGGCGCCGCCATCGGCGGTCTGCTGGGCACTGCCGTAGGAGGCGTGGGCGGCGAGGTGTATGGGCGTTCGGTTAATCCGCCACCCTATTATCAGTCGCCGCAGCCCAACTATGGTCCGCCTCCGGCCGCTTATGCACCGCCGCAACCGGGCTACAGCTATGCGCCGTCGCCCCCGACTTATAACTAAGGTAACCTTTCTGGAGAGGGGAAATTATCGTGCACGCCTGGCCCGGAATAATCGTGATGCTCACCTCGCTTAGCCTGCTCATGGGCTGCGCTTCCAGTCCTTACGTCGGTACCGGCGCGGCCCTGGGCGGCGGCGTGGGAGCCCTCGCCGGCGCTGCTATAGGCAATAGAAATCCCTGGGCAGGGGCCGCCATCGGTGGCCTAATCGGGACCGCCCTGGGGGCCGGCGGCGGCTATCTGGTGCAACAGCGGCAGACGGCCCAGCCGTCCCAGGGCTATTACCCGGCCCAGCCGGGCTACGGTGCTCCGGCCCCCTATGGTTACAGCCATCCGGCGCCTGGTCCGGGGTACGGCTATAATACGCCGGCGCCGGCGACGCCCCCCGGCCCCAGGTATAGCGACAACGCCCCAGCGCCGGCGGCGCCGCCCGGTCCCGGCCACAGCTGGAACACCCCGGCGCCGGTGACCCCCTCGGAACCAGCATATGGCAATAATACGAGGCCGCAGGCTTACAGCCAGGCCCCTCAGCCGTCCAATGCCAGGACCCCCATTACCCCGGCTCCGTATAGTTATCAGCAGAACATGGAATAATGGCCTTTCGGCGCCATCCCGAACGAAGTGAGGAGTCCCGATTTTATCAACGCGGGACACTTCACTTTGCCCGGAATGGCGTTTTAATGGAAAATTTAGTCAGGCCTGATTAATCCGCGGTTGACTTCCAACTTCACCTGCTTCGAAAAAGTTGATAATTTGGGGAATGGTGGCACGGGCTCCCAGCCTGGGCCGGGAAAAGCGGCGGGCGGGACGCCCGCCCTATCCCTGAAAATTAGTTAGCCCCGGCCGCTCCGGTCATGGTATGATCGAATCCGGCCAGCAGCTAAGCAGCGCCAAATCCCGGATCTCAACGTGACTGAGGCAATCCCGTTTCAGGAAATTTCCCTGACCGCGGTGGACCTGGAGGACCATACCTTTACGGTTCCCGCCGGCGTCGACCTGTCGCGGCTACTCGCCTCCATGCGGGGGGTGGGCCTCTTGAATCCGCCTTGGTTGCGGGCCCGTCCCGATGGGCGCTGGCAGGTGGTGGCCGGCCGCAAACGCCTGCAGGCCGCGGCGCAATTGGGCTGGCAGGCCATCCCGGCCCGGCTTCTTCCCCCCAGCACTCCGGAGTCCAACTGCCTGCTGGTGGCCCTCTACGACAATGCCTTTAGCCGGGGCTTCAGCCTGCGGGAGCAGGCCTTCATGGCGCGGCGGCTTCTGGACCACTGGGACCGGGTCGCGGTGGCAACCAAATTTTTGCCCTATCTGGGGCTGCCGCCGTCCGCGGCTCACCTGGACCGGCTCCTCCAGGTGAGCGCCCTGGCGCCGCCTTTCCTGGAGCTTTGCGCCCGGGGCCGCCTGGCCCTGACCGCCGCGGCCTCCCTGGCGCGGTGGCCGGCGTCGGACCGGGCGGCGGCCCTGCCGTACCTGGCCTCACTGCCCTTCAGCCAGAGCAAGCAGGAGCAATTTTTGGAGGCCGTGGCGCTCCTGTCCCGCCGCGAAGGCGTCTTGCCGGGGGAGATCCTGTCCCGCCAGCAACTCCGGCAATATCTTCACGACCCGGCCCTCAATCCGCCGGAGCGGGCCGAGGCGGTGCGGCGCTGCCTGAAACGCTGGCTCAACCCTAGGCTGAGCGCCGCCCTGGCCGCCTTTCAGGAAGCCCTGGGGCGCCTGGGCCTGAGGGGCCATCCCCGGGTCCGCCTCCAGCCGCCCCCCGTCTTTGAGGGGCCCGATTTCCACCTGGAGATCAAATTTCGGGACGCCCCGGAATTGCAACAGCTTCTGGAAGAGATCGCCCGCCTCACCGGGCAGGAAGAATTCTCCGCTTTAACCCGCCTGTGAATCAGCGGTCAGCCGTCACCCAAAAGCAAAAAAAATTCATTCCATCAGTTGCATCATGTGTATTGGTCAAGACTTGACTAAGCAATCTCTCGATCAAGCCATAATATCATCGGACCAAAAGGATTCTGGAAATACCCCCACAAAAGGTTCATTTCGCTAGCCATTCCATATCTGGAACTTCTACCTCCGCCTGATATTTTCGCTCCTGGCAGGTTAGCCGCCGATTATAGGCCCCAAGAGTGATCACATCATTCTTCGGGTAATTATGGCGGCTGGCTATGAGATGGTCGCAGTGTAGCCGCAAGTAGCTAAGGGGCGGTTCTCGAACCGCCCCGACAATTAATTCCTGAAAAGTCCTACTAACCCCTTATTCAGAAAGAGACTTTGGGCTTTCTTGATCTGACGCCACTGGCAGATTACGGCACTTCGGCAGTCTGACTAACCCCCAGAAGGCCAACTTGGTGCGCAGCCTCCTGAAAATTTTGTTCTTGGTGCGGTAAAACCACGACGTGTACTGCCGCTCCGGCTGTGCTTCCCGGGTCTCCAGGGCTGATTCCGGCAGGTAAACAAAGGTCTTGATCCGCCCGATCTCTTCGTAGGTTTCGACTCCCGGCGTCATCGGAAAGTCCACCGCCGCTTGCAAACCCTGGTAGGCCGCTGCGGTCATCAGGATATACTGCTTGGCCGGAACCGAGTTTTTCAGGAGACGATGGACGATGATGACGTCCACTCCGGATAACTCCTGGAATCGCCCCAGTTCATAAAAAAAAGCTCGGCCACTGTGGACCACGATCTTCAGGTTGAGTTTGTTTATGTTGGTACAGGCCTCGCAGGGACAGGTGTTGGATTGGCTCAGTTCCTGAAGCTTATCGGAGAAAGCCGTTAGGAAAAGCTTTAGTTTGCGGCCGATTTGCCGGCGAAGATCATCCCTGGACTTGGGGTCATCAACGACTGCATATAAAAAGACGGCATCCCCCTCCAGCTTGGATATTTCCAGGGGAATTTCCACCTGCCTGATGATGGCCTTGGTCAGCTCGCTGATGATGAGCTGACCATGCACCAGGGCTGTCTGGTGAGCCACCATGAAGGAGGTGTAGCCGCTAATGTCGGTGATGATGAGGAATACGTCTCTTTCGGGAGTATTGTCCATGTCTAATATCCTGGGATAACTTGCTGGCCTAAATTCCGGGTCCAGGCCGCGAGATGAAAGTTCTTTCAAAAACTAATTATGGGGCAGGTTAAAAGCAAGGCGGGGCTATGTTGAGAAGGATTCGCCCCTGGTAAACCTAGCTGCTATATCTGCGCGGTTCTCAACCAAAATAATAGATATTCAATTTGCTTATCAATAACTGCATTTCCGATCATGCCGTTTTTTTAAATTTTGCTCCTAAGGTCGGATTTAATCCGATTTCGGTTTAATGGTTGTCAGATTAAATCTTGAACATCACATATTATGATTAACCCCCTAGTTTTTTCTAACCGCTAACTACCAACCAGCACCTTGCATCCCCCGCAGTTATAATTATCTTTTTAGCGAGCCTCGCCAACCTGAGTCGCGGCCTGAGCGCCGGCGAAAAAATGTGCAAAGGAACCTGCCATGGTCGAACCGCGCCCCAACCATCTGCTTAACGCCGCCAGCCCCTATTTGCAGCAGCACGCCTATAACCCGGTGGATTGGTACCCCTGGGGGCCCGAGGCCTTGGAGAAGGCTCGCCGGGAAGACAAGCCCATCTTCCTGAGCATCGGCTATTCCACCTGCCACTGGTGCCACGTCATGGCCCATGAATGTTTCGAGGATGAGGCCATTGCCGCGGTCTTGAACGAACACTTCGTCTCCATCAAGGTGGACCGGGAAGAGCGCCCCGAACTGGACGAGACTTACATGAATGTGGTCACCGCCCTCACCGGCCACGGCGGTTGGCCCCTGAGCATCTTTCTCACCCCGGACTTGAAGCCGTTTTATGGTGGCACCTATTTCCCCCCGGAGGACCGCGGCGGCCTGCCCGGTTTCCCCCGCCTGCTGCTGGCCCTCAGCCAGGCTCACCGCAAAAACCAGGAGCAGATCCAGGAACTGGCCGGCCGGGTCATCACCTACCTGCAAACCCTCGGGGAGGTTTCTCCGGCGGGGGCCGAGCCGTCCCGGGAGGGGCTGGACCGGGCGGTCCAGCGCCTCCTCCAGGAGCACGACCCGGTCAACGGCGGCCTGGGTGGCGCCCCCAAGTTTCCCCGCTCCCTGGAGTTTGGCTTGTTCCTGAACTATTTCCACCTGTCCCGGGACCACGAGGTGCTGGACAAGCTGGGCTTCACCCTGGAGAAGATGGCCCGGGGCGGGATTTACGACCAGTTGGAGGGCGGTTTTCATCGCTATGCCGTGGACGCCGCCTGGGTGGTGCCTCATTTTGAAAAGATGCTCTATGACAACGCCCTGCTCGCGCCTCTCTATCTGGCGCACCATCAGCTCACCGGCAGCCCCCTGAGCCGTAGAATCGCCGCCGAGACCCTGGACTTTGTCCTGCGGGAGCTGGCAGCTCCCCAGGGCGGCTTCTATTCCGCCTGGGATGCCGACAGCGAAGGGGTGGAAGGCAAGTACTACGTCTGGGGTTTTAGGGAAGTTGAAGAGGTGCTGGGCCACGATAAGTCGGCCCTGGTGGGCACAGCCCTCGGGGTGAGCCTGGGTGGAAATTTTGAGGGGAACAACGTCTTGACCCGGCCCCGGTCCCGGGAGGAGTTGGCGGCCCATTTCGCCATCAGCCGGCTAGAAGTGGAGCAAACCCTGGCGGCGGGAATGGAGGCCCTACGCCGGGTCCGGGCCCAACGGGTGCCTCCCCACCGGGATGAAAAGATTGTGGCCTCCTGGAACGGCCTGATGCTGGCAACCCTGGCCCAAGGGTTCCAGGTCCTGGAGGACCGGCGTTATTATGAGGCTGCGGCCCAAGGGGCCCGCTTTCTCCTGTCAGAAATGTTCCGGGAAGACCGGCTCTACCGAAGCTGGATGGGGGGCCGGGTGAGTGTCCCGGGTTTTTGCGACGATTATGCCCACCTGGCGTACGGGCTGCTGGAGCTTTACGAGGCCGACTTCGACCCGGCCTGGCTGGAGGCGGCCCGGCGTCTGGTGGAGCTGCTGGATGAGTTGTTTTTGGACCCGGAATCCGGGCTCTATTTTTACGTGGCCCGGGACCGGGAGACCCCATTGGTGCGGGCCAAGAGCCTCCATGACCAGACTCTGCCCTCCGGCAGCTCCATGGCGGCCAGGGTCTGCCTCAAGCTGCACCGCGTCACCGAAGAGGGCCGCTACCAGGAGCGGGCCCTGAGAATCCTCCGGGTTCTCCAGACCCAGGCCCAAGAGAACCCCTGGATCTTTGCCCACCTGCTCTCCGTGCAGGCGCTTTCCCTCCTGCCGCCGGTGGACCTGACCCTGGTGGGCGACCCCGGCGACGATGGGACCCGGGAGCTGCTGCAGGCCGTCTACCGGGTCTTTCTCCCGGAGCGGCGCCTGCTCTTGAAGAACCCGGCGGACTCAACGGCCCTCGAAAGGCTGGCCCCGGCGGCCCGCAGCTACAGCTCACCGGACGGCGCCCCGGTGGCCTACCTTTGCCACCATTTCACCTGTCTGCCGGCCATCCAGGCAGCCCCGGAGCTGGCCCGAGAATTGTCGCGGCTCAGCCCCGGCGCCGGCGGGTCTGCTTCCTCGTAATAGATTAAAAATTGTAGATAATTAGGCTTGCCTGCTTACAGGCGACCCAGCCGCTCGCCGCGGTCCGAGGGGATCGTTGGCAAAAACCAGCCTGAAAATCGGCCAACCAAAAAAAATTGCCTTCCGGGCTTATAAATGCCGGGTGCAGATCATCTAATCATAAAAGAGCGCTTGCCAAAAAGGCAGCTCTTTTATGCGGTAGCAAAAGATCAGAGACTGATCTGACATCATGCGGGAGGCACATATGAAAAGGTTAGGCGTTATTCTGGTGCTGGCCATTTTGCTGGTTGGCGGCGCGGTCGGCGCCAGCTCAACCCCTGCTTATGCTCAGGGCTACAACTATCCACCCCCACCCCAGAATCAGTACGCGAATCCGTGGGTGGGACCCAATACGCCTTGGGTCTATTACAATGGCGACTGGTTTTTGAATGGAGTCCTGCAGTACTTTTTCGGCCCCAGATACGGGTGGGCCCCGTATTATTCCTATGCTCCCACCTATATAGTCAGGCCCGGTAAGTGGTATGGTGCGAATTGGAATACCTGGTATCAAAGACATCCCAACTACTGGGAAAATTTCCACCGAAGTTATCCCTATTGGCGCGGACACCGCCAGGGCCGCCGTTATGATCAGAACTTTTATAACGAGCACCATCATGGCCAGGGCGGAGGTTGGCATAGAGGCCATGATGGAGGCCCTGAAAGAGGCCATGGTGGAAGGGATTAGGTACTGGTGGTGAAGCTGGTACCGGTCGCAAAGTTGTCGCTGACCGTATACCCCTGCTGAGAATTGGTTTAGAAAAAGGCCCCGATTCGACTCGGGGCCTTTTTCTTGATGGACATTTTGATCTAAGCAGCTCTTGCTTAAGGCATTTATAGACCAGTCTGCGACCGTCGTTTTCGGCTGGTCCCGCTTTCAAATCCCGGGCCACAGGCGTTAGGGTGGTCGTCCCCGGGCGCCTCGGCGCACATTACGGCGCTTAGACCGAGCGCAGCAATGCTGTCCCCAGGGCTACGGTTACCACGATGAGGATAACCAGGACGGTAACCAGATTCAGGTTCCTGAATTCCATGGCAAAACCCCCGCTTATAAGGAGAAGTATTCATAGGAAAGGCGCGAGTCGGGCACCCCCAGCTCTCCCAAGATCCGCACCAGGCCCTTGGTCATGGCCGGCGGACAACAGAGAAAGAAGGTACTCTTCGCCAGACGGTCGCCACAGAGGCGCGCCAGCTTTTCTCGATCCAGATGGCCCCGTTCACCTGTCCAGGCCTCACCCGGCCGGCTCAAAATATGCGCCACCTCAAGCTGCGGTCGGTCCCCGGCCGCCATTTGGGCCAGCTCTTCCCGAAAGACGATGCCGGCCTCATCCTGGTTGGCGTCAAGCAGCAGGACGCGCCTGTCCGCCTGCGTATCCCGCATGTGGCGCAGGTTGCTCATCAACGGGGTAATGCCGATACCGCCGGCGATAAAGACCAGGTCGCGCCACTCCGGATGCAGGAGATAGGAAAAACGCCCGAAGGGCGCCTGGATCAGGGCGGTGTCGCCCACCCTGGTCTGGCCGATGGTGGCGGTGAAATCGCCTGACTCTTTAATGGTCGAGGCATGATAGCCAGGCTCGGTGGGACTGGAGGAAATGGTAAAATGGTGCTCCTCCTCCGGCAACCCCCGGCCCCGCACCAGGGTGACGAACTGGAACTGGCCCGGGGAAAAAGCGAAGCGCTCCTCTCCCGGCGGCGGCGCAAACTTCAGGGTCCAGACCTTGGGGGTCTCTTGCTGGACTTCGATGACCCGATAAGGGTGATCCCTAAGCCTCAGCGGCCGCACCAGGCGGTGATAAATGAACAGCGAAACGGCCCCGGCCAGGAACGTCACCCACAGGACCTGCAGGGGCCGCACCTTGAGATCCTCGCTGGCGTACCAGCTATGCACAAAGGCCAGAACCAGGACCAGGGGCCCCAAAATATCATGGCAGCGGCGCCATTTTTCGAACTTGATCCCCAGCCGCACCCGCCAGAGGCTCACCGCCACGTTGAGGAGCAGCAGCAGCAGGGCCGCCTTGGCCACCAGGATGTACCATTCCACCTTGATTCCGTAAAGTAAATGCCAGCCGCCACCGCCCAGGGCCATCAGCGGGGGGTGTAGCAGCAGCAGGACAGCCGCCAGGGCCCCCATCCGGCGGTGGAACGGGAAGGTCAGATTGAGGCCGAAGGGCTCCTCCACCCACTTGAGCCGGGCGGCCAGGACCACTTGCATGATCATAATGGCAAAGGCCATTAGGGCGAAGCTGCGGCCGAGATTATAAAAGAACACGTCCTCAGTCTTGAGGTGAAATAACGCCACCACCAGGATGGGTGACAGGATAACCAGCAGATAAAGGAGGATCCGGGTTCGTGCGGCTCTCATGCAATATTTCTCCTTTTTCCCCGTGATCGCCGCGCCAACCGGCAGCTTGGATGCCGCCGTCCTCTTCCGGCGGTTCCCTCGAAAGGGCCATCAGCGCGAGCTGGCAGGTTTTCGGTTAAATAAAGCCAAACTGATATTTTGGACTGAGATGCTAACCAGGATTCATGCCGTATCTGGTTCTGGAGGCGGCCAGAGGGTTAAGGCAATTAGCCGCCGCCCTGGCGATCCTGCCACATTCGCCAGTATTCCGGGTCCTGTGCCGGGTAGTGACTTGGGCCGTAGTAATCCCGGTAGTAGTTGCTTGGGTAACTGGAGGTGGGGTAGGAAGGCGACTGATATGAGTATCCGCCCTCAGCACAGGCTGCGGCCAGTATCAGGCTGCTTAGCATTATCCCGTACATCGCCATTCTGAATCTCGAGGCCGGAGTAGCCGACTGATTCGTTTTCTTCATGGCAGCGTAACCCCGCATTGCCAGGCCCAACCTGCCTATTGGGCAAGGTTTCCGGGCAGCAGCACTTGTAACGAAGTTAAGGTTAGCGCTGGTGGGTGTCAACCCTCAGCAAAATTTATCCCGCCGGAGCCAGACCATCCCTGAATCAAACCTGATGGCCCCCCTTGCTCCTGCGGCGATTATGTCCTATAATCGGCCCAGCCCGGGGAGGCTGTCAGCATGGAGCGGGATAGGCGTCTGGCTTTGGTGCGCCACCTGACGGAACAGGTGATAACCGCGGCCCGTCCAGAGAAGTTGGCCGACTTCGCCGACGACTTCGCCGACTTTGCCCTCACCGCCGGAGCCCCCCAGGTCGCCGAAAGGCTCGGGTACCAGCGGTCGCCCACCCAGGGACTGGACACCACCCTGGTGGCCGGCATGTTTTTTGAGGTCATGCTGGACGCCGCCCGCTTGCCCGTCAGCTCCGGAGAGCGGGTCTCCTTTGTCCGAAAAAAAGCCAAGGATTACCTGGTCACCCGCCTGGCCGGCCAGATCACCCTGTCCCAGTTTTACCGCCTCTTGAACCTCATCGAAGCCAAGGTGGGAGATTATTTCGAACGACTGACGGAGGACTGGACCGGTGTCCCAGAGACCCGGGATGCCGCCCCCCTTGCCTCCCGCCGGCCGGACCCGGAGGGCGTCGACGGCGAGGCCTTGCGAGAGGCTTTGGCCCGCCTGTCTATACCCCAGAAGGGCAGGCGCAAGCTCACGCTCGAGACCCTGTGGGATTTTCTCCGCTTAACCTGCGGCCGCTGGTTTAAGTTGCTGGATTTTGAGGAGCACTTCCAGGTGAATAAGAAGACCGCCTGGACTTACCTCAACCTGCTGCTCCAGGCGGGCGTCCTGGAACACAACGGCGAGAAGGCCAACCGGGTGCGCTACCGGCTGGACCCGACTTTTAAGGTTAACCCCCCCAATTCCCTGGGGGCGGGCGTCGCCTCCGATTCGCCCTGAAAGGAAGGCTGACGGAGACTCTCGTAGGCTTTTTTCTCGCGATCCGCACCACGGCTTTGCCCACGTGAAGGATAAAGATTGCGGCCATGAATACCTGCTGGCTTTCCCTCGCGAGGATCGCTGCTTTCAACTGGTAATGTTCAATACTTTTCTTTCACCCCTTCTATGGTAAGAAACCCTGGCCCCCACTTTGATCAAGCGGTCGGTTGACTAGGCTGTGACAGAGGGGTGATAACTGCTACCTTTGCGCGATTTCAACCAAAATAATAGACAATCTATATGGTTATCATAACGGCATTTCAGATTCAGGCCCGCTTTTAAATTTTGCCCTTATTTTCAGATGCGACGATGTCAGCTTAAAACTTGTTCAATATACTTAAGCACAGCTGACAAAATTCGTGCTATATCAAGACAAATCTGGCAGAGTGATTATAATCCAGCCCTTGGGAGCAGTACTATGAAGCGCCGCCGGCTTGTTCTTTTGGTCCTGGCCTGGTTTTGTCTTATCCTGCTGGCCTCCCCGGCGCCGGGGGAGTGGGGGCCCAATGTGGTGCAATTGCGGGCGGCGGTCCAGAAGAATCCCCAGGACCCCGAGGCCAACTATAAACTGGGGCTGAAGTATCTGGAGATGGGGCGTCCCCGGTCGGCGGCCAAGTACCTGAAGGAGGCCCTCCGGCTCAAGCCGGATTACCCTGAAGCCCTCGCAGCGATGGCCAAGTTAAATAAGGGCGAGGGCAATTATGGCGCCGCGGCCGAGGATTTAGAGAAGTTGACGAAGCTCAAGCCCAAGGACGCCGAACTACGCGACCGCCTGAGCGCTGAGCAAAACCGGCAGGGATTGGCCCTTCTCCAGGGGGACCGCTTCGCCGAGGCAGAAGCGGCCTTCAGGCAGGCCGCGGACACCAACCCTGAAAACGCCGGGCCTCTCAATAATCTGGGAGTCACCTATGGATCCGCCGGCCATCGGGATAAGGCCATGCAGGCGTTTCGGGAAGCCCTTAGCCGCGACCCCGACAGCGCCGAGGCCCACTTTAATATGGGCCTGATGTTTGTGGCTTCGGGCGACAATGCCGCGGCCTACGCCGAACATTTAAATCTCAGAAGGCTGAACCCGGAATTGGCCCACCAACTGGACGCGCTTTCCAGTCCGGCGCGCACGCCGCTGTCGGGCCCGTTTTTAACTAGCCCAAAGTATTACAAGGTCTGGCAGCCCTAGGCTTGGGCTCGCGGCCCTGTGGCGTCCTCAGGGGGCCTCCTCAGAACGATTCCGGCGATAAACTGCGGCGCCGCCCTGACCCACAACCAGCGCCAGCCCTTCATCCACCAGGCGCTGGAGCAGCGGCTGGGTCACCTCGAGGTCGTAGCCGAGGAACCGGGCCGCCTCCACCGCCAGGATTTCCTCCCGGGCTTGCAGCAAGGTCTTGAGGAGCTCGTAGCAGTCGGTTTCCTGGCAGCCGTAGGCTTCAGACCAGAAAGAGGTCATCCGGAGGCCGCCGGTTATTTGCCGGTGAGCTCTTTGATCTCTTTCTTGGCGTGCTCATGCTCCTTCACCTGCTCGGCGTCCCAACGCAGCAGCATGGTTTCGAACTCGCCCGCATGGGTCTTTTCCTCCCGGGCGATGTCCAGCAGGACCTTTTTGATGTCCGGATCGTCGGCCAGCGCCGCCATCTGCTCATAGAGGTTGATGGCGTCCAGCTCGGCAATGATGGCCATCCGCAAGATCTCCTTATTGAGGTTCTCTTTCTTGACCTTGGTAAAGTCGACGGGAATTTGTGACAGCATAGATCCTCCTCCTGGCCCAGAGAAATGGCCGGTTGTTGGCGCTTGCCAGCAAATTAAGCACGGAACCTGCGGGCGTCAAGAAGAATCGACCAGGTCGGCGGTGTGGCCCAGAGGGCTTTCCCGGCGCCGCTGAGTTCCCTCTGGAAATGAATAAAAATTATGTTACCATGGAACTAGGTCGGCAGAATCCTGCCACAGGCGCCGCGCCGGTTTTGATGATTTTTGGTGTTAAACAAAATAAGGATGGTTTTACTGGGGGAGATTTAGGAAAATGACCATGAATTGCCTTGAGGTGCAGGACAACCTCTCCGCCTGGCTGGACGGCGAACTGGCGCCAGAGGTGGGGGCCTTGGTGGACCGGCACCTGGAAAGTTGCGACGCCTGCCTCCGGGAACTGGCGCAACTGGAGGCCCTGGAGCAGGCCCTGGCGGGCCTGCCGGCGCCGGTGCCACCGCCGGGGTTGCCGGAAAAGGTGGTGGCTCGCCTCAAGCGGCCCCCCCGCCGCTGGTGGCAGTCCGTAGCCCTGGCCGCTTCCCTGATTCTGGGAATCTTCCTGGGAGGCACCCTGGCCCGGGATTTCTATCCTGTACCCCAGGAAAACGGCTTCGGTACGGAAATCGCCAGCCTGGAGGCCTTTCATGACTTTCCCCAGGGTTCCATGGGAATGATACTCGCCTCTTATCAAGAGGATGAAGGCAACGAGAACTGTAAGTGAAACGCAACTGGCTTTTATATTTGGTGATTTTTTCCCTGGCCCTGAACTTCGGGACCATCGCCACGCTGGTCTATCTCCGTTACCAGGATAAGGCGCAACGGCTGTCCCAGGAAATCCCCCCCCCCATGGCCATGCGGGCCCTCTGGGGGACTCTGAACCTGGACGAGACCCAGCGCCAGGCCGTGCGCGGCTTGTTCCCGGAACACCGGGCCAAGGTCATGGAACTGCGGGGAGGGTTGTCCCAAAAGCGCCGGGAGCTCTTCGACCTGATCAAGGAGGAGGCGCCGGCCATGGCCCCGGTGCAAGCCAAGGTTCGGGAGATCAGCGAACTCCAGGGCAAACTGGAAGAGGAACTGGTGCGGTTTCTGCTGGAGTTTAAAAAGCGCTTGAAACCCGAACAGCGCGCCACTTTCTTGGACCAGGTGCAAACCCGGTGGGACAAGGCTGGCCCCTGCGGCCCCATGGATGGTCACGGGCCCCGGCACGGTCCGGGTCATGGTCCCGGGAAGGGCCTCGGCCCCGGCATGGGGCCCTCTCCTGGTATGGGTCCTGGCCCCGGAGGTCCGGGACGCCCTGAATAAAGGTCATTTACGAAGATTAGCGAATAAGGAGGTTTGTATGAAGAAGCAACGGTGCTTGATCATGGCCCTGGCCCTGGCCGGGGTGATGGTCCTGGCAGGGCCGGGTTTAGCGCAGAGACAAGGCGGCGGCCCCGGCGGGGGGCCAGGCAACCAGGTGTGTACCGGCGGCCCGGGCGGGACCTGCGTAATCAACCCCACTACCCAAGCCAACCAGAATAGTCCCGGTCCCGGCAAATCTCAGAAGCGCCAAAGGATGAAGGGAGCCAGGGGCGGCGCCCAGTCCAATCAGACCAATCCCCAGACCAAGGCGCCGGAGGCCGGCCAGTAAAGCAAGACGGCCTTCCCTTTTCCGGGGAGGCCGCCTGGGCGAAAAATGCGTCAGGGCGGTTCGAGAACCGCCCTGACGCATTTTTAACCATCAGCGGAGATGCGGAGGAATTAATCCTCCCCCCCGCCCATTTTTTTCAGCCGCAGCAACCGGAACCGCAGGAACCGGTATCACAGGAATCAGAGCTGCACGAGCAGCTCTGCTGGGTGGGTTGATCGGTGATGCCCACAACCTTGATCTTGAACAGCAGGGTCTTGCCCGCCAGGGGGTGGTTGAAGTCCACCATGAACTTGTCCGGCTCGATGGCCAGAACCTTGCCGGTTACGGGGCCATGAGGGCTGGCGAACCTGAGTTCCTGGCCCACCTCGATCTGGTGATCGCCCAGCATTGATTTGGGAAATTCCCGCTTGAGGTCATCCCGGAGTTCGCCGTAAGCCTGATCCGGGACCAGGGTGACATCCTTTTCGCCGTCCACTTCCATATTGATGACCGCATCATTGAAGCCGACAATGATCCCGCCGCCACCCACCTGAAACTCCAGGGGCTCGCGGTCGGCGCTGGTGTCAAATACGGTGCCGTCTTCCAGGCTGCCAGTATAGTGCAGTTGAACAAAATCGCCATTCTTTACTTTAGCCATTTCCTCTCCTTCGGCACGGTAAGGGGTAAGTTTGCCGACCATGCCGTTATTATAAAATACCGTCTGGGCAAACCGGCTCATCTCCAAGCGGACCGGTGGGCCTGGGGTGCTTGGCTGCCAGGTTCCGATCCGCCCGGCCGATTGGGCGCCCGTGGTAGGGAAGACTGTTTAGACCTTTACCACATCCTGGGCCTGGGGGCCTTTTTTCCCCTGAACCACTTCGAATTCCACTTCTTGGCCTTCTTCCAGGCTCTTGAAGCCTTCACCCTCGATGTTGCTGTGATGCACAAAGACATCGGGGCCATCGGCCTGGGAAATAAATCCATAGCCCTTGGAATCACTGAACCACTTGACTTTGCCTCTTACTTTCATTCCTGTCCTCCAAAAATTTCCAGGCAAAAAAAATAGGGGGAACAACCGGTAAAGGTTCCCCTTATGGAACAGCCTACAAGCCCCACTTTGCCTTGGATATATTTAAATTGTATAAAATCTTCGCCCTTTGTCAAATGGTTGCTTCAGGTAAGGAAAAGATTTTTACTGGGGATGGGTTCCATACCGGGATGGCTCGGGTGGTGGCCCTTGCCCCCGACGGCGTTGGCGGAAGTGCATGGGAATCGAACCCACCTACCCCCTTATTCAGAAGGTACACCGGATTTGAAGTCCGGGGGCCCCACCAGTGAGCCTCGCACTTCCGCATGAAATATCAATTAGTTATACTTATTGGCCCGGCAATTTTACCCTTCGGGAGCACTATGGGAGCACTTTCCCGCCGGGGCCAGGTCACGGCCTGGTTCCTGCTCAAGAAGCGCCTCCAGCTTCTGGTAGGTGAAGACCTGTTATACTCAAGAAAGCGCACCTTACCAGCCTCTGTTAAAATATCATAAGCTTGATTGCAAAGAAAGACAACCCGCGGTTCGGCAGTTTTGGTGTCTTTCGCCTTAGCTCGAATTACCCGGTTGGTCAGGTCCACCTTGTCCCAGGTAAGTTTGAAGATCTCGCCGGCCCGCATGCCGGTCAGGTAGGCAAAGTGCACAACCATGGCTGCGTGGCGGGGAAGATGGATAACCAATCGCTCCAACTCCCCAGGGGATAAAATGCGGTCTCGGGCATTGTTCTCGGGCAGCATCTTAACCTTCCAACAGGATTTCCTCTCCGTCAGCTCTTCCCGACCGGCCAGATTGAACATGCGCTTCATTACGGCGATCGTCCGGTTGACATTGGCAGCCGATCTGGGTTTCCCCTGCCAGGTGGGTTCTTGCAAGCTGCTGGATCTCTCCACCATGGCGGGCTTGACGTCCTGAACCAGCACCGGGCCGAAGACTTTCTCCAGATCCCGGCAGGCCCGCTCAATGTCCTTGATGGTCTTGTTCTGCCGCACCACCGGAAGTTCCAGGAACCACTGCGCTATCTGGCTGAAGGTCATATTGGATTCTTCCGTAATATCCAAGTACTTCCGTTCGGCCCACTCAACCATCTTCTGCTGGTAGGCTGGCTCCGCCAACTTCTTGAATTCGCCAACCTTTTCGATCTTGTACCTGACCTTGCCGGTCAGGGATTCTCGGCCGATGGGGTACTTGCTGAACCAGGGGCCGGTCTTGCGGCCCTGGGCATCCTGGTATTTTTGGTACACATTCATTTGCTGCTCCTGGCCCGGCAAAGTCACTTAATGTAGTGGCTTGCCACTAGAGGCGACGGGAGGGTGATGAGCTTGACATAAATGGGAACGTTTATTACAAAAAGGGGGGGTGGATGCTCGCAATCCTGGATAAGAAAATTGACGGGTGGTAGAAGGTTATGGCTGTGCCGATCATCTCATCAACCCCACCAGGCCAAGCAGATCTGGGACTTTGTCGAATAGGATGAGGATTAATCCGAGCTGTGCATCTGCTAATGCGAAGTCGGTATCTCCAGATCGGCTGGTGTGTCGGCGGCCCTGGCCAGGGTCTAGATTGGACCTGAGGCGGGTCGACATACGAAAGCGCCGCTATGCCAATCTGGCTGAGGGCAAGGCCCTGGTTGAAAAATGCCCTTCTTCGTTTAAACCATGTCCACCCAAAAATTAACCGGAATTATATTCACAGAGTTTTTTATTTCAGCCCAAGGGGAACAACATTAGGAAGGAGGGAGGGATGTGTTATGAAGGTCATGGCCATTAACGGCAGCCCAAGAAAGAGATGGAATACGGCCACCCTGCTGGCCAAAGCTCTTAAGGGAGCCGCCTCCCAGGGCGCCGACATCGAACTCATCCATCTGTATGATCTAAATTTTAAGGGGTGCATCAGCTGTTTTGCCTGCAAAACCAAAGGCGGCAAAAGCTATGGCAGGTGCGCGGTAAAGGATGGTCTGGCACCGATCCTGAAAAAGGTTGAGGAGGCCGATGCCCTCATTTTGGGCTCCCCCATCTATTTCGGCATCGTTTCCGGAGAGATGAGATCATTTATGGAGCGTTTGCTGTTTCCCTATTTCACCTATACCGATCCCCCTCAATCGCTTTTTCCAAGAAAGATTCCCACCGGCGTTTATTTATACGATGAATGTAACCGAAGAACTGATGAAAGAATGGGGTTACGAGCAGCTCTTTGGTAATAATCAAAGGTTGTTAGAGATGGTGTTTGGGGCTTCGGAGTCACTCTGCAGTTTTGATACGTATCAGTTTAAGGACTATTCAAAAGTGGTGGCGGACCGTTTTGATCCGGAGAAGAAGGCCAAGAGGCGCCAGGAGGTATTCCCCCAAGATTGCGACCAGGCCTTTGCCATGGGCGCGAGATTGGCCCAGAAACAAGCATAGATAAAGGTGATTTTGATAATTTTCCGGCTGTCAGGAGTTCTTTCCATCGTCTATGGTGCCTTTCGATATGGCGATCATATCCGGAATTTTCCCCACACCAGCGATAAGTCCAATTCGTGGCAAGATCATGACAATTGGGGCATCTCACCGTCATTAGCACCATTATGGGATTGGGTCTCGCTGGGTAAAGGCGTAACGATCAGTCCCAGGGTAAGTTCGTGATTCCCACCTCAACCACGATGGTGAGGAACCAGCACCCCTCTGAATTTTACCGATGGCTTTATTTTAGTTGCGAGTAAATACTCGCCAGGGCTATGGGAATCAGGATCCAGCCGATGACTTGCTGCAGATAGAAATAGAGCCAGACCAGAAAGTGGCTGGCATTGGAATCCCAATGTTTGGCCAGGCCCAACTCTATGGGCAGGAAGCGATCGAGACTGAGAAAAAATCTCATAAAAGTTGCTTCGAGTCTGCTCCCGGTAACCTTTTTGTTAGCCGTCAGATTTTCCGGGTCATATAAAAAGGCGCCCAGAATGATTAAGGCCAGACTAACAAAAAAGACTCGGAACGGGGCCCGGCCATAGCCGGCGATCTGACCCCAAAAGAACCATTCCAGCCAGCGGCGCAGATCCCACCAGGCCATCTTCTCCGCCAAATCCCGATTGTGCATGCGAATAAAGACCGCTTTCGAGTCGGACTCTCGACCGATGTTGCGGAAGAAGGTCTCCAACTGCACATAGCTCTCGGTGCTGAAGGGGCTGGATTCCACAAAATCTTTGATGGCTCGAATATCCTTGGGTTGGAAATCAAAATTGTCTTTATCGATACTGATGTTGTTGTAGGTGAGCCCGGTTAAATATATTGGCCGGATCTGGGTTTTTGCATCTTTCTTGGGCCAGGTGACCTTGGTGAAATCGAGGGATTGGCAGGCGCTGCTGCGGAAGTCGGCCGCCGTGTCAATCTCGAGGTCATTGAATTTTGTCGGACCCTTGACCTGTAATTGACTGGCATCCAGTTTGCCGATCTTAGCATGGTTAATGATCAAATCACGTTGTACCGTACTGCCCTTGAGGCTCAGGCTGGGCAGGTTAATATTTTTTTCGGAGCTATTTTTATCTTGGGGGCGCCCCATGCTGCGGATCGGCATGAACCCCACGTTCGGCGAATACTTTTTTGGAATCATTGACAATGTGTTTGTCTTTAGCGGGGCCTTAACCGATGCCCAGATTGCCAACATCCGGGCCGGCGGCAGTAACGGGGCCCAAGGGGAAAAGGGCCCCCCCCTGAAAGACGTTTTTTATTTTATGGGCGCAACTTGGTATAAGGCCATCCTTTCTACCAGTCCCAAAGGCGGAAGATTGCCTCCTCTGGCCCTCTTGCTCTTAAATGATTGACCAAAGCAATTACAACCTGGGGACCTCTCCTTCCGCCTGCCCTGCCCCTCCCGTCTAGGAAGGGGCAGGGGCGGGAGGCAGGTTCCCTGGTTCCTAAACTCCCGTGTGGTGAAAGAATTTAATGTGATGATAGTACCTTCAACCAAACCAATGGGCCTCTGCACTACAACACCTTGAACTTCAAGGGCGGGGTTTTACCGGGGACTGGAAAAATACGAGCCTCCTCACGGGTACCCGGCTTGGCAACTCGCACCTTGAGCGTCCTCAAAACCTCAATTCTCTATTTCTTCCCGGCATGATGCCGCTGCTGCTGGAGGGCAATTAGGACCGGCCTCGGGTGCGCGGCTTTAAGCCTGCGGCGATTCGGGCATGCCTTGCGGCCGGCGCCTTAGCCGAAACGGCCGGTGATGTAATCCTCGATTTGCTTGCGGGCGGGTTTAGTAAAGATCGTCTGGGTGGCACCAAACTCCACGATGTGCCCCCGGAAGAAGAAGGCGGTAACCCCAGGCAGCCTGCTGCATGTTGTGGGTTAATCAGAGGCTCAATATCTGCTACCTATCAGTAACTTACCGTAAAATAAATAAGTTATGATATGCTGTTCATGTCTTCACCGCTGGAAACTGAACTTTCAGCTCCGCCAAACCACTTCAGGACTTCTCATCGGTAAGAATCAATGGTTTCATTCTCTAATAGCACTATTACTCCCATGGGGATAAAAAAGCTCCATTCTGTTTTGTGCCGATCCCACTAATACCTCCAACCGATACCCTCCGGCTATTGGGAAGTGGTTGACAAAGGCAAATACTATAATTTATTATGCCTCTCAAACAGCAGGGAGCGTAGCCCCCTTTGCTTAGGCAAATATGACCTAATGAGCCGCGGAAGCCTGACCCAGACGTGGGGGGGGGCGGAAGCGGCTTTTTTTAAAGTCTTGAGATCAACCACTTTTAAGAGGGGGGGAACACAATGAGAGGATTAATGGTTCGCAAAACGCTTTGGCTCATCCTGGCCATGGTTTTGGCCTTTCATTGGACTCTGGCCGTATCGCCGGCCGCGGCCCAGGGGGTGGGCGGACCCTTGCTGGAAAAGCCAGAGGCGGCCGAAGAAAAGAAAGAAGAGGCGCCCCAAACTTGCGGCCCCATCATCAGCGATTCTTGCCTGCCCATCGAGGAACACCATTTCAGCCTGCAGGTTCTCGGGGCCCTGTCCTTTTACCAGAGTGGTTTCTCCCCAACTGGCGTTATACCACCCTCCATGCCAACCAATACAGCTTTTTTATGCCGGTGAAATTTACCTACGGCCCCACCAAGAATGTGGAAACCTACATCGTCGTGCCCTATGTCCTGGACTGGATCAACGATGTCAATCCGGGCCATGCCGGGCCCAATGGCGAGCGTTCCGCCAGTTACGGCGGCATCGGGGATATCACCGCGGTGGTCAAATACAACTTCCACCCGGAGGGCGAGATTTGCCCGGCGATGACCGCGGTGGGGGGGATTGGGGTCCCCACCGGCCATGCCACCCATCTCAATCCGAGGTTCCTGGGCCAGGATGCCATCGGCACCGGCTCGGTCAACTTCATCACCGGCGTCAACCTGTACAAATGGGTGAAACCTTTCCTGCTTTACAGCAATATCTGGTTAAACACCCCGATCAATATCTATAAGCTGAGAGGTACTGACTAGCCGCAAGCCGTCCGCAATCATGAAAACATCATCTTCAACCTGGCGGCGGAATATCCCCTGACCAAGCGTTTTACCCTGCTGCTGGAAATGTACAGCAACTGGACCTGGTCAAATATCAATCCTCCGCAATCCCTGGGCTTCCAATCCCCCACCACCCTGTTGGGAGTGCTGCCGGGGATCGAATTTTTCGCCACGGAAAAATTGGCCTTGTCCACCGGCGTCTCCTTTGACCTGGTGGGCAAATACGGCGCTCGCAAATATACTCCCATAGTTTCCGCCACCTACAACTTTTAAGACTGAGTTGACCGGAAATTTATTGGGGCTGAAGACCTGGGGTCTTCAGCCCCATTTTTTTCTTGAGGCCAGATCAGCCTCTCTCTGCTATAATGCCAGCCAAAAAGGACCGGCCCCGCCTTTGACCGCTACAGTCCGGATTATCGTCGCGGCGTTAATCTTGACGGCCCTGCTGGCCCCCGCCGGGGCCGGGGCGGCCGACCCCTTCCCGCCCCGCCCACCACCGCCGGCCCCATCATTACCGATACCGCGGTGCCCATCGCCACCGGCCATTTCTCCCTGCAACCCTTTTGGGGTCTCAGCTTCACCCGGGGGAATTTTACCCCCAGCTGGCGATCCACCTCTGCAGGCGGGGATTATGCCTCCTTTGTTACTGTCCTGCGCCTCACCTACGGGCCGGTGGAGAACGTGGAGATCTATGCGACCATCCCGGCCATCCAGAACTGGGCCGGCCGGGTAAACGATCCGGTAGCCGGCAACCGCGCGGCTGATTTCGGTGGGCTGGGCGATATCCTCCTGGTCGGCAAGTATCAACTCTTCCCCGAAACTGACTGGCGCCCCGCCGTTACCCCCACTATTAGAGTGACGTTTCCCACTGGCCATGCCGCGGGCCTCAACCCCGGCCGGTTGGGGACCGATGACCTGGGCGGCGGCGCCTATACCTTCAGCCCCGGTCTGCTACTGTCCAAATGGCTGCGACCCTTCTACCTTTATGCCAACCTCCTCTACGGCGTGCCCACCTCCGCCCCGCCCCGGGTGACCCAGAGCGAGTTCGGCCCTTTGCTGTCGCCGGTCTTGCACCGGGGCCAACTAACCGGCAACCTGGCGGTGGAATGGGTCCTGAGCCCGCGCTGGGTGGCGCTGCTGGAGTTTTACAGTTCTTGGGAGGTGGGGCCCCTGATCGGCCAAAGGGGCGGCCCCCCGGCGGCGCTCCTGGGCGTTCTGCCGGGGGTGGAATTTATCCTCAGCCCCAGGTGGAACCTGGAGGCCGGGGTGGCCCTCGACCTGGCGGGGAAGAACTCCACCCACAACCTGACGCCCATCGTTACTGCAACCTTCAATTTTTGAGGAGACTTTTCCCGATCTGTCCGGGGAAGAACGGCGGCGGCCACAGGCCGCTCTAGGGCAAGTGGCGCCGGCCTTTGGCCTGCGATTTAATGGCTTCCTTTGCTAAAACTAAAAACTGGCAACTGACTACTGGCAACTGTCTTTATGGCTGGGGGACTAGGATTCGAACCTAGATCAGCGACGCCAAAGGCCGCTGTCCTGCCATTGGACGATCCCCCAGGATGGAGGTGAGGCTTGGCGGGAATCCCGGGTGACCCAGGATAGGCTCCAGTGAAATTATAAATTTAATTTTTAAGACCGCGCAAGTCTTTTGTCCAGTTTTGTCCGGGTCCGCTTGGCCCGCGTAAGGGCAACCCGCTAGGTCGCCCGGCAATTCCTTTCTCAAGTTCCGGTTTGGTCGGAGGAAAATCTGCTCCAGTTGCGTTTAATTGCGGGTTTAATATAATTGTGAATAGTTTCACGCTAACCGGAGGAGACACTGTGAGTTTCTTGATCGCCATGGCCGGGAAGGGCGGCACCGGCAAGACCACCACGGCCGGTATGTTGCTGCGCTACCTGGTGGAACACGGCAAAACCCCGGTGTTGGCGGTGGACGCCGATGCCAACAGCAATTTCAACGAGGTCCTGGGACTCCAGGTGGAGATGACGGTGGGCCAGGCCCGGGAAGAGATGAAAAAGGGCGGCGGCCTGGTGGACATCACCAAGGACCAACTCATCGAAATGCGCATCAACCAGTGCCTGGTGGAGACCGACGGCTTTGACCTCATCGCCATGGGCCAGCCCGAAGGCCCGGGCTGTTACTGCGCCGCCAATAACCTGGTGGCCCACTTCATGGATGTCCTGGCGAAAAATTATCCCTATATCTTGATGGACAACGAAGCGGGCATGGAGCACATGAGCCGCCTCACCACCCACGCAGTGGACCTGCTGGTCCTGGTCTCGGACCCCTCCTGGCGGGGCATCCAGGCGGTCGGCCGCCTCAAGGACCTGGCCCAGGCCCTGAAAATCGTGGTGGGGCGCGCCGTGCTCATCGTCAACCGGGCCACCAACGGCTTGAGCGGCAAAGCCGCGGCGGAGATCGAGGCCACCGGTCTGGAACTGGCCGGCCTCATCCCCGAGGATCCCCTCATCGCCGAATTTGACGGGCAGGGGCGGCCCACTTACCAGCTACCCGCCAATTCCCCAGCATTACAAGCAGCTTATGAAATCTTCGCCAAATTAATCTCATGAAAGCGCGTAAGCGCGGCGTGTAGCGTGATTTTTTACTTGACAGGTTGACCAATTAATTATTATTTTCACAATGTTTATACCTCCGCTGGTCTAAATAAAGTTAACCCGCCGGCAATTCCGGAAAATTTAAGGAGGGAACTACCTTGGCCTTCGAGATTCCCAAGCAGATTTACTCGGGCACGATCAAAACCGTAACCATTGGCACAGGCCCTAAAGCCATTACCTTGGGAGGCGAGACCTCCTACCCCTTCTATGTCTTTGAAGGGGTCATGCCTAACAAACCCCGGATTGCCATGGAAGTATGGGACAGAGACCCGGGCGAAGAATGGGCGGCTCCTGCTTACGCCGCCATCAAGGACGTGGCCAAAGACCCGGTGGCCTGGGCCCAGAAATGCGTCAAGGATTTTGGCGCCGATGCCATCGCCCTGATCCTGAACAGCACTGACCCCAACGGCGACAACGCCTCCGCCGAAGCCGCCGCCGCCACGGCCAAAAAAGTGGCCGCGGCCATCGACGTGCCCCTCATCGTCTTCGGCACCAGTAACATGGAAAAGGATGCCGAGGTGCTGCCCGCGGTGGCGGAGGCCTGCGGCGACAAGCCCATTGTCATCGGCCCGGTGCAGGACAAGAACTACAAGAAGATCGGCGCCGCCGCCCTGGCTTACGGCCACACGGTGATCGCCAACTCTCCCATCGACGTCAACCTGGCCAAGCAGTTGAACATCCTGCTGGGCCAATTGGGGGTCAAAGACACCAACATCCTGGTGGATCCCACCACCGGCGGTCTGGGCTACGGCCTGGAATACAGCTACTCCGTCATGGAGCGGGACCGCATGGCCGCCCTGACCCAGGAAGACGACAAACTGCAGCTCCCCATCATCAACTACGTGGGGCAAGAAGTGTGGAAGGTGAAGGAGTGCAAACTCAGTAACGCAGAAGCGCCGCACCTGGGCGACCAGACCAAGCGGGGCATTCTCATGGAAGCCATCACTGCCGTGGACCTGCTGCTGGCCGGAAGCGACCTGCTCATCATGCGCCATCCGGAAGCGGTGAAATATGTCAAATCCATTATCCAGGAACTGGCTGGCTAAAGGCCCGCGGCTGCCCTGGAATATTAACATCACTGTCCCGGAGCCCAGCCCTTTTTCACTTCGCTGGATACGGACACACCCCGGAGGGTGGGGCTCTCCTTCCCAAGAGGGGCCATGAAGGTCTCCTCTGAAAGTAAGAAACTGGAGGAATATTTTAATGGCTGAGTTAGATTTGGAAAAACTATCCATGGACCCCGCGGCCCAGGAGCTGATTAAGAAGGCGGAGGCGGAGGGCGTTGAGACGATTTTTGACCGCGCCAAGACCATGAAGCCCTGCCCCATCGGGGCGGAAGGCGCCTGCTGCCGGATTTGCGCTCAGGGTCCCTGCCGGGTGCCGCCGCCCAAGAAGAAGGAAGGGGAGACCGGGGAAGAGAAGAAACAGCGCATGGGTCTGTGCGGCGCCACCGCCGAGACCATCGTGGCCCGGAACTTCGCCCGCATGGTCTGCGCCGGCACCGCGGCCCACAGCGACCACGCCCGGGGCGTAGCCAAGCTGTTCATCGAAGTGGCCAATGGCCGGACCCAGGGTTACAAGATCAAGGACGTGACCAAGCTGAAACGAGTGGCCCGGGATTGGGATGTGGCCATCACCGAGGGTGAAGGCGACGACGCCAAGCCCCGTTCGCCCGAAGCCATCGCCATAGATCTGGGCCCCAAGGTCCTGGCGGAGTTCGGCCAGCAGGAAGGCGAGATCAACTATGTCCGCCGGGCCCCCAAGAAGCGCCAGGAAATCTGGCGGAAACTGGGCATCGTGCCCCGGGGCGTCGACATCGAGGTGGTGGAGCTGATGCACCGCACCCACATGGGCGTGGACCAGGACTACCACAACCTCATGAAGCAGTCCACCCGCTGCGCCCTGGCGGACGGCTGGGCCGGCTCCATGATCTCCACCGACCTGCAGGACATCATGTTCGGCTGCCCCACCCCGGTGGCCGGCGAGATCAACCTGGGCGTGCTCAAAGAAGACCATGTCAACATCGTGATGCACGGCCATGAGCCGCTGCTGCCCGAGATGCTCTACGTGGCCTCCATGGACCCGGAGCTCATCAAGGCGGCCCAGAGCAAGGGCGCCAAGGGCATCCAGCTGGCCGGCATGTGCTGCTCGGCCAACGAAGTCCTGATGCGCCACGGCGTGCCGGTGGTGGGCAACTACCTGCACCAGGAACTGGCGGTGATCACCGGCGCGGTGGACGCCTTGGTGGTGGACGTGCAGTGCGAGATGCAGGCCCTGGAAAATGTGGTCAAGTGCTACCACACCAAGCTGATCACCACCGACGACCGGGCCAAGATGCCGCTGGCGGATGCACGTCGCCTTCGACGAGCACCATGCCCTGGACGTGGCCAAGAAGATCATCATGATGGCCATCGACAACTATCCCAACCGCAAGGCGCCGGTGCTGATCCCGTCGCATAGCTCCCCCACCGTGGTGGGCTTCTCGCTACGAGACCATCCAGTACCTGCTGGGCGGCTCCATCCGGGGTTCGTACTACACCCTGAACGACAACATCATCAACGGCCGGATCCGGGGCGTGGCCGGCGTGGTGGGCTGCAACAACTGCCGCACCGCCCAGGACACCTCCCACATGGTGTTGATCAAGGAACTGATTAAGAACGACGTCATCGTCCTGTCCACGGGCTGCGCCGCCATGGCGGCGGGCAAATACGGCCTCCTGACCCCGGAAGCGGCCGCCAAGTACTGCGGCGCGGGCCTGGCCGAGGTCTGCGAGACCGTGGGCATCCCGCCGGTCCTGCACATGGGGGCCTGCGTGGACAACTCCCGCATCCTGATGGCGGCCACCGCCTGTGTCAAGGCCGGCGGCCTGGGCACCGACATCAGCGACCTCCCCGCGGCGGGCGCCGCGCCGGAGTGGATGAGTGAGAAGGCCATCGCCATCGGCCAGTACTTCGTGGCCTCCGGCGTCTACACCCTGTTCGGCGTCACCTGGCCCACCACCGGGTCCGAGATCCTCACCGACTACCTGTTCAAGGGGATCGAAGAAGAGCTGGGCGGCAAGTGGGACTTCGAGCAGGATCCGGAGCTCATGGCCAAGAAGATGATCGCCCACATCGACCTGAAGCGGAAGGCGCTGGGCATCGACAAGGCCCGGGAGCGGGTGCTCATGGATATGGAGATGCGCCGCACCATGGACGCCGCCGCGGCCGGCGAAGAGCATTAAATTGAGCCGGGAGCCGTCCTCTGGCAGGGCGGCTCCTTGCAGATAATTTCCTTTACGAAAAAGGAAGGAGGAAGTCACTGTGTCAAAGATCATCATTTCCGCCGCCATTCGCGGGGCTCACAAGATCGTCGGCAAATGCGCGGCCAAGTTGGATGAGGCCATCAAGAAATATGGGGAAAACCAGGAGATCGGTTTTCCGAATACCGCTTATTTTCTGCCCATCATTTACGCCCTGATGGGCACTCCCGTTGCCAAACTGAAGGATGCCGTGCCGGTCATGAACCGTTGCAAAGAGTTGCTGCCGCCGGTTCCCGCCGAACACAACTATCTGCCCTACCTGGGACCCGGTCTCGATGCCGGTCTGGCCACCCTGTTTGCCGAGGAAATTTTCGAGGCCATCCGCTACGTGGAAACCCCGGATTTCTATGAGCCGGGTGAAGAAGTCTACAGCAAAGGCGCCGAGAAATTCTGGGTGGGCGCCGCCAACGACGTCATCCTGCGCAAACGCGGCGTCGAATTCGTGGACGGCTCCGCTCCCGGGTTTGCCGCCATCGTCGGCTCGGCCCCCTCGGTCCAGGAAGCCGTGGACCTGGTGACGGAATACCAGAAGAAGAACCTCTACATCTTCTGCGCCGCCCGGGACATCGAAGGCAAGACCTCGGTGCCCGAGCAGCTGCTGGAAGGCGGCGTGCAGATCGGCTGGCCGACCCGTATCGTCCCCTTCAGCCCGGACATCTCCGGCGCGGTCTTCGCCCTGGGGTTCGCGGTCCGGGCCGCCATGGCCTTCGGCGGCGTCAAACCGGGCGCGGCCTTGAAGAACCTGATCTACAATAAGGACCGCATCTTCGCTTTTGTCAACGCCGTGTCCACCATTCCCGATGAGTGGTACGCCAACGCCGCCGGCGCCATCAACTGGGGCTTCCCCACCATCACCAACCAGGACATCCCCCAGGTGCTGCCCACCGGTATCTGCACCTATGAGCACGTGGTCAGCAACGTGCCCATGGCGGAGTTGGGCCAAAAGTCCATCGAAGTCCGGGGCCTCAAGGTCCAGGTCACCGAGATCGACATCCCGGTGAACTTCGGCGCCGCCTTCGAGGGTGAGCGGGTCCGCAAGGATGACCTCTACGCCGAATGCGGCGGCGGCAAGACCCAGGCCGTGGAATGGGTCACCAGCAAGCGCATGGACGAAGTGGAAGACGGCAAGGTGGAGGTCTTCGGTCTCGATCTCCCCGACCTGCCCCAGGACAAAATCCCCATGCGCCTGCCCATGGCGGTGGTGGTGGAAGTGGCCGGCCGGAACTTCCAGCCCGACTTCGAGCCCATCCTGGAGCGGCAGATTCACCACCTGGTGAACTACGCCCAGGGCGTCATGCACATCGGGCAGCGGGACATCGCCTGGTACCGCATCGGCAAGGCCGCGGTGGAAAAGGGCTTCAGCCTGAAGCACATCGGCACTATCCTGCACGCCAAATACCACCAGGACTTCGGCGCCATCTTCGACAAATGCCAGGTGAAGATCTACACCGATACAGACAAGGTGAAGGAGTTAACCGATAAGGCCCGGAAGGTCTACCACGAGCGTGACGCCCGGGTGGAAAACATGCGGGACGAAACCACCGAGACCTATTATTCCTGCACCCTGTGCCAGTCCTTCGCGCCTAACCACGTCTGCGTGGTCAGCCCGGAGCGGACCGGCCTGTGCGGCGCTTACAACTGGATGGACTGCAAGGCCTCCTTTGAGATCAACCCCACCGGCCCCAACCAGCCCATCCAGAAGGGCGAAATCCTGGATGAGAAATACGGCATGTGGCAGGGAGTCAATGACTTCGTCTTCAAGGCCTCCCGCCAGAAGGTGGAGAAATATAACTTCTACAGCCTGGTCTACGACCCCATGACCACCTGCGGCTGCTGCGAGGCCATCTCCGCGGTGCTGCCCATGTGCAACGGCATCATGACCGTCAACCGGGACTACACCGGTGAGACCCCCTGCGGCATGAAGTTCACCACCCTGGCGGGCGTCATCGGCGGCGGCCAGGTCACCCCGGGCTTCGTGGGCCACAGCAAGTACAACGTCATCCAGCGGAAGTTCATCAAGGGCGACGGCGGCCTAAAACGGGTGGTCTGGATGCCCAAGATCCTGAAAGAAGAACTCCGGGAAAAGCTCCTGTAAGCGGGGCGAAGAAGAGGGGATCCCCGATCTCATCGATCGCATTGCCGATGAGACCGTGGGCGTCACCGAAGACGAGATCCTGGCCTTCCTGACGGAGAAGAATCATCCGGCCTTGACCATGGATCCCATTATCGGCTAACCCCGAAGGGGGCTTGGAGGTGCGCCCCTCTAAGCCCCCTTCTAACTTGGAGACCCGGCGGACGGGGTAGCCTACCCGGCATAGACCTGCGCGGGCCGCTAGTCATGGATAAGGAGAGAGACGATGGCTTTAACGGGAATTGAAATCTTCAAACTTCTCGCCAAAACTAACTGCAAGGAATGTGGCTTCCCCACCTGTTTGGCCTTCGCCATGGCCCTGGCCAGCGGCAAGGCGGAGCTGGAAAAATGCCCCTATGTCTCGGAGGAAGTGCGGGAGAAGCTGGCCGCGGCCTCGGCGCCGCCTATCCGCCCGATTAAGATCGCCATGAAGGACGGGGTCAAGACCGTCGGTGGCGAAACCGTCATGTTCCGCCACGAAAAGACCTTCTTCAACCCCACCCTCATTGCCGGGGAAGTAAACACCGGCTTGGCCGATGCCGAAGTCGACAAGAAGCTCGACCAGTTCATGAAGCTGCAATACGAACGGGTGGGCCTCATGCTGCGGCCGGAACTGATTGCCGTGCACGACAAGAACGGCGATGCCGGCAAATTTGCCGCACTGGTCAAAAAGGTGATGGATAAGACCGATGCCGGCTTGATCCTGGGGAGCGATAAGCCCGAAGTGGTCAAGGCCGGGGCCGAAGTCGCCAAGGAACGCAAGCCCCTGATCGGCGTAGCCACGCCGGCCAACGCCGACGCCATGGGCGCCCTGGCCAAGGAACTGGGGCTGCCCCTCATCGCCAGCGCCAAGGGCTATGACGACCTGGCCGCCCTGGTCACCAAGCTCACCGGCATGGGCCTCAAAGACCTGGTCATCGACTCGGGCTCCCGGGGCCTCAAGGAAGCCTTGCAGGATCAGATAGTCATCCGCCGGGCCGCGTTAGGGCCCAAGTTCCGGCCCTTCGGCTTCCCCACGATCACCATGCCGTATGCGATGACCGACGATCCCATGATGGAAAAGCTCTACGCCGCGGTCTTTATCGCCAAATACGGCGGCATCGTAGTGCTTAACGACATCTCCGCCGACGGGATCTTCCCCCTGCTGCTGGAGCGGCTCAATATCTACACCGACCCGCAGAAGCCCATGATCATCACCCCGGGCATCTATGAGGTGGGCACCCCGGATGAAAACTCCCCGGTGGCCATGACCACCAACTTCGCCCTCACCTACTTCATCGTGTCCGGTGAAATCGAAGGCAGCAAGATCTCCACCTGGCTGCTGATTCAGGACACCGAGGGCCTGTCGGTGATGACCGCCTGGGCCGCGGGGAAATTCTCCGGCGACACGGTGGCGCACTTCGTCAAGAAATGCGGCATTAATGATAAGGTCAAGACGCGCACCCTCATCATTCCGGGCTATGCCGCCGGTATCAGCGGCGACCTGGAAGAGGAACTGCCGGATTGGAAGGTCCTCATCGGTCCCCGGGAAGCGTCGCATATCCCGGCTATGTTGAAGTCCCTGAAGTAATTTTGGGAAGCTCCTTATGATAACCGGGGAGGATGGCCGTTGGGCCTTCTCCCCCTTTCTGCCATTGCTAAGAAGGGGATCACCTGATGAATAAATTTTTCCGAATCGGCGAAAACCTGAACGTGGTGACCAAGGTTTATGGTCAGGCGATGAAGGAGCGGAACCCTAAGCCACTCCAGGAACTGGCCATCAAAGAGGCCGAAAAAAGGGTGGATTACATTGACGTCAATATCGGCCCGGCTCGCAAGGGCGGCGAAGAATTGATGGAGTGGATCGTCAAGGCCATCCAGGAAGTGGTGCCCAACATCCCCCTGGCCCTGGACACCTCCAACATCGCCGCCATGGAAGCCGGCCTCAAGGTCCACAAGGGCAAGGCCATCATCAATTCCATCATGGCCCGGCCCGAGCGCATGGACGGCATGATGCCCTTGGTCCGGAAATACGACGCTTACATGATCGGCTTGCTGTGGGGCCCGGAAGGTATGCCCCGGGATGAACACGAACGCGGCATGCTCACTGCTGAAATCCTGGCCAAGGCCGCGGAATACGGCATTGAGAATGAAGACATCTGGTTCGACCCCATCATCGCCCCGCTGAATATCCAGCAAAACCAGTTGATGGCTGACCTGGAGTTCATGAAGATGCTCCAGGATATGGCCCCGGGCGCCAAATCCACCTGCGGCCTCTCCAATGCCAGTAACGGCGTGCCCGATGAACTCCGGCCCATCATCAACCGCACCTACATCATCATGATCCAGCGCTGCGGCATGGTCTCCGCCATCGTCGACGCCTTCGACGACGACCTCTGGGACGTGGTGGACGGCAAGAAACCGGACGTCGTCAAAATCGTTCACGATATCATGGACGGCAAGTCCGTGGACATCCCCTCCATGACCAAGGAGCAACAGAACTACGCCAAGACCGCCCGGGTCATCATGGGCCAGGTGCTGTTCTCGCGACTCCTGGCTGGAAATCTAAGACGATTATTCCGTAAGGGGCGAACCTGGTGTTCGCTCTTTATACTGCAAAATCGTAGGGGCGGGTTTTATACCCGCCCCTTTTTTTATTAATATCTGCTATCTTCGCACCAATAATAAGATGTCTATTTAATTCCTGCATCAAAGAAATACAAAGAGATTGTACATTAAACGTTAATGGCTTAATCGTTTTACTTTCTGTCCACGATCCAAACAATCCTGGCTCCATAGCCTGGTCCAAAATAGTCTATTATATCCGAGCATAGAACTATTAATGAGGTCTGCGAAGTGTCTATCTAAATCAAAATCCGTATTTTCGCCACCAGCGATTAATGACTCTTAACCTTCACTATCAGGAGGCAGAGCATGTCTTTTTATCATTAAGGTAGGGTTTCGGAAGAATGCGTGTGCCCATTCGGAAGGTCAAGTATGAGGATCAGTCTTTTTCATCTTAGAGACCAGGTATTACCAGTAGAAGCTACTTCTGGCCGTAATCATAAATATTCTAGTCTCTTGTAATCATTGCTTAATTTCTCGTGGTCTTGCAATAATTCTATAGGCTAAATCTGGAAGAAATTCCAATATATTGAAATTGGGCATGAGCTCTTTTGGGTGTCTGTCTCTTGCTCAAGGGCAACATAAGCTCCAGCACCAAAATCTCTCTTGCCGACTTCCTTGGCATCGCTAAGAGACTATACTGCGGCCATACCAATCAATGATTATTGCAACGTGCTTCCTGCATTGGAATATCTCCGTAATAAACTTTTCGTCTTCTCCAGAGGAGGTGGAATAACTCCTTACAATAATAGCACAGAAGATTATATTAAAGACAAGCAAATAAAATCTCCCTAAAGGGCAGCATCACCTCCTCCACAGCCCTCTCCAGCAGTTCCAAATAAAACCCGACGTCGTAGTCGTCCAGGGTGTCCAGGAAAGGGCGCGGCCTGGATGCGGCACTCCTTGGGGCCGCCTCTTCTTTTCGGCGTGGACGTAGCGCACCTTTTCGCCGGGCTGCAAGATGGATGCCCGCGGCCTGAAGCTGCCGGGCCGCCAGGGCGGTGGGCGTGTCCACCTTATAGTCCGCCACCTTTTGCGACAGCACCCGGGTGATCACCAGGTCCAGGGGCCGGATGCCACCTTCCCTAAGGCGCCGGCGGAAGCCTTCGGCCATCTCCTCCAACTCGGGGCGCAACGCGGCCAAATCCTCTGGCGTCACGGCCTCGGCCAGCTTCGCCAACAGCGCCTCCTGGGCCCGGCGCACGAAGGGCGGCGTGTCCCGACGGCGGCAGGCCAGGCCCCGCACCTTGAGGGAGCCATCGCTGAAGACCCCGAAATAGCGCGTGGCCACCGGCCGCCGCGGGTCCTGCTTGGAGGGCATGAAGCAGAGCCAGCGATAAACCCCTTCCAGGGCCAGCTTCACCCCGGTGGCCGCGGAAATTTTTTGGCATAGTTCTGCCAGTTCCGCCTCATACCACGAATTACCTGTTGTCGGGGTGCACCCGGGTGTGCGCCCGCCTGGGGGCGGACACGCAGGGCCGCCCCGACAAAAATCTCCCCCCAATTTTTGCAGCCAGAGGCAGTCGGTGAGGCCGTGGAGCACGGTGAAGCCTGCGGCCTCGCTGATCTCCTTGGCGGTGAGCAGCTTGTCCCGGCCGTGGGCGGTCACCGCTTCGTGGGCCTCGATCCGGCCGAAACGGGCGTTCTTGTAACCCAGATAGCCGAAGCAGGTGACCAGCATCCACTTCAAGGCAGTCTGCCGCTCTTTGTATTGCACCGCTTCTTCAGGCCCCGCCTCTTTAGCCCGGGCCTTCAGCTGCTCCCTGAGTTTCAAAATCGGCTTTAAGGTCCGGGGCACGAGCCCTTCCCGGCGGCGGCAGAGATGATAGCCCGCCTCCGGGACCGGCGGGTGGGGGGAGGGCCGGGGCCGACGGCCCCTGCCCTCCCCCCACACCCCCCACCCAACCCCCATATGGAGGCCGGAGAAGGCGGAGCTTGCGGCTCCGCCTTCTCTGGCCTCAAACCAAACTTAAGGGATTGGGGGAGGGGGTCTGGGGGAGGGGGTAAGGGCCATCGGCCCTTAGCCTCCTCCCCCAGAGAATCTGCCCCGGCGCAGCAGGTGCAGTTCACCGTCTCCGGCGAGATATTATGAATGGCCATGATGGTGGGGTACATGGAGGCGAAATCTACTTCCGCGACGTTAAGGTGTAGCCCGATGGGCGGCATGAAGCTGAGGCCGCCCTTGTCGATGGTGAGCAGTTCGCCCGCGGTCTTGAAGCGCTCCGGCTCGCCCTTGCGCCAGGGGATGAGGATGCCGTCGGCGGTGGCCCGGGCCAGTTGCATGGAGGTGATCAGGGTGCCGGGGGAAGCCCGGGCGGCCCGTTGCAGCGGCATCTGGCCGATGCGGCTGATCTGCAGGAGTCCCGCCAGGCCCGCCTCCCGGTAGTAAAAGGAATTACGCCGGTCCAGGTGCCAGCGGCCGTAAAACGGGGCGGCGGAACCCTGGTAGATGATCTGGCCGTAGGAGAAGTAGCTGCGCGCCCCGCGAAACTGGCGCGTCACCGGCCCGGTCTCCCGGTCCAGGGGCAGGCGCACCCCGAATTCCCGGCTCCAGCCCCACAAAGTCGGGATGATCTCATCGTCGCCCCAATCGCTCAGCACCAGGTCCGGGTCGGCCCGGCGAAGCTGGCGGGCCAGGTCGCGCGAGGAGCCCGGGGATGTCCGGGGCCGCCAGTTCCCGGGTCTCGCCGTCCCAACCGAGGGCCAGGCCGTTGCCGGCGCCCAGGGGGATGAGGGGGTCCCGGGTGAGGCTTAAGGTCAGGGTAGTCAGGGCCGGCGGGGAGAATTCCAGGGCAAAGGCCTCTTCCAGAGGCTTAAGCTGCACCAGGCGGCCACCCTGGGCCTCCACCCGATACCAGGCGCAGGGAAAGAGGCGGCGGGCATAAAGGTAGTAGGTGGCCACGTCCAGGTCGCAGTTGTAGCAGGCTACCTCTCCGGGCAGCGCCCCCAGCCAGTTCCGGAGCCGAAAGAGCAAGCCGTAGGCCCGGACCTCCAGGGCGAGTACCGGGATTTCCTCCCCGCTCCACAGGTCCCGGCCCCGGGCCGGATAGGAGCGGCGCACCCAGCCCCGGCTTTCCAGGGTCCGGACGATCGAGGCCAGCCGCGCCTGCGGCCCTCCCAGGTAGATGTGGTAAGGAAATTCATCCTCCAGGCGCAGCCGTTGGCCCGCCTCCGTGATGAACCACAACACCAGGCGGTCACCCAGGGGATAGAGATCGAACAGCCAGCCGTTGGTTTGCATGAGGTTTGGGTGAAGGATAATTGGGAGAGGGGGCCAGGAGCAAAAGCCAGGTGGCCCAGGCGTCCCTCCTGGGCGTAGGGGCGACCTGCTGGGTCGCCCGGTTCACTCACTTCCGTTTTCCTGCGTCTCCAGTCGCTTCAGGCGTCCTTCCAGAGCGCTGATCACCTTCTGGTGCTCCAGGAGCATACTCAAAAGCATGGATTCCAGGGGCCAGGGGTTCGAGGCATAGACCCCGGCCTGAAGGTGTAGCCGAGCCAGCTCAAAGAGGCGGTCGAACTGCGCCTGGTCCTCCCGCCTGAGGGCCCGGCGGAACTTCTGCCAGCGCAGCCGTTCCTCCTCCCAGACATGGCTATAGGGTAAAACCGTACGTCCCATGGTTAGCAAGCCAGTAGCCATTGGTTAGCCAATGCCCAAGGTAAAAGGCACAGGCTGGAAGCCTGCGCTACCAACTATCCCAGCATCAGCAGGAGCACCCCGGTGGCCAGGATCAAGGCGCCTGTGGCCAGGAATTTGGTGATTTCGACGAGATAGGCCATGGCGTCCTCCGGGAGGGCCAGGGCTTGCCGCAGGCGCTGAAGCTGCGGCGTAAATTTCGGTCCGGAACGCAGGTATTGGCACTCAGGTAAAAATACGTCCATCTTAAAGGTCTCCTAACTGGCGGCGGGAGGGGGCCAGGTGACGGGTTTCGCCCCGGCTCTCCACCTGACTTCCCACCGCCACAAAGTAGTCAATCATCGGCGCCAGCAGCTTCCCAAAGTGCCGGTTGGCAGCCTCCTTGGGCATCAGGGGTTGCAGCAGCAGGAGGGCGGCTTGCGCCTTGATGCGGCCCAGGAGCTGCGTCAGGTCCTTAAAGAGGCGGCGCCGCTCCGCCAAGGGGACCTGTTCGTCGTAGAACAGGCTCACCGGTCCCAGGAGCAGCACCAGGCAGCCGGGTTCCAGGGCGGGGGGCAGAATCTCTGCCACCAGACGCACCAACTGGTGGCAGGTAAAGGCTCGGGTTACGCGGACCCGGGCCAGGACGACCTGGCGCGCCAGGCCCCGGGCCCGAGCCTCACGCACCAGGCCGTAGGGGTCAAAGCGGTTGGCCGCGTCCACCACGAGTACCGGGGTTCCCCGGGCCGCGCCCCAGGCCGCCGCAGCCGCGGCCAGGGGCCGCAGGTGCTCGCCCCAGAGCAGCACGCCCCGGCCCGGTTGCAAGGGCGCCAGGTAGCGGCTCAAGGCGGTCATCCGGCCAGGCGGCCCCGCGACCGCCAGGCTGGGTTCAAAATTACCGATTTGCCTTGCCATCATCGAAACACCGCCGCTGCACAGGATGTCTTACACCCCATTTTCTAAAGGGGGGCAGGGGGGATTTTATACCGTTTGAAATCCCCCTAAATCCCCCTTTTTCAAAGGGGGACTTTCCTCCCAAGCCAGACGGTCTGCCAGGCGCACCTTACGGCGGCACCGGCTAGACGCCTAGGCCGCCGCTTCAGTTCCGCCGGCCTTCCAGGTTGCGGTACACCCCCACCACCTTACCCAGGATGCGGACCTCGGCGGCTTCCGCCGGGGCGAAGCGCAGGGGGGTGAAATCGGGGTTGTCGCCCTTAAGGACCAGGCCGCCGGCCTCCTCGTAGACCCGCTTCAGGGTGGCTTCGTCGTCGATGAGGGCCACCGCGATTTCGCCCCGGGCCACCCGGGACTGGACCCGCACCATCACCAGGTCGCCGGGCAGGAGCAAGGGGGCCATGGACTCCCCGGCCACCTTGAGGAGAAAGACCTCCTCGTCCCGCACCCAGGCCCGGGGCAGGGGCAGAGTGTCCTCCACGTTTTCTGCGGCCAGCAAAGGTTGGCCGGCGGCGATCCGGCCCAACACCGGCACCTCCACCACCGCCTGGAGGCGGGCCGACAGCACCAGTCCCCGGGAGCGCCCCGGCTCCCGGTGGAGCCGGCCTTTGCGGTTCAGGGCCTCCAAATGGTCGGCCGCGGCCCGGGGCTGGATGCCGAAATGGGCCGCCACCTCCCGCACCGTGGGGGGATAGCCCCGGCGGCCGGCAAACTCCTCCACGAACTCCAACACCGCCTGTTGTCTCTCGGTCATGGGCTTCATGGTCATATGAATAGTATACAAATGAATACTTGTCAAGAGGATAGTATAAAAATAATAAGAGGGGGCAAGAGGTCGAGAGGGAGGCTCGGATAGGGCACAGCAAGCCGTGCCCCTATGGGTAAAACCCCTTGGGTTGGGACTTGTAGTGGCCGTTCTCGAACCGTCCCTTCTTGGCATCCGGTGGCACCGGCATCTCGCCTGTGCGGCGCAGGTTTTTGCCAGGGCCTGCAGCTACAAAAGCTGACCACTGAAAGCTGACTGCTGACAGCTATCCGGCTTGCCTTCCCGCCGCCCTCCTGTTATCCTGGAAGACCATGGAAAAGAGAAAAGAGCTGAGCGGCCCGTCCCGCCGGGCCCAGGAGATCACCCCCTTTCTGGTGATGGATATCCTGGAGCGGGCCAAGGAGTTGGAGCGCCAGGGGGAGAAGATTATTCACCTGGAGATCGGCGAGCCGGACCACGACACCCCCCAGGTGGTCAAGGAGGCGGCCTACCGGGCCCTGGCGGCGGGGGAGACCCAGTACACCCATTCCCAGGGGCTCGTGGAGCTCAGAGAGGCCCTGAGCCAGCACTATCTGGAGAAATACCGCGTCTGGGTCAAGCCGGAGCGCTTCATCGTCACCTCCGGCACCTCTCCGGCCATGATCCTGATCTTTGCCGGGCTGGTGGACCCCGGGGACGAGGTGCTCCTCACCGACCCCCATTATGCCTGCTATCCCAACTTCCTGCGGCTGGTGGACGCCGTACCCCGCTATGTGCCGGTGAGCGAGGAAGACGGCTTCCAGTTGCATCCCGAGGAGCTGGGACCGCGGCTCACGCCCCGCACCAAGGCGATGATCATCAACTCCCCCGCCAATCCCACCGGCACCCTCCTCAATGCCGAGTGCCTGGCCCGCCTGGCGGACCTGGGGCCTTATGTCGTCTCCGACGAGATCTACCACGGCCTGGTCTATGAAGGGAAGGAACACAGCATCCTGGAGTTTACCGACCGGGCCATGGTGATCAACGGCTTTTCCAAGCTCTACGCCATGACCGGCTGGCGCCTGGGCTATCTCATCGCCCCGGAGGACTTCATCCGCCCCTTGCAGAAGTTGATGCAGAATTTCTTTATCTCCGCCAATCCCTTTGTCCAGCGGGCCGGGATTGCCGCCCTGACCCAGACCGGGCCGGAGATCGAGAAGATGCGGGCCACCTACGACACCCGGCGCCGTTTTTTGATTGACGGGTTGCAGCGGCTGGGATTTCGTCTGCCGGTCCCGCCCACCGGGGCCTTTTATGTCTTTGTCAACGCCCGCCATCTGTCCCAGGACTCCTATGCCCTGGCCTTCGATATCCTGGAAAAGGCCGGGGTGGGGGTGACCCCGGGCATCGACTTCGGGGCGGAAGGTGAGGGTTTCCTGCGCTTCTCTTACGCCAACTCCATGGAAAACCTGGCGGAGGCCCTGCGCCGGCTGGAGGTTTATCTGACTGATTTCAAAGGATTGGAAAAGTAGGGGCGGTTCCCGAACCGCCCCGACAAGACCTTAACCCACAGCAAAACCCATCTTGGGGCCCGCGTTTATCAAGTTGAGAAGAAAAAATCCCGCCAATCGGTCCGTCTCTCAAAATTAGATTCCAAGTTTTTTCAGGAAATTATGGCTGAGGCCCGCAGACGGCACCCAGACAATTATCAATGATAAATCAGATAGATACCCTTATCTATTCCTGCCTCAATAATTGGCAAGCCTTATGCAGCATAAATAGGAAATCGCCCTTGGCGATACCAACCAGACAGGAGAACTGAATAAAATGAAGAAAGTTGTCACCACCATAACCGCTGCCATTTTCGCCCTGGGCCTGGTCTCCGCCGGCCTGGCGCAAACCGCCCAGCCCCCGGCAAAACCTGAGGTAAAGAAGGAGAGCACCGCGGTTCAGACCCCGGCGGCCAAGCCTGAGGCTGCCAAGCCCGAAGCGGCCAAAGCCGGTGAAAAGTCCGCCGTCAAAGAGGCGGTGAAACCTGGCGGAACCAAGAAGGAAGCCAAGAAAGTGGCCAAGAAGGGCACGGATGAGAAAAAGTCCGGCGCCCCGGTGGAAAAATCCCAGCCGGAGAAGAAGTAATCTGGGGAGAGATAATTCCTTAACCTTCTAACCCCGGCCTGAGGGCCGGGAATAATTGCGGCCGGGAAGGGCTCGAACCCTTCCCGGCCTCGGTTTGTTATGGATATGGTAGGGCGGGCCCGCCTTCATCCCGGCGGCCAAAGGACGGCCGCCCCACCAGGGGCTAATGGCTCACAGCTTCTTTAGCCGGTGTTGCCGGCGGCGCTGGGCCTTGGGCAGGCGCCGGGCCGGGCCTTTTTTGGGGGAGCGGGTCCCAGTGTCGTCAGGCTCCTCAGCGGCCTCGCCCTCCCGGCCCATCAGATGCTGCATCTCGAACTGGCCGGCCGTGATCCAGGCGGCCCCCACTCCCTGGGCCCAGGCCTGGATCTCCCGGTCGGAGGTGACCACCACGGCCCGTTGCCTATCTACCGCCAGCAGGCGCTTGATGACCTCGTCGGCCTTTTCGCCCAGGCGGGAATAGATGATCAACATCCCCTGACGCCGGTCCCGGGTCTCATTAGGTGCGCCCCCCAGCCAGCCATCGAAGACCACGGTGATCTTATGGTGGTGGCGCTCCCGGTAGGCCGCCAGCCGCGCCAGCAGCTCCGTTCGGCCGGCCTCCAGCTCCCGGGCGTCCAGAAGTTGTAGTTCCAGCGACTGGCGGATCACGTTATAACCGTCAATAATAAGATGCATCGTCATATAATATTATGAGAGTTCATTAAAAATGGCTAACAAGTTAAACTTTTCTTGCAAAAGTGTATTATCCCTGCTATAGTACTGTTCGGTTACGTTATAGGTTATAACTCGGGGGAGGAAGAAAAAAATGCGTAACTGGCGATATGTTATGCTCATTTTGCCGCTGCTGGCGCTGACGGCGGGATGCGCCGGAGCCCCGGCCCAGCCCAACACCGGCGCGGCCCTGGACCAAGCGGCGCCGGAATACACGCCGCAGCAAACCAACCTGACAGCGGAACAAAGGGATATTGCCGACCTGCTGTCTAAGAATGGCTACAACGGTAACGGCGGCAAGCCCACGGTAATCGTGGTGCATAAGCTCAGCCGCAAACTTACTTTCTATCAGGGGTTAACCCCGCTCAAAACCTATTCTGTCGTCTTAGGTAACGATCCCTACAACGACAAGTTGTGCCAGGGTGATACTTGCACCCCCGAAGGCGTTTATCGCATCCGGGCCAAATATCCCCACAGCAGATGGGATGCATTTATTTGGCTGGACTATCCCAACACCCAAAACTGGCTGAAGTTCGCCCGGGCCAAGAAGGCTGGGCGCCTGCCTGCGGATGCCGATATCGGCGGCGAGGTGGGCATCCACGGCACCGAAGACCCGACCAGAAACCAGAGCGGGGTCAATTGGACCAAAGGCTGCGTCTCTTTACAGAACCGTGACCTGGAAGAGATATATCCATTGGTGGACGAAAGAACCCTGGTGGTCATCAAGAAACAATAGCTCCGCCCCGGCGCCGGGGGGGAGGAGTGTGTCACGATTCTCCGGAGGGGCGGGCCCCCCGCCCCTTTCTGGGGCGAAAGCCTGCCATGCGTAACCTGGGGCCAGCGGCAAAGCCGGCGGCCCCATTTTTATTTGAACCGCACTTGAGAATAATTAAGTTTGTTCTGGGGTGGACCTGGTTGTCCGCCTCTCAGGGTTGCATCCCACTCGGGTGCCCTGCTATCGAGAGCCGACCAAGTTCCGGTGGGGGCGACAGCCCCGCGGCCACCGCCCTCAACCAAGATTAAGTAGGCCGGTGAGGAGCTATTTAGGAATCTCCACCGTCAGGTACAGGGTGCGCCCCTGGCGCTTAATCAGGAACCGGCCGGTTGACTCCTTTTTCAGCTTCCCCGCGATGGCCTGGAAGTCTTTGGCAGTGTTGATTACCTGGCCATCGATCTCCAGCAGGATATCCCCCGGCCTGATACCTGCGTCGGCCGCAGCGCTGCCCTGCTCCACTCCCACCACCAGGGCGCCTTTGGTGTCCCGGAGGCGGAAGCGCTTGGCCAGGTTGGGATCGATATTCTTCACCATCAGGCCCAGGGGAGTCTCTTCGCCGCCCCCTTCTTCTTTAGCCTGCGCCGCCTGCTTCTCTTCGGTGAGTTCAGAGATGGTCAGGGCGAAGCTCTTCTCCTTACCTTCCCGCAAAATCTTGACGTTGGCCTTGGCCCCCGGAACTGTGTCCGCCACCAGGCGGGGCAGTTCATTCATTTCGTGGATGGGGTGGCCGTTGAAGTCGATGATGATATCACCCCGCTGAATACCGGCCTTTTCCGCCGGCGAGCCGGGATTGACCTCCGCCACCAGGGCCCCCATGGGTTCGGCCATGCCGAAGGACTTGGCCAGCTCCGGAGTGACCACCTGCACCTGGACCCCGAGCATGCCGCGGACCACCTTGCCCTTTTCCTTCAGCTGCGGGATCACCGACTGGGCCATGTTGCTGGGGGTGGCAAAGCCGATGCCCTGGCCACTGGCCAGAATGGCGGTATTGATGCCCACCACTTCGCCCTTGAGGTTGAGGAGAGGGCCGCCGCTATTGCCGGGGTTGATGGAGGCGTCGGTCTGGAGGAAGTTATCATAAGGACCGGCGCCAATGACCCGGCCCTTGGCGCTGATAATCCCCTGGGTGACGGTATGGCTCAGGCCGAAGGGATTACCCACCGCCATAACCCAGTCGCCCACCCGCACGGCCTCGGAATCTCCCAGCTTCAGGAAAGGCAGGTCCGAAGGCGGGTTGGTGATCTGAATCAGGGCCAGATCGGTCTTGGGATCCCGCCCCTTGATGGTGGCCTTATAATTCCTTGCCGCCGATGAGCTTCACCGTGATTTTATCGGCGCCTTCCACCACGTGGTTGTTGGTAATGATATAGCCGGTGGGGTCAATAATAAAGCCGGAGCCCAGGCTGCGGGTCTTGAAGGTCTTGGGCATCTCCCCGAAGAATTTGTCAAAAAATTCCCGGAAGGGGTCTTCCTGGCCGAAGGGGGACTGCCCGCCGGGGCCGCCCGGGTCGCCGTGGCCCGGAGGCATCTGGCTGAAAAATTCCCTGGTCTTGTTTTTTACGACTTTTTCAGTGCTGATATTGACCACCGCACCGCCGGTCTTCTGGGCCAGTTCGGCAAAGGTGTCGCTGGTAATGGGCTGCTGGGCCTGGCCCGCACCGGGAGCGAACGCCCCGAACGCCAGGAACAGAGTAACCCACATCAACACCAGACTAATGGTTAGACTTCTTTTCTTCATCCTTCTTCTCCTCTTTTTTGGCACTGGTTGCATCGAAGGTCAGGGATGGCATGGCCGCTTTCTTGCCCACCACCACCAGCAAATATTTATCGGGGTGTAGATACTTTTCCGCCACTTTTTGGATATCCGCCGGGGTCAGATGCTGGATCAGGTCCGGATATTTCCAGGGATAATCCAGCCCCAGCCCATAGATCTCCACATAGCTCAGGAGCCAGGCCCGCTTGCTCATGGAATCCATCTTCCGGGCAAAGCTGCCGATGAAGTAAGATTTGGCGTCTTCCAGTTCCTTGGGTTGCACCGGCTGGCTCATGATGAGCTTGAGCTGCTCCAGTACCTGCGTGACGGCCTCGGCGGCGCTGGGGTTCTTGGTCTCCAGGGCCACGGTGAAGGGGCCGGGTTCCAGCCCCGGGCTAAAGGAGCTGCTGACGCTGTAGGCCAGACCCCGGTTCTCCCGGATATCATCCAGGAGGCGGGAGGAAAAACCGCCGCCCCCCAGGATGTAGTTCATCACCTGGAAGGCGTAAAAATCCGGGTTCTGCCGATTAATGCCCAGGCTGCCCAAAATGATGTTGGCCTGGCTGATGTCCTTGTCGATGACCACCACCTGGCGCTGCGACAGGGCCGGGATGGGCGGCAGCTTCAGGGCCGGGATGGGGGCCGCGGCCCAGGAACCGAAGGTCTTGCTCACCGCCTGGCCGGCCTCAGCTTGGGTTAAATCCCCCACCAGGCTCAAAATGGCATTATTGGGTCGGTAGTAAGTCCGGTGAAACTCCGCCAGGTCCTTGGGGGTGATGGCAGCCAGACCCTGGGGGGTGCCCCGCACCGGATGGCCGTAAGGGAAGTCGCCGTACAGGTCCTTGGCGAAGGTGCGCCCGGCCACCACCATGGGCTCATCCTGCTCGCTTTCCAGGGCGGCCTTGTACTGCGCCACCTTGCGCTGTACTTCCGGCAGGGAGAAGGTGGGATTCATCAGGACGTCCTTGAAGAGTTCCAGGCCGGCGTCCAGGTCCTTTTTCAAAATGACGAGGCTGATGGAGGCAAAGTCATCGCCCCCACCGGCCTTGAGGCGGGCCCCCATGAAATCCAGTTCTTGGGCGATCTGGGTGGCGTTGCGACTCTTGGTGCCGCTTAAGAGCAGGGAAGCGGTGAGGTTGGCCAGTCCTTCCTTGCCTTTGGGATCCTGTAAGGTGCCCGCCTTGATGGTGAGTTCCAGGGTCACCAGGGGTAGTCCGGTCTGCTGAGAATAAAGCCACACCAGGTCGTTGGGCAGTTTCTCCCGCACTCCCAGAACCTGGTCGGCGGCCGCGGCCGGCCCGGGACACCACAGCGTGGTCAGCGCCCAGACCAGGAGCAGGCAGAGCCAGCGGCGTCCTGGCCTTGAAATCATTTTTTCGGAGCTAAGGGGCATAGAAAATTATCCTGAGCGAATATAGTACCTTCCCACTTCCACCCCAGCCCCCTTCCCCTTGGGGAAAGAGGGCGAATTGAGGGAACTTTCGAGGCAACCTGGCACTAACCGTCAACCGAAAATCCAAAACTGCTTTAGCTGATTTCCCCGCCGGGGTGGAAGCGCTCCATCTTGGGTTTACCGGTCTTCACCGGCACCAGGATCCCCACGGTGCGGTTCATGGGCACCAGGTATTTTTGGGCCACCCGCCGGACGTCGGCGGCGCTCACCGCCAAAATCTTCGGAATGAACTCCTTCAGCAGGGTCCAACTGGCCACGGTTTCGGTGCGGCCCAGCAGCATGCCCCGGTAAAAAATGGAGTCCAGGGCCATGTAAAAGGAGGCGGTGGTCTGATTCTTGGCCTTCAACATTTCCGCGTCGCTCACCAAATCCGTTTGCAGCTTCTTGATCTCGGCGTCCAGGGCCGCCTCCACCTGAGCCAGGGTTTTGCCCGGCATGGGCTGCCCATAGAGCATGAAAAGGAAGGGATCGGTGGTATCCAGGTTGAAATCCGCCCCCACTTCCAGGGCCAGCTTCTGTTTGTAAACCAGGCTATTATAAAGCCGGGAGCTGCGTCCCTGTGACAGGATGCGGTTAAGCAGCTCGAGGGCATAGGCATCCGGCTCCCGCCAGTTGGGGGTATGATAGCTCATCAAGATGGAGGGAAACTGCGCCTCCCGGTGTACCTGCACCCGGCGTTCGCCATACTGCTGGGGCTCTTTGGCGGTAACCTTGGGGGGCTCAGGTCCGGCCGGCAATTCCCCGAAGGTGGCTTCGATCTCTTTTAAAGCCTCCTGGGGCTCAATGTCCCCCACCACCACCAGGGTGCAGTTGTTGGGCTGATAATAGCGGTGGTAATGTTTTTGAAAGTCGTCTAAGGAGATGCTCTCGATGTCATGAAGCCAGCCGATCACCGGCCACTGGTAAGGATGGGCCTCGAAGGTGGCGGCCATGGCGGTTTCCTGCATGAAGCTGCCCGGGTCGTCCTCGGTGCGCAGGCGCCGCTCTTCCATGACCACCTTTTTCTCAGTCTGGAAGCCCTCGTCTTTGAGGTTGATGCCCTTCATGCGGTCGGCTTCCATCTCCAGCCAGCGTTTGAGCTGATCCTTGGGGCCGGTTTCAAAATAGGCGGTATAGTCCCGGCCGGTAAAGGCGTTGTCCGAGCCGCCCACCCGCTGCACTTCCTTAGAGAAAAACTTGGGGCCGTATTTGGCGGTGCCTTTGAACATCAGGTGTTCGGTGAGATGCGAGAGGCCGGTCTTGCCCAGGTATTCGTTGCGGGACCCCACCCGGTACCAGAGCTGGACGGAGATGATGGGGGCCCGGTTCTCCTTGAGGAGAAGCACGTGCAGGCCGTTCTTCAACTTGTGCTCCACCACCTGGTCAAACAGGTTGGCGGTCTCTTGGGCCCGCAGGTCCTGCATCATTCCCAGGATGAGGCCAAGGGCCATGAGGGCGGTCATCAGGCGGAATCGCCAGGACGGGGCCGCGGCCTGGGGCCGGCGGCCGCCTCCATTACGACTGCTGGAAAATATGATCATAGGGTATCTGTCTAGGTCTCTTTTTTTTCGGTTTTAGTCCGCGACGGGCGGCCTCTTAAGTCAACCGCCCTTGCCCCTAAGGCAGGGAGAAGGGCGAAAACCAGGTTCCTTTAAATAATTAAAATATATTCTCCTCTGAAATAATTCAAGGGAAGAGCCGCAGTATTATTCCCCTGGATACGGGTCTGCAAATTCATCATTCCGCCCGGCGGCCTGCCGAGGAGTCCAGAAAATCGAGGTGATCAGGGCCGCGGTCGACGCCCCGGCCAAATCCAGGGCCACATCCAGGAGGCTACTGCCCCGTGAAGGAAACAGGGCTTGATGCCCCTCGTCCAGGAGGGCCAGGCTGAGGCAGAGCCCCAGGGACCAGAGGAAGGCCCATCCCCGGCGGTAGCCCATTTGCCCCCGGAAGGCCCGGAACCATAAGAAATAGACGAAAGCGTAATTGCCAAAATGGCCCAAGGTTTTGCGGAAATAGAAGTGGAACAGTTCTAGCTGGGCCGGGCTCAGGGGCGGGAACCAGGACAGCAGCCAATTCAAAATGCCTAAGGTATTTCGGGAAGACCCCAGGTCGCCGGATAGGCCCAAAACAGCCCCGCACCAGGCCAGGGGTGGCAGCCAGTACCACAAGAATTCTCTGCTTCTCAGGAATGATATGTTCAAGCTAAACCTAATCTACTCAAACAAGGGGGACAGCTAAGCTCCGGCCAGTCCGATATCGAAATGCGGCCGTAAGGCCCTTTAGTATAACAAGATTGATGCTGATTTCCGGCGATCATTCCTGAGACGCAGGCCTTTTCAGCCCAAAATTGCCTCCACGAAGGCTTCGGCGTCAAAGGGTCGCAGGTCCTCCATGGCTTCTCCGACCCCGATGTAGCGCAGAGGGATACCGGTCTCGTGGACCACCCCCAGGGCCACCCCGCCTTTGGCGGTGCCGTCCATTTTGGTGAGGACCAGGCCGGTAAGGCCGACGGCCTCGTGGAAGAGTCGGGCTTGGCTCAAGGCATTCTGGCCGGTGGTGGCGTCCAGCACCAGGAAAATCTCTTGGGGCGCGCCGGGAAGCTTTTTGGCCGCGGTCCGGTGGATCTTTTTGAGCTCCTCCATCAGGTTAACCTTGGTGTGAAGGCGGCCGGCGGTATCGACATAGACCGTGTCCACTCCCCGGGACTGGGCCGCGGCCAGACCGTCAAAGACCACCGCGGCGGGGTCGGCCCCGGTCTTTTGCTTGATGACCGCGGCGCCCACCCGCTCGCCCCAGATCTCCAGTTGCTCCACCGCCGCGGCCCGGAAGGTGTCGGCGGCTACCAACATCGGGGTCAGGCCCCGGGCCCGGTCTCGGTGGGCCAGCTTGGCGATGGTGGTGGTCTTGCCCACGCCATTGATCCCCACCACCAGCACTACCCAGGGCCGGGTCCTGATCTCCGGCGGCGGCGGTGCGGTGAGCAGGGCCACCATCTCCGCCTTCAGGACCGCCTTCAGCCGCTCCACGTCCGAAAGCTCCCGGCGCCGCAGCTTTTCGTGCAGGGCCTGGATCAGAGCCAGGGTCGTTTCCACCCCGATATCGGCGGTGATCAGTAATTCTTCCAACTCCTCCAGGAGGGCGGCGTCCACCTCTTTGCGTCCGGCAAACAGGCGGTCCAGACCGCCGGCCAGGGTCTCCCGGGTGCGGCTCAACCGCTCCCGCAGGCGCAGGAACATGGACTGGCGGGGCTCCGCCGCCTCGGCTGCGCCTTCTTCTTCGTATCCTTTGGGGATTTGGGGTTCTTCGGGAGGCGCTTCCGCTAGAGGCTCCGGCTCGGGGGGGGCTGCCTCAGTTTCTGAGGGCTCGGGAACCAGCTCTGGACCCGGCATCTCCGCCTCTTCAGCGGGACGGGATTTAAGGAAACGGGCGAAAAAGCCGCGGCGGGGTTCTTCGGAAACCTCTTCGCCAGGCTCCTCGGGCAGTTCGGCGGTTGTCTCGGCAGCTAAATCTTCCGGAGGCGAGGGCGCCGCCTCCTCTGCAACCTGTTCCGGGACCTCCCCGGCTGCGGCCTGGCTTTCCTCGAGGGCAGCTTCACTTTCGGCCCGGTGCTTTTTCCGGTCCTTATCTTTGCGGCGGAACCAGCGGCCCATGATTAAGCCGTGGTGATCTTGGAGAAGTCGGCCATCTGCAAGAAAGTGGCGCTGATGCGGGCCAGCAGGCTCAAGCGGTTGCGGCGCAGCCGCTCGTCTTCGGCCATCACCATGACCTTATCGAAGAAGGTATCCACCGGACCCCGGAGCCGGGCCAGGGCCCGGCACATCTCCGAATAGTCCTGCTGCTCCAGGGCCGCGGCCACTTCCGACTCCATCATCAATGTGGCTTCAAAGAGCAGATTTTCTTCCGGGTATTCGAACAGCAACTCGTCCACGGCGCCGGCTTCGGCCCCCCGGGAGATGTTGATCACCCGCTTAAAGGCCACCGCCAGGGCGGGAAAATCCGGACTCTGACGAATCTCTTCCAGGGCCTGGACCTTGTCCACCGCATCCACCACGTCGCTGCCGCCCGCGGCCAGCACCGCGGCCACCGTCTCCTGGCTGAAACCTTCCGCCAGCAGCAGGTGTTGCAGCCGGGTTTGAAGAAAGTCCAGCACCTCGAGGGCCGTTTCTTCCAGAGTGCGGTTGATTAGGGCCCTCTGAAGCTCCAGGGCCTGGAAAACGAGTTCCGGCAGGTCCAGATGCAACCCCTGGGCCCGGAGAATGCGAATGATGGCCAAGGCGTGTCGTCTCAATCCATACTGGTCGGCAGTCCCGGTGGTTTTGAGACCCACACCAAAGAAGCCGCAGATAGTATCCAGGCGGTCGGCCAGGCCCACCAGGGCTCCTACCAGATCGCCTGGGAGAATGTCTTCGGCATGGCGGGGCAGGTAATGGCTGAAGATGGCCGTGGCCACCTCATGGTCCTCGCCGTTGAGCAGGGAGTACTTCTCGCCCATGACCCCCTGGAGGCTGGGGAATTCGCCCACCATCTCCGTGGTGATGTCCGCCTTGGCTAAAGTTGCGGCTCGGCGCACCTTCGCCTCCAGCCCTGGCGCCAGCTTCTGGGCCAGGGAACCCGCCAGTTCCCGGAAGCGTTCCATCTTCTCGTAAGAGGTGCCCAGCGAAGAATGGAACATCACGCCTTTCAGGGCATCGACCCGGTTTTCCAGGGGAATTTTGGAGTCCACCTGGTAGAAATACATGGCGTCGCTGAGGCGGGCCCGCAGGACCCGTTCGTGACCCTGGCGCACCACATCGGGATTGCGGGTTAAGGTATTATTGACCGCGATGAAGTGGGCCAGCAGCTTGCCGTCTTGGCCCCGCAGGGAGAAATAGCGCTGGTGCTCCCGCATGGAGGTGATGAGAACCTCATCGGGCAATTGCAGGAATTTTTGGTCAAAGCTGCCCACCACCACGGAGGGATATTCCACCAGGAAGGTATTCTCCTCCATGAGTCCCGGATTGGGCACTACTTCGCCGCCCACCCCGGCTGCGGCTGCGGCCAGCTCTTTTTCCAGGTGCGCCCGGCGGGCCGCCGGGTCCACCAGGACGTGGGCTTTTTGTAAGGCGGCAACATACGAAGCCGCGTTCTGGACCTCAATGGCCTGGGGCGCCAGAAACCGGTGGCCGAAGGTGGTCGGCCCGCTGGCCACGTCCGCCAGGGGAAAGGGCACCACCTTGCCGGCAAACAGGGCCAGAATCCAGTGGATGGGACGGGCAAAGGTGACGTGCAGGTCCCCCCAGCGCATGGACTTGGGGAAGCTCAAGGCCATGATGAAGTCCGGCAGGATCTCTTGCAGGCACTCGGGAGTGGGCCGACCGGCGGCGCTCTTGCTCACCGACAGATAGACTCCCCGGGGAGTGTCCAATTCCACCAGATCGGTTACCATTACCCCCTGGGCCTTGGCAAACCCCAGGGCCGCCGGGGTGGGGTTGCTGTATTGATCGAAGGCCACCGCCTTGGGAGGGCCGATGATCTCCTGCACCGCCTCCGCCTGGCCGGCGGCCAGGTCCCGGGCCACCAGGGCCAGGCGCCGGGGCGTGCCCCAGGTGACGATCTCGCCGACCCTGATACGGGCCTGCTCCAGCCTTTTGCGCAGGCTCTCAGCCATCTCCTGCATCACCGGCGGCAGAAAACGGGCCGGAATCTCCTCCGTGCCGATCTCTAATAACAATTCGCTTCCCATGGTTATCCTCGTTAGAAAAAATAGGGACACTTCCTATTTTTCTATATTTACCACCGCCATATTGAGGTCTTGCCCTGAAAAATAGGAAGTGTCCCTATTTTTTCTTCAACAGTGGAAAGCCCATCTCCTCCCGCTGCTTCAAATAACCCTCGGCGCACAGGCGGGCCAGGTTTCGCACCCGGCCGATGAGGCTGTTGCGCTCCGCCACGCTGATGGCCCCCCGGGCATTGAGCAGATTGAAGGTATGGGAGCATTTCAGGCAGTAGTCGTAGGCCGGCAGGACCAGCCCCAGGCCAATGATGCGGATGGATTCCGCCTCGTACATGCCGAAGAGTTTGAACAGCATGTCCACGTCGGCCTGCTCGAAATTATAGATGGAGTGCTCCACTTCGCCCCGGTGATGCACGTCGCCGTAACTGACCCCTTTGGTCCACTCCAGGTCGTAGACGCTATCCACCCCCTGGAGGTACATGGAGATGCGCTCCGGGCCATAGGTGAGCTCGACGCTCACCGGGTGGAGGTCGATGCCCCCGGCCTGCTGGAAGTAAGTGAACTGGGTGATCTCCATGCCGTCCAGCCAAACTTCCCAACCCAGGCCCCAGGCCCCCAGGGTGGGAGACTCCCAGTCATCCTCCACGAAGCGGATGTCGTGGTCCAGGGGGTCGAGCCCGATGGCTTTGAGGCTGTCCAGATAGAGCTCCTGGATATTCTTGGGGGAGGGCTTCATGATCACTTGGTACTGGTAATAGTGCTGCAGGCGGTTGGGGTTTTCGCCGTAGCGGCCATCGGTGGGCCGACGGCTCGGCTCCACGTAGGCCACGTTCCACGGCTCCGGCCCCAGGGCCCGGAGCAGGGTGGCGGGATTGAAGGTGCCGGCCCCCACCTCGATATCGTAAGGCTGCCCGATGAGGCAACCCTTATCCGCCCAGAAGCGCTGCAGGGTCATCAATAGTTCCTGAAAAGTCATCCGGCCCTCCTCCACTGACGCAAAAATATCTGGATAAACTAACAGTTAAGACGATTCTTGTCAAGGTTTTCACTTGTTGGAGGCGCCTCAGACCATATCGTGAGGGAACTTGCAGGGGGGCCTTCGAGGGTCGCCCGGACGGCTGGCAGCAACCAACAGGGCCGCCCGGAAAAGTCCCGGGCTGGCCAGTCGCCGGGCGAAAATTCGGAAATTAATTCTTTTTGGCTTCGCCTTTGCCTTTAGGTTCGAGTTTGCCTGGGGCCGGGGCTTGACCTGGGGCGGTTGCGCCTTTAGCTTCAGCCGGTTTCAGGCTATCAATCAGCATCTGGTTCACCGGAATTCCCAGGCTTTGGGCCTTCTCCACGTCCTGCCGGGCCTTATCTTTTTCCCCTTTCATCATATAAGCCACGGCGCGGTTATTGTAGGCCTTGCCATACTTGGGGTCGATCTCGATTACCCGGCTGAAGTCGGCTATGGCGTTATCGAAATTCCCCATCTCGCAGTAGGCGATGCCCCGATTATTATAAGCCGGAATGGATTTGGGATCGAGCTTGACGGCCTCGCTGAAACTGGTGATGGCTTGGTCCAGTTGCTTGGACTTTATGGCCTCCTTCCCCTGGTTAATATACTCCTCGGTGGTCTTGGGAACGCTGGCCCCGGTGGCGGGTGTGGCGGGCGCGGCGGGCGGCGCCGCGGCCTGCGGGGCTTTTTCTTTGGCAGCCTCCTTGGAACTCTCCTGGGAGCCGCAGGCCAGCAGACCACAACACAGCAGGACCAGGCTGAAAGACAGGTAAAACCGAATGCATCTGGTGGTGGCCATTTTCACCCTCCTGCAAAAAAATATCCTTGGCTTACATTAAGAGCAGGGCCCCCGGCTAGTGTCATGTTACAAGAATACCTTTACAAAGTCTTTGTAGTTTTTCGAATATGGAATCGGCGGTGGCGGTCCACCGAAAAGGTCTGCATTTAGCATTATAATGGGACACAAAGTTTTCAATCTTGGCGACTAAATCTTTAACGCTGCGGAAGGTGCCCCGACGGATGGCTTTTTGGGTAATGATGTTAAACCAGATCTCCACCTGATTCAGCCAGGAGGAGTAGGTGGGCGTGTAATGCACGTGGTAGCGAGGACGAGCCGCCAGCCAGCGTCTCACTTTCTCGTGCTTGTGGGTGGCGTAGTTATCCACCACCAGATGGATGTCCAGTTCCGGCGGCACATTGGCCTCGATGTCTTTGAGGAACTGCAGAAATTCCTGATGACGGTGGCGAGGCTGACACCGGGTTAGTACCTGTCCCGAGGCAAGATCCAGGGCGGCGAACAAAGTGGTGGTGCCGTGGCGGACGTAGTCATGGGTCACCCCCTCCACATAGCCCAGCCCCAAAGGCAGCACCGGCTGGGTGCGGTCCAGGGCTTGAACCTGACTCTTCTCATCGACGCACAGGACCAAGGCCTTCTCGGGAGGATTGAGATACAACCCCACGATATCCCGAACTTTCTCCACGAAAAAGGGGTCGGTGGAGAGCTTGAAATGTTTTTGCCGGTGGGGCTGAAGGCCGAAAGCCCGCCAGATGCGGTGCACCATGACGTGAGTGAGTTTGGTCTCGGCGGACATGGAACGGCAGGTCCAATGAGTCCCGTCTTTGGGTTTGGTTTTGAGGGTCTTGCGGATGAGGCCAGCCACTTGCTCATCGCTGATGGAGCGAGGACCGCCCGGTTTGACCTCATCGTACAAACCGGCCAACCCTTGGTGCAGGTAGCGCCGACGCCACTTCCCCACCGTGGGTAGGGAAAGCCTCAGTTGAACGGCAATCTGCGTATTGCTCAAACCGTCGGCAGCCAGCAAGATGATGCGGGCCCGCATCGCCAGGGCTTGGGGTATGGAGCGGGCCCGGCTCATGGTGTGTAACTGCTCTTGCATCTCGGGACTCAAAACCATTGGTGGAATCGGTCGACCAAGGGGCATAGCTTCTCCTTTCATCTGGAAGAAGCATACCATAAAATGATTACTTATTAAAGTTATTCGTGAAACAAAACACTAGGAAGGCCTTATCACCTCAAGAGGCGACGGTGAATTGATCGTCCCGGATGAGCCCCTGGACCAACGATATGCCATGGGAAGGGCGAAAGCAATAGTAAATTCGGCCGTGACTCCCCATTACTCCTGGTTTATGGTCTTGACGGCAGGTTCGCTGTCGGGTTATAAGTTACCTATAGGCACGTAGCTCAGGGGGAGAGCACTACCTTGACGCGGTAGGGGTCCGGGGTTCAAATCCCCGCGTGCCTACCAGAGTTTTCAAGGGGTTACGGTTTCAGACCGTAGCCCCTTTTTGCTTTCTGCTGCCATCCTGCTACCGCTTGCTCCTTTTTCACGAAAATTATGCTACCGTACCAGCGTGGAGAGCCTTCGGCTTCCAAAAGCGAAATGGCCTTGCCATCAGAAGCAAGAGGAGGTTGGCATGCATAAAAGAGTCCTGGCGGTGGCGGTCATGTTCCTGGTGTCGGTGGTCCTGACCAATGGGGTCTCCGCTGCGGCGGGCAAGAAAGAGACCTCGAAAACGACATCGGTGCCAAGCAAGGAGCAGAAGCAGGTCTTCGATGCCCACGAAGCCTACGTGCGCTACCACTTTAAAGACTCGGATATGGATTTCACCTTCGGCTCACTGGTGCTCGGCGCCACGGTGAACCACGGCTGCGAGATCGGCGAGGCTTTTCGTACCGCCGCCAACATCAAGGACGGCGACGCCGCCAGCTGGCAGGCGGAGTGGGCCAAGACGGCGCGCCTCGTCGCCGCCCGGGGCGAGCAATCCCTGGCCGCAGGCCATCGGGTGAGTGCCCGGGATCAGTTCCAGCGCGCCTCCTACTACTATCGGGTGGCGCTCCTGGCGATGCTGCCCGCTGATCCGCGCCTGAAGGAATTCGCCCGGGAAAGCCGCAGCCTCCTGAAAAAGGCCGGAGCGCTCTTCGAGCCACCCCTGGAATACTTCGAGATTCCCTTTGAAGGCACGGTGCTGCCGGGTTATTTCCGTAAGGCCGCGGCCGGGGCCGAACCGGCCAAGACCCTGATCATGATCGGCGGCGGCGAGACCTTCGCCGAGGATCTCTTCTTCTACATCGCCCCCCAGGCCTTTGCCCGCGGCTACAACTTCCTGACCGTGGATTTGCCGGGGCAGGGGCTCCTCCCCCTGGAGGGGAAAACCTTCCGCCCTGACATGCAGGTGCCGCTGAAAGCGGTGGTGGACTACGCCCTCGGCCGTCCGGAGGTAGACCCGCGAGCGGCTGGCCGTCTACGGCTATAGCGGCGGCGGCGGCTTCGTGCCCCAGGCCGCCGAGCACGACCCGCGGATCAAGGCGATGGTCATGAATGCCTGCGTCGTGGACGCCCGGCCTTTGTTCGCCACCATGCCGGTAGTCAAGGCGACCGCGCAGGAAATCGCTGCCTGGTCATCCTTTCACGGCAACGTCGTCAAAACTATCTGCTGGCGCTGGGGCGTGCCCATGGACCAGCCGGCCGGTCTGGTCGCGGCCAACGAGGGTTTTCGCTTTGACCCGGCCAAGGTCGCGGTCCCGGCCCTCATCGTCGTCGGGGAGGGCGAGTATCAGAGCGCCGAGGTCAAACGGCAACAACAGCTCTGCCTGGACAACCTGCCCAACCCGAGGAAGAAATTGGTGGTCACGCCGGCCAGCGAAGGGGCGGCCAATCACTGCGTCATGGAGAACCGCAGCCTGATGAGCCAGGTCGTCTTCGATTGGCTGGATGAGCTTTTCCAGGCCGCGCCGCCGAAATAACCTTAGTAAGCTATTGCAAAACCCCTTTATTTTGTCACCCTGAGCGAAGCGAAGGGTCTCAAGTTTTTAAAAAAACGAGATTCTTCGCTCCGCTCAGAATGACAATTTTTTAGGATGTGGGGTTTTGAAATCGATTGTAGCAAGCGTTCAGCTAGATTCAGGTTAATCACTGTTTCCTCTTATTCCCAAGCTGCACTTGGGGAACGAAAATGGTGGCCGGGCTGGGGCTGGCGGCGAAAAAGGCAGTCCCAGGTAGAACTTAGGGATGAGAAAATTGTGCAAAAGCCAAGTAGCGCAGATTATTAGGTTTTCCTGGTGAGCCGCACAGTTTCGCCGGGACTTCAGGTCGAAAAAAGCGGCCAATCGGGGCCAGCCTGTACCGGTATCTGAAAAAATTCCGCAGTTTGGTCCGCATAAGTACCTTATTTGGCTCACTTTAGTCCGCTGAGGGGGCGCTGCCGGAGCGGTCCGGGACCGCCGACGCGCCGCTATTGTACCGCATTGGCGCCGCTTGGCGGCCGGGCGGTCCGGGGGTAGAGCGGTTAAGTTACACATGAAGATAGGGTAAGGCCAAGGGAGAGAAATTTCCAGAACAGCAGAGACAGTTGACCCGGTTGAAATGAGAAGTTCAAGGTTCAAGGTTCAAGGTTCAAAGTTAGGGGGCGCCCGGCAGGAAAACTGGAAATCTCAAGGTTTCGCCATTCCGAAGCAGGAGCTTCGGGTGAAATTGCGTTCCCAAGCTGGAGCTTGGGAACGAGAGTGAAAAAACAAGGCGATCAATAAGATCGGTTAGCCTAACGTCCACCCCTTAGTCCCCCCCAAGGCAGGTTTTTTTTAAATGAAAAAATAACTTGACTCTAATAACTTTTATGAACATAAACAAATATCACAACCTCAGTGTTTGTTTTGAAAATAATAGGTTTTGCTGAAATGGCTGGCAACTCCCTCCAACTCGTTGACTTCATTGACTCTGACGGCAAGCTTGCTCCAGGTTTAGTTCCAGTTTTTAAAATAGGCATCGAAAAACAGCGCTTAGTGTAGACCAGCAAGCTGCTCTCCATGCTGCCGAATTTTTTGGAAACATTCATTATATATTCTTTCGTCGTTTCTCAGACGGCCGCTCGTCCCAAGTTTCGGCTTACGTAGTAGACAACTCTGACGAACGGCTTGACGAAAGAGCACCAGCGGAAATTCACCAGCAGGTTTGGCTCTATGGAATGGCTCCCTTGCTATATGTGGCCCGGCCTGGTCGAATCGACATTTTGACCTGCGTAAGAGAGGCCGATTTTTGGGTGACCAAGGGTCTCAGTATAAGCCTGTCGACGTAATTAGGACTAGCGATTTAATCACGAAAGAGTTACAGAATTACTCATCCTTGCGGCTCGCGGATGGTACGTTCTGGGAAGAACCCAGAAATCGGCACCTGACAGACTATGCTAAGGCCGCACACCAATTGCTGATACAAGCTGTTGTGGAGGCGGATATTGAGCTTGACGGTAAGAATAATCCGGTTCTGCGACGGCTCCTGTTATTAATGATACTGATTAGTATCTTGAAGATAGAAGGGTCTTTCCCAATAATTGGTTTGACCAGTTTCATAAAGGAGCGAAAAGGTTTTTCGATGTCTTGAAAGGTGGCGATCCTGAAGAAGTTTACAGGCTTTTGGAATCTCTCGAACTTAAATTCAATGGCGATATATTTGTTCTCCCAGAGGAACAAAGGCTCACAAAAGAGATTCTCAAGACATTTGCTGTTCTTGTTGAGACAAGAACCCTGGCAAAACAAGATACCTTTGGAACCAATTTTCTTTCGAGCACCTGCCAGTTGAAATCATAAGCCATCTTTATCAGCGATTCGTCCAAGGTGGCCATGGCGCTGTCTATACACCCCCCCTTCCTCGCATCCTTGCTGCTGGATTATGCCATGCCATACGGCGAACTAACGGGCCAAGAGCGTTTTGGATCCTGCCTGTGGATCTGGAATCTTTCTGGTAGGGGCTTTCCGCAGGTTGGTTAACATCTGGCGTAGCCGCAATAATTGGGAACGGCCTGACGTCAATATGCTCAAGGAACTATTAAGGCAAAGAATTTATGGAATTGAAATCATTTCTGTCCGGCTAAGCCAGGGTTAAGCTTAACTGTTTAGGATGACACATATTATCAGCTATCTTGTCTGGTGGTTCGAAGAGTTCCTGCCAGGTGCAGGTCCTGAAAAGGTTAAGTTGTAGTATCCTGAGGCAGTTTTGCAAAGTAATGCTCAAGTTGCACATGAACTTGAGATAACAAAGCAAGAGATAGACGATGAGGGCAGAGTAGATTTGGTTCAGCACGGCGTTTTCCGAGTTGCCGATGAAGGCCTTAATCTTCAAGTTCTGCTTGATGAAGCGGAAGAAGATCTCGATCTGCCAGCGTTCTTTGTAGATATCGGCGATGGTCTTGGCCGCCAGCTTGAAATGGTTGGTGAGATAGACATAGCGCCTGCCGGTGGCGGCATCCCGGTAGGCGATGCGGCGCAAGGGAACGGGGCATTCCTCGCCCGCGAGTCGGATAGTTTGGTCGGAGAGCAAACCCTGATTTTTATTGACTCTCCGATGCTCCAAAACTGCATAGCGGGCGTTGCGCTTCTGTCGGGTGACGAAAAAGATTTTCTGGGTGGTGAGTTGGGCATACCAGGCATAGTCGGTGTAGCCCAGGTCCTCCACGACAATCGAGCCTTTGGGTAGCCTGAGGCTACGGGCTTTTTTGACTTCGTGCTCCCGGGCCGGGGAGATGGCCACAAAGGCCGGTAGATAGCCGTCATGATCCAAGAGAGTATGTAGTTTGATGCCGCCCTTGGTGCGGCGGAAGGCAGCCCAGGGGAAAAGCGACAGACAGAGGCTCACCACCGTGGCATCAAGGCTGTAGAGTTTGTTTTTGAACTTGAATTTGTGCTTCGGGGCCAGAGGCTGGCAGCGCCGGTACATCAAACCAAACAGCGCCTCAAAGAAGGAGGCGGGTCGTTGGTGGTTGGCATCGGCAAAGGTGGAGCGAGCCACCGGCTTGACTCCCAGATGGTAGAGACTCTTGACCCGAGCTTTCAGGCTGGAGACGCCATCTCGCAGACTGACTCGGGCCGTGAGTTGCATGGAGAGAAGGTGCACCAACTGGCTCCAACGGGTGAAAGACCGGGCCTTCCGGCCGGTGCTGTGCTCGGTTTCCAGTTTGGCAAAATGATGTCTCGGAATAAGTTTAAGCATCTGATGAAAGATTGTGTTACAATGGGCCATAGTCCGAAATCTCCTTTCTGTTTAGTGAGTTATGGCTAACCCATTCTAACAGATTCCGGGAGTTTTCGGACTTTTTTTAATCAGTTAACCGGACAGCACTGAATTTATAATAGATAAAGGAGCAATCGAACTCCCGCATTCAGTTTGAGTCTAGCCATATGTGATGCATTACAGCCGAATGTCGTTAGGGAACAATTGAAATTCGATTCATTCCCCAATTCAAATCTATTCGAGATGGATTTCTTTGGACTTCTTCTCGATTCCCAGAAAGGCAAGTTATCCATCTTTAATGAAGGATTCGATATAGTTATTGGAAATCCTCCGTTTAAATCAGAGCTTTCGCCTGAGGGAAAAGCTGTTAATCAAATCGCCCAACGTGAAGACTCAAGCCGCAGAAACATACCAGACAAACAAATGGCTTTCCTATTCTTGGAGCAAGCATTGAAGGTTCTTAGCACTGGTGGCCGAGTCTGCTTAATTCAATTTCATGGGTTCCTATACAACCGTAATTCTGAAGATTTTCGAAAAGTTATCTTTAAAAACACAAAGTCGATACGATTTTTGATTTCATATCTATTTCGCGAATTATACAAGGCAGTTGATTCAAAGACGATCGCTGTATTAGCTCACGATAGTCCTCCCCCAGCCAACCATCGGATCAAACACTGGACTTTTCGACGGACAGTGAGTGTTAAAGAACGGATTTGCTTTGAACTTGACTATTATGACCGCCACCACATTTCGCAGGAACAGGCGGAGACCAGCGCCTACGTGTGGCGTGCTAACTTACTTGGGGGTGGGCGCCTGATCGAACTATCGCAGCGCTTTCAGAAAATGCGTAAG
>CAWCKU010000016.1:0-74864 GCA_963796215.1 uncultured delta proteobacterium | reverse complement strand
TGCCTGCTCTCAAAGCAGGCTAAAGGATGATTTCCGGGACGATCATCCAATCAACCGCCCATTGGCCCGCCTCCATTCGCCTCAGGCGAACCGCGCCGCCCATCTGGAAATTAATTATACTTTTCTCTTTATCCCCGCTCATGAGCAGGGCGGCTAACCTGCCCAGATGAGGGAGATGTCCCACCAACAGGAGATCCTCATCCATTTTCGCGATCCGGCCCGCCCAGATCTCCGGGTCATCCAGCGGCGCCAGCCCCGGGGCTTCTGAGACTCCAGCCGGCGGCTTTAAATGCCTTGCCAGGACATTGGCGGTGCTTTGGGCCCTGGTCTTGCCGCTATGAAATATCTGCCTGACCTGCACCTTAAGCCTTTTCAGGTGATGTGCCACGCTTTCAATGTCTTGTCGGCCTTTTTCCGTTAGATCCCTTTCAGGGTCTTCTGCTTCTCTTTTGGCCTCGGCATGCTGGACCAGATAAAGGAACATATTGAACCTCCTCCAGACAAGGGGGATACCAACTATCTTAGGATATCCAGATCATGAACTAAACGTTTCGCGTGGCGGTAGGCCAGCCGACTCCATGGTCCTAATCCTACCTTAGACCGCAGTCCTGGCAAAAGCAAAATCCCACCTTTTTTCTCGTATACCCAGATAGTTACGTGTAGTTTTCTCCTTAAACCCAAACCAGGAGGAAAACTATGGGAAAGCTACACGACCGGATGAAAGAGGATTTGCTCCTCAAGGCCTACAGCCCTCACACCCAGAAGGCCTATCTGCGCTGCGCTCGCCATTTCGCCAGCCACTACATGAGGTCTCCCGAAGAGATGGGGGAGCAGGAGATTCGCGGCTTCCTCCTCCATCTGGTCCGGGATCGTAAAGCCTCCCCGGCCACGCTGGCCATGTACGTCAACGCCCTCAAGTTCCTCTACAACATCACCCTCAAACGACCCGAGGAAGTGAAGGGGATTTCCCATCCCAAACGGCCTAAGACCCTCCCGGTCATTCTCAGCCCGGAAGAGGTTCTCCGGGTCTTTGCGGCCATCCGCTCGGTGAAGCACAAAGCCATCATTGCCACCGCCTATGCGGCTGGACTCAGGATCTCCGAAGTATGCGGACTGCGGATCGCCGATATTGACAGCCAGAGGAGGCGCATCCACGTCCGCTCGGGGAAGGGCAAGAAGGATCGCTATGTCATGCTGGGAGAGAGCCTCCTGGCCCTGTTGCGCCAGTACTACCAGAAAGCACGGCCACAAGGAGAGTATCTGTTCCCGGGATATAAACCCCAGCGCCCTATCTGCACCACCGCAGTGAACCAGGTGTTACGGAAGGTCATCCGGGAGACGGGTTTGGTCAAGAGAGTCACCATGCACACCTTGCGCCATTGCTTTGCCACCCATCTGCTGGAGGCGGGCACCGACATCCGCATCCTGCAGGTTCTCTTGGGCCACAGCTCCATCCGCACCACCCTGCGTTACACCCACATCACCGACCGGCTGGTCCAGAAACTGGTTAGCCCCCTGGACCTGATCTACCCCACCCCGTAACGGGGGGGACCCATGACCAGACCAGCCCTGGAGGTAGCCCAGATCTTTTGCCACCATGGCCCGGACTACCGGAAAAACCAGCGTCTCGGCCCGGAGCAGCATAAGGCCATGCGGGATATCGAACGCTGCCGCACTGCCCGTTTGGGCGGACACGTGGACGTTTGCAGCCAGGGCTGCGGCTACTCTGCCATCTCCTATAACTCCTGCCGCAACCGCCACTGCCCCAAGTGCCAGAGCCTCAAGCAGGCCAGGTGGCTGGCAGAGCGCCTGGAGCGGCTTCTGCCCATTCCCTACTTCCACCTGGTGGTCACCCTGCCCCACGACCTCCAGCCCCTGGCCCGGTTCAATCAGACACTCATTTTTAATCTCCTCTTTGACGCGGCCTCCCGAGCTCTGCTCCAGTTTGCCCGGGACTATGAGCGCCTTAAGGCCCAGATCGGGTTTACCGCAGTACTGCACACCTGGGATCAGGACCTAAACTTTCATCCCCATCTGCACCTGGTGGCAACGGGGGGCGGGCTCAGTGAAGATGGCCAGAGATGGATCGCGGCCGGCAGCTTCCTGCTCCCCGTCCGGGCGCTCTCGAAGATCATCCGGGGTAAGTTTGTCGAGGCCCTGAAGAAGGCCTGCCGTGAGGGCAGACTGCGGGGCCAGGCCCCCGGTCTTGAAGACCCGGGGCAGTTTCAGGCTCCCTCCGGAAACTTAGACGAAAAAAGTGGGTCGTCTATGCTAAAGGGGCTTTCGGCGGTTCCCAGAAGGCCTATCATTACCTCAGCCGCTACACCCACCGGGTGGCCATCGCCAATCACCGCCTGGTAAGCTTGGCCGAGGGCAAGGTCTCCTTCCAGGCCCGAGACAATAGCCGGCCAGGGCAGAAAAGGCTGGTGACCCTCACCACCCCGGAGTTTATCCGCCGCTTTCTGCTGCACGTTCTCCCGCCCCGGTTTGTCAAAATCCGCCACTACGGCCTCATGGCCCCCGGCAATGCCAAAACCAAACTGGAGAAGGCCCGGGCCCTTATCTACCTCCAAGAACCCGGCGCCACTGATGACCTCACCAGACAAAAGCTTGATACCCCGAGCGAGGCCAAAACCTGGCAGGAAATGCTCAAGGCACTCACCGGTGTGGATCTCACCATCTGTCCGCAACTGCGGCCAGGGCAAGCTGATCCGCCGCCGGTTGATCGGCAGTGAAGCTACTACCCTGGCACCCATCATTGGGATTCTTCATGAACTGCGGCTGCTGTCTAAGCCTCACTCCTTCAACTCAAAGTGCCTGGCGGAGCACGATAGGGACACGTTCGTCCCAAATCCCGCCCTGGCCCTATCCCCGCCTGCCCCTTGCCCTCGGACCCATCTCCTGGGCTCAAAATATATCTCACGCCACGCCTCATTCAGGCCTCAGGGCTTCAACACCTCATCTCAACCCCAAACACCTTTTATTGAATCCCCATAGCCCAAAACCTGACTGATTCCTCCAAAACCCAGGCTTAGTTCATGATGACGATTATGAGAATGCGCTCCGCGATTCTCACAATCGCCTATTACATACCCGCAACTTTTGAGACTCCGAGGATAAGTGCCGGGTTTGGCCAGATACTTGCCATCGGGGCTTTACCAAACTGAGACCAGGGGCTCCGAAGCAGGCGATGTCGATCCAGGCAGGCAGTGAGGTAACAGCTGTCAGCGCCAACCTGAAGTGACCTTCAGGTGAGGAGACGATCAACCACCAGGCCCTCCGGAAAGGTTGGCGTCTGCTGGCCACCTCTGCTGGAGGGCCCGGTTGTCCGGATTAAGCCTCTCGGCTCGGGCTACTCGTTGGGATTAGGAACCACGCAGTAGCTGGAATCGGTGCCTTGATAGCAGGACTGGTAGTAATTGCCCCCGTCATAATAATAGGTCTGATTGTTGACAATCATGGGTTGGGCGCTGGCTGACAGGGCCCCTATGACTGTGCCCACGGCGAGACCGGCCGCCGCTCCGGCCGCGACCCCGCCCCAGCCGCCGCCATGGTACGGACCCCAGCCGCCGCCGGTGACGTTCACATTGCGGTTGACGTTGACGTTGGTGTCGCGATTATACGGATGATCTGGGTACCGATGATCAGGGCCCGGTTCAGGACGCCGGCCCGCCTCGCCCCCGGAGTGATAGCTGTCGGGATGGAAACTGCCGCCACCGAAGCCGCCGTGTTCACCGCCGCCGCCGTGATAGCCGCCGAAGCCACCGCCACCACCGTGAAAACCGCCGCCGCCACCCCGGGCCAGAACTTCCCCGGAGAGAACGGGTAAGCCCACCAGGGCGCCGACCAAGAATAACACCGCCAGCAGGCGCAGGAATTGAGCCAGCCTCATGACTTACCTCCTTTCTTCTTCGGCTTGGCCCCCTTGGGCGCCGGGGCCTCAGCCTTTTTCACCGGCATAAATTTGACCTTCTGGGCCCCCTCGGGCGGGGTAAAGGTAAACAGGTTGTCCGCCAGTTGCGGGGCGAAGTTCCAATCAGAGAAATACGCGGTCCATTGGGGCTCAGCCGGGAGCTTTTTCTGAGTGACCACCACCTTGCGCAGCAGCGGTTTGTCTCCCGCGTCGACCCACAACTGGTAATGGACGTTTTCCTTGTCGAAGGCCAGGTGGTGGCAGGGGACGCCCCGGACCTTGCTCTCGCCGACGTACAAGGCATTGGTCAGGCCCTGAGCGGCGTGCTCGGCCAGGCGGTTGGCGCCCAGTTCGGCCAGACCCACGTGCAGGCCGTATTCCTTGCCGGCCTTGTCCAGGGCGGCATCGATATCACCGGCGATTTCGAGGGTGCCATAATGGTTATTATCTTTGTCGTAGAGGGTGAGGGTCTTGCCGTCGAAGATCAGTTGCTTGCTCTCCACGTCGCCGTCGCCGTTGATCCGCAGCTTATCCGGGCGCCGGAAAAAGGCCTCCACGTCCAGGCCATATTGCAGCTTGCGGCCGCCGGCATAGACCCGGTCGTCGGTGACTTCAGCCTTAAAAGAGAACTGCTGTTGGTTCTTCAGAAAGTCGCACATCTGTTGCAATACTTGCTTCGGGTCCGGGGTGGGCGCCGGCGCCTTGGCCGCCGGCGAGGGCGGCGTCGTTGCCGCTGGGGGCGCCGGGGCGGGGGCCTGGGGAACGTTGGGCGGCGCCTTTTCCTGGGCGGCGCTTAAGGCCGGGAATCCCAAGAGGATGACCGCCAGGATCAACACCGCCAAAGGCAATTTTCTTTTCATGCTAGCCCTCCTTTTTCTTAACCTCTTAATTAATGGTCGGATCATTTGAAAAAGTAGTTAAAGATTACTTTCCACACCCGTAGGGCCGGACCATAAGGAACCCGGGGCTATTTGGTCCAGCCGCAAAATTTTATTTGATTTAAGAAACCAAGTTGCGTATTGTTTGCCAGAATTTCAGCTAGAAGTCCACAGGTTTGATGTACTAATTTTGACGAGATTCTTGGACTGGCGAGCCGACGGCAGCAACCAGGTCACCTTTCCCCTGGGCCTGGGCCTCGGCAAGACCTTTAGAATCGGCGGACTTCCCATCCAGACGAGCCTCGAATTACCATGGCTGGCCTGGCACCCCGATGATTTCGGCCAGCGCTTCAATCTTCGCTTTGTCTTAGAGCCGGTGGGGCCGGCTATGGTTAAGAAGCCGATATTCGCTTAAGAGATGGAGGGGAACATGCAATACGCGAAGACGATTTGCCGGCACCTGCGGGTTACGGCCATTTTTCTGGCGCTCCTCTCGCTGTCAGCGCCAAGCTCTCAAGTCTGGGCCGCCGAGTTCGGCACCGGCCTTTATATCCTGGGGTACCAAAGCGCCCTGGCCGGCTACCAGCCCGACCCCGGCTTCTATTGGCGTAATGATCTTTATGTCTATCAGGGCAACGCCACCATCATTCCCTTTTCCAAGCGCGTCGAAGTGGATCTGCGCAGTCGCTTGATCACTGATATTATCGGCGGCACCTATGTGACGCCCCTGGAAATTTTTGGGGCCCATTACGCCGTGGGGATGATCTGGTCCTCAGCGACCAACTCCTTTCTAAAAGGCAAGCTGGCAGTCGACACCAGGTTCCCGCGGCTCAATCAGCTCTTCACCCGCAGCGAGGAAGGGGACTATACCGGGGTGTCGGACCTGGTGGTCACTCCCATCAATCTCGGCTGGCACCTGGGCCAGTTTCATCTCATGGCCTTCGGGAATTTCTACGCCCCGGTGGGCTCCTATAATGCCAACCGCCGGCTGAACACCGGCCTGAACCGCTGGGCCGTGGAGCCCAACCTGGCGGTCACCTGGCTGCAGCCCAAATACGGCCAGGAAGTCTCCGTCTCCATGGGCTGGACGGCGAATTTCCAGAATCCCGCCACCCAATACACCACCGGGCAGGAATTCCACCTGGAATATTACCTGGGCCAGCACCTGCCCAAGGGCTTCGCCCTGGGGCTGGCCGGCTACATCTATAACCAGATGACCGCGGACACCGGTTCCGGCGCCGCCCTGGGGGCCTTCCATGGGCAGACCATCGCCCTGGGACCCTGCCTCTCCTTTAATAGCAAGATCGGTAGTCATGCCATCGGCGTCAACGCCAGGTATTACAACGAAGTAAAGGTCCATAACCGCTTCGATGGTCAGGCCTTCTTTCTGACCTTGAGCCTGGGCATGTAATTTACCTTCCCGAAAGGAGTCCCACCGCATGAAGAGCCGTGGTCTTCTGGTTCGGTTAATGGCTGCCTGCCTGGTTACGGCTGGACTGTTGGTGACCGCCGGTCCGGCGCTGGCCCAAGGTGAGGTCAGCGGGAAATTCGCCGTCCCCGCGTCGCCTGAAGCGGTGACCATCTACTCGGCGAAAAAAATCCTGACCATGGAGCCCAGCAATCCGGCAGCCACCGCGGTGGCCGTGAAGGGCAAGCGCATCCTGGCCGTGGGCTCGCTGGCTGAAGTGAAGGCCGCCTTAGGCGACGTCAAGTTCACGCTGAACGACACCTTCCAATCCAAGGTCGTGCTGCCGGGGCTGATCGATCAGCACCTCCATCCCTTCCTCGGGGCGCTGACCCTGGCCACGGAGGTGATCGCCACCGAAGACTGGGTGCTCCCCGCCCGCACCTTCAAGGCGGCCAACAGCTCCGCAGAGTATCTCGCCCGCCTGAAGGCCGCCGACGCCGCGCTCGCGGACCAGAACCAGTGGCTGTTCTCCTGGGGCTACCACAAACTCTGGCACGGCAAGCTCGACCGCAAGACGCTCGATGCCGTCAGCGCCACCCGGCCCATCATGGTTTGGCAACGTTCGTGTCACGAATTCTACCTCAACACCGCCGCCATCAAGGCGCTGGGTCTGACCGAAGCGGTGATGCAGGGCCAGGGCGACGCCAGCAAGATGTTCAACTGGGAGGAAGGCCATTGGTGGGAGACTGGCCTGAACTTAGTCATTCAGCCCATCCTCAAGGTGTTCGCCACCCCGGAGCGCATGGTCTTCGGACTCAAGCAGATGGTCGCCTATCTCCACCAGAACGGCGTGACGGCTTACATGGAGCCCGGCGCCCTCCTCACCCCGGACATCTGGAAGCTCTACCAGCAGATCCTGGGCGCCGAGGACACACCTTTTTACAGTTATTTCGTGGTGGACGCCCGTACCCAGGTGGACTCGGGGCTCGGCCTGGCGGAGTCGCTGGCCGACACCGAAAAGCAGATCGCCCTGGCCCCGCAGGGCAAGGTCTCCTTCTTCCCCAGGCAGATCAAGCTCTTCGCCGACGGCGCCATCATCTCGCAGCTCATGCAGATGAAGGACGGCTACACCGACGGTCACCATGGCGAGTGGATGATGACCCCAAAGAACTTGGATCAGCGCGCCCAACTCTACTGGAACGCGGGTTACCAGCTCCACACCCATGTGAACGGGGATCTGGGCCTCGAAACCGTGCTCAACGTGCTGGAACGCCGCATGCTCGAGAACCCTCGTGCCGACCACCGCTCGGTCATCGTCCACTTCGCCTGCTCCACTGAGGAGCAGGTGGCGCGTATCGCCCGGCTCGGCGCCATCGTCAGCGCCAACCCTTACTACACCGTGGGTTTCGCCGACAAGTACGCCAAGTTCGGCCTCGGCCCGCAGCGCGCCGATACGATGGTGCGCTCCGCCTCGGTGCTGAAACGACACATCCCGCTCTCCTTCCACTCCGACCTACCCATGGGACCCAGTGCCCCCCTCAATTTTGTCTGGTGCGCGGTCAATCGGGTCACGCCCTCCGGCCGGGTGGCCGGACCCGAGCAGCGTATCGGCGTTGAAGACGCCCTGCGGGCCGTCACCATCGAATCGGCGTATTCCTGGCGGCAGGAGAACGAGCTCGGCAGCATCGCCCCCGGCAAGATCGCCAACTTCACAGTGCTCGAGCAGGACCCCCTCGCCGTCGAGCCGATGAAGCTGAATGATATCCCGATTTGGGGCACGGTGTTCGAGGGTAGGATTTTCCCGGTCTCCGCCCCCAAGTCCGCCGGCGGCAGTGCCGCGCTGCCCGGCCAGGTCCAAAAACTCGTGGGTCACGAGGACCCGGGCGAGTCGCACCTCGGCTGCCCCTGCGAAGTGGCGCAAATGGTAGCTAAGGCCTTGCTGAACCATCGATAAGGCGCCGCAAACCGCCGGGGCGCTAAAATTCAAACTAAGGAGGTTTGGTCATGAAGAAGTGGATCTCCCTGTGGTGTGGCCTGGCCCTGGTTTTGTGCGTGACGCAGGCCGCCGACGCCTGCACCAGTATTCGCATCAAGACCGAGGACGGCCTGGTGTTTTATGCCCGTACCTTCGAGGGCGGCGTCGACTTTCAAAACGGCCTGGCGGTGATTCCCCAAGGCACGGTCTATCATGGCACCCTGCCGGACAATACCTCCAAAGGGCTCACTTGGACCACTAAATATGGCCTGGTGGGCATGACCGCCTTTAAAATGCCATTGCTTAGCGATGGGCTCAATGAGAAAGGCCTGGTGGTGGCCAACCTGATGTTCCCCGGCTACGCCGGGTACGAGAAATTCGACCCCGGGAAGGCCAACATCACCCTGGCTCATTTTGAGTTGGCCACCTGGTTGTTATCCAGCTGCGCCACCGTGGCGGAAGTGCGCCAGGCCCTGGGGAAGGTGCAGGTTTGCGAAGGGCCCACGGTGGTGTCGGGGTTCTCCCTCCCCTTGCATTTTGCGGTGCACGACGCCCAGGGGGATTGCCTGGTCATCGAATATGTCAAGGGCAAGCTGCATACTTACGATAATCCCTTGGGAGTCACCACCAATAGTCCCACCTTCGATTGGATGACCACCTATCTGAACAATTTCATCAACCTCTCGCCGGATAATGTGCCCGAAAAGAAGCTAACCGGCCTGACCCTGCACCAATTTGGCCAGGGTTCCGGGATGATCGGTTTGCCCGGAGATTTCACCCCGCCCTCCCGGTTGGTCCGCATGGTGGCCTTGACCCAGGCGGTCATGCCCGTGAAGGGACCGGAGGCGGGTTTGAATCTGGCCATGACCATTATTAATAATGTCGATGTCCCCAAAGGCGCGGCGCGGGAGAAGACCGACAAGGGGATATTAGCCGATTACAATCAATGGACGGTGGCCGTGGATTTAGCCAATAAGAAATATTATTTTCACACCTATGACAATAAGAACTGGCGCTTCGTAGATCTGTCCAAAGCGCTCAAGGCCGCCAAGGGGATGCAGTCGATTCCTCTGGAAGTCCCGGCGGACTACCCGGACGTCACCGCCACGGCCAAATAGGAAGAGCCGGCCTAATCAAGGGCAACAGGAGACAAGGAAATGAACCTGGTTAATCCATCCCTGGCACCGCGAGTATTGGTGATCGCCGCCGTCCTCGGACTTTTAGTGGCCGGTTTCGCCGGCAGCGCTGCGGCAGCTGCACCCGAAGTGATCTACTTTAACGGCAAGATCGTCACCCTTGACGCCGCAGGCTCCATGGCCGGCGCCGTCGCGGTCCAGGACGGCAAGATTCTGAAGGTCGGCAGCGCCGACGAGATCAAGAAGCTGGCGGAACCCTCGACCCGGCTGGTGGACCTGGGCGGCAAGACCGTGGTGCCCGGCTTAATCGACGCCCACTGCCACCCCATGGAAGCCATGATGATGAAGGAGACCTGGGTGGATTGCCGCTATCCCGGGACCCCCTCGGTCAAACAGGCGCTAATCAACATCGCGGCCTGGGCCCAAAAGACCCCCAAGGGAAAATGGCTCTTTGCCGCCTGCGTTTCCGCCAGTGAGAATAAGTTTGCCGAGAAGCGCCTGCCCACCAAGGCCGAGTTGGATGCCGCGGCTCCGGACAACCCCATCTTGTTGGCCAACGGGACCCACATGGGTATTGCCAACTCGGCGGCCTTAAAAAAGCTGGGTATCAAGAAGGGTAAGCGTAAGCTCCCGCATGGCGGCTCCGTCATTCTCGATAAGAACGGCGAGCCCACCGGCGTCTTGACGGATGCCCAGGCCGATGTGCCCACCACTCCTACGGTGGCCGAGCTGGAACGCTACTATACCAAGGACATTCAGGAATTTTGGAACCGCTATGGGTTCACTTCCTTGGTGGCGATCACCCCGGCCGCGGCGCTGCCCGTCCTGCAAAAAGTGGCGGGGTCGGGCCAGAAGCCGACCATTCGTTACAGCGCCTCCGTCTGGACCTCGGCCAACGGCAAGGATATGCCCGCGGATCTGAACAAGTTCAAGCTGCCCGCGGCCGCCGATCCGGCCTGGTATCGCTTCATGGCGATCAAGGACTGGATCGACGGCGAAAATGACTGCCGCACCGGGTACATGTACCAACCGTATATCGGGCATTTCGATACCGACCCTCCCGGTGGTCTTGGAACCCTGGTTACCGATCAGCCGGCAGCCAACCGGTTTGCCGCCATTGCCCAGAAAGCCGGCGTAATCTGTATGTTTCATTGCTCCGGCGACCATGCCACCGACATCGGCTTGAACGCCTATGACAAGTTGATTAAGTCGGGGCGTCCCGGGCCCATCATGCGCATCGAGCACTTCGGGATGTTTCAGTTGACTGAGGCGCAGTTGGGGCGCGCCAGGGAAATGAGAAAGAAGGGCCTCTACATCTCCGTCCAGCCCACGTGGCTCCTGGACCTGGTCAAGGCGGACTTTGAGAATATGGGCGAGGCGCGCACGTGTACCGGGTTTCAATTCCGCGCCATGATCGACGCCGGGCTGGAGCCGGCCGCGGGCACCGATGTAACCGGGATCTATCTGGACAACATTAACCCGTTCCTGGCCATTTACGCCGCCGTCACGCGGCAGTCGGACGCCGGCTTATTTGAGCCGGGCCAGGCCATCTCGGTCACCGAAGCCCTCAAGATGTGGACGATCTGGGCCGCCAGGTCGATGGGGCAGGCCGACGTCAAGGGCTCGATAGAGCCCGGCAAGTATGCCGACCTGACCGTGCTCTCGGACGATATCTTGACGATGCCGAAGGAAGGTCTCAAGGACGTCAAGATCCTCAAGACCATTGTGGGCGGCAAGGTCGTGTTCGAGGCGAACTAGACTAAAGTTAGATCAAGTCTTGCTGGAGTCCGCCAGGAGCTGGAATAGACAGGGTTGCCACGGCCGGCCGTGGCCGCACCTAATGTTGTCGAAAGGCAAGATCACTGCTATAAGCCGACGCTGATCAAGTTGCTGAAAAATCTACCTATCTGGACCATATCTTCACTCTAGCCACTGATCGTGCGTCCTGGGACTGGTCAGAGGGTTAAATTATTTACTTACGTCACTTGCCTTTTTCGCCTGGATGATTATCAAATGATTGACAGGTCGTTCAGCCTGATTTCCCGGAAAGGTCTCCGGTTAACCTGCTCAGGCGAGGCAGCCTGATGTGAGGATGATGAGGAAGTTGGCCGCCCCTCCTGGCTGAACAATCTGCAGGCCACGGAACGTTTCGGACGTAGTGAGCCGGACTTGGCGACAGATCGCCAAGTGCATTGCTCGCCGTGGCGGAAAGCCGGGGAACTTTAGAAGACTCTTCTTCAAAAAGATGAGCATCTAAATCCCCGGCTTTCTTATTGGCCGGCTCCCGGTCCAGGTTACCCAATTGGCTCCGGCATGAGTTACTCGGCAAATTGAGAGGAAAATGTCGCTTACCAAAGATAAACTGATCACCCGTCTCCAGACGCAGGCAGGTCTGGAAAAACAGGAATCCCGCCAGATAGTGGAGCGGGTCTTGGAAATCATGAAGGACACCCTGGCCGAGGGGGATGACTTGCTGATTAGCGGTTTCGGCAGGTTCTCCGTGAGGCAGAAGCAGGCACGGCGAGGCAGAAATCCTCAGACCAAGGAAGCTCTCACCTTAGGGGCCCGTAAGGTTTTGGTGTTCAAGGCTTCGGGGGTATTGCGCCGGCGGCTGAACCAACAATAGCACCTTTCCCGGGAGAATAATCGTCCGCCCCACCAGTAGATCTTTCTCACCAGCCTCTTTTCTTCAAGAATCATAATGGGCAATTCCTCACCCATTTCCGGCCTGGTGGGGGTCTTGATTTTATCAAGCCTCTTGGAAAAATCGCCTTAGCCGCAGCCCCCTTTGGCGGCTACTTTGCGCTGCAATTTTACTTTCTTGACATAAGCCGGTAGGGGAGATTTCGTTGAGCCGGATAACTCGGCGAAGGTCGCGGTCGCGGCCTTGCCGCCCTCCGGGCACGCCACCCAGGGCCGGGTGCGGACCGAGTCGGGATGGGCGGCGCGACTTTGGGCTCCCACGGCATAGCGGAAGTTAAACTGCAATTGATCCGCCGGGCCGGACGGCGTACCGGCGGAACTGGCCAGCAAACAGGGCTCGGGCGGGAAAACCTGCAGCCATTTATTGATCCCACCCTCGATGATATAGAGATTGGTGACGCCGCTGGCCTTCAAGGCCTTCCAGGCCTGGGTTGCCGCCGGCTCACCATTGGAAACCAGGAAGAAGACGGCATTATCCGGAGCCGTCAAGAGTCGTTTCAGCGTCGCCGGCTGGGCCACCTCGGCGGGATCTAACCGCTGGGCGCCGCCGATATGAAACAGGTTGAAATCCGCCTCGGACCGCACATCCATGATTTTTACGGAGAGAGACGGGTTTTTCTTTAATTCCGCCACCTCGCCGGGATGAACATAAACTTCTCGATCTTCCAGGTTTTTGGCCAGTCCTCCCTGCAAACGCTCCCACTTGGCCTGGGGGGAGGGTTGACCCAGCGCCAGCAACAGGAGGCAGACAGATAACAGCGCGGCCACCGCCGCCATCTTCGGGCGGCTTTGCGGACGCCAGGAGACCACTTTCTTAGGCTCGCCGAAATGGGCTTCGGCAATTTCGGCCAGATAAAACATGGCCAGGGCCATGAGGGTCAACAGCAAGACCACGACCCCGGGCGAAGTTCCCAGCCAGTCGAAGACCGTCAGGCGGCCGTAGAAGGAGGAGTTAAAAAAATCTGCAAAAGATCCCACGCTCTCCCCGAAGGCCCAGACGCCAAAGAAGCCGCCCAGCACAAAGAGGATGCCGTCCAGCTTGAGAGTTGACGCCGCCACCAGGGAAGTGCCCGGGCAAAAGCCGCCCACGATGAAGCCCACCCCCATGATCAGGCCGCCGACGATTTCCGATTTTAGATAAGTCGGATTCACCCAAAGCTGGTCATAATTGAGCAGACCAAGGCTGCTGGACAGAAAGATGAGCACCGCCGCCACGACAATGCCGGTAAACATCACCTTGAGCACCGTCAGGTCTTTGAAATAGAACTGCGCCGCGAGTTTGCGGGAATCTCCAAAACCGGACATTTCCAGGATGGCGCCAAAGGCCAGGCCGATGAGAAGAAAGACCAGGAAATAAATTAGGGTGCCGGGATGTAGTAAAGTTCCAAAAGGAGCCATTGGAGCCTCCGTTCCTTGCTTCAGTAGTGGTTAATTCCAAACTCGCCGTAGAAACCAGGCCAAGGCGTAAGCGCCGCCGAAGACGGCAAACATGAAGGCGAAACTGCCGGCTGACAGGACCGCGCCGCCAGTCAACGCCTGTCCGGAGGTGCAACCCCTGGCCAGACGGGCGCCATAAGCCATGATGAGCCCGCCGCTAAAAGCCAGCAGTAAGCGGACGCCGGAGCTGATATGCGGCCCTTTGCGAATCTCGAGCTTCAGGCGGCCATTCAGCCAACCGGACAAGGCGCCGCCCAGGAGCGTGCCCAAGAGCATGAAGACCGCCGAATTGTTTAGGGCACTGCGGCTGCCACCGCCCATTTCGGCCATATACCCGACCCGGTCCACATGGGCCTGGGCAAACAAGTTCAACAGCGCCACCTGTACATGGTTAATCCCGCCAGAGGCTCCGAGGCCGGCTCCGGTGACGAAGAAGGTCAAGAACAGCAGGATTCCCAGCAGGGCGCCCCCCACATAAGGGTTCAGATAAGGACGGGCTATGCGATTCATACTCTTTCTCCTTCGGCGATAACCGGTATTTCCACCTCTTCGTAGCCATCGATCATGCCGCGCACATGGGCAAAAACCGTGTGACCGGTAGTGCTGAGATAGACATGGGCTACCAGGAAACTGATAAACATCCAGGAGCCCAGGTTGTGCAGCGGGGCAATGATGCCTAAGCCACCCGTCATGGCGGCGAAGGACGGATAGGTTCCCACCAGCCAGATCATGGCCCCGGTGATAATTTGCCAGGGGAAAAGGACGTTCAGCAAGAAAAGATAGGTGATCTGCTGCAACACATTCAGTTTGCGTTCCGGAGAGCGCGGGAAGGGCGCCGGCAGTCCTTTGAAGATATCGCGTAAATAATACCGGGTTTGGAGTTTTACCGCCTCCGCCACTCCTCGACGACCGGGCAGAAATTGGCGGATGGCGGCGGTGGTCAGGTGATAGAACAGGGCCAGAAAGGCATTGAGCCCCAGCACGACCGCAAAGAAGTTATGGGTGGCGACGGCCTTGGCGGCCCCGAGCCAACGAATCCCGCCGGGGAAATGAATCTGCAGTCCGGTGATAATCAGGACCAAGACGCTCAAGGCCATCAGCCAATGCCAGAGCCGCTCATAGGCCGTAAAGAGATACTCCCGGCGAGTGCCCCTGGCCGGCTGCGGGTGGCGTTTAACCACCAGGCGAAAACCGGCATGCAAGGCTACCGCCAAGACCATACCGATCAGCATGAGCAGCCCCAGCCGGTCAGGCCAGTCTTTGGTCGTCAAACCGAAAACGTAGAGGTTTTGCTGACCCTCGGATTCCGGCTTCCAGACCACCTGGCCGCCGACTTCGGTGTCAATTCGACCAGAAATTGGTGGTTTATCCTTCCAGGTTGGCGGAATGGCGCCCGGAGCCCAGGAAGCCAGCAAGACGTTGTCTTTGATCCGGGATTTGGGCCCGTGGCAGGCAGAACAATCGGACAGTGCCTGGCTCCGTTCGCTCACGCCGTGATTGATCCGGTGAATTTTCACCTCCGCCCGGATAACGGGATCCTTGACTCCGGCGGCCAGCAATAGCTGTTCGACCGCTTTTCGTTTTGACTCACTATCCAACTTGAGTTCGCCGCGGTCCAGCCGGCCATCATGGTTCACGTCCAAGGCGGCCAGGACTTCGGGCCGGTAATGCCCGTTGACCATGAGCGCCTGCTGCAAGGTCTCCCGGGGGAGGGGCTCCTGGCTGTCCCCCGCGGTCCAAGACCAGCGGCTCACCAGGTTGACCGGGCTGAGACGCACGGCGGTCCGGGATTTTTCCGAGTACGGTACCGGTAACAACGGCGGCACAAAGCCGCGAGTGTAGACCGTATTCAGATTGGCCGCTGCCCCTTTGACTCCCCGGTATTCCACCAGTGGACTCCCTGATTCATCGAGCAGGGTGGCATCGACCATTTGTTCGGCCGGACCGAACTGACTGGGAATATGACAGGACTCGCAGGCCACCATCTCCAGATGACGCGCCGGGTAAGGCAGGAAGTCATGCCCTCGTTGCGGGTCATGGCAGGTCTGGCAATTTGCTGTCATGAGGCGATGATCAGGCTGTTGCAGGTACTCGCCCACTGTTTCCCGGCGCGGTTCACCGCGCAAGCCCGCGATCGTCGCGGTTGGGCTGCCCGGACGCTGAGGATTGTTGGGGGCGTAATGGCAATCGCTGCACTGCAACAATTTTTTGGCGTGAACATCCCAAGGGAAATGGAGATCTTTTTTGCCGGCCAGATTGAGCCAAGAGGCCGCGACCTCTTGCGCAGAGAAGATCGAACCGGCGGCGCGGGATATTTGGTACTGTTCCGATTCCAGGCTGCCCAGCGGGTAGGCTGCGGCCCGATAATCCTCGGGGATAGACACCGGCTGGTTGGGACCGCCGGTCAACCCGTGGCAACTGCCGCAATTGGCAATGGCGGGCTTGTAAATTCGAAGCCAGTCGCGTTTTACCATGCCGTTCGACTCGAACGCGGCTGAACTCCAATTTACTTTGCCGCCCTCAAAATGGCAGGAGAGACAACTTACTTGTACCTGTTGATGCGCCGGTAAATTGTGCCCGGCAATGAAAGCGGTGGAATGGCACTGCCCGCAAGTCTGGACCTGGTCCGGTTCCTGGCCCCCCTGCCGAATCATTTTCCCTTGGGCATCCAACAGTTGGAACGCCGGGTGCATGGGGTTGGGCCGGGATTCGGCCAGCAGGGGCGAGGCTCCCAGGACCAAGCAGACTATGATGATTAGACCTTTAACTATTCGACTTATTCGACTCATGGCCGTGCTCCCCTCCCCATGGGATCAGCCTCATACCCCAGCGCCTGCCAGTTGAGGCGCGAGGAGGCGCCGTGGCAGGCGTTGCAGGCCAGGGCCTCCTCCTTCGGCGCCACTCCATGTGACAGCGGCCAATACATGCGGGTTTCAATAAACCCATACTGGCCGCTATATTTCAACCCGAACAGGCTCGCTCCCATGGCCAAAGACTTATTCCAGTCAAACTCATGCCAAAAGCCTCCCGCGCCTGAGGTTACTGCCGGCAAGAGGTAGCCGTTGACCCGGTCATATGGCTGTTTCGCCTGGTGGACTTTGAAAGGCCAAATTTGGGCGGTCGGGTCCCCTTTGCCGCCCCGCGGGGGATTGAGGTCCGTCGCCCCCGCCGGGTTCGTCGGGTCTCCCGCCAGGTAGCGGTCCACCGAGAGATTGAACCAGTAATATTCCGGAGTGACGTTATTGCCGTAAACAAACTCACCCTTAATCTTCAGGTAATGATGGGGGTCTTCGGGTCGTGAGCCATCGCCGGCTTTGCTCCAATCCCATTCCATCTTGGTGGGCACCTTGCGGGCGAAGCTGGGGATGTGGCAGGTGGCGCAGGCTACCCGAGCCAGGTGCTTGTTCAACCGCTCATCCTGGTGCGGGGGCTGGCTATGACAGTCCGTGCAGCCTATGCCGTTCGTATTCTCAGTACTGACGGAAAAGGCCCGTCCGGGGATTTGGTGTTTCTCGGTGCGGTGGCAGTCGATACAGAGAAAGCCATACTTGCCCATGTGCACATCCACTTCGGGGTCGGGATTGTCCAGGGAATTATCGAGATCTCCATGTTTAACTCCTAAGCCTCCGCCGCCATAACTATGGCAGGTGCCGCAGTTTTCCCGCTTGGGATAGCCCACGCTCTTGGCGACCACCAGCAGGTCCACTCCTTTTTCGGGGAGGCCGGCGGACCCTTTGACATAACTATTGCTCCAGTCGTGACACACCAGGCAGTCCACATTTTCCTGGCGCGAAAAATCATAGTCGGCCTTATCCCAGCCATAACCGGCATGGCACTTGGTGCAGGACGACCAATTTCCCGTGATATTGAGACAAAAATTATTGAGCAAATTTTTCTTGCCGATTCTTATGGGCTCCGCCCGGCCCGGGATTTTTTCCTCCGGTCCCACCCACTGCCAGTGCGCCGTCTTCATGAAATCCGTCGCGGCTTGCGGATGGCAATCCAGACAGGCTCGCGTGACCGCCTGGGGACTGTCGAATTTTGCGGTGAAAAAAGCGGCATGGTCGAGATGGCCCCGCGGCCGTTGGTGGAAGACCGGCGCCGGGGCTGGCGGCCGCGCTTCGGCCTGCTGCTCATAATAAAGATACCCCACCAGCGACACCATCACCAAAATGAGTGCTAAAACCCACGGTTGCTTCAGGTTCTTCATATTTCACATCCGTTATCCGAATCTCTGGAATTACTTTTGGCTACCATCTGCTGGCCGGGGCCCTAGTCACCAGGCCTTGATGATCATCTTCAAGGTTTCGGCCAATTCCCGCCGGCGTTGAGGCGGCAATTGGGCCAGCAGCCTCTTCTCACACTCAGACAGAAGTTTATGGCCTTCTTGCCACTTTTCCTGCCCGGTAGAGGTCAAGGCCACCAACTGCGTCCGTCGGTCACTGCTTAGGGTGCGACGAGAAAACAAACCGCCGCGCACCATCGAATCGACGATGCGGCTGGTGCGGGAGGGGGACAGCCCCATGACTTCTGCCACCTCCTGAACCTTGAATTCACCGGCCCGCTCCGGCATGGCCAACAGGCAGGCAAACTGGGAGGGGGTCAAGGCGAGCTTGCGACACAGTAGGCCTTCCTGCCGCTGGCAACAGTCCCGCATGGTGCGCACCAACCCGGTTAGCAGCGGGATGGCGGTGTTTTTAGGGTCAGCTTTCATATTATCTGTGCTCCCAGCACAATATGTTACTAACACATATATCCCAGTCGCCGCTTCCTGTCAAGAGGGTCCAGCAAAAAATTTCTTGCGGTCAGAGGCAAAAGGCCGGGGCCTCCGCCTGTGGTTCTGACCAAGGCTTTTATGGCTGCGGCAAGCTGCCGGAATCGTTGACTATCTCGGAGCAGATCTACATTGCCGCTTGTCAGGACCAAGAGAAATGATTAAATCTTTATCCAACAGGAGATCGATGCCATAACCACTCAAACTAGATTTTTTGGCACTCATCGTCGGCGGTTCCAGCGGCATGGGCAAGCAGACCGCCAAACGACTTCTCCGCCGGGGCGGGGAGGCCTACTTAGTGGCCCGTAATGCGGCTCGCTTGGCCCAGGCCAAGACCGAACTGGAGGTGGACGGCCCGGTCCAAACGGCCAGCGTCGATCTGTACGACGAGCCTCAGGTTGATGATTTTATCGCCCGGTTGAACCAAGAAAAGCGTCATATCAAATACTTGGTGAACACCGCCGGGGTGTTCAAACCGACCCTTTTCTTGGAACACACCAAGGCTGACTATGACAGATACCTGGATTTAAACCGGAGTCTTTTTTTTATTACCCAAGCAGTGGCGCACAACATGAAAAAATACGGCGGCGGCGCCATCGTCAATATCGGCTCCATGTGGGCCCGGCAGGCGATCAAAGCTACGCCGTCATCGGCCTACTCTATGGCCAAGGCCGGTCTCCATTCCTTGACCCAGCATTTGGCGATGGAATTGGCGGATTATCATATTCGGGTCAATGCAGTCTCGCCGGCCGTGGTGGTAACCCCCATTTACGGCGAGTTCATCGACCCCGGCAAGATTGAGGAAACCTTGGCCGGTTTTAACAGTTTTCACCCCATCGGTCGCGTCGGGCGTGTAGATGACGTGGCAGCCGTTATCGATTTTCTCCTTTCGGATGAGGCCGGCTGGGTCACCGGGGCCATCTGGGATGTTGATGGCGGGGTCATGGCAGGTAGAAATCAATAGGCCAAGAACCTTTGGGTGCCTTTGGGTGCAATTGAGAGTGAGGGCTGTTTCTGCTGGGCGCGCTGTGAAGGCAGGTCCCGAATTTCCCCCTTCCTGCCGGAGTTTCAAAAAATCCTGCCGGCTCCCTTTGGGCTGGCAATGGAACCTGGGGCCGCAATTTGTCACCCTACCGCCGGCTAAAATCCAGAAGAAACCCTTGACACCCATGAAGCGAATTTCATATAGTGCCTTTAAAACAGACCGACCGGTCGGTCTCTTTTGGCCCTGGAGGCCCGCTACCGGCACCTCAGGTCCTGCTGTTGCCAAAAAAGCCTTTTGCCGGCGAATCGGTATTAGTAGGGAAAAATCTTACCGGAGGAACAGACAGTGTTTGAGGCTGAAAAATGTGATCTCTGTGGCCAGTGCCTGGAGTTTTGTCCCTACGTCGATTATGACTTGGAGAGGGCCCAGCAGGAAATGCACGAGCTGGTGGCGGGCGGCGCCCCTCCCATTACTGGGCTTTGTGTAACTTGCGCCGCCTGTAACTCGATCTGCCCTAACCAGGCAAATCCCTTCGATCTATTGAACCAGCGCCAGGAGGAAACGGGGGCTTTGGGCATACCGGAGCAGGCGATCCAGAACTTTGCGAAATTTCACCGCCTCCCCACCGTGGTGAAAAAGGGGCAAGCGGGGAAGCCCGTCATGAACCTTTGTATGGTGGGGGACATGGTGCGAGATCTTCTCGATAATCCGCTGTTTGAGGGCCTGACCCTGGTCGAAGGCGCGGACTATTTCTGTACCGTGGGCTATATCCACCTGGGGAAACCGAGCGTCCTGAAGCAGGAGGCCCAGAGGTTCATCGACAACCTTGCTGCCTTAGGCGAGCCAGAGGTCGTTTGCTTCCATGACGACTGCTACGCCATGCTCACGACCTTGGCCGACCAGTTCGGCCTCAAGGTTCCCTTCCGGCCGGTGCACCTCTTTGAGTACCTTTACCTCGAACTCGAGAAGAGACGGGAGGCTATCCACCGGGTGCCCATCAGAGTGGCCTACCAGTCACCCTGCGCCTCCCGCTACACTCCGGCAAAGGAAGTTTACCTGGACAGAATTTTCCAGCTTTTGGGAGTCGAGCGGCCGGCGCGCCAGTACGAGGGCTTGAAGGCCCTCTGCTGCGGGGCTCCCCTCATGGCCAGAGACCGGGACCGGGCCACCGTGGTCAAAAAAAGGAACCTGGATGATGCCAAGAGTGCCGGCGCTGACGCCCTGATCTTTCTGTGCCCGATGTGTTACCTGAATCTGCGGAAGATGGCCCGTGACGCGGGGATGGAGGCCATCTTGATCACCGAACTCTGCCGACGGGCGTTAGGCTAGACCCTCCAGAGGAGAGCCGCCGTGAGTCGTAAGAGGTGGGGGAACTAATCGTTTCAGCTTTGCTCTGGTCCGAAACTCCCCTGGCGGGCTCGCCCCTGATCGCCTTTTCGTCATCGGGCCGCTCAGGCCGAGAGGTAAGCTTGGATTTTTGACGGCCTCGCAATTTTTCAACCATAACTCCAGGAGGAAATTGACTATGACTAAGGGAAGCTCACTGCTTAGACGACAAGGCGTAAGATGGTTGCTAGTTTTGGTCATGGCCATGATGAGTTGCGGGTATCTCCAGCCGGCGTGCGCCCAGGGGGTCAACGAGGCCATGCAATCTTTTATCCAAGCCATGGCCCAAAAAAACCTCCCTGGCATCCTTGCCGCCTTCTCTCAACAGGCGCCCTGGAAGTATCAGCCTTATGAGATCGGCACCGGCCGGCTGTTGAAGGCGGCCGTCGTGAGCCCCAAGAAGATGGCTGATGACTTCCAGAAAAAGCAGGGTTGGTATAATTTTTTCCTCGCCGAGCCCAATGGCTATACCTTCCGGCTCAACTTTATGCGCCACCAACCCTGGAAAAAGCGCGGGGCCGATACCTTTGTGGCCCCAGACAGCGATTCTGGCAATACTTACGTCAAATGGCGGCTTGAGGGCCAGAGATGGGTCATCGGGGTAATCGGTGAAACCACTCCTTAAACGGCTGGGAAAAATCGGGACACTTCCCATTTTTTCCTTTTTATCACCGCCATATTGTCTTGACTTGAAAAATAGGAAGTGTCCCTATTTTCCCGTCGTCTCAAAAGCCATTTTCAATCACTGACCTGGTCCCGGGCTATCACCCGTCGCTGCTTGACGTGGTGTTCCTCTCGGCGCCAGGGGGAGCTTTTTCCCTTCCGGGGCATCTCTTAAGATGGATCGAGACCTGCCGGTTAAAGGCGGCGGGATTTTCCAGGTTGGCAAGATGGGCCGCCTGAGGGATGACCTGGAGAACCGACCCGCGGATATTCGCCTGGAGATATTCGGCGTAGCCGATCGGTGTGGCCCGGTCCTCTTCTCCCACCAGGATCAAGGTGGGAAGATCAATCAAAGGGAGTACCCGACGATAGTCGCGGTCAAAAGTGGCTATCAGGCCTTGACGATAAAGAGCCCGCCGGTTGGCGGCCAACATTTGGGTGACTTCTTGCCTTAGCTCCGCCGGCGCCTCGCGGCGCAAGATCCGGCCGGCCAAGAACGCCGCCCAGGAAGCCATTTCCAGGCGGTCAAAGTGTCCCAGGAGTTCTTCCCGCCCCTGGGGCGGCGGGAAAAACGCCGTAGTATCCGCCAGGATCAGGGACTTTACCTTATGGGCGTACCGGGCAAAGATTTCCAGGGCAATCATGCCGCCCATGGACAGGCCGCAAATATGCGCCTGATCCAGGCCAAGTTTAGCCATTAGCGCCACCACGTCATCGGCCAAGGCCGGGATGCAGATGGGCTCAACCGCCCGATATCCTGACTGTCCGTGCCCCCGTAAATCCATGGCCAAAACCCGGTAATTATTCGAGAGGGCCTCCAGCTGAAAGCGCCAGCTAGCCGCCTTGCCTCCCAGGCCATGGATGAAGACGAGCGGCTCCCCAGCGCCCTGGTCGTAGTAATTAAGCTCTAGACAGGGGGCATGAACCGGACAGTCTAGGGCTACTTTTTTGGCAATCATCGGGGTCCTCGTCAGGGCTTAGTTTCCCCGACCGGAATTGTGGCGCCGCTTCTCGAACCAATCCTGCTATCCCAAGATTACCTTGACCCCCGCGGCTTGCAAAGGTACGGCAGGCCTTGGGGCCGCAGTAGTTCTCCCGGGCTCTAAAACCTTGGGAGGAAAGCCGGGAGGTTAAGAGGGAGGAGGTTGTGCCTCGTGGCAGGACCTGTTCTCCCGGCTTTCCGCCAAGGCCGCTCTCTCCATTGCCTAATCAATTAGCGTGCCAGAAGAGCGCCAGTCCTCTCTCAGCGGGCTTCTGCGGAGAGAAGAATCTAAACCGCGGAGGCTCATGGGGATTGATGGGAACAAAATGCACCCAAAGAAATGCTTTGGGGCGGCAGATTGTCCCCTTTGGGGAAGCAAGTTTTGCCAAATGAGGAGATTAGCGGGTCAGTTTGGCCAGGTGGTCAGAGCCTGGCGGCACCAGGCCGAAGCGCTTGATTTTACGGCGCAGGGTGTTTTTATCGATGCCCAACTCCCGGGCCGTGGCCAGGCGGCGCCAGCCGTGCCGCTCCAGGGCCTCTCGCAAAAGGCGCTTTTCTTGCTCCTTCAAGCTCAGGCCTTGGGGGAGGACAGCAGGCTGAATTTCTCGTCTAAGTTGGTCCGGCAGCTGCTCAGGCTGGATCAAACCCTTGGGGCACAGGATAAAGGCATGTTCGATGGCGTTTTCCAGTTCGCGGATGTTGCCGGGCCAGTCGTGCCGCATGAAGATGGCCAGGGTGTCATAACTCAGGCCCAGGATGTTCTTGTTCTGCAACTTGTTGAACCGCTCAATGAAATGTTCGGCCAGCAGGGGGATGTCTTCCTTGCGTTCGGCCAGGCGGGGCAGGGTGAGCTTCACCACGTTGATGCGGTAATAGAGGTCCGGGCGAAACTTGCCCTCTTGCACCAGTTGTTCCAGGTCTTTGTGGGAGGCGGCGACCACCCGCACGTCGGCCTTGACGGTCTTGGAGGACCCCAGGGGCACATAGGAGCGCTCTTCCAGGACCCGGAGCAGCCGCACCTGGAGGGCCGGGGAGATGTCGCCGAACTCGTCCAGGAAAAGCGTGCCGCCTTCGGCCATGGCAAAGCGGCCCAAGCGATCCCGCCGGGCGTCCGTGAAGGCGCCGGCGGTATGGCCGAAAAGTTCGGACTCCAGCAAGGTGTCGGGCAGCGCCCCGCAATTGACGGCCACAAAAGGCCCCTGGGCCCGGCGGCTCAGGTTGTGCAAGGCCCGGGCTATCAGTTCCTTGCCGGTGCCGGACTCGCCCTGGATCAGGACGGTGCTGTCGGCGCGGGCGACATCCGGTAAAAACGCGAAGATCTTTTGCATCAGGGGCGACTTGGAAATGATGTCGCCCAGGCGGTACTGGCGGTGGATCTCCCGGCGCAGGTCCTCCACCAGGCTCAGGTCCCGAAAGGTCTCCACTCCGCCGATGATCTTGCCCTGCTCATCTTTGAGTAAGGCGGTGCTGACGGTGATGGGAATTTCCTTGCCATCGGCTCTCAGAATGGCGATGGGCTGGCAGACCACCTGTTTGCCGGTTTCCAGGGTGTGGTTCAAGACGCAGGCGGTTTCACAGACATTGGCCCGGAAGACCTCGCAGCAAGGGCGGCCCAAGGCCTCATCGGCAGCAATGCCGGTGATTTCTTCGGCGGCCCGGTTGAAGAAGGTGATCCGCCAGTTCAGGTCAACGGTGAAGACTCCGTCAGCAATGCTGTTCAGAATAATGGCGGTTTGGGGGGGAAGGATCGAGTGAGCCAGAGCTAACCTGGGCTCCAGGCTATGCAGGCGCTGGCCCTTGCCGGCTAAGGCGGATTTTGCTTTTGAAATTCTTGACGTAGGTTTTCCCAAGGCTCAACAAGCACCAGTTTTATTTGCTTATATCATACTCCAAAATGGTCTTGCCTTCAACCTGGACCTGAGTAACAACCCGGGTAAAGGGGAGGTATCCCCAAAACCGGCAACCTTTGTCGAAGTTGCTACAAGCTATTTCAAAACCGGTTTTTTTGTCATCCTGAACCGAATTAAAGGATGTGTCGAAAACACGAGATTCTTCGCTTCGCTCAGAATGACAATTCCTTTGCAGGTAGGTTTTGAAATAGCTTGTAAGGATGGTGAGCTTGCCGGTGCTCCCCTGCCGCCGGCACCGCTAACGATTCCTCAAAGGCCGCCCGGCTTATTGCCGCACATGGGTTTGCCGCACTGCGGACAACTCACCTGAAAACATGGAATCCCACGCTCATGGGGGGCTTGGGCCCCACAGGCCAGACAGATGCAGGCTTCGGGCATTCCTACCCCCTGCCCGGCTCCGGGCCCTCCTGGGCCACTAGCGGCTCTCCGGCAACTGCCTCCCGGGCCTCCGGCCTGGCCTCGACCTGCTCCCTTACCGCCTGTTCCTCTTGGCATGATTTCTTGCCCTCCTTGCTCTGCGGCGTTTGCCAAACAATTTTCCTGCCCCAGGTCCTGGCGATAACGTCCAGGGCCGCGGCATCCCGGCAACCAGAATTCGGGCCGGTCCAGACGATTTTGCCTATAAGCCTGAAGGACTTCGTCAACCTCGCCTGCCACCCCGGGAATTACCCTTAATCCAAGTTGCGTGGCGCAGCACTCCAGGTCGGCGCTCAAGGCGCCGCAGATCAAAATGTTGACACCCTTGGCCTGCAATAATTGCAAGCGCGCCGCCGCCTCCAGTTCCGGTATCCTGAGCTCCCGCGCCCTGCCGCCCTCAGCGCTCGCCGGGAAAATCAGCAGGCGTGAGCACCAGTTTAAGACGGGCGCTACCCGTCCCCTCATGACCGGTATGGCAATCATCTCAGTAAATTTACAAATTGTTTATAAGCCATGGGGCGCCCCCTGAGCTGGGAAAATTCATTAACTGTCAACCCTGAATAAGGAAACGGAAATGGAGAGCAGGCGCCCTCGCCTGCAAAAGAACCGCCGAGGGCGGCTGTTCTCCATAAAAACACTTTTTCACGCCCGATTGCTCCTATTACCTTGGCAATCATCCCGTCCTGCCGAGGACCTGCCTCAGCTTTTGCAGCAGGTCGGCTGCCTCGCCAATACCGGGCTCTACCGGCAGACGGCCAAGAATCCCCAGACCTTCGCTTGCCTCATGGAACTCCGCGTCGGTCAGCGGACTGACCACTGCGGTATTTACCATGGCATTAACCGTGAGCAGTTTTTGGACGAGGCTCAGAGGTTCGGTGTCCGGCAGATAATCAATCACCATGAGGTGGGGGGCAAGGGTGCGCCCCGCTTCCAGCGCCTCGGCCCCGGTAGCTACCTGCTTGAGTTGCACCTCCGGGTCTGACGACAGGGCGGCGGCGAAAGCCGAGGCTTCCGGGCGAGCGCTGGCGAGAACAATGAGCAGCATGAATTTACCTCTTATCGTTAGTGGCACAGGCTTCCAGCCTGCGCCACTTAACCTTTTCATTAGTTACCGGAGGGCCAAAGCCCCTGGGAAACCGTTCAGGATTTCCCAGCTGTGGAGCCCCACCGCCGCCGCCGCAGGTGAATTCGTTGGTAAACCGCGGCAGTTTCGCATTCAAGAGAGCCTGTACCGCTTCCCCCACGGTTTGGGCGCCGTTACCGAACAGGACTTCTATGCCCACCTGGTTGAAACCCATCAGCGGCCGCAGGCCCATGCCTCCGGCAATGAGGACCTGGACGCCGTGCTCAGCCAGGTGATTGACCGGGGCCAGGCAGCCGCCCTGCTGGTGGGGGACATTGGGCAAAGTGGCGACGTCCTGCACCTTGCCGTCGGCGATCCTGACCAGGGTGTAAAGATCACAGTGGCCGAAATGCGCCCCCAGGGGGGCTTCGAGTCCACCGGGATGAGTTGAGGGAATGGCGACAATCGTTGTTTTCATGGTCTTCTCCTTAGTTCTTTTTCGGTTAACTCATGAGCTTCTGGCAATGTTTTTTCTGTCATCCTGAACGAAGTGAAGGATCTCAACCGCCAGAAGATACGAGATTCTTCGCTTCGCTCAGAATGACAAAATGGGGTCATTGACGGGTTTTGCAAGGCCCTCTCATATTACCGGCCGAGGCCGGCCAGGTCTGCTATCCTGCTCCAGGCCTGCCGGAGCTCACGGCTAAAGGCCGTTTCGGGCAGTTCGGTGACCACTAAACCCTGGATCATGGCTTTGGTTATCAAGGGATCATGGGGTAGTTGAGCCAACACCGGGTAGCTCCCCTTATGGCAAAAGGCTTCAATACGGGCGGCCTCCTCCGGGTTGAGGTCATACTTGTTGATGATTACGGCAAAGGCAGTCTGAAAGTGTTGGCACAGCTCGGCCACCCTCTCCAGGTCGTGCCGCCCGGAGGGCGTCGGCTCGGTGACAGCCACGGCCAGGTGCGCTCCCGAAAGGGAGCTGATCACCGGACAGCCGATGCCCGGCGCGCCGTCGCACAGGACCAGATCGGCGCCGCGGTCTTTAGCAAGTTTCTTCGCCTGTTGCTTCAGAATCATCACCAGCCGGCCCGAATTCGCCGCTCCGGGGAAGAGCTGGGCATGGACCAAAGGCCCGAAGCGGGTGGCTGAGACATACCACTGGCCGCAGTGTTTCTCCGGGAAGCCGATGGCCTCATCCGGGCAGAAGGCCACGCAGACCTGGCAGCCTTCACACCGCAGGGGGTCAACCACAAAACCCGCCCCATTCTGCCGAATCGCCCCGAACTGGCACAGGCCAGCACATAGTCCGCAGCCGCTGCATTTGTCGCCGTCGATCCGGGCCTCATGTCCCGAATAAAACTCCTCCTGCCGCTCCCGGGCCGGCTGCAGCAACAGGTGCAGGTCGGGGGCGTCCACGTCCAGATCGCAGATAATCTTGTTGGCGGCCAGGTGGGCAAAGGCCCCGGTGAGCGAGGTCTTGCCGGTGCCGCCCTTGCCGCTGATGATGATAATCTCACGCATGGGCGGCCTGCCCGGGGCAGCCTGGTTCAGCCAGGTCGCGGATCTTACTTAGCAGGGAAACAAAGGTCTCCTGTAGCTCCGCGGATACTTCGGCGATGATCCGGCCGCGGGCATAGGCTTCGGCGATGGCCCGGTCATAGGGGATCTCGGCCAAGATCGGCAGGTCCTTTTCGGCGCAGAACCGGTAGATGGCCTCATGGCCCAGGCCGGCCCGGTTAACTACGGCCCCCATAGGTTTTCCCAGGGGCGCAAAGGCTTCCCAGGCGAGCTTAAAGTCATGGAAGCCGAAGGGCGTAGGCTCGGTAACCAGGAGAATCACGTCGCTGTCGAGCACCGCGTTGACCGCCGGGCAGCTCACCCCCGGCGGGGCGTCGATGATGGCGTCGCCGCCTACTGCCAACATCTGATTCAGCCTAGCCTTCACCTGGCGCATGAGAGGCGGGCTCATGGCCTCGCCGAGGCGCAGCCTGCCGGAGAGAAAACCTCCGCCAGCCGTTTTTCCCCAACTGATTTCGCCCAGTTCCCGCTGGCCCGGAGAAATCGCCTGTTCCGGGCACACGGCCAGGCAGCCGCCACAGCCGTGACACATCTCGGGAAAGGTCAGGAGCACCTGACCCATGACACTAATAGCCTTAAACTGGCAAAGATCGGCGCAGGCGCCGCAATAGTTGCATCTCGCCTCGTCCACCACCGGCACCGTTAGCTGGGCCGGGGCGCTCCCTTCAATGGTTGGCTGGAGAAAGAGATGCAGGTTGGGCTCTTCCACGTCCAGATCCACGGCCAGCACCGGTCCATCCCAAACCGTAGCCAGGGAAGCGGTTACCGTGGTCTTGCCCGTGCCGCCCTTGCCACTCGCCACCGCAATGATCAACGTCCTGCTTCCCGGTTGGCGGCTTGAGCCATTTCGACCTGGCCGGCCTGAAACCGCTCCACGGCCTGGCGCACGGTCAAGCCCTCCAGGTTCTGACCCACCTTGATGCCGACCGCGCTCAAAGCCTTGAAGGCCTTGGGGCCGACGAAGCCGGTGAGCAGACAGCTCACGCCGGCCCGGGCGATCAGCTCCGCGGCCTGGATGCCCGCCCCCTGAGCCAACACCTGGGACTGGCCGTTATCAATATACTGGGTAGCCATGGTTTCGAGGTCCACGACGACGAACCCGGCGGCCCTGCCGAAGCGTGGATCTAGCTGATCGTCCAGCGAGGGACCCTCGCTCGTTATCGCAATCTTCTGCATGATTCTTATTCTCCCGGTTCGTTCATCTCCAACGGCTCAGTCCCAATGGCTCTAACCGCAGCTGCCGGAACCTGGGTCAGACCAAGACCCCAAGTGGCCACCCTCTTGAGCGAAGGTGCGAGGCGATTCTGGTCACCGACAGTCTTAGCCGCCATCTGGCTTTAAGCAACTTCTATGCCAGCTCAACGCCAGCACTTACGGAATCGCAGGATACCAGGGGTAGGCCTGTTCGTGCAGCCGGATATTCTCTGCCCAGGTGGGAGGGTCTGCTGGCGCGACTAGGAAACACTTTGTTTCCTTCAGGTTCTTCGGGGGGACAAAATGCACCCAGGGCAAGAGAATGGCCCCTGGGTGCCGAAGGTTCGAACCACCCGGACTAGATTGTTAACGCACCCACCATAGCAGGTTTCTGCTGAGGCTGTCGAAAAAGGTATCCCCCGCTCCTTTCATTAGCTTCAGCGATCCACCCAATAAAATAACCTCTAACAGATTATAATCTTAAACGAATAGCCGTTTGGGGCAATCCTCGGCCCCTAACTTTTTGGGGCGGATAGGCCATGGCCAAAAGTCAAAACTAACGGTTGGGCGGTTTGCAGGCCGGACAGGGGATATAACCTTGGTCCCGCGCTTCCTCGACCGAGCCAAAGGTCACCAATTTTTCCGGCCTGATGGTTTTGGCCCAGCGACAATCGGGATGGTGATACTTGTTGGAGGTTTTGGAGCCCACAAATTTGCCGGCTGGCACGGCCGCCGGGACGTTGGTCCCGGTATCCTCCGGCCGGGCCGACCCGGGCCCCCGGCTCCGGTCAGAGGAGAGCTGGTCTGGACCTTCAGCCGCCTTGGGGTTGGCGGGGTTCTCCGGTAAGGCTGCCGCGGTTTCCGGGGCTTTGGGGGCCGCGGCTGCGGGCCAGGCCGCGGTCGGAGCCGCAGTCTCGTCACCAGACGGAACGGGCGCTTTACTCACGGGCCCGGCCGGCAAAGCTGGCCCCTTAACCCGGCTGAGCACCGGTTCGCCATCCGCCCCCATCTTCAATTCCACCTGGTTCTTTTGGAGTTCATCGATCAGGCTCAGACTGGGACTTCCGTCTGCCGCCAGGGTCAGTTGGGCCCGGGACCTGCCAGCTTTATCCAACAGGCACAGGCTGACCTGGCCGTCACGTTCTCCCAGCCAGGCGTGCACCAGCCCGTCTTTCCCGCGGATGGTGAGGCTTCCCGTGTCCACCTGGCTGCGGCCCCCTGGCGTTTGAGCCCAGAAGAATGACAGGCCTCCCAACGCCGCTACCAGTAGCACCAGGATCGAAATATTGAAGAACCTTTGCCCCCGGCCTTGCGGGGATAATTGCCCCTGGGTCGGTCCCGGCGCCGGGCGGTGAGGGGGCTGGTCCTCCTCGGGGCGCGCCAAAGGCAGAGCTTCAGGAATTGCCGGGCTGTCCTGGCGGTGGCCGTGGTCCAGGTCCAAGGAGGGAGCGCCGTCTTCCTTTAGATCGCCCCCAGCCGGGACGAACTCCTGGGCGGGAACCCTCTGGGGTGAGGGCTTCCCTTGCCCCTCCTTGAGCAACTTAACCAGTTCTTGCCAACCGTGCTCCAGTCCGGCCAGAGCTTCTTCCACATCTGGTGCTTTCGGCCGATTCTCCATCTTGACCTCCATGGGCCCCCCGGGGGCTACCCACATATTGCGAAACCCGACAACCGGTTCTCAGGCGAATTTGAAACCTTTTTCCACAAATAACTTCAGGGAGGCATCCACTACTTGTGGGTCATAGAGTGTCCCCGCCTCTTTATAAACCTCTTCCAGGGCTTTCTCAATACCCACTGCCACCCCATAGGGTCTGGGAGAAACCATGGCTTCCACCACGTCAGCCACGGCTAAAATCCTGGCCTCGATAATAATATCCTCCCCTTTAAGCCCGGCAGGATAACCGGAGCCATTCCACCTCTCGTGGTGCTGCAGGATCGCCTGAGCCACTGGCCAGGGGAACTCAATATCTTTTAGCAAATCATACCCCAGTTGGGGATGAGTCTTGACTATGTTACCTTCGACAATGGTCAACAATCCCACCTTGTTAAGGATCTCTGAGGGTATGGCGGCCTTGCCGACATCGTGCAGGTAGCCCATTATTTTCAGGCCTTCCACCCGGTCCTGGGAGAACCCCATCTGCTCAGCGATGGCGCCGGAGAACTGCGCCACTCGCCGCTGGTGCCCCGAGGCGTAGGGATCCTGCATTTCCGAGGCGGTGGCGAAGGCTTCTACTAACCTGATAAAGCGAGTCTCCAGATGGGTGAACTGGCTTTGCAGAACTTCATCTTCCTGCCGGCTCTGGGGGTAGCCGTGCACCAGCCAGTTGAAGCCCATTAGCTCACCCGCCGGGTTCCTGCGCCCGGCAATTGCCAGGAAAACCGGACGAGGGCTTCCCCCCGGCGGCTGCAAACGGACCAGCCTTACCTTAGCTCCGCTTCCCTGCCTCACCAGGTCCATCATGGAGCAGAAGGTCTCCTGGTCACTTGGGCTGACAAAGGAACTCAAGCGCTTACCCAGCAAAAAATCCATCGGCGTTTGCAACAAGTCGGAGGCAGCCTGATTGCTGTCTTGAACAGTCGCCCCGGTGTCGGTCACCAGGTAGCCGCCGGGGGCGTTGCTGAAAAGCTCCCGGTAATACTCCTCCTGGGCCTTATATTTAAGGGCAGCCGCGGCTTCCTGCTCTTTTTCGCTGCTCAACTCCTTAATTATCCCCTTGAGCGCCTGCAAGGAATCTGAGAATCCCTGGACCACCTGGTCAAGATCAGGCTCGGGCTGGAGAGGCCTCTTCCTTTCAGGGTCACCGAGAGTTGCGGCAGATCCCGAGGTTTCCGGCGGGTCCTTTGGACTTTGGTTGGACATCTCGTTCTCCTTGTTAGCTATTCTTGCTGGCCCGCCGGGAAATGGGCTGTCTGTCGGCCATGCCATTCTCCTGGGAATTCTGGAGTGGCCTGTTGACGAAGTAATTTGTTCGGGAACCCTCAACGAATTTTGGAGCTGGTGAGGATTCCTCAAGCCGGACCTGGCTTACCAGTTTTTGCAGGTTAGCCCATCTTTCGGGTCGTTGACGGGCATCTCCCAGAGGTGCATGCCAGAGCAGAGAAAGAAGAAAGTCGCAATCCGTCAAGCCCGCCTCCAGTGCGGTCCGAAAGAGTTTTCCATAGTAGTCATCCATGGACGCTTCTCCATGGGCGAAGGCCTGAAGCACCGCCTCGAAGGGGGATATATGACAATAGAGTTCTTGCCAGGAGACCCGGGGCTTGTTACTAAGGTCAGGGTCAGTGGCAGTCGGTCCCGGCAGAGCCTCCAGGCAATTCAAGATTGCTAAGGGCAAGGGCGGCGGCGGGCTGTCCCAGGGTGGATTTTGCCACCGCCAGCGCTCCTGGGTGGAAGGGTCCAGGGAAGGCGGCAGCAGTGTGGTGGCTCCCGCGGCGAAAAAATGCCCGTTAGTCAGAAGGGGTTGGAACTCCGAGGACATGAGGTAAAAGTGTTTTTCCAGACCGGTCCCTAATTTTGCCACGCACTGGGACCGCCATGCACCCCATCCGTCCAGGAGAGACTTTTGCTCTTCGCTGGCTATTTCCAAAATCAGCAATCCGGACAGACTCCCGGTATGGACTGCCAGATTTATCCTGGCGGGGTCCACACTCGGATCTTCCAACCTGTTTATCCAGGTGCCCACATCTTGAAACCCCAGGTCCAGATCCTTCCCGGTATTGATATCATTCGCCAGCAAGGCCCAGCCGAGATCTAAATATCTAACCACATGATCCACCAAGATCTCGCGATGATCAGCGAAGGATGATTTAAGATTTAAGATGTGCTCGATCTCACCCTTCCCGATCTTGATATTTAGCGATTTCGGTAGCATCTCAAACTTGCTCCCTAAGCGAATAGGTACTCACCTGAAATATTTCTGACATGTAACCGCCTCCGCCTAATAGCCACATCGCCCACGGCTAACTTCTTGGGCGCCACAATGCTGGTAACTTAGTCGGCACAAGCCGACACCAGGATAACAATTTTGCTTTTAGCCGGGTTAAGACAGAATCCCGGACCGCTTGGTTTTCATCAAAAAGTGTCCATAACCTTTTCATTTCTTTAGAAGCGGCAGGCAAGGAATCTTCCAAAATTTTGCTGGCCGGCTTACTTGGTTGGGCAACCTGACTTTTCAGATTGATATTTATTGTTTGGTCAGTCGGGTTCTCTGTCCAAGTCATTATGCCGTTAACCCTCAGCGAATCCTGGTTCTCGGCGCTCATCACGTGCAAGATCGCTTGCCTCCCTTGGAGGGTTTCAGGATCTCTGATGAACCCAAAGCTAGTAACTTCCAAAACCACCATTCCTGAGTACAGGTTTTTAAGGCTTACCGGGATCGCGAGCGATTTTTGACCCTTACCCCCCTTAATTTCGAGCCGGAGAGACGGGGTAGGTGCACTTGAGTCCGTTGCCGATATCTCCGCCTCTCGCTGCGGATTCTCAATCCTTGCCGTTATCGCTTCCAATTCCACTGGATTTAGGGAGGTCATCAGTTCCTTCAGACTTCGCAAGATGTCTTCCTTATTGAGATATCCTTCCATGGCAGGAAGGAACCTACCTGGGCCACCGAGGCTGGTAGCGATCTTCTCTTTTACTGGCATGATAGCCCTCCAGGGCTTTGTAGTCTATTTGTTCAAACTGTTTAAATAATAATTTTCCATAGCGAACTTTTAAATCAGGAGATCTACTGATTTTCGCCCTCATTTTGGCCTAAATTAAGGAATCCATCAGATTGCCAGGATTACCTTATCCGAGAAGGAACTAGAGCTCTGCTGCTGCCGCCTTCCCAGGACCCCTTTTATTGTTCTTTTATAATTTTTCCAACAAATTTATCTATAAGCACAACCCCTCGGATTTGACTTCCATTTCCCTGATAATGACGCCGGGAAGCCCCTCATGATTCGGAGAAATGAGGGCAAGTTATCCTGGAAATCCGGGAACGCCGAGCCTCCGGGTCGGCTTTGAGAAAATTGGCCGGTATTTACTGAAAGTTCAAGTTGCTCCGGAAGGAAAGATAGCTTAAAGTAGTTTCCGGGAGCCACCGGACCTGATTTCTGCAGCCGGTGGAGGGCCGATCCGAGGAGCCGAAAAAAGCATGCCGAACCTCCGGAGCCGTGGCAGGATTTGCCTGGCCTGGCTGATTTCCGCCTTACTGACTGCCGGGTGCGCCCAGGTCGGACCGGATTACCTCCGGCCGGAGACCAACGTCTCGGAGAACTGGCTGGAGGCGGGCGATCAGCGCCTGAAGACGGAGGGCGCGGCTTACCGGAACTGGTGGCAGGTGTTTAAAGACCCCATCCTGGACCAACTGGTTGACACGGCCTACCGGGAAAACCTGAACCTGAGGATTGCCGGGGTGCGGGTGCTGGAGGCCCGGGCCCAACTGGGCATCGCCACCGGCCAGCTTTATCCGCAAACCCAACAGGCCACCGGCTCGGTGCAAAAAAACCGGGAAAGCGCCGGGGTCCCGATTCCAGGCACGGCGATAAGTGCACCGAGATTCGGCGGCCTCAGCTATTGGCAATCCCAGGTCGGGCTGACGGCCAGTTGGGAAATCGACTTTTGGGGCAAATTCCGCCGGGCCATTGAGTCCGCCGACGCCAGCATGCTGGCCGCGGTGGCCAATTATGACAGCACCCTGGTCAGCCTCACTGCCAGCGTGGCGAATTTCTATATCTCGATTCGCACCCTGGAAAAGCGCCTGACCATCGCCCAGCAAAACGTGGAGACTCAAAGGGAAAGCCTGAAAATCGCCCAAGCCCGGTTTGAAGGCGGCACCACCTCGCAGCGCGACGTCGAGCAGGCCAAAACGGTCCTGGCCAGCACCCAGGCGACCATCCCGGTCCTGCAAACCCAACTGCGCCAGGCTAAGGATGCCCTCTGTGTGCTGCTGGGAATGCCGCCCAGCCGCGTGGCTGCCAAAATAGGGGGCCAAGCCGCGGTGATCCCGGCGCCGCCGCCCCAGGTAGTGGTCGGCATTCCCGCCGAGCTGCTGCGCCGGCGGCCCGATATTCGCGCCGCCGAATACGCCGCCGCGGCCCAATGCGCCCAGATCGGCGTGTCCAGGGCCGAACTCTTCCCAGCCTTCTCTCTGTTAGGGAATTTCGGCTTGCTTTCCACTGATGTGGGCAAGAATGCCCTCGGCGAGATGTTCAACTGGCGCAACCGTAACGGCGCCATCGGCCCGTCGGTCCAATGGAATATTCTTAACTACGGCCAGATCACCAACCTGGTGCGGGTCCAGGACGCCCGGTTCCAGGCAGTTGCTCATCACTTATCAAAACACCGTGCTCAGCGCCCAGCAGGACGTGGAGGACAATCTGGTGGCTTTCTTGAGGACCCAGGAGCAGGTCAAGTTTCTGGAAGAAAGCGCCAATGCCGCCTTGAACTCCCTGAGTCTGGCCGTCATCCAATACCGGGAAGGCATCACGGATTTCACCACCGTCCTCACGGCCCAGCAGTCTCTGCTGAGCGCCCAGGACAGTCTGGCCAGCGCCCTGGGCAACATCTCCGGCAGCCTGGTGGGAGTCTACCGGGCCCTGGGCGGCGGCTGGGAAATCCGGGAAGGCCAGGATTTCGTCCCCGCCGCCACCAGGGAAGTTATGGAGAAGCGCACCAACTGGGGAAACTTGCTGACGCCGCCCAGCCTGCCGCCGCCCCCGCCGGAGGAGCAACCAAGCCTGATCCGGGGCCCGGATTGGTAATCAGGTGCCCGAGTAGAGCTTGGACAAAAATTTACGTTCCTAAGCGGAGCTTGGGAACGAGTAAAGAGGTCTCTTAGCTTTTAGTGGGAGCTCGCGACATGACTGCTGATCAACGGATGTCAGACAAGATGTGGAAACTGGCCGTCTGGGCCATGCTCGGCGGGCTCCTGGTCACCCTGGCCTGCGGCGAAAGGAACGTCTACGCCCCGCCGCCGCCCCCCCAGGTTACCGTCAGTCAGCCGGTGCGCCAGCCCGTGACCGATTACCTGGAATTCACCGGCAACACCCAGGCGATCAATACCGTGCAACTCCGGGCCCGGGTGCAGGGTTATCTGGAAAAGGTCTTCTTCCAGGATGGCGACCAGGTGAAGAAAGACCAAATGCTGTTTCTCATTCAACAAAACACTTATGAAGCCAAGTTGAAGCAGGCTGAAGCGCAGGTTTTGCAGCAAAAAGCCAGTCATGATTATGCGGGAATCCAGGTGGCCCGCTACACCAAGCTGGTGCAACAGAAGGCTGCGGCCCAATCGGACCTGGACAACTGGCGGTTCCAGCGGGACTCCTCCCAGGCCGCCATCGTGGCGGCGGAGGCCAATCGGGACCTGGCCAAACTGGATTTAGGCTATACCAAGGTCACCGCGCCCTTCGACGGCCGCATCGACCGGCGGCTCAAGGACCCCGGCAACCTGGTGGGCGCCGGCGAATTTACTCTCTTAGCCGAGGTCAATCAGATTGACCCCATCTATGTGTACTTCACCATCAACGAGTCGGACCTGCTGCGCGCCATGGGCAAAACGGGCCGAGCGACAGTCCAGTCTCAAAGGATAAAAGTGCCGTTATCTCTCGGCCTGGCCAATGAAGAGGGCTATCCGCGCCAGGGTTACCTGGATTTCTCGGCCATCAGTGTCACCCCGACCACCGGCACCCTGCAACTGCGCGGCATCTTCCCGAATCCGGATTTCAAGATCTTGCCGGGATTGTTCGCCCGGGTGCGGGCGCCGATAGAGGGTCCGGAGAAGACCGCCCTGCTGGTGCCGGAAGTGGCCATCGGCTACGACCAACTGGGCTCCTATGTCCTGGTGGTGGACGACCAGAACGTGGTCCAGCGCCACTCGGTCAAAATCGGCGTCCAAAAGGAAGCTCTCCGGGTGATCACCGAAGGGCTGCAGGGTGAGGAGCGGGTCATTACCGACGGGCTGTTGCGGGCCATCCCCGGGAGGCCGGTCACCCCCACCAAGGAAGGCCAACCGGCGGCTCCGGCCAAAAATGGCCCCGCCCCTCAACCCAAGGCAGGTAAGAACGGCAAATGATCTCCCGGTTCTTTATCGAGCGGCCCATCTTCGCCAACGTCATCGCCTTCGTCACCATTATTCTGGGGCTGGTCTGCTTCTATGGTCTGCCGGTGGCGCAGTATCCCCCGATCGTGCCGCCCACCATCTCGGTAAGCACTCGCTATCCCGGGGCCAGCGCCGAGGTGGTGGCGGCCACCGTGGGGATTCCCATCGAACAGGCGGTCAACGGGGTCGAAGGCTCCGTCTACATGTCTTCCACCAGTTCCAGTGATGGGAGTTACGCCCTGACCATCACCTTTGAGGTGGGTACCAACCTTAATACCTCGGTGGCTCTGGTGCAGAACCTGGTGGCCAGCGCCAATGCCCAACTACCCGCCGCGGTGCAGCCCCAGGGAGTCACCGTCAAGAAAGTCTCCACTGACATCCTGCTGGTGGTCAGCCTCTATTCGGAAGAGGACAAGTTTGACGACTCCTTCCTCTCCAATTACGCAGTTATCAATCTGCAAAATCCCCTGGCCCGGCTGCCCGGCGTCGGCCAGATCCGGGTGGTGGGCGCCGGCCCTTACAGCATGCGGGTCTGGCTGGACCCCAACAAACTCCATGATTACAGTTTGACCACTTTAGATGTGGTGGGGGCCATCCAGGGCCAGAATGTGCAGGTGGTGGCCGGACAACTGGGCGGGCCGCCGGTGCCTCCCGAGCAAACCTTCCAATTCACGGTCAACGCCTTGGGGCGTTTGGCAGACGTGGAGCAATTCGAAAACATCATCATTAAGAGCGCCCGCGCCGAATCCGCCCAAATCGTCCGGATCAGAGACGTGGCCCGGGTGGAGCTGAGCCAGCAGTCCTACAGCAATTTTGCCGGGATGAGCGGCCACAAGGCGGCGCAAATCCTGACCTACGCCCTGCCCGGCGCCAATGCCATCGCGGTTGCTGAAGAGGTGCGCCAGGCCATGGTGGAAATGAGCAAGGACTTTCCACCCGGCCTGACCTTTTCGACTCATTATGACACCACCAAGTTTGTGGAGCAGGCGATTCACGATGTCTATACAACCCTGTTCGCCGCCGGCATCCTGGTACTCATCGTCATCGTCGTGTTTCTCCAAAATTGGCGGGCGACCCTGGTGCCGGCCACCACCGTGCCGGTCACCATTGTCGGCGCCTTTGCCGCCATGGCCGTGTTGGGTTTCGGCATCAATTTGATGACCCTGTTCGCCCTGATCCTGTGCATCGGCATCGTGGTGGACGACGCCATCGTCATTGTGGAAAACGCCTCCTACCATATTGAGCAGGGCCTGCCGCCCAAAGAGGCGACCATCAAGGCGATGGGGGAAATGACCGGGCCGGTCATGGGCATCACCGTAGTTCTCACCGCGGTCTTCCTGCCGGCCGCCTTTCTGCCCGGCATCACCGGGCAGCTCTTCCGGCAATTTGCCCTGGTGATCGCCTCCACGGCTATCATCAGCGCCATCAACGCCCTGACCCTGAAGCCGGCGCAGTGCGCCTTGTGGCTGCGGCCTCATGTAGAGAAGCGGCCCAACTTCTTCTACCGGGGCTTTAACCGGGTCTATGGAGTCATGGAGGCCGCTTACATCAGGCTGGTCTCCAGGATGGTGCACCGCCCTAAACTAATGCTGCTGGTCTTTATCGCCATCATTCTGATCAGCGGCGTGCGGTTCGCCTACCATCCCACCGGCTTTTTGCCCACTGAAGACCAGGGCTTCGCCATGATCATCGGCAAGCTCCCCGACGCGGCTTCGCAGCCCCGGGTGAAGGCGGCAACGGAAGAAGTCAGCGCCATTCTCAAGAAAACCAATGGCTTAAAAGCCTGGGTGACCATCGGGGGCTTTTCCATTCTGGATGCCGCCAACGTCTCCAACATGTTCACCACCTTCGTGGTTTACGACGATTGGGACAAGCGTGGCGCCGCCTTGAGCCAGGATAAAATCATCGCTAATCTTCGCAAGGATTTGGCCGCTATCAAGGACGCCGGGGTTTTTGTGGCGGTGCCGCCTCCCATCCGGGGCCTGGGGCAGTCGGGCGGCTTCCAATTAATGATCGAGGACCGGCAGAGCCTGGGGCTGGCCGAACTGCAAAAGGCCGTCTCGGAGGTCATCAACGCCGGTTCGGCTCAGTCCGGTTTGCGCAACCTGGCCACCACCTTCAGCGCCCGCAGCCCCCAGCTCTACCTGGATATCGACCGAACCAAGGCGCAGTCGCTGCAGATCCCCATGAGTAATGTCTTTGAGACCTTGCAGGCTTACCTGGGTTCTTCCTTCGTCAATCTATTCAACAAGTTCAATCAGGTTTTCCAGGTTTATGTCCAGGCCGATGCCCCTTACCGCTTGCAGCCGGAGGATATCAAGAATCTTTATGTCCGGAACGTCCGGGATGAAATGGTGCCGATGGGCGCCCTCCTGCAGGTGCACCGGTCTCTGGGCTCCGAACTGATTACCCGTTACAATCTCTATCCCGCGGCGCAGGTTTTCGGCACCGCCGGACCGGGATTCAGTACCGGACAATCCCTTAACCTGATGGAGCAGGTGGCGACCAATACCCTGCCCCGGGGGATGTCCTACGATTGGACCGCCACGGCCTACCAGGAAAAAAAGGTGGGTCCGCAGGCCTATTTCATCTATGCCTTGTCCATCACCCTGGTGTTTATGGTGCTCGCCGCCCTCTATGAAAGCTGGACCAGCCCCGCGGCCGTCATCCTGGTGGTGCCCCTGGCCCTGGTGGGGGTGCTCCTGGCCCTGATGATCCGTGGCTTTGACAACAACCTCTACACCCAGGTGGGGCTGGTCTTGATGATCGCCCTGGCCAGCAAGAACGCCATTTTGATCGTGGAATTCGCCCGGCAACTGCACGAGCAAGGCCTGTCCATCACCGAGGCCGCCATCGAGGCCACCCGGCGCCGCTTCCGCCCCATCGTCATGACCTCCTTTGCCTTCATTTTGGGGGTGGTGCCGCTGCTGACCGCCGGGGGCGCCGGGGCCGCCAGCCAGCAGGCCATCGGCACGGTGGTCTTCGGCGGCATGCTCTCCTCCACTCTCCTGGCCATTCCCTTCGTGCCGGTCTTTTTTGTGCTCATGCAGACCCTGAGTGAAAAACGACTCCAGACGAAACAGCCGCAGCCCTAGCCCGAGCTTCCGCCTGCACCGCCGCCCGCCGCGGCAGAGACGAAGGCTCTTTGCTCTGGTCAAATTAGGCACAAATACCGACTAGGAAATAGGTATAATCACCGGTTTCGAAAATTTATTAAGGCATTATAATTTGTTTCTAGAAGATAACCTGGGGAGGATTATATGAAGGTTAAAGGATTTCTCGGTCTATTGAGGACCGTTGTGCTAGTGACGGTGCTGATTTTTGGACTGCTGCCGGCCCTGGCCGGAGCTCAACCGGTGGCCGCGCCTGCCGCCGCCGTCAGCCAGCCGACCAGGCAGTTGGAGATCCCGCCGCCCCAGCTCCGCACCTGGCAGGAGATGAAGGCGGCCGCCGCCTTAGAGGCGGCCGGCCCCCCGCCGCCGCATTGGGTAAAACCATTTTTGCCCACCATGGATGCGGCTGCCTATCGGCAACTTAAAGCCCAAGCAGCCCAGAATCAGGCCCGGCGAGCCCCGGCGGCGCCGGGGATTACCGCTTTGGCGCCGCTGACGCCCACCGTTTTAAGCAATCCGATCAGCTTCGAGGGAATCGACTCGGTTACGGCCGGCAACTTCCGGCCGCCGGATACGGAAGGCGCGGTGGGACTCAACCATTTTGTGGAGATCATCAATACGCATCTAGATATTTATGAGAAGGCCGCACCCAACAACCATGTTAGTGGCGTGCCCCTGAGCAGTTCTTTCTTCGGTTATACCACCCAATTTCTTTTCGACCCCCGGGTGATCTTTGACCCGATTGCTCAGCGCTGGATCATGTCCGCCGACGCCTTTGCCGAGTCAGCCACGGTCCAGATGTTCTTCTTCGCGGTCTCCCAAACTGACGATCCTACGGGAGCTTACTTCATTTACCAGGTAAACGTGAGTGACGGGAATGGTCCTTCTGCCGGCGGCGTCGAGTGGGATTTTCCCCAGGTTGGCCTGGATCAGCAGGCCGTCATCTTCACCGCCAACTTCTTTAATAAAGCAGGTGCCTTTGTCGACGCCCGCATGTTCACCGTGGCCAAATCCCTGTTGTATAACGGCCCGGGCGCGACTCTTACTCCCACCATGTTCACCGGCCTGACAGGCACCCTATCGGCGCCCATCGTGTTGGATGCCAATCCCAATACCTACCTGGTGGCGGCTCCTTCGTCGGGTAGTCAAGTGACCATCTATACCTTGACGAACTCCGGCGCCAATCCTCCCACCTTGAACTCTACTAATCCTGACCATATCACGGTGCCGGCCTTGTTGTTGCCTCCCAATGCGCCCCAACCCGGCACGAGCGCCTTGCTCGACACCTCGGACGCTCGTTTTGTCAATGCCGGCACCCAGATCGGCAATTCCCTCTTCCAGGTCCACTCGATTTCTCGCAGCCCCACGCCCAGGTGGGGGCCATCTGCCGATTTTATGAATTCGACACGGTGAATAAGACCCTCATCCAACACGGAGACTTTAGCAGAAGCGGCACCTCCTTTGATTTCAATGCCTCCATTGCCGCCAACCGCCACAAGGATGTCTTTGTCACCTGGACGGCCACAGACCCGAATAATCCAACCCCGGCGGACCAAGTCAACGCCGAGGTGCGCTTTTCCGGCCGCCTGCATACCGACCCCACCGGCGTCATCCCCAGCCCGGGTTCGCTGCTTGCCGGCGGCAGCAGCGCCACTTTTTATAACCCCGCCGGCGATCCGGTGGACAGCAAGAGGTGGGGGGACTACTCCGCCGTCTCTCTGGACCCGGCCGATCCCAGCGGGGCCACCGCCTGGATCATCAATGAAAAGATTCTGACCAACACCACCTGGGGCACCCGCATCGGCAGCATCCGCCTGCCGGTGAAAACCCCGCTGCCGTTCGTTGATTATTTGCTGTTATTGGCGGATTGAACCAGTGTCCGGCAGAGATTTTGCTTGAGGGTCGGCCGTTTGCGACGAAGAAGACTTATGAAAGCTAATGTGACCCTAATTTGTCTGGCGCTGCTGGTGGGACTGCTGGGTCCGGCCGCCGGCAGTCGGGCCGACGATGGCGCCAGGCCGCCGTCTGCCGGGATGGGCGCCCTGACCGGGCTCGTCACCAGGTGGCCCACCTCCCCGGTGCAGGGTCCGGGCCTGCCTGCCGCCGCGGCGCCGGCCCCGGGAGTCAAGCTGGTGGTTTACGGACCGGGACGCCGAGAAGTCGCCACGGTGCTGACCGACCAGGCCGGGCACTACCGCCTGCAGCTGCCGCCGGGTTCTTATCTTATCGAGCTGGCGCCCGAAAAGGGCCGAGGCTTCAGCAAAGACCTGCCGGCCACGGTGACTATCACCCAGGGGCAGGAAACCCGCCTGAATCTCCGGATTGATACCGGTATCCGCTAGCCTGCGTCTCCACTCGGGGGAGGGGCTATAACCTCTTTCAAAACCTTCTCTGAGCCGATAGATAGGTTCTCAACTGAGTAAGGGTTGGAAACGGAGGTTTTAAGCCCCCCTTTCCTAAAGGGGGATTTAGGGGGATTATCAAGCCCTTATTAATCCCCCCTGCCCCATTTTAGAAAGGGGGGGTGACTCTTTGCACCTTATATTATCATTGGGTGGGTTTCTCGCCGGGGCTGCCCTCAGCCAGCTTCTGGCCCTGCTCAGGCTGAGTTGACACCTGGGGTTTGGGGGGGGGCTCCGGCTTCCAACCTTCGACCGATGGCAAGTCGGAGGCCTTCCAGCCGCCGCCCAGGGCCTTAACCAAGAGGGCGCTAGCACTCATGCGGTTGCCGAAGATGGTGATGGCGGTCCGTTCGTTATTCCGGGCCACGGTCACCACCACCAGGAGGTCGAGGGTGCTGATGGTCCCGGCCATATACTGGTTGGTGCTCAAGGTTACGGATAGTCTCGCCGCCTTGACCGCGTCGTCCTGCGCCTTCGCTTCTTGCTCCAAAATGCGCAGGGCCGCCAGATTGTCTTCCACCTCCTGAAAGCCGGTGAGTACCGTCTGGCGATAGGTGCCTACCGTAGAGTCATAAGCCGCCCGGGCCGCGGCGGTCTGGCCGCCGCGCAGACCCCCCGCAAACAAGGTCTCGGCGGCGGCTGCCCCCAGCGACCAAAAGCGGCTCGGCCATAAAAACCACTTGGCCACGTCCGAGGCCTGAAATCCTCCGCTGGCGGTCAGGGTGACATTGGGATAGTAAGCGGCGAGGGCGACGCCGATCTGGGCGTTGGCCGCGGCCATATTCCTTTCGGCCACGGCGATGTCGGGCCGGCGCTCGAGAAGTTCCGAAGGCACCCCGGCGGGTATGGCCGGGACCTTCAGGGCCAGCGGCGCCGCCGGAATGGAGAAGGTGGAAGCCGGCTTGCCGATTAAGGTGGCGATGGCATGTTCCAGTTGGGCCCGCTGCACCCCGAGGTCGATGGCCTGGGCCTGGGTGTTCTTGTATTGGGTTTCGGCCAGGGCAATGTCGTTTCGGGAGGCGACGCCCATGGCGTAACGGTTCTTAGTCCGGTCGAGGATTTGTTTGAAGGCGGCCGCTTCATCATCCAAGAGGCGTTTCAGCTCATCCAGGGTGCGCATCTGGAAATAGCTCTGGGCCAGGGTGGCCTGGGCGCTGAGGCGCACGCCCTCCAGGGTGGCGGCGCTGGCCTGGGCGCTCGCCTTGCTGGACTCCACGCTGCGGCGCACCAAGCCCCAGATGTCCGGTTCCCAGGTGCCATTGAAATTCAGCAGGTAGTTCGAATTGGTACTTCCCGTGCCGGCGCCGAAGCCTCCGCCCGCTGGCGGAACCCCCGCCCACTCCGGTGGTGTTGGCCCCGCTGCCGCGGCTCGCCGCTGCCGAGGTTTTCCGAATTTCTAAAGCGCTGCCAGGAAGGGCCGCCGGTAAACGTGGGGAAATACGCGGCCCGGGCGACCCGGATCAGGGCCAGGGCCTGGCGGAAATTCGCCTCCGCCGCGGCGAGGTTCTGGTTCGAGATGTCGACCTGTTCCTCCAGGGCGTTCAGCTTGGGATCATTATAGATCTCCCACCATTTGCCCCGGGGCAGCTCGTCCCGGGGCTGGGCCACCTTCCAGCCGGCATTCTCTTTGTACGCGTCGGGAGAGGCGGTGGGTGGCCGGACGTAATCCGGACCCACCGAACAGCCGGTTATCAAGACCAGTATCCCGGCTGCCGCAGCCAGGGATAGCCGACGCGGCGTCCTCCAGGCCCCCAAGAATGTCTTTAGGTGAAGCTTCATAAGATGGCTCCTCAAAGCGCAGGCTAAAGCCTGCGGCTACCAAAACCCCTTAAGCCCCTCGCCGCGGCCCCAGGAGGGCATTTCTCGTGCCGGTCAGCGCCCGGTGGCGCAGCCGATTGACCCAGAGCCGGAAGCGGTCCAGATAGAGATAGATCACCGGGGTGGTATAAAGGGTCATCATCTGGCTAAAAATCAGGCCGCCGACAATGGAGATGCCCAGGGGGCGGCGCAGTTCGGAGCCCACGCCTCGTCCCAGGGCCAGGGGCAAAGCCCCCAGCAGCGCCGCCATGGTGGTCATCATAATGGGCCGGAAACGCAGCAGACAGGCCTCAAAGATCGCCTCTTCCGGCTTCCGGCCTTCTTTCCGTTCCACGTCCAAGGCAAAGTCCACCATCATAATGCCGTTCTTCTTGACAATGCCGATCAGCAGGATGATGCCTATGACCGCGATGAGGCTCAGTTCCGTGCCGGTGATCAGCATAGCGATAAGTGCGCCCACCCCTGCCGACGGCAGGGTGGAGAGGATGGTGACGGGGTGGACGTAGCTCTCATACAAGATCCCCAGGACGATGTAAACCGCCAGGAGCGCCGCCAGGATCAGGTACGGTTCGTTGGCCAGGGAGGCCTTGAAGGCCTCGGCGGTCCCCAGAAAACTTCCCCTGATGCTGGCCGGCAGCCCCATCTCCCGGGTGGCGGCTTCGATGGCCGTCACCGCATCCCCCAGGGATGCCCCCCCGGTTAGGTTGAAGGAAGTGGTAACCGCCGGAAACTGGCTCAAATGGTTGACCGACAGCGAGGTGGAGGTGGGCTCATAATGCGTGAAGGCGCTCAGCGGCACTTCGGCGCCCTTGGGCGAATGCACGTAAATGTCTCGTAAGATGGCGGGACGCTGCCAGTAGGGTGGGGCCACCTCCATGACCACATGGTACTGATTCAAGGAGGTGTAAGTAATGGAAACCTGGCGCTGGCCAAAGGCGTCGTACAGGGTGTCGTCGATGAGCTGGGCGGTCAGGCCGAGCCGCGAGGCGGTGTCGCGGTCGATGACTAAAGAGGCCTGCAACCCCTTGTCCTGCTGATCGCTGTTCACATCCGCCAGTTGGGGCAAGGTGCGCAGTTTCTGCAGGACCCGCGGGCCCCAGGTATTCAACTCCTCGAGGTTCTCACCCCGGAGGGTGAACTGGTAAAGGGCGGCGCTGGCGAACCCGCCGATCCGCAAATCTTGAACCGGCTGCAAGTAGGTGGGCGCCCCTGGAATCTGGGCGAGCTTGCCGCGCAGCCTGGCAATCACCTGGCGGGCGGTGGACTTCCGGGTTTCGAAAGGCTTCAAGGAGATAAACATGCGCGCCGTATTGGTGGTGGAGCCGCCACCACCGGGGCCGCCGCTGAAGCCCACGGCATCGACCACGTCCGGGTCAGTCCTGATGACGTCTACGACTTCCTTCAGCTTCTCGCGCATGGCCTGAAACGAGATATCCTGGGCCGCCTGGATCGTGCCGGTGATGCGGCCGATGTCTTGTTCGGGAAAGAATCCCTTGGGAATGTAAATAAACAAAATGATATTGGTCGCCAAGGTGATCACGGTCAGGAAGAGCATCGTGCGGGAGTGTCGCAGGGCCCAGCCCAGGGTTCTTTCATAGGTGTGGCGCAGGAATTCGAACACCCCTTCGCTGGCGCGGTAGAGGCGCCCGTGGGCCAGGCCTTTCTCCGGCCGGAGGAAAATGGCGCACATCATGGGGGTGGTGGTCAGGGAGAGCAGCAGGGAGATCAGGATAGCGCACGAAAGGGTCACCGAGAACTCGCGAAACAGCCGGCCCACCATGCCGCCCATCAACAACAGGGGAATGAAGACTGCCACCAGGGAGGTGCTCATGGATATGACCGTGAAGGCGATCTCTTTGGCCCCCAGCAGCGCTGCCCGAAATGGCTTCTCCCCTTTTTCGATATAGCGGGTGATATTCTCCAGCACTACGATGGCGTCGTCCACCACGAAGCCCGTGGCGATGGTCAGGGCCATGAGGGAGAGGTTGTCCAGGCTGTAGCCGAAAAGATACATCAGTGCGAAGGTGCCGATGAGGGAGACCGGCACCGCCACGCCCGGGATGAGGGTGGCCCGGAAGCTCCGCAAGAAGGCGAAGACCACCAGGATCACCAGGGTGCCCGAGATCACCAGGGTGTGTTCCACATCCTTCAAGGAGGCGCGGATCGGCGGGCTGCGATCGACGGTAACCTTGAGATCGATATTCTGGGGAATGGCAGCTGACAACTGAGGGAGCAGGTCGCGAATCCGGTCCACCGTTTCAATGATGTTGGCGCCCGGCGACCGGAAGATGACCACCATCACCGCGGTCTTGCCGTTCACCAAGCCTTCGGTGCGCACATCCTCCACCGAATCAACCACGTCACCCAGATCTTTGAGCTGTATCGGCGCGCCGTTCCGGAAGGTGACGATCAGGTCCCGATACTCATGAGCCTTGAACAATTGATCGTTGGTCCTGATCTCCCGGCTGGTGGCTTCATTGGCCAGTTGTCCCTTGGGGCGGTTGGCATTGGTGCTGGCTAGCATACTGCGCACATCTTCCAGACCGATGCCATACTTGTGCACCACCGTGGGGTTCAATTCCACCCGTACCGCGGGCAGCGAACCGCCACCCACGAAGACCGTGCCGACACCATCTACCTGGGAGAGCTTTTGCGCTAGAATGGTGGAGGCGGCGTCGTACATCTTGGCCCGGTCGGCGGTGTCCGAGGTCAGGGCCAGGATCAGGATCGGGGCATCGGCGGGATTAACCTTGCGATAGGTGGGGTTGCTGGGCAGGTTGGAGGGCAGATAGCTGCGGGCCGCATTGATGGCGGCCTGGACATCCCGGGCGGCCCCGTTGATGTCGCGGTTCAACTCGAATTGCAGCGTGATCCCGGTCGCGCCCCGGTAACTGGCGGAGGTCATCTCGGTGACCCCGGCGATGCGTCCAAACTGACGCTCCAGGGGCGCGGCCACCGAGGTCGCCATGGTCTCGGGCTCCGCCCCGGGCAGACTGGCACTAACCGAGATGGTGGGAAAATCGACCTGGGGCAGGGGGGAGACGGGCAAGAAGCGAAAGGCCAGGATGCCGGCGAGCGCCATACCCACCGTCAGCAACGTCGTGGCCACCGGCCGCTTAATGAAGGGGGCCGAGATGTTCATGCCGGTTCCGTAAAATTATCCCCTCGGTCTTCCTCGGCCGGCTGCTTGCCCAGCCGCCGGGCCAGCCGATCGAACCACAGATAAATGACGGGAGTAGTATAGAGGGTCAGCACCTGGCTGAAGATCAGGCCGCCGACGATGGAGATGCCCAGCGGGTGGCGCAACTCGGAGCCCAGGCCGGTGCCGATGGCCAGGGGCAGAGCCCCCAACAACGCCGCCATGGTGGTCATCATGATGGGCCGGAACCTCAACAAGCAGGCCTGGTAGATGGCCTCCTCCGGGGGCTTCCCTTCACTGCGCTCGGCGTCCAGGGCGAAGTCCACCATCATGATGCCGTTCTTCTTAACGATGCCGATCAGCAGGATGATGCCGATCAGGGCAATGATGCTGAACTCGGTGCGGGCCAGGAGCAGGGCCAGGATGGCCCCGACCCCGGCCGACGGCAAAGTGGAAATGATGGTGATGGGGTGAATGTAGCTTTCGTACAGCACTCCCAGGACGATGTAAACCGTCACCAGGGCCGCCAGAATCAGCAGAATTTCGTTTTGCAGGGCGGCCTGGAAGGCCAGGGCGGTGCCCTGGAAACTGCCGCGAATGCTGGGCGGCAGCTGGATCTTCTTGGTGGCGGCCTCCATGGCCTGGACCGCTTCGCCCAATGAGACTCCCGGCGCCAGGTTGAACGACAGGGTGGTGGCCGGAAACTGGCCCTGGTGGCTGATGACCAGCGGGCCGGTAGTCTCTTCGACCCGGGTGATGGCGCTCAGTGGCACCTTGCCGCCGCCGCTGCTGCGGATATAGATGTCGCTCAGCTTGCGGGGGTGTTGCTGAAAGTCGGGCTTGGTCTCCAGGATGACGCGATACTGATTCAACTGGGTGAAGATCGTCGAGACGATGCGCTGACCATAAGCGTCGTAAAGGGTGTCGTCAATGAGTTGGGGCGTGATGCCGAGCCGCGAGGCCGTGTTGCGGTCGATGGTCAGGTAGGCCTGTAGGCCCTGGGTCTGCTGATCGCTGCTCACATCCCTGAGCTCCGGCAGTGCTTGCAGGGCTGTCACCAGTTTGGGAGTCCAGTCGCCCAATTCGTTGATATCGGGGTCTTCGAGGCTGTACTGGTATTGGGTGCGGCTGACCCGGTCCTCCACCGTCAGGTCTTGCACCGGTTGCATGAACAGCCTGATGCCCTCCAGTTGGTCGAGCCGCGGCTGGATACGGCGGATGATCTCGTTGGCGCTCAACCGGCGTTCCGCCAGCGGCTTCAGATTGATGGACACCCGCCCGCTATTGAGGGAGTTATTGGTGCCGTCCACCCCGATGAAGGTGGAGAGGCTGGCCACGGCCGGGTCTTTCAAAATTTCCCGGGCCAGGGCCTGCTGGCGCTCCGCCATGGCGGGAAAGGAGATGGACTGCGGCGCCTCGGAGATGCCCAGGATAATGCCGGTGTCCTGCACCGGAAAGAAGCCCTTGGGCACCACGATATACAGCAAGACCGTCAGAACGAGGGTGGCCACGGCCACCAGGAGCGTCCCGGTCTGGTGCTTGAGCACCCAGCGCAGGGTCGTGCCGTAGTAGTCGATGATCTTATCGTAAACCCGCTGGGAGGCGTGAAAGATCCGGGTCTGCTGCTCCGCCGGCGTGTGCTTCAGCAGCCGGGCGCACATCATCGGGGTCAGGGTCAGTGACACCACCGCCGAGATGAGAATGGTCACTCCCAGGGTGATGGCAAATTCCCGGAACAGCCGCCCCACTATCTCGCCCATGAACAGCACCGGAATCAACACAGCGATGAGTGAGATGGTCAGGGACAGGATGGTGAAGGCGATCTGCTCCGAGCCTTTGAGAGCCGCCTGGAGCGGCGGATCACCCATTTCGATGTAGCGGGCGACGTTTTCGATCATGACGATGGCGTCGTCCACCACGAAGCCCGTGGCGATGGTCATGGCCATCAGGGTGAGGTTGTTCAGGCTGAATCCCAGGAGGTACATCACCCCGAAAGTGCCCACCAGGGAAACCGGCACGGCCACGCTGGGAATGATGGTGGCCGGGACGTTGCGCAGGAACAGGAAGATCACCAGGACCACCAGGACCACGGCCAGCATCAGCTCGAACTGGACGTCTTCGACGGAGCCGCGGATGGTGGTGGTGCGGTCGGTGAGCACGGTGAGGTGTACCGCCGCCGGCAGGGCGCTCTGCAACTGGGGCAGCAGCTTTTTAATGCGGTCGACGACCTCGATGACGTTGGAGCCCGGCTGGCGTTGGATGTTGACGATCACCGCCGGGGTGTCGTTCATCCAGGCCGCCAGCTTGACGTTTTCGGCGCTGTCGATGGCGTCGGCCAGGTCGGAGAGCTTCACCGGGGCGCCGTTGACGAAGGCGACGATCACCGGCCGGTACTCCTCGCCGGTTAAGAGCTGGTCGTTGGCCCCGATGACCGAGGATTGGCGGGGGCCGTCAAAACCACCCTTGGCCTGGTTGGTGTTGGCCAGGGCGATGGCCGAACGCAGGTCCTCCAGGGTCAGGCCATAGGCGGCCAGGGCCGTGGGGTTGGCCTGAATGCGCACCGCCGGCCGCTGGCCGCCGCTGATGCTGACCAAGCCTACGCCCGGCAACTGCGAGATCTTCTGGGCCAGCCGGGTGTCGGCCAGGTCTTCGACCTTGGGCAGCGGCAGGGTCTCTGAAGTAAGAGCCAGCGTCAGAATCGGGGCATCCGCCGGATTGACCTTGCTGTAAACCGGCGGATTGGGCAAATCTCGCGGCAGGAAGGTGGCCGCCTGGTTGATGGCGGCCTGCACCTCCTGTTCGGCCACATCCAGGCTGATCTGCAGGCTGAATTGCAGGGTGATGACCGAACTGCCGCTGGAACTGTTGGAGGTCATCTGCTTCAGCCCTGGCATCTGCCCGAACTGGCGCTCCAGGGGCGCGGTCACCGAGGAGGCCATGACGTCGGGGCTGCCGCCAGGGAAGAAAGTCAACACCTGGATGGTGGGGTAATCCACCGTGGGGAGAGCCGAGACCGGCAACAGATGGTAGGCCACCGCGCCGGCCAGCAGAATGGCTGCCATCAGCAGCGTGGTGGCCACCGGGCGCAGGATGAAGAGGCGGGAAGGGTTCATCGCTTTGCTTTGGCCGGGTTGGCGGATTTGGCCGGGGTGGGGGCGCCCGGGCCCTTTTGTTCCACCTTGCTCCCTTCGCGCAGCCGCTCGGCGCCTTCCACCACCACGCGGTCACCCGGGGCCAGACCCTCGTCGATGGCGGTTTCATCTCCCTCACTGGGACCGAGCTTCACCTGGCGCACCGTTACGGTCTGATCCTCCTTAACCAGGTAAACATAGGTCCCCTGGGGGCTGCGCTGGATGGCAGCCGTGGGCACGACTGTGGCTCCCCGCTTGGTGTCCAGCAGCAGCCGGGCATTGACGAACTGGTTGGGGAAGAGCTTATGTTCCTTATTGCCGAACTCTGCCCGGAACCGTAACGTGCCGCTGTTGGGGTCGATCTGGTTGTCGGTGGTCAGCAAGGTGCCCGTGGCGATTTTTTGGGTCTGCTCCCGGTTATAGGCGTCCACCGGCAGGCGCTCTCCCGCTCTGAGCTTTTCGAGCACCTGCGGCAGACTGTCTTCGGGAATAGTAAAGATGACCGTCATGGGCTCGAGCTGGGTGATGACGCACAGCCCGGTGGTGTCGGCGGCATGCACGATGTTGCCCGGGTCCACCAGGCGCAGCCCGATGCGCCCGGCGACCGGGGCGGTGATGCGCGAGTAAATGGTTTGCAGCTTGGCATTGTCAATCTGTCCCTGGTCGAACTTGACGGTGCCTTCGAGTTGGCGCACCAGGGACTTCTGGGTGTCATACTGCTGTTTGGCGATGGAATCCTGGGTGGACAGGACCCGGTAGCGCTCCTGATCCACCTTGGCGTTCTTCAGCAAGGCCTGGTCCCGGATCATCTGCCCCTCGGCCTGGGTTAGTTGGGCCTGATAGGGCCGCGGGTCGATTTCCACCAGGAGCTGCCCCTTCTTGACAATCTGTCCCTCCCGGTACAACACCTTGATCAGCTCGCCGTCCACCCGGGTCTTCACGGTGACGGTATTGAGGGGGGTGACGGTGCCGAGCCCGGTGAGATAGATGCCGATGTCCCCCTTTTTGGCCGCCACGGCCGTAACCGCGACCGCCGGTTGGGGCGCGGCCGCCCCCGGCTTGGCGGGGGCCCCGGGCGTCTGGCCCGACGACTTGGTTAGCTGGCCGTAGGCCACGAACCCGACGAGACCAACCGCCAGCAGCCAGATCCACCAATGCCCGAGCCAATTCCCGGCCCGAATTCGCTCCTCGAACTCGATTTTCTTTGGGTTTTTTTTGAACGTCATAGGATAGCCTTATGATTGCCTGGGTCAAAGACTGACTGGGAGATAGGTGAAGTCAAGCGACTCCTGGACGGCTAGTGAAAATCCTGCTTAGATTATCAACAATATGAATTATCGCATCCGGCGCGGCATTAGTGAAGTTAAAACACCCGGACTCCTAAGGCCCATTCAGGTTAGCAAGACACGGTCGGGAAAGTCAACGAGGCTGAAAGGCAGAGGAGCAAATTTTTTCAATGGCAGCCTTGATCTGGCAGGCTCTCCAGCCGAAATCGGTCAGGCAGGCCACGCCTGCCTCAAGATACTCCACGTCATAGGGGTCGCGCAACAGGTCGACCACCAGCTCAGGGCCGGCAGCCTGGAGCGCCTCCAGAAGTTTTTTATTGGCGGGATAGAGATGGGCGTCAAAACAAAAAAAGATGGTCAGGTCTGAGTTTTGGGCCAGGGTCACCGCCTGTTGAATTTCGGCCGCCGCCGGCTCGATGGAGACAATTTGAATCGCCGGATTAAGACCGAATTTCTGAAACTCCTGCCGCACGAACTCCTTTTCCGGCAAGACTTCCTTTTCGATCATGATCTTCGCAGCCAAAGAGGAAAATTGCGGCAAGATAACGCCAAGGCTTTTCTCGCGGCGCGACCGCGGCAGTAAATTTCTATCATCTTGGAGAACCTGGACGGATTCCCGGCAGATTCTGGCCGCCAGGTTGGAGCCTTCTTTTTCGGCGCACAGGTTCTCCCCCCGCGAATCTTTTTTCTCTCTTTAATTTCAAGCTGCTGATCCGGGCGGCGCTCTCCTCCAGTTCTTTTAGGGGAAGTTGCTTGCTTGCATAGGCCTCGAGGAGCTGATAGTACACCTCTTTCTGGGACTTAAGGTCATGGCAGACCAGCAGCAGATCATGTCCCGCCGCGGCAGCTAAAATCCCCGCGGCGCCTATGGGGCAGATCGCTTTGATGGCGCCCATTTCCAGATCGTCGCTGGCAATGATCCCCTGGTAGTTGAGCTCACCTCTGAGGTAATCGTAAATAATTCTTCTGGAAAAGGTGGCGATCTTTTGGGGATCAGGATCAAGCTTGGGATAGTAGGGATGAGAAGACATCACCAGATCGACGCCGGCTTGAATCGCGGCCACGAAAGGCTTTAGATGCACCGCCTCCATCTCTTGCCAGGTGGAGTCGATGACCGGCAGTCCCAGATGGGCATCCACGGGGGCATGACCCTTGCCGGGAAAATGCTTGGCGCAGGCTGACAGTCCGCCCCGTTGCATGCCGGCGATCCGCGCCGCGCCCATTTGCGCCACCACTCGCCAATCTTTGCCGTAAGAACGGATGCCGATATTCGGACTGTAGGCCTCGGTCAAGACGTCGAGCACCGGCCCCAGATTGACCTCCAGCCCCAGCCGGCGCAGTTCTTTGGCCTCGATCTCGCCCTGCTGCCTGGCATAGTCGATTTTTCCGGCCGTCCCCACCGCCAGATTGTCCGGGAACACGGTAATGCCGTCCCGGAACATGATGACGCGCCCGCCTTCATGGTCCGCCATGACCAGCAGCTTGCGGCCGAGGGCCTCTTCCAGATCGGCAATCAGTCTTTTCAGCTGCCCAGGGGAGTCAAAATTGATCCGGTAGAGAATCAGCCCGCCGGCATGCAATTCCTTAAAATGACGGACAATCTCAGGCGTGATCTCGGTTCCGGGAATGCCGATGACCAGCCGTTGGCCCACCAATTCTGCTAATTTCATGGTGAGATCATTTTAACCATGCAAATAATTTTTTGATACGATAGTTTGGTCCCCTATAGAAATTATGGAAATCCAAACCTTTTTTATCAGCGGCAGCAGTCTGACCTGGCAGGATTACTCGGTTCTGTTACTGCTTCTCGTGCTGATGGTCTTTGTCGGCATTTACCTGGGCCGAGAAGAAGAATCAACGACTGACTTTTTCCTGGGGGGGAGAAAAATCCCCTGGTGGGCTGCTTGTCTGTCCTTTGTGGCGACGGAAATCAGCGCCGTCACCCTGATCTCGGTGCCCGCCATCGCTTATATGGAAAACTGGGAATATGCCCAGTTTTTTATCGGCTCTTTTCTGGCGCGGGTCGTCATCGCCTTTCTATTTATCCCGGCTTTTTACCACTATAACTGCACCTCTATTTATGAATTTTTAAAATATCGGTTCGGACCGGAAACCCAAATCGCCGGCTCGATCCTGTTTTTCATCACGCGTCTCATGGCTTCCGGCGTCCGGCTGATGGTCGCCTGTTTGGCGGTGAGCGTCTTGGTCGGCTGGCCTATCATCCCGACTATCCTGCTGTTTTCGCTCATCGGCATTCTCTATATCGCCTGGGGCGGGATCAAGGCGGTGGTTTGGACCAATGTGGTGCAAGCCCTGACCTTCACGCTGGCGGGTGTGGTGGCCATCGGTTTCCTGCTCTATCAGATCGACGGCGGCGCCGCCGCCGTGGTCGCCATCGCCGGCGGGGCCGGCAAGCTGAAAATCTTCAACTGGGGACCGGGGCTGGCGGAATCCGGGGTGCCGGGAGTGCTGCAGAGCCTGCTCACGGACCCCAATCTCCTGGTGCTGGCGACTTTGAACGGATTTTTCGGCTCGATGGCGGCCTTCGGGACTGATCAGGAGACCATGCAGCGACTGCTGACCGTGGAAACGAGAAGAGAAAGCCAGAAAACCATGCTGCTGACCCCCATCGGCAGTTTTCTGGTGATGTTTATTTTCCTGGTTATTGGCGCTTGCCTTTATGCCTTCTATGTTCAGCATCCCGGGATGCCTTTGCCTGACAAATTGGACACAATTTTTCCGCATTTTATCGAGCAGGCGATGCCCCCATACATGCGCGGGCTGATGCTCGCGGCGATTGTCCTGGCCAGCATTGACTCGCCTTTAGGTTCCCTGACCTCTTCCTTTGTCACGGACATCTATCGTCCGGTGATTTTTAAGTCGGGAACCGAACGCCACTATCTGTTCGTTTCCAGGGTTTGTGTGGTTATTTTTGGTATTATCTTGGCGTTCATCGCCTACATTTTCAGCCATTTTGAAAAATTCCTCTGGCTCGCTTTTAAGATTGGCGGGGTCACCTACGGCTCTCTATTGGGAGTCTTTCTCCTCGGTCTGCTGACCAAAAGGCGCTGCAACCGGGTCAATGTCGTGGCCATGACTCTTGCCGCCATGGGAATGCTGGTTCTTTTGATTCTTTCCGAGAAGCAAATATTCCCCCTCGGCTGGACCTGGCTTTTGTTGATCGGCACCTTTTTGACCTTTGCCAGCGGTTGGATTTTTGGCAAAAAAGCAGAGAGTTCAGTTGCAAGCTCCCTGTAGTGGCAGAGCGCTAGGGAGCCTTAACAGAACGACGATTTGAGAGAAGCAAGTCATCTATCAATAGGACAGCGATCGGGCATAAATGTAGGTGGGCTTAGGCTGCCAGACCAAATTAATAGGATAAGCGCTAGGCAGATAAACAGGACCACTATAAACAGCATCCCCCGGCGGCTCATCTACCTCTCCTGCACCATTCCGGTCTAGTAAAATTTTTTGCCATCATATCAAATAATGGCTAGAAGTCCATGGAGTTCCTGGAAGCCGCCGGCCTCCTGCCCTTCTCCAAGGTCGAGGGCGACTGAGCTAACCGCTGGTGGAGAAATCCCGACATTTCCAGGGTTTTCTGGCATCCCGGGCGTCAGCCGGCGTGGAGTTTCCCTTTCACCCTGGAGCTTTTCCAGCACCCTTAAATCATCATTGGCATCCAGGAGGCTGGTGATTTATACTCAAACCACCAAAAGATAAAGAGGAATTAACCAGCCCTCAGCCGGTCCCTGGACCGGATCAGCAAGGAAGCCAATAGGTTGGATAAACAAGAAATTACTTTCCCCAATGGCCATAAAGCGCAATTGGTGGCGCCACCTTTGGGGACGCCCGCAGCCGTTATCCTCAAATCCTTGGATATTCCGGCCCCGAAGGCGCTGCTACTTTTAATCGGCGGCGCCTCCAGCCTGGATCAGGCCTTGGTCCCCCGTCTCCTGCAGTTGTTCAGCCGGAATATTGCCAGGATCGCCGCCGACGCCGGAGCCCTCATCATGGACGGCGGCACGCAAGCCGGGGTGATGGCCGTAATGGGCCAGGCGATCGCCGCCAGGGGCCACCAGTCCCCGCTTTTGGGCGTGGCGCCGGCGGGTAAGGTCACTTATCCCGGCGGTCCCCCGGGGACTCCCACGAAAGCTGGCGCCCCCCTGGATCCGAATCATTCCTATTTTGTCCTGGTAGCAAGCCGGGAATGGGGGGGCGAGACCGAGACTTTCTATGAATTGGCCGAATCCTTGGCGCTAGCTATGAAGGTGGTAACCATTCTGGTGAATGGAGGACCGATCGCCACCACAGAACTTTTGGCGAGTGTGCGCCGCGGCTGGCCCATCATTGTTATGACCGGGACTGGCCGCCTGGCGGACGAAATCGCCGCGCTGTCAGCGCCCCAACCAGGCCGGATCCTAGACCCGGCCTTTGCCGAGATTATTGCCGACGGTGATCTTCATCTTTTCTCTCTTAATGACCCGCCAGAGGATTTGGAGCGACTGCTGTTAAAAGGATTACAGGCAGACTCGGTGCTGTCCGGTAGACGTTATTAAATTTATAAATAAGCCGCGTCTCCAGGTACGGCAGGGTCGCGTCTGGGGCCTTACCGTGCCGCGGCCTCATCACCCCCGTTCTTCCCCAGCCTTTTAGTGTTGGCCCCGGTCCGGAAGATTTGAAAACCTGCCTTGGCCAAAAAGCTGGGAAGCCTTCGAGTCTCGTCACGATTGCGCTTCTTAAAATCTTCAGGTAATTCGTCCCAGTCCAGCAGCAAAGGGCTGGTCTTGCGGTTCGGGTTTTTTGCCCCCGGATCATAAGTCCAGCCCTCATTTATATGTTCGGTTAACCAGCGCTGGTGTTCCCTCCTGGCCAAGATCTCAATTTCCTCCGGAGTGAACTCAAATAGTTCTGCATCCCAATCCATTAAAGGCTCCATCTCACAGTGAACCATTTTCAGTTTTCCGCCGATATCATCGGCTTGGCGCCGGTTAGATTCCTTAAGGGTTTCAGGCAGTTCATCCCAAGGAACTAAAGAGGGGTTGGTCTCTAGAGTCAGGCCCAGATTTTTTTGGCTCCACAAGTAGTCCTGATGGATAGCCCGAGCCAGGATCTCATGAGTGCCATACAAGAGCAAATCAGTCTTGCATTTGCGGTCCAGCAACCCAAAGGAGTGCAGGTTGGCAAAGCCGCCGGCACCGCTATCCTCACCTTGCAATAGGGTTGCCAACCCCGCATCATGATCCAATTGCACCACAATGGGAACTTCCTCATGTCTCAGGTGCTGAAACAGGGCCAGGGCGGCGGCTAGACTGCGAGAATCTTCCTCCAGACAGACGTAAACCATGGTGATCAGACCGCGGCCAGGTCCATCTCGGAGAAATTTCGCCTGATAGAACTGGGGCGAATCGATCTCTAAGGTTACTGGAATAAGATCCCAAAAATCGTTTAGTTGGCGATACTGCAATTGCAAATATTCTTTCTTTTGATCCGCATCCTTATCGACTAAGGTAATAAGCAACTTTTTCTTTGATTTTCCTTGGGCCATTCTCCAAAGGGTCGCGGCATGAACTGTCAGGCTTTTCCCCATCGCCCCCAGGCCCACAATGAGTAAATGGGGCTCGAAGTTCCCCACGCTTTCATCAAACCCGGGGAATTCCTTGAGTAATTGCCGCGCGCCGCTTTCATAGACGTTAAAAAATTCCATTCTGAAGGAATCTACCCTCTGGGCCATGATCTCTCGTTCTTTGAGTAAGTTGCAGAGGTGTGGGTTAGTAATATGCACCAGACAGGTCAATACCTTAGTTTCGGCAGCCGCGACCAGAGCGCTGGCATTAACCGCGATTTCGGCGTTATCCCCGTCATTGCCACATACTGCCACCAGGTATCTGGCCTTCTGCACCCGAGCTTTCTGCAAGATTTCGCTGTCGGTGGCATTGCCAGTTAAAATCAATATGCCCAGGTCTCGAAATTGTTCAAGTCTGCTATTATCCGCATCCTTTTCTAGGCCAACCACCTTGTAACCATCTTCATAAAAGGCCTTGGTAAATAATGAGCCTTTGTCCCCCAGGCCGCAGATCACGACATGATTTTTGGTTAATTTCAACCCGACTAATTGGATTTGCCGCTGGAATATCACCGCTAAGGCTTTAGCGGTGGCATAGAGGGTTACTGCGGTAGCCAGAAACTTGACTGCTGCCAGGCACGAAGATAAAGCCCCGGGGACCGTTACAGATTGCCGATGAAAAAGTTGCAACGCCAGATAAGTGCCCCCCAGAATTATGGTGACTATAACCAGTCCACCAAGCACCGCCCACTGGTAATCCTGCCATACCGGGCGCACCTGTCTTCTCCAGATAGCCCTGATCCGGTTTGACAACTGGTTTTTCTGGCCTGAGGTTTCGTCCATCATGCTATCCGGAGACCCGCTCTCAAAGAAACATGATAGCACATAATAATAGAAAAGATAATTCTTCCAGATTCGTTCCTGGCCGATGGCCCATGAGACAGTTTGAAGCCTCTCCGGGGCTCCTGTGCCATCCTGGCTCCGGCCTGATTTTACCAGGGCCATAATCCGGTGGCTGGTCAATCAGGCCCGAACCCTGAAGAAAAATTGATTTTTTCAGAAAATTATGTGCTATTTTGTCCAGGCACCGCTAAGGCTGCCGCCTAATCGCAGATCTGTCTGCGGTACTCATGGCCTTTTTAGGGAAAGGAGGGGGCATGACTTTATCTGAAAAGATCAGACCGCAAGGCCCCAAACGCATCTTGGCGCTGGATGGTGGAGGCATCCGGGGGATAATCTCTTTAGAAATACTTGCCAGCATTGAAAGTCTTTTGCGCGAGAAATCAGGGGCTAAAGATGATTTCGTGCTCGCTGATTACTTTGACTTTATTGCGGGGACCAGTACCGGGGCGATTATCGCCGCCGCTCTCTCCCTCGGTATGAAGGTCCCCGACATCCGCCAGTTCTATCTTGAAAGCAGCAGCGAGATGTTCGAGAAGGCTTCCGTCTTACGGCGGTTCCGCTACAAATACGAAGATAAGAAACTCTCCCAAAAGCTCCGGGAGGTTTTCGGGGCCGACACGACCCTCGGTAGTGACAGACTCAAGACCCTGTTGCTGCTGGTTATGCGCAACGCCACGACGGATTCGCCCTGGCCGATCAGCAATAATCCTTTTGCCAAGTTCAATCAAAGAGAGCTTCCCGACTGCAATCTGAATATCCCTCTCTGGCAGTTGGTGCGAGCCAGTACTGCGGCGCCGGTTTTCTTCCCGCCCGAAGTCGTCCAGGTCGGTGAACAGGAATTCATCTTCGTAGATGGCGCCGCCACTACCTATAACAACCCTGCCTTCCAGGCCTTTCTCATGGCCACCATTGAACCCTACCGGCTCAACTGGCCGGCGGGGGAGGACAAGATCCTGTTGGTTTCCATCGGCACCGGCACCACCCCCAAAGCTGATATCGCCCTCCAAGCCGCTGAAATGAACTTAATATACATCTCCGCTTCCCTGCCCATGGCCCTGATATTCGCCGCCCTGAACGAACAGGATTTTCTCTGTCGGGTTTTTGGCAAATGCCTGGTGGGCGATCCCCTGGACCAGGAAATTGGCGATCTCATTGGCAAGCAGGGGCCGGTAAGCCCCAAACTTTTCACGTACCTGCGCTATAACGTGGAACTGAGCTCCCGGGGACTGGCTGCTTTAGGCCTGGCGGACATCCAACCAGAGGAGGTCCAGAAACTTGATTCAATCGAGCATACCGCTGACTTGCAACGTATCGGCCAGGCCGCGGCGCGACAAAAAGTTAAGATGCAGGATTTTGCCAGCTTTCTCTGATTTAAGAAGGGCGGCCTCGACCTTTATCAGCCAACCACAGCTCATTTAGGCAAAGAGCCTCTTGCCCCCCGGGACTAAAAGCCTCGCACCAGGCCCTTGGGATCTAAGGAATTGGCTTTTTTACGATCCGCCGCGGCCCGGTCCAGATCTCCCATTCTCTCATACGAATTCGCCCGATTCCTTAAGGCCAAGACATAGTTAGGGTCCAATCTGATGGCTTCATTATAATCCGCCAGCGCTTTTTCATTTTCTCCTTTTCTATAGAAGATGACGCCTCGGTTATTAAAAGCCTTGGGCAAATTCGGTTTCAACCTAATGGCTTCACTATAATCCTCTATAGCTTTGTCGTTTACCCCTTTTTTCATATAGGCATTTCCCCTGTTTAACAGGGCTGAGGTATTACGCGACTCTAATGAGAGAGCTTTAGTATAATCGGCAATAGCCGCGTCCTGTTGTCCCATTTCAGCATAGGTGTCGCCCCGACTTAAATAAGCACTAGGATAATTCGGTTGATAATTTATAGCCTTATTAAAATCTTCCAGGGCCAGAGGGAAAAGTGCTTTTGACTTATAAGCAAGACCGCGATAATAATTATACTGGGGGTTATAAGGATTAATTTCGATGGCCTTAGTATAAAATTCGATTTTCTGGTCCGGGTCTTTAGTCTCGCTCCCCTTGTTATAATATTCCGTTGCCGAAAGTTTTACGAGCGGCTTGTCAGGTGAGGGTAAGGGAGCAGTAGAGAGCCGGATTGTATCCGGTTGTTTGGGGTCCGGTTGGAAGACCAGAGCCTGCGAGGGTCCTATCACCTTTAAATTGGCAAATGCCGCGGCATTCACCCCTTTGGGACCCGAAGAGCCTTTGAAGCCGATGAGACTGCCCCCTTGGGGCGGCTCCCCGGTGAAGGAGATAATCTCTTTATCGTTAACATAGGCGGTGGCCGTATTGCCTTTGGTCACCACCCGCAAGATATTTTCGACGTTTTCTCCTTTCCTGGCGTTATCGATTTGCCGCCAAGGAATGGGTTGCAACCAGCGCTTGCCGATATAGTGCTGCACCTCAAAACTGCCACCCGGAGTCAGCGCCAGCACATAATAATCGTTGTAATCTTTGGCCCAAAAGACTAACCCGCTGCCGTAACCGGGGTCCTCCGCCTTCTGAAAGGTCAGGCTGACGCTGGCATCCAGGTCATTGGGCAGGATGGTGTCCTGGTTGGTCACCACCTTCCAGTGGCCGGTTTCGGGAGCAATGATATACTTGCCGTCTTTCACACTGAGGACAGGGCCGGGAGTTGCTTTGGTTACCGGTGGTTGGGCTACAGCTGGTGCAGTTACTGGACCAGCTGGTAGGGTTACTGGAGACGGCGCGACTTTGCTTATCGGCACCACCGGCTGAGACCAGCGCCACCAGATCCCTCCGGCTACGCCTAACCCACGAGCAGGCCGCCGAGCGAGATCAACCAGATCAGGGGAATTTTCCGCGGGGGGCCGCTGACCATTACTGCCGGCGGGGGTTCTTGAGGGGCCGCCTCCGGGCGCTTTTCCGGTCGCGGGGGTGCAGGTTCTTCTCCACCGATATGCGGGATTTTCTCTCTGATGCCTTTTTTGGCCAGCAGGACGGTTATGGTCTCGGCCAGATGCGCCAGATGGTCCTCGAGCGGCGGGGTCAGCGCATCGAGCCAGTGCTGGGTGCTGATGAAATATTCTAAAGTTTTGCTGGGGAGAACATCCTCGATACGAAAGGGGATCACCGCGATGCCTTGATGAACCGTGCGTTCCACCTCCCGTTTGATCTGCTCCGATTCATTGGAATGGGACGAGAAAATCAAGACCAGGGCATGGGCTTCCTTGATGGCATCAAGGATGGCTTCGCCCCAATCTTCGCCCGGCAGGATATCCCGGGGAGCAATCCAGCAGCGGATGCCATGGGCTTCCAGGGTGGCGACCACCGCATTCGCGACGGTGCGATCATCATGGGCATAACTGATAAACACATCGTGGGCCATTTGTCCTTCCCCTTGGGGTTTAAGGCGGTGCTTCTAAGAGATGTCCGGTGAATTTCATTCTTAATCCGGGAATATGCGTTAGTCTCTCATTGCCGGTCCAAACCGGTGCCCGTGGCTCTTTCCTTGAGTTTAAGGCTTAAGGCGATTCTCTCCTCAAAGGCAGCCCTTCCTTGGCAAGCAAGATAATACAGGATACCGGCTATATCAAGCTTCAGGAGTCTGCTGGCCTGCCAGACCTTAGGTAAACTGGGACCTTACGGCCGAAGAGGGCTCGGCCGGCACCAGCCGTTTTTAATGGTGGGCGACAACGAAAGGCTCGGACCACCTGATAGGTCACTCCGGGCGAACAGACGAAAATTTTTGAAGCTCATCCGGTTGGCCAGGGTGGTGCCTTCTCGGAGCTAAGGAATAAGCACTTTTGCCTAGCTGATAATGGGTAGTTTTGCCTATTTACCTCCGTGGCAACTTGCACCATATTTATGCCAAAGGAGGTCAAACCATATGGTTAGGGGAAGTTTTCTGACGCTGGTGGGCATCACGCTGCTGGTACTTGCTCCTGGCTATGTAAATGGCCAAGAGGCTGGCAAGAGCTCTACCCCGCCGGCAACCCAATCCCAGGCTCGGGGGAATAAGCCAGAACCGGCGTCACAACCGCTAAAGACCTACACCCCGGCGGAAAAGCAGGCCTATCAGCAGAAGATGGCCTCGAATTTAAAAAATATCCAGGAAAAGATCGATAATTTAAAACTGAAAGAAAGAACGGTCGCACAGCAAAAGAAGCGCATGACCATGAGGGCTATGATTACCCTGCAGAATAAGGCCAACGTGGCCCGTAACAAGTTGGCGGCCCTGGAAAAAGCCGCCGCGGCAGATTGGAGCAAGTTGAAAGCCGATATGGATAAGAGCATGGCGGATCTTGCCCAGACTTACCAAGAAATCGAGGCGCTCATCGACTAATTTAAATGCCTGGGAAATATAGGCATTTTTGCCTATTGACTTCCCCTAAAAATTTATTATCATCTATCCACGGTTTATACATAATTTTGGTTTACACATAATTTTGGTTCTACGAACTAATGGGAGCGAAAAGCCCATTGGCAAAAGAGGAAGGGCAGGTAGTTCGGAAATTCTTCCGGAAGAGCAATTTAATTTGGGAGGTGAAGATGGACAGGCGAAAATTTTTGAGGCTCATGCTGTTGGCCGGGCTGGTATGGGCGGTGGCAATGCCCGGGGGTATAAATCTGGCCTATGGCAATGCCGGGCCGGCAGGGCAGACTTTTTACGCCAATAGCCCCTCGGGTGGCACCACCGGAACGGCCATCAGGAAATTTATCGACTCGCTGCCCGGTTTGGGGTCGGCGAACCCCAGCACCCTCGGGCAGTATATCCCCATCGCGGTGGCGGACACCGTCGACCTTCCCTGGGTCCGATTATTACAAAATCGGGATCATCGATTCTACCCAACAGTTTCATCGGGACCTGCCCAAGGCCAGCAAAGTGCGGGTATATAAGGACTTGATGGGGGCGGGTCAACCCGCCAACTATCTCGGTCCCGTGATCGTGGCCCTGCGCGACCGGCCGGTGCGGCTTTTGATTACCAACCAACTGGGTACTGGTGCCGCGGGTAACCTCTTCGTCCCGGTGGACCCCACCCTCATGGGGGCGGGGATGGGTCCGGACCTCGCGACCACCTATTCCCAGAACCGCACCGCCGTCCATCTCCATGGCGGCGCCACGCCGTGGATCAGTGACGGCACGCCTTACCAATGGTTTACCCCGGCTGGGGAACCGAATAAATACAAAGTGGGCGCAAGTTTCCAAAACGTCCCCGACATGCCGACGCCGCCTGCCGGGTCATTGACTAATTATTACACCAACCAACAGAGCAGCCGGCTGATGTTCTACCATGAGCACGCCATGGGGATCACCCGTCTCGGGGTCTATGCCGGCCTGGCCGCGGGTTACCTGATCCACGACCCGGTGGAGGACAATTTGATCACCACCGGCGTCATTCCTAATAATGGCGGCGGAAATTACCAGTGGGGCATCCCGCTGATCATCCAGGATAAGACCTTCGTGCCTGCGGATGTGGCCACTGTCCAGGATACCCGGTGGGATACGGCTAACTGGGGAGCACCGGGAGATCTCTGGTGGCCCCACGTCTATGAGCCGAACCAGGATGTCACCAACCCGACCTTACTGGGCTCGAGCCTCTACGGCCGCTGGGACTTTGGCCCCTGGGTCTGGCCCAACATCACTGCGCCGGGAGGCCCGGGTGCGCCGGTGAAGAAGGCCGCCTTACCGCTGCCGGGCACCACCGCGGACAACCCCTCGGCTTACAACACCTGCGCGGTGCCCGAATCCTTCATGGACACCCCGGTGGTCAACGGCGCCGCCTACCCTTACCAGATCGTGCAGCCCCAGGCCTACCGCTTCCGGATCCTGAACGCCTGCAACGACCGCATGCTCAACCTGCAAATATATCAGGCTGACACGGGTGGCGGCGCCACCGCTCCGCCACGGCGACCGCTGCGGTAGCAGCGGCGCCGGGTGGTCCGATTACCAGCCTCACGCTTGGACAGGCGGAGGCGCTGGTTATACCGCAGTCCCTGGAGTCTATATCACTCACGCCTGGGGGCGGCGGCTCCGGCGCCCAAGCGGTAGCAACCTTAACACCTACTACCGTGGCCAGCTTCACGCTGTCCAGCGGCGGCAGCTGGTTATACCACCGCGCCGACGGTCACCATCGTGGGTGGGGGCGCCACTACCCCAGCTACGGCGACCGCCACCATTCGCCAATGGCAATGTTACTGGCCTGGTGCTTGGTAGCCGCAGGCGCTGGTTATACCTCGGCGCCGACGGTCGTCTTCTCGGGTGGCGGCGGCTCCGGGGCGTATGCCACCGCAAATTTGGCCCCCACTACCGTGGCCGCCATCACGCTGGCTAACGGCGGCTAGTGGTTATACCACCGCGCCGACGGTCACCATTGCCTAGCGCGTACGCCACTCCCCCTTCCCGCTGGTATTATTCCAACAACGGGGGAAGTCAAGATGGTGCCGGCGGTTCCGACCTATGGCTACCCCGACACCTGGCCGACGGATGGCAGGGACGGCGGCGTGCCTGATCCGACCTTGGCCGGCCCCGCTTTCTACCAGATCGGCAGCGAAGGCGGCATGATCCCGCAGGTGGCGGTGATTACCCCCAACCCGGTCAACTATGACTACAACCGGAAAAGCGTGACGATTACCAATGTTACTGACAAGGGGCTCTATATGGGGCCGGCGGAACGGGCGGACGTCATCATCGACTTCTCCCAGTATGCCGGGAAGACCCTCATTGTTTATAACGACGCCCCCGCGCCCATGCCGGCGTTTGACGCCCGCTACGACTACTATACGGGCGACCTGGACCATAACCGGCAGCGGCGGCGCCCCCACCACCCTCCCCGGCCTCGGGCCCAACACCCGGACCATCATGCAATTTCAGGTAGCGGCGGCAACTCCCGTGCCATTTACATCTCGCGCCGCCCTGGAAGCCGCAATGCCGGCGGCTTACGTCGCCTCGCAACCCCCGCCCATTGTGCCGGAAACCTTTTATCCACCGCCTTATCAGGCGGCCACCGATACGTTTGGGTATGCCCAATCCCAAAGCTTGACCTATACCCCACTCGGTTCAGCCACCCCGCAAAAAACACCGCTGGTGACGAAGGCCATTATCGAGCTGTTTGATGATTATGGCCGGATGAATGCCACGCTGGGAACCGAGATCACCGATTGGACGGCGATTCCCGCCGCCTCGACGGGCTATGGCTTTCCTTACATCGATCCGCCCAACGATATCTTCAGAAACGGGGAGACCCAGATCTGGAAGATTACCCATAACGGCGTGGACACCCATGCCATCCACTTCCACCTGGTCAATGTGCAGATAATCAACCGGCTTGGCTGGGACAACACCATTAGACCGCCCGACCCCAACGAGCGAGGCTGGAAGGAAACCATCCGGATGAACCCGTTGGAACTCGTCTATGTTGCCATTAAGGCAAAATTACCCAAGGCCCCCTTCGCGGTCCACCAGAGCGTGCGACCTCTGAACCCGTCGATGCCAGCTGGGCTCCACGGTGGGTTTCACCAACATCGACCCGTTGACCGGGCAAGCATTTGCAACTCCAATCACCAACCAACTATGGAACTTCGGCTATGAGTACGTCTGGCACTGCCACCTCCTGGGCCACGAAGAGAACGACATGATGCGGCCCTTAGTGGTGAGGCCAGGGGCGTTACCGCAAACCCAGCTACCCTTACTACCCTAATTGGATGCTAACAAGATCCATCGGCTAACAGCCGGGACCGCTCATAAGGAAAAGAAATGAAAAAAATAACCAGAGAGGAGGCCATGGGTTATCGAGAGAAAAACTTGCTGAAGGTTTTTCTTCTGGCAGGGGTAGGGGTGCTGGCCTGTGCTTTGGCCGGAGCCCTCTGCGGCTGCGGGTCAAATGATACCCAGCCTGTGAGCCGCCAGGACAAAAAGCCCGCAGCCACTGCAAGCGCCAGGCCCCTGGTAAAGGAAGTTCTCCGCGACAAGAATCCTACAGTTGTTGAGGCGCCAAGGGTTCTCGAGCAGACCGACCCGCGGACGATCGAGGCGTTCCCTCCCGTGCGGCCCGGGGAACGAGGCCTAACCCAGGCGGAAATGGAAATGAGGGCCAGAGCTGTTACAGGCGCTGAAACCTTAGATTCTTCCCGCATCGAGGTAGTCACCACCAATTAAACCTGGTGAGCGGGGCCTGACGCAGGAAGAATTGGATTCGAAGGCTGCGGCTGCAGGCAGGTAACCAATCAGCCGTTCTTGCCGGTCGATCCAGGCTTGTGTCTGCAAATTCACAGCCTGAGGGCCGAGAAAAGGAAATTAGGTTAATTCGCTCTAAAATTTTAAAAGATAAACCATCTGAGGAGGAAATGAAATGAAGGCATTAAAGATGTTTATGGTAGTCCTGATCGCGGTAGCTTTTATCATGCCACTGACCGTTAGCGACTCTCAAGCTGCCGCATGGTATACTTGTTATGTCAATCGCTGCGGACAAGGTACCGCTGGTGGAAGCGTCATGTTAAGCGACACTGCTGTACCGGCGACCTTTACCAACACCTACTATAACCTGTCCTCCACCGGCTTAAACGCTATGATTTCCACAGGATTAACAGCAATGGCTAGTGGCATGAAAGTTTATGCATATATAAATGGATCGACCTGTCAAGCCATGTTGTTACTTGATCAATAAGTTTTTGGTCGATCAATAGCTTTGCCCTATCGGAGCCCTCTAACCCTATCTTAAGATGGTTAGAGGGCTCCGATAATTTTAAGCATCCAGTGGAAATAGTAAGCTCACCTTTCGGCCTGGGTGTGGCGGCGCTGCCAATCGTACACCTGATTGGCAAATCCGGCCAAGGCTATCAAAGAGATGCCGCTCTGGCCGAAAACCATCAGGCTGTTAATGATGCTGGCTGGCCGGTACGTGGCCTGCTGCCGCGCCCGGTGCACGGTCATATTGATCAGCAATATTGGTTATTCTGCTTTCTCTAGGAATTTCATTTCTTGTTAATCCATAGGGGTATCCAGCAGCACATCTCTAAAAAGGGGCAGGATCTCATCCTTCAGGGAAGAAACAATGGCATGCCTGGCAGGATTCTAACCTGCGGCCCACGGATTAGACCAGCCGCTCTTTATTTACCGAGAGTGCCTAACTGCCCGTAGCCATTATAATTACGATTTTACACCCCAATAATTTTTACCAAAACCCTTTTCCTCCGCCCTCCATCAAACTCACCATAAAAGATCTGCTCCCAGGGGCCGAAGTCCAGTTTGCCGCCGGTCACGGCCACCACCACTTCCCGCCCCATGATCTGCCGCTTCATATGGGCGTCCGCGTTGTCTTCCCCGACGTTGTGGCGGTATTGGGAGATGGGGTCATGGGGCGCCAGCTTCTCAAGCCAGACGTCGTAGTCGTGGTGCAGCCCTGATTCGTCATCGTTAATGAAAACCGAGGCTGTGATGTGCATCGCGTTGCAGAGTATAAGGCCTTCGGTGATGCCGCTTTCCATTAGGCACTGTTCCACCTGGGGAGTTATGTTGATAAAAGCCCTGCGGCCTGGGACATGGAACCAGAGTTCTTTACGATAGCTTTTCATGTCTGTCATCTATCTCTAATTTTCCGTTCACCATGCTCCGAGGATAGCCCCTTGTCAAGGAAGGGCGATGAAGACCCTTCATTTGAAATCCTCCCCCAAGACCATTTATGGAATTGCCCCCAAAAGCAAATGGCCGACCCGTGAAAATCGGGCCGGCCATTATACTGCTTCGGCAAGGTATGGTAGCAGGAGCCACCTTTGCCGCTATTCCCTGCCTCATCTTGTCTGCCCTGCCTCGCATTATCTCAAGCGAGACCTTGGAATAGAACAAACAAGGAAGCAAAGAGTGTTAACAATGTAGCTAAAAATTCCTCTCTTGTCAAGGCAGGGATGAAAAAATTCCCTTTAATCCCCCCAATCATTCATTAACTTAAAAAGGTTAATGAACGGCAGATGTGCCTCTGTGGGAGTCGAGTCGTGTAAGGGAATCTCATCCCCACGCCCTCCCAGAACTGGACGTGAGCCCAAGCTCCGAGCCTCGATAGCTTGCCACTAGCGCCTTCTTCATAAAGTCGCAACCAATTGAAGATATGATCGTCAGAGCAAAAGGCCCCTGGCTAGGCGGTTCGATTTACTGGTGGAGCCCGGTGGCTGAGGTAGTGCACCAAGGCAGCTCCCCCACCAGACCCCACCAAGCCCAAGGCAATGGTTAAATTTTTACCCAGCCCAATAACGTTTACGGCGCCGATTTCGAACGAAAAGCCCTCATCTTCTAGCCACCCATCGGCTCTCAAATCAGGCCCTGTTTGCTCCGCTTCTAGTGCAGAATCGTAATAGACTTGGAACCCCTCTTCCCAGCAGGTGGACTCCCGGCGAGGTGTCACGGTCGGATAGAGGGAATTCCTTCTGAACTTTCTTGACAATATGCCATTTGGTTCTATAAAATGACAATCAATTCATTTTTTGAATAAATATTCATCTGCGGAGGTCAAATGATGGAGCAGAACCTTCCACGGCGAGAGAGGGAGAAATTGCGGCAACGTCAGGAGATGCTGGCTGCCGCGCTCGATCTCTTCTCGCAGAAGGGCTACCACAACGTCTCCATGCAAGAGATCGCCGAGAGGTCCGAGTTCGCCATCGGCACCCTCTACAAGTTCTTCCAGAACAAAGAGGACCTCTACAAAACCATTGTCCTGGAACGGTTGGACGATTTCGAGGCTGCCTTCGGGCTGGTCCTGGAAAAGTCGGACAATGAGATTGAAAAGTTGCGGCATTACGTGCGCTTCCGAGGCGAAAGATTTCGCAACAACCTGCCTTTCGTGCGCCTGTTTCTGGCCGAAAGCAGAGGCATCAGCTTCAGCCTCAAGGCGGGCCTGGATAATGAGGTGCGCCAACGATATTATGACATCCTCAAGAGAATTGCCGCGATCTTTGCCAGTGGCATGGCTAACCAGCGGTTTAAAAAAATCGCTGACCCTTATTACCTGGCGGTGGCTCTCGACAGCGCCATTGATGCCTCGCTGCTGCTCTGGCTCGACGCCCCAGACGCCCATCCTTACCCGGAAGATCCGGACGCCATTTTGGATATTTTCTTCAAAGGACTGATCAACCCGTGATGGCGGGCCCGGGTCTGCCAACTGATTACGCTTATCACCGCTATCGGAGAGATTTCAGATGCAACTGAACAAGAATGGTTATGAATTACTCAAATGGGCGCCGGCTTTAATGGCGCTGACGATTTTGCTGGGCGGCTGTGACCTCGGACACGGCCAGCAAGCCGGGCCGCCCCCGGCCCCGGAAGTGGCCACGGTGACCATTGAGCCGCAACCGGTTGAGCTGACCACCGAGTTGCCGGGCCGTACGTCTCCCTATCTGGTGGCGGAAATCCGCCCGCAGGTCAATGGCATCATCAAGAAGCGCCTCTTCCAGGAAGGCTCCGATGTCAAGGCCGGACAACTGCTCTACCAGATTGATCCCGCCCCCTTTCAGGTGGCGCTTGACTCTGCCAAGGCTTCCCTCGGCAAGGCCCAGGCCAATCTACCGTCTATCCGGTTGAAGACCGAACGTTACAAGGAATTATTGGTGGACAAAGCGGTTAGCCGGCAGGACTACGACGACGCGGCCGCGGCCATGGAACAGGCCCGGGCTGAGATCGAATATTGGAAAGCCGCGGTGGAAGCGGCCCGCATCAATTTGGGCTACACCCGGGTCACCGCGCCCATTTCCGGGCGCATCGGCAGGTCCAGCGTGACGGACGGCGCCCTGGTGACGGCGTATCAGCCCGCGACCCTGGCCACCATTCAGCAACTGGACCCGATTTACGTGGATGTGACTCAATCGTCCGCTGAGTTGCTCCGGTTGAAACGCAACCTGGAAGCCGGCCGGCTCACCGCCGATGGCAAAAACGGGAAAAAAGTTTGCATCCTCCTGGAAGACGGCAACCTGTGCCCCCAGCAGGGCGCCTTGCAATTCCGCGACGTCACGGTGGACCCGGCGACCGGGTCTTTCACCCTGCGAATCGTGGTCCCGAATCCGAACCACCTGCTCCTGCCGGGCATGTTCGTGCGGGCCGCGGTGCAGGAGGGGATCGCGGCACAGGCCATCCTGATCCCTCAGCAAGGGGTGAGCCGCACTCCCAAGGGGGAACCCGTCGCCCTGGTGGTGGATGAGGGAGGCAAGGTCCAGCAGCGGATGCTGAAGCTTAATCGCGCCATCGGCGACCAATGGCTCGTTTCCTCCGGGCTGTCGGCCGGAGACCGAGTGATAGTCGAGGGTATGCTGAATGTGCGGCCGGGCGCCACCGTCAAGGCCGTTGCCTGGGAAGGCCCCAAGGCCGGTGCCGCAGCTGCAAACCAGAAACCCCAGACCGCAGAAGCGCACTGACGGAGGGCCACGATGTTATCTAACTTCTTTCTGGACCGTCCGGTCTTCGCCTGGGTCATCGCCATCATTATGATGCTGGCGGGCGGTCTGGCTATCTACAATTTGCCCATCTCCCAGTATCCGCCCATCGCCCCGCCTTCCATCGCCATTGATGCCTTTTATCCCGGCGCTTCGGCCGAAACCGTGGAAAACAGCGTGGTCCAGATCATCGAACAGAAGATGACCGGATTCGACAAGCTGCTGTATATGTCCGCCACCAGCGATGCCTCCGGCGCCGGCAGGATCGAGCTCACCTTCGCCCCGGGGACCGATCCGGACCTGGCCTGGGCCCAGGTGCAGAACAAGCTGCAGCTCGCCATGGCGAGTTTGCCCAACGTGGTGCAGCAGCAGGGCGTCAAGGTCAGCAAGTCCACCAGAAACTGGCTGATCATTGTGGCCCTGACCTCGGAAGACGAGAGCATGGATGAATTTGACCTGGCGGATTACGCCCAGGCCAACATCGAGCAAGTATTGGCCCGGGTGCCGGGAGTGGGTGAAGTGGAAACCTTCACCTCCCAGTATTCTATGCGGGTCTGGCTCAACCCTGATAAATTGAACGATTACCATCTGACGATGGACGACGTTACTAAGGGTCTTCAGGCCTACAACGTGGAGATTTCCGCCGGCCAGTTCGGCGGGATTCCGGCAGTTGAAGGCCAGCGGCTGAACGCCTCCATTATCGTGCAGAACATGCTCAAAACCCCGGAGGAGTTCGGCGCCATCCCGCTGCGCATTAACCCGGACGGCTCCATCGTGCGCGTGCGCGACGTGGGACGAACGGAGCTGGGGACCGAGCGCTACGGAGCCAACGTGCTTTTCAACGGCAAACCCGCGGCCGCCCTGGCCGTTCGGCAGGCTGCCGGCGCCAACGCCCTGACAACCGCTGATGCCGTCAAGGCAAAGATGCAGGAGCTGTCCAGGTACTTCCCCCACGGCATGAAGGTCATCTACCCCTACGACACCACGCCCTTCGTCAAGGTGGCCATCAACGAGGTAATCAAGACCCTGTTCGAGGCCATTCTGCTGGTCTTCCTGGTGATGTATCTTTTCCTGGGAAGCTTCCGGGCCACGCTGATCCCGACCCTGGCGGTGCCGGTGGTGATACTGGGGACCTTCGCCATCCTGGGTTTATTCGGCTTCTCCATCAATATGCTGACCATGTTCGCCATGGTACTGGCTATCGGCCTGCTGGTGGACGACGCCATCGTGGTGGTGGAAAACGTGGAACGGGTCATGCGCGAGGAGGGGCTCCCGCCCAAGGAAGCCACCCGCAAGTCCATGGGAGAAATCACCAGCGCCTTGATCGGCATCGGGTTGGTGCTCTCGGCGGTGTTCGGCCCCATGGCGTTCTTCAGCGGCTCCACCGGGGTCATCTACCGCCAGTTTTCCGTCACCATTATTGCCGCCATGCTGCTGTCAGTCCTGGTGGCCCTGATCCTGACGCCGGTGCTCTGCGCCTCTCTGCTGCGGCCGGTGACCAAGGGGCATAACCCGGCGGAGACTGGTTTTTTCCTCTTTCGGCCTTTTTTCCGCTGGTTTGACCGGGTGTTTTTTCGAATCAGAGACTGGTACCGGGACACGGTCGCTCGAATCCTCGGTAAGAAGCTCCGCTACCTGGTTATTTACCTGGTGTTGGTGGCGGCCCTGGTATTCCTGTTCCAGCGCATGCCTACCGCCTATCTCCCTGATGAGGACCAGGGCATCATGTACATCCAGGCGATACTTCCGGCGGGTTCGACCCTGGAGCAGACCAAGCAGGTCCTGGATCAAGTCCGCAGCCATTTTCTCGAGGATGAAAAGGGCGCGGTGGCGGCCATGTTTACGGTCGCCGGCCGGGGCTTTTCCGGAGCCGGGCAGAACGTGGGGCTGGGGTTCGTGAAACTCAAGGACTGGCACCTCCGCCCCGGGGCGGACCTGAAGATCAACGCCCTGGTAAAACGCGCCATGGCCAAGTTTTCGCAGATCCGCAACGCCAGGGTGTTTGCCTTTCCGCCCCCGGCCGTCCTGGAGCTTGGCAGAGCGGGCGGGTTCGACTTTGAATTGCAGGACCGGGCTGGGCTGGGACACGAGGCCTTGATGGCGGCCCGCAACCAGCTGCTCGGCCTGGCTGCCAAAGACCCCAGGCTGGTGCGCGTCCGCCCCAGCGGCCTGGAAGATGTTACCCAATACCGGATCGATGTGGATTGGGAAAAGGCAGGCGCCTTGGGGGTTCCCATCAGCGCCATCCACGACACCATCTCCGCGGCCTTCGGCAGCGCTTACGTGAACGACTTCATCCAGGGGGGGCGGGTCAAACGGGTTTACGTCCAGGCCGACGCGCCCTACCGGATGCTGCCCAAAGACCTGGAGCGGCTCTACGTTCCCAATGCCAAGGGGACGATGACGCCGTTCACTTCCTTCGCCACCGGCCACTGGTTCCTGGGGGCGCCGCTCCTGGAGCGCTTCAACAGCTTCCCGGCCTTGAACATCTGGGGCGAGCCGGCGCCCGGGAGGAGCTCCGGGGAGGCGATGCAGGCCATGGAAGAGATCGTCCCCAAACTGCCCAAGGGGGTTGGTTTTGACTGGACCGGACTCTCGTTCCAGGAACGGATGACCAAGTCCCAGGCGCCGCTGCTCTACACCTTTTCCATTCTGGTCATTTTCCTGTGCGTGGCAGCTCTGTACGAAAGTTGGACCATTCCCGTTGCTAACCTGCTGATGTTGCCCCTGGGTCTGTTAGGCGCGACCGTGGCTACGTCCTTGCGCGGGTTGCCTAATGATGTTTACTTTCAGATTGGCATTCTCACCACCCTCGGGCTTTCGACCAAAAACGCCATCCTGATTATTCAATTTGCCAGGGAACGAAGGGCGCAGGGAGCCGCACTGGTCGAGGCGACCCTGGGCGCGGTGAAAACCCGATTCCGGCCGGTCATCATGACGTCACTGGCCTTTTTCTTTGGCGTCCTGCCCCTCGCGTTAACCTCCGGCGCCGGCGCCGGCGCCCAGAATGCCATTGGGACCGCGGTGATCGGCGGCATGATGTCCGCCACCTTCATCGATCTCTTTTTCATTCCGCTGTTCTATGTTCTGGTATGCAGTCTTTTCCAAAAAAAGCGGCAGCCACAACTCTCGGAACACGGTTTGGATTCTGCAGGCTTGTAGGGGACGCTGATATGACCAGAAAATTGTTGTTGGTGGGTGTGATGATTTGCCTGGGAGGCTGCACCATGGTGCCGGAATACACCCGGCCCGAAGCGCCGGTTCCCGCCGCCTGGCCCAGCGGCCCGGCCTACAAAGAGCCCCCGGCCACTAAGGAGGCTCCGGTTACCGCCGAACTGCAATGGCGGCAATTCTTCACCGACGAACGACTGCAAAAAATCATCGACACGGCCTTGAAAAACAACCGTGATCTGCGGGTGGCCGCCCTGAACGTGGAAAGGGCGCGCGCGCTGTACCGCGTCCAACGCGCCGAGCTTTACCCCAAGGTTGAAACAGGCTTAACTGCCAGTAAGCAACACGCCTTGATTTCCGGCACCACCGGTTTGGTGACCATCGAGGAATATGGCGTCAATCTGGGCATCACTTCCTGGGAGATCGATTTTTTCGGCCGGATCCGCAGCCTGTCCCAACGGGCGCTGGAGGAATACTTCGCCACGGCACAGGGCCGCCGCAGCGCGCAGATCTTGCTGGTGTCCGAAGTGGCCAACGCCTATCTGACCCTGGCCGCGGATCGGGAAAATCTGCAGCTGGCCCAATCCACCCTCGAGAGCCAGCAGGCCGCCTACAAGTTAATTAATCGGCGCTTTGAAGTCGGGCTGGCGCCTGAACTGGATCTGCGCCAGGTGCAAACCAGAGTGGATGCGGCTCGGGTGGACGTGGCGAAATACACGGGGCAGGTGGCTCAAGATGAAAATGCCCTAAACCTGCTGGCCGGGTCGCAAGTCTCCGCCGACCTGTTGCCGGAGGTCTTGAGCGTCGTCAAACCGTTGCCGGAGGTTTCCCCCGGCATCTCCTCCGAAGTGCTCCTGCGTCGCCCTGATATTCTTCAGGCGGAGAACTTACTCAAGGCCGCCAACGCCAATATCGGCGCCGCCCGGGCGGCTTTCTTCCCCCGCGTTTCGCTGACGACCGCCATAGGAACCGCCAGCGGCGACCTGACGGGGCTTTTTAAATCCGGCTCATTTATCTGGAATTACGCCCCTCAGATCGTGCTGCCAATCTTCGACGCCCGCACCTGGTCGGCCCTCAAAGTAACCAAGGTGGACAAGGATATTGCGGTGGCTCAATCCGTCGGCCGGTGCGCCCTGGGTGATCTGCAGGGCCAGCCCGTTGCTCGGCCCGAAGCTGAACACCACGCTCACCCCGGGTGGGCGGCGTGGAACTCGTTGCCCAGGCGGGTGAACGACTCCTTCAGCGACGCGGCCGCGAACACCTCGAGGGTGCCGCTGAGGCCCGTCGAACCCGAGGCTCCGGTCGTCGTGGTGCTGCCGGTCCCGCACCCGGCCAGCAGGACGGCGCCGGCGGCGATGACCGAGGTGAGGAGGAGCCGGCGTGCTGGCCGTCGCCTCGGTGAAGTCGACCAACGTCGTCATCGAGATCCCCGACCACCGCTGACCATGCGC
>CAWCKU010000015.1:0-317266 GCA_963796215.1 uncultured delta proteobacterium | reverse complement strand
AGAAGGCGCTAGTGGCAAGCAATCAACTATTGTTAAGTGGCAAGAACAAGGGCAGGGCCATGGTTGACCCTGCCTGAAGAAGCCCGATGGTGCAAGGTTATCTAATTTTTTTTGAACCTCCTCCAGGCCCGCCAGCCCCAGGAAACCATCAGTAGCGCTGTGGGCGGGATGGGGACGTTGGCCTCATGGGTAAAGACCATTTGATGGGGTTCACAAAAAGGCAATAGGGGTGTGAAGGGTTTGGGTCCATGGTTCAGCGGCAAGGAATAAAGCGGGGTGATAGAAATCTATAAACTTATCAAGACGCTGAAAGCTTTCCCTATCAGGATCATATCCATTTTTAAAGTGCCGCAGTCCCCTTGCTTTTTCTCCAAGAATGATTATTTTATTAATCGCCTGGCCGTTCAGTCTGAGCACCGGAAAGGTTACCATTTAGATGGCCGAGTGTAGAACTTACGGGACACGCCAGAGCCATAGATAGCGAGTTGATAGCGAATTGGTCCAAGAGCCAGGAAGTGGGAAGGCTGCCAGATGTTCTAAATTATGAGGTATTTCACAATGCTTACAATGAAGAACGTCCTTAAAGCAGATCACTTTTTGCGGCAGAAGGGGATTTTGTTCACCTGTAAGCGGCTGACCAGCCTTATGGAAGTGGTTTTCTTACTGTTTTTGGTCCTCGTTTTTCCAGCCCGGGCAGGTTACAACATCAAGCAGATTACCAATAATTCTAATACATATAACGTCAGACTGAATAGCAGCGGCATGGTTGTCTGGCAGCAAATGGTTTCGCTAAATCCTCTCATTCATCAAATATTTCTCTACAAAAATGGGAATATAACTCAAGTAAGTACTAGTAGTTATGGTGGCTTTCTCCCAGGTATTAATGATCTAGGACAAGTTACCTGGTGGGGATTCGATGGTTCCAGCTACCAGGTCTATCTGTACACTAATGGTACGATCAAGCCGATTAGCAGTAATAATAATGGCAATCGTATACAATCGACATGGGCAAGTTCTGATTATCCCAATATAAATAAAAAAGGGCAAATTGCCTGGATTGGATCAGATGGATTAAGCAATCAGGTATTTATTTACGCTGCCGATACGGTTTATAAAATCTCTCATAATAATCAAGATGGCCAACCTCGCAATAATTATCTGGTCGACATGAACGCTGCAGGTCAGGTTGTTTGGCAAGGAGACACAACTGCCCAAACAGACCCCAATGCTCAAGTAATGTTTTATAATAATGGCTCCACAACACAACTAAGCTATCCTGGTACAACTGACGCAGGTCGACCACGGATAAATAACAATGAGAAAATTGTTTGGGAAGCTACCAATTCAGCTAAATATTATTTATATTTTTATAATAATGGTAATATTAGCCAATTTATTCAAGAAATTTATGGTTCTATGGATTATGATATCATCGATACTGGAGATATCTTATTCTCTGGAGACGATGGGGCTGGATATCGCTATAGTAACGGGGTTGTATCAAGAATAAGTAATAGTTTTAATAACGTCGGCAATATCATTGCCAAAGGTAACCAAAGTGTTTTTCATGCTACTGATCAAGCTAAAAAAGAATGGTTGTGTGCCTTTAACGGCACCGTAAAAAAGGTCTCTACCTATAGTTCTCAAGATTATGACATAAATACCGAGGGCCAGGTGGCATGGGCCGGAGGGGGAATTTTCCTGGCTACCCCAGGGATCGCTTCCCCGGAAATTTCATTGCTTTTGCTAAATTAAACAAATTTGCTCACTGACTGGCGGTACCTATCTTCCGTCCTCCCCCTGAGGAACGAAATTTTTAAGATCAACAACCCGAGGGGTTCGGGCTCCCCATGAAAACCCGCCCAACCCCCAGGAGGAAGTTAGGCCGGAACGTATCTTAGTGGTGGACGACGAACCTAACATGCTTGATCAAGTGCTCGATCGGCTAAGCTGAGTAAAGTGGCGCGATCTGCTATCTATGCGCGGTCTAAATCGAAAAAAAGATATAACGCTTATTGCTTTTGCTCCGGTCAATATGCTATAATTAATTAGAATAAATAGCAAATTGGAGCAAAATCATGCAACAGAAAACTCTCAGCCTGCTGCAATTTCAAAAAAAGTTTGGTACTGAGAAAGCCTGTCAGAAACAATTGTTTCGGTTGCGTTGGCCCGAAGGCTTCAAGTGCCCTCGCTGTGGTCATGCCGAAGCCTATTTTTACAGTAAGCGCCACTTATATCAGTGCAAATCCTGCGGTTATCAAGCTTCATTGACCGCAGGTACAGTGTTTCACAAGACCAGAACCCCCTTAACCAAATGGTTTTGGCTGATCTGGCTGATGGGACGCCAGAAAAGCGGCATCTCCATGCTGTCGCTGCAACGGATGTTGGAGATCAAGACCTACAAAACCGTGTGGACCATGGGCCACAAGATCCGCAAAGCCCTGGCCGACCGGGATGCTAATTATAAACTCGCCGGCTTGATTGAGATGGACGACACTTACTTCGGGGCTCCCAAGCCCGGGAAGCGCGGCCGCGGCGCCGCCGGCAAGGCCAAAGTGGTAGTGGCGGTGGAAACCCCGGAAAATAAGCCCAGATTTGCCGTTATGCATATGGTCCCGAGAGTCAGCGGCCAGGAGATTCAGGCCCTGGTACAGGCGCGTCTGGTGAAAGAAGTGGTGGTCAAAACCGACGGTTGGCAAGGGTATAGCTTCCTGGATGCCTTGCCCTACCGTCATGAGTGGCTCGTGCCCGGTTCGGGGAAAGAGGCGCCGAAGGTCCTGCCTTGGGTCCACACCTTGATCGCCAATATCAAAGGCAATATCCGCGGTGTCCATCATGGTGTCAGCCCAAAGCATCTGCCCCGTTACCTGGCGGAATTCTGTTACCGCTTCAACCGGCGCTTTTGGGAACCGCAAATGTTTAACCGTATGCTTCATGCTTGCCTGAATACCTCGGGCATTACATTCTCGGAGCTAAGGCAATAAGCGTTAAAATATATTTGATAGGCTAATCATAGCTCTATCTTATCTGGTCGAATTTTTAGATTTTAGCCATTAAGGTCAGATTTAATCTGATCTTGATTTGAGGTCGGTCAATCCAAATCAAGATTAATTGTTCTGCATTAATTTAGTTCTTCGTTTAAAGCGTTTTTCCCAGGTCATAAATCTGCAACCACCACTACCTGACCTTAGGCTCGTCTTTCCGGGCCACGGGACCCGCGGCCGCCGGAATGACCGGAGACCGAAGACCGGGGACCGGGATTCCCCATCATTACTGGCAAAATATCTGATTTATAGGGGCGGCTCGCGAGCCGCCCCTACGTTTTCCTGGCAATGGCTAGGGGCGACCCAACGGGTCGCCCCTACTTATGGGGTTGGGAGGGGGGTGTGGGGGGAGGGCAGGGGCCGTCGGCCCCTGGCCCACCCTCCACAAATACTTATTCCTCCGGCTCGCTCAGAGCGGCCAGCAGGCCGGCGGCGGCGGTGAGGCCCCAGGGGAGGGCGGCCTCGTCGGGGTTGAACTCCGGCGAGTGGAGGGCCTGGCCCCCCCGGCCGCCGGGGGGACGCACCCCCAGGAAGAAATAGAAGCCCGGGACTTTGGCGGCAAAAAAGGAAAAGTCTTCACTGCCCATGGCGGGCCTGAGCGGCTTGAGGCGTTGGGAAGTTAGCAAGGTTTCCAGCACTTGCACCGCCTGGCGGCTCAGGTGGGGATCGTTTTTCAGGATCGGGTAAGTGGGGCCGGCCGAAAGTTCGATTTGGGCGCCGGTGGCCTGGGATAAACCCGCCAGGAGCCGCCGCAAGCCGTTCAGGAGTTCGGTGCGGGTGGCGTCCTGCAGGTAGCGGAGGCTGCCCTCCAACGTGACTGTATCGGCCAGGATGTTGAAGCGGTTGCCGCCTTCGATCTTTCCGAAGGTCAGGACCTTAGGGGACCGGGCATCGAATTGCTGGGTCAGGAGGGCCTGGATGTGGTTCAAGACCAGGGCGCTGACGAGAATGGGGTCCACGCCCCGGTGGGGGGTGGCGCCGTGGGCCGATTTGCCGGCAATGGTGAGGGTAACGCGGTCGGCCCCGGCCATCACCACCTCGGAACCATAGCGGATCTGGCCGGCCTCCAGGTTGGGGGCCACGTGCAAGGCGAGGATGGCCGAGACCGGCGGCTCATCCTGCAAGACGCCGGCCTCCACCATGGCGTGGGCGCCGCTCCCGCCATCCGTGGCCGGGCTTTCTTCGGCGGGCTGGAAGATGAACCGGAAGTGGCCGGCCAGGCGGTCCCGGAGCCGGCTGAGCAGGTTGGCGGCGCCCAGGGCGATGCTCAGATGAAAATCGTGGCCGCAGGCGTGCATTGCCCCATCCACCCGGGAGCGCCAGGGGACCTGGACCTTTTCGGTAATGGGCAGGGCGTCCATATCGGCCCGGTAGGCTACGGTGCGCCCGGGCCGGGCGCCTTTAAGGTCCGCCACCACCCCGTGACCGGCGATGCCGGTGCGCACCTCTAGACCCAAATTCCTCAGATAATCGGCCACCACCCGGGCCGTGCGGTCCTCCTGGTGGGAGAGTTCCGGGTGCTGATGAAAATCCCGGCGCAGGGCGCTAAGTTCCCCAGCCATTTCCTGGGCCTGGGCCTTGATGGTCGCCAACAATTCCTTCATGGGGCGATTTTATCACCACCGCGGTACAGAGACATAGAGAAAAGAGGGCGGTTCGAGAACCGCCCCTACAAAAAAATGAATTCACCAGCGAGGGCACCAAGAAAATCGTCTGGGCGACTGCCGGGCCGCCCTTTTTTTTTAATTTTCGTACTTAATATATAGAAAATCCTATTATATAGAGTATTTATGAGATATATATTAAATAGATATAGAAAATAGGCGCACTTGACTCGGACCGTCAAGGCAAAGGAGGATCACCTAGCATGAAGAAACTGGTTATTTTGGGCAGCGGCACCGCCGGCACCATCATCGCCGCCAAGATGCGGCAAAAATTGCAGGAATCCACGTGGGACATCACCATCATCGACCAGGACTGGCAGCATCACTACCAGCCCGGCTGGCTCCTCATTCCCTTCGGCATCTACACCGCCGAGGACTGCGTCAAGCCCAAGATCAAATTTATCCCGTCCGGGGTAAATTTTGTGCTGGACGAAGTGACCGGGATCGACCCAGAAAAGAAGCAGGTCAAGACCAAGCGGGATACCTATCCCTACGACTGGCTGGTGGTGGCCACCGGCTGCCGCATCATGCCGGAAGAAGTAGAAGGCCTGACCACCGGCTGGGGGGAGGATATTCATAATTTTTATACAGCGGACGGCGCCGTCGCCCTTTATGAGAAGCTGAAGTACTTCGACAAGGGCCGGGTAGTGCTCAATATCGCCGAGTTGCCTTTTAAGTGCCCGGTGGCGCCGTTGGAATTTGTCTTCATGGCGGATTGGTATTTTAACACCCTGGGGGTCCGGGATCGGGTCGAAATTGAACTGGTGACGCCGCTGCCGGGTGCTTTTACCAAACCCAAAGCTTCGGAGGTCCTGGGCCAGATTTTGGCCCACAAGAATATCAAGGTGACCCCCAATTATCAACTCGCCCAGGTGGACTCGGAAAAGAAGGTTATCAAGTCTTATCAGGGCGAAGAAGTCCCTTATGATCTGCTGGTCTCCATTCCTCCGAACTTCGGGGCTCAGTGCATCATCGACAGCCAAATGGGGGACCCCATGGGCTATGTCGAAACCGACAATTTCACGCTCAAAGCCAAAAAATTCGATTCTGTCTACGTGCTTGGCGACGCGGCCAATGTGCCGACTTCTAAGGCGGGGTCCGTGGCCCACTATGAGGCCGACGTCGTTATCGCCAATCTGATCCGGGAGATTGACGGCCACGAGGCCACGCCCGATTACGACGGCCACTCCACCTGCTTCGTGGTCACGGGCTACAACAAGGGGTCATTGCTCGATTTCAACTATAAAGTCGAGCCCCTGCCAGGCAAGTTTCCCTTTCCGGGCCTGGGGCCTTTCGACCTGTTGGGAGACAGTTTTATCAACTATACGGGCAAGATTATGTTCAGGTGGACCTATTTCAACCTGATGCTCAAGGGCAGCCATCTGCCCCTGGAAAACCAGTTCGTCCTGGCCGGCAAGGTGCGGGGCATCCTGGCCCCGGATATTGAGATGCCCCTGAGGAGGAAGCGGCCATGACCAACGAAGAAGTTATTCTGGAACGTCTGGCCAGTATTGAGGAGAAGTTGGAAGGAGTCTCCAGGATGGAGGAGCAGGTGGCTGCCTTTGCCAGGCCTTTTGAAAACTTGAGCGATTTGGGTCGAGATCTCTCCCTGCTGATGGACCCTGCCGTCAAAAAACTGACGGAGGAGATGGTGGAGGTGGAGATCGGCTTCCAGTTGGAGGACTTCTTTGCCCTGATCAAGCGACTCCTGCCCAGCCTGAAGTATCTCACTTGGTCCCTGGAACAATTGGAAAACCTGGTGGACTGGTGGCAGGATATGGAGCCGCTGCTGAAGCTGGCGGTGCCCAAGGTCATCGATTACCTGGACAACCTGGAGCAGAAAGGGATTTTTCGGATCAACGGGGCGGTGGTCGAGATGTACGGCAAGATTGCCGAGAATTATACCCCTGAGGACATCGCTGCCATGGCCGACGGCTTTGTCAGGATGCACGGCATTGTCAAAAAATTGTCGAATCCGGAGTTGATCGGATTCCTCGAAAAAGTCGTGGACGTTCCCCTGGCAGTGAACCTGGAGGCAGCCAAACCGGTGGGGCCGTTCGGGCTCCTCTGGAAGATGCGCAGCCAGGAATGCCGGCAAGGCCTGGGGGTCATGCTGGAGCTGACCCGGGCCCTGGGCACGGTGAAGACCGAGCCGGCTCCGGCTGCTTAATCCATCTCACCACCGAGCCCAGAGATCACCGAGAAACAAATGAGCCTTGGGGGGTTTCCCCCAAGGCTCATTTGTACATATTTTTTTTAGGTCCTCTGTGCCTCGGTGGTAAAAAAATTAACACCTGGCCGTGCACCCTGCTTCGAATCCGCCACAACCGGCTAGTCTGGCCAGGGGGTTGATGGATTAGGGGCCACCACGACACAGACCGCCTTGTTTACCGCTGCTTCCTTCCGGACCTGACGGGGTTCACAAGCGTCTGTTGCGCAGGGTCCAATCCGCCGCCCTGGTCAGCCAACCCCGGCTGCGCTGCGACCCTCAGAAAGGGACTTCAACCCCGCATAAGCGGTTCTCGGGTTACAGGGCACCGCTAACTCCCCATCTAGCACGGCCAGGTGTAAAACTGATCAGAGTAACTGGTTTTCAGCGGTCGACGCGTTCCCGCATCTCTTTGCCGACCTTGAAGAAGGGCAATTTCTTGCCATCCACCTTGATGAGGTCACCAGTTTTGGGGTTCCGGCCCTTGTAGCCGTTGTAAAATTTGACTTTGAAGCTGCCAAAGCCGCGGATTTCGATGCGTTCCTGCTGCACCAGAGCCTCCGCCATGTTTTCAAAAACGGCGTTCACCACCATTTCCGCCTTTTTCAAGGTAATGTTTTCGGCTTTGGCCAGGGCCTCGATAAGCTGCGACTTGTTCATGCCGCTCTACTCCTTGCTTGGGTGCGCCCGAGTCTCGGACCGGGGTGACTCCGACGCATGGGCTAATTTAGCAAAATTATAAACAAAATCGGACGAAAAGGTAAAGGAAAAAATTAGCTGCCGCCGAACCGCGGGGAACTGCGACCTTGGTCTCTTCAGCGGCGGCCGCGGGCGCCCCGGGGTCGGGCTTGAAGCAATTCCAAGCCACCTCGGGACCAGGAGCCTCTTCCCTTTATCGCCTGCGGTAACTAAGATGACTAGTGTGAGGTTAATTATCCCCTTCGCCGGGAGAGGCGGAAATTCTTCAGTCAGGAGGACTCAGCATGATTACCCCGGCCCGGCGGTCCCAACTCCTCCAGGCGGCCCGGCAGGTCCTGGAGCAGGCCTATGCGCCTTATTCCCGCTTCCGGGTGGGGGCGGCCCTCTTAACCCGGCAAGGCGGCGTCTTCACCGGGGCCAACGTGGAGAATGCTTCTTACGGCCTGACCCTTTGCGCCGAACGAGCCGCCATTGCCGCGGCCGTGGCCGCCGAGGGACCGGGCCTGGAGATCAGGGCCCTGGCCGTGGTCAGCGAATCTCAAGAGGCCTGTCCCCCCTGCGGCGCCTGCCGCCAGGTGATTCTGGAGTTCGGCAAAAAGGCGCTCATCATCTTCCCAGGGCCGGATGGTCTGATGGAGATGCCAGTGGAGGATTTATTACCGGCGGCATTTGGTCTCCGCCAAAAAAATAGTTAAGCACTCGCGGCCGGAAAAACCTTGGACCCTGGACTTAATGGACTTAGGTGGTCCGCTCGCGAGCTCAGGCGTTTTCACAACGTCGATTCCGGGGCGAGCAGGGAAAGGAACCGGACCGAGAGGCGGCGCCAGATCCCCGTCATGGGGTCCTGATAATAGTGCACCTCCCGGCCATTTTCTTCGGTAATCCACACGAGTCCATGCCACTCTTCCGACACCGGGGATTCTCCCAGAATTGCCACCCGGTAAGCATTACTTGGGGATATCCCCCGGTCAAACAACTGGGTCGCCTGGGCCCCAAGTTCTGCGCTCCTGACCACGATGCCGTCCTCGGTATTCAGCCGGGCCGAACGGGGGTCGAGGTTGAAGGAGCCCACAAAGACCACCTTGCGGTCGACGATGACAGTTTTGGCATGGAGGGCTCCCCTGGACGAACTGCCGAGGCTGGTGCGGTCCCAGAACCGGTATTGATCGGGATTAGGCTTGAGCTCATAAAGCTCCGCCCCTATCCCCAGAAGCGCCTTGCGGTAACGGGCGTAACCTCCTTCCGTTATGGGCACATCAGTGGAGGCCAGAGAGTTGGTGAGAACTTTTACCGTGATGCCACGCTCCCGCAGTTGCTTGAACCATAGCATCCCGCGGTTTCCCGGGATGAAATATGCCGAGATCGCCAGCACCTCGCTCTGGGCCTCATCGATGATAGATTTTAGCCTCCGCCCCATCAGGACTTCTCGGCTGGAGTCATCCGTTCTGATGACCTTGAGAGGATCGTCATACAAGACCTCCCCTTCCGCCCAGACATAAGGGAGGTAGCCGGCCTCCACCCGTTTCAAGAGATTCGCCTCCCGCAGCTTTTGGGCATACTCCGAACTTTGCACGGATTTTCGATTCTCTGCCAGGAAGCGCCGGAACCCCTCGGTCTGAGCGGCGCTTGGCTGGCGCTTCAAGAGGGCATTGATGGGGATGGAGAGCACACAGTTCCAGTAATCGTCGAACGCAGTGGATATCTCCCTGGTAATCGGTCCTATGGCCATGATGTCCAGGTCGCCAAACATGAGTTCGGAACGCGCTCCGAAGTACTCGTCGCCGATGTTCCGCCCGCCCACGATGGCCAGACAGTTGTCGGCGATGAACATCTTGTTATGCATCCTGCCCCTGAGCCTTTTGGCCACGAAGACCGCCTGGAAAGCCCGGGAAAAGAAAACCTTTCGGAGGCCGCCGAAAGGATTGAAGACCCGCACCTCGATATTGGGGTTTGCCTGGATCAGGGCGAGCCCCCAATCCATTTTCCCAGCCTGCGGCCAATCGTCCAGCAGGAGACGCACCCGCACCCCCCGCTCAGCCGCGGACAGCAAGCGGTCCATCAGTAACTTGCCGGTCAGGTCGTCATTGAAGATGTAGTATTGCAGATCCAGGGTCCGCTCCGCCTGTTCGACGGCCAGGAGGCGCGCCAGAAAGGCGTCATCCCCACTGGGCAGCAGGTAAAACCCCGATTTCCCCTGGTGCTCGACTACATGGGCTTGAATCCTTTTGCCCATGTGGGTCTCTTCCGGCAGGAGCAAAGCAGTGGAGACCGGGCGCGGGTAATCCAGGGGGAGGCTGGCACAACCGTTCAGCAGCGCCGGCAGGAGTAAGAGGCACGCCAGGGCGGCAACTGGGACTAGGTTAGATCGTTTCGGCATGCCGTCTCTCCAGCAAGCAAAAATGCGGGGCGCTCCTTACAGGCCCTAAGAGGTGGATAGCAGCCTGATTTCTCCTCGCCCAGTTGTGATAGGTTTTCAGTATCCGCATTGCTTAGTCACTTCAAGGAGGGCCACCTCAAGCAGTAGGTAAATTACCGGAGGCCTTAGAGACCCTTCCACTTTGTTACAAATTAAATATCTCTCTCTGGCTACGCCAGAGGACCGGATAAAAATATGGTAGCCTTTGCCGGTATCCGAGGAAAAAACTGGGTCGGAAGGGGATAAGGCCCTTTAGGTATTGCCCCAGGCGAGACGCCTTTCTGTTAAATCTCTATCCGGGGAGTTAAAGGAAAAATCGGTAACGATAATCACCTAGATATCCGCCAGGTGATTTTTGCAGGAAGGAAAAAAAGGCTAAGTGCCTGAAATGACTGGAGGCGGCATCCGGATTCGAACCGGAGAATAACGGTTTTGCAGACCGTTGCCTTACCTCTTGGCTATGCCGCCTCAAAAAAAAATGGAGCGGGAAACGGGATTTGAACCCGCGACTTCGACCTTGGCAAGGTCGCACTCTACCGCTGAGTTATTCCCGCTCAACGTAATTATTTATTTTCTGAAAATTGGCGCTATTGTCAAGGGGAAAAAGCGCTTTTCGGTTTTCGGTTTTCGCTTTTCGGTAGAAAAGGCCTGTTAAATCAAGATCTTTTAATCTCTAAGCTTCGATACATTCATCGAGTCTTGCTGACCGCTTGCCCTTTTCAGTCATCCTGGGGGCCACCGAACAGCTTCAGTTGGGGCGTCTCCCGGGCGGGACGGCGGCGGGGCCGGGCCAGGCGGGGCAGGCCCATGGGGTCCAGGCTGCCGGCCTCCAGATTTTCCAGGACCTCCCGGGCCCGGTCCACCACCTCCTGGGGGACCCCGGCCAGTTTGGCCACCTGGATGCCGTAACTCTGGGGCGCGGCCCCGGGGGCCAGTTGGTGCAGAAAGACGATGTTGTTGCCGGATTCGGCCACCAGCACCTGAAAATTTTGGACCCGGGGCTTGAGGCGAGTCAGTTCGGTGAGTTCCTGGTAGTGGGTGGCGAACAGGGTCTTGACGCCAACGCCATCCAGGTCGTGGAGATGCTCCGCTACGGCCCAGGCCAGGGACAGGCCGTCGAAGGTGGAGGTGCCCCGGCCGATCTCATCCAGGATCACCAGGCTCCGGGCCGTGGCCTGGTGCAGGATGCGGGCGGTCTCAATCATCTCCACCAGAAAGGTGGATTGGCCCCGGCCGATGTCGTCCACCGCCCCCACCCGGGTGAAGATGCGGTCGGTCAGGCCGATGTCAGCCGCCTGGGCCGGCACGAAGCTCCCCATATGGGCCAGGAGCGTAATCAGCGCCACCTGGCGCAAGATGGTGGATTTCCCCGACATGTTGGGCCCGGTGACGATGAGCACCTGGGCGCTCGAGTCCAGGGTGAGGTCGTTGGGGACAAAGGCGCCGGCGGGCAGCAGCCGCTCGATGACCGGATGACGCCCCTGCTTGATGGTCAGCCGCGGTTCGGGGACCAAATGGGGGCGGCAGTAGCGGTGCAGGGCCGCCAGTTCGGCCAGGGCGCTCAAAACATCCAGGAGGCCCAGGGCCCGGGCCACCTGCTTGAGCCGGGGAGTCTCCTGTCCCAGGCGCCTTCTCAATTCCAGGAAGAGTTCCGCCTCCCGCTTCACTCGGATTTCTTCGGCCCCCAGGACCCGGGATTCGTAATCCTTGAGGTCCGCGGTGATGAAGCGTTCGGCGTTCACCAGGGTCTGCTTGCGGATGTAGTGGGCCGGCACCAGGTGTTGGTTGGCTTTGGAGACCTCCAGGTAATAACCGAAGACCTTGTTGTAGCGCACCTTGAGGCTGTTGATGCCGGTGGCCCGGCGCTCCTGGGCCTCTAGTTTGGCGATCCAGTCCTTGCCTTCCCGGCTGAGGCTAATGAGTTCGTCCAACTCCGCGTCAAAGCCCTCCCGGATGATCCCCCCATCCTTAATACTTAAAGGCGGGTCGTCCACCAGGGCCCGGCCGATCAAGTCCTGCAGGTCGGGCAGGGGGTCCAGGTCGGAGGCCGCCTCGGCCACCAGGGCGGGGAGTTCCTCGGACAACAATTCTTTCAGCCGGGGAACCTTTTCCAGGGTCTGCTGGATGGCGGCCACCTCCCGAGGGGTGGCCTGCTCCAGGGCCACCCGGGCGGTGAGGCGCTCCAGATCCCCCAGGCCTTTCAGGGTCTGGCGCCAACGGGGCCGCAGGACGCCATTCTCCTTAAAAAACTCCACGCCGTCCAACCTGGCCTCAATGGCCGCCAGGTCTTGCAAAGGATAGCGCAGCCAGCGGCCCAGCCGCCGGGCCCCCATGGGGGTGATGGTGCAGTCCAGGGCGTCCAGGAGCGACCCCTGGCGGGAGCGGCTGCGTTGGGTCTCGAAGATCTCCAGGTGCCTCAGGGTGGCTTCATCCAGCCCCAGGTGGTCATCCCGGCTATAAGGCAGGAGTCGATCCAGGTGGGGCAGCTCCGGGGTCTGGGAGTCGTGCAAATAGCGGAGGATGGCTCCCGCCGCCGCCACCCCCAGGGCCTGGTCCTCCACCCCGAAGCCGTCCAGGAACAGGGTGCCCAGGGCCCGGCCCAGTTCCCGCCGGGCCGCCTCGGGATCGAAGGCGTAACGGTTGATTAACCTATGGGTGGGCGGAACATCGAAGGGGGCCAGGGCGGTATTAAGCAGGGTTAGGTCGGCCTCTTCGGAAACGATCAGTTCGGTCGGCTTCAGGCGCCAGAGCTCATCGGCCAGGGTATCGGCCCCCTCCCCCTGGGTGAGGCGAAACTCCCCGGTGGAGACCTCCAGGAAGGCCAGGCCCCATTTTTCGCCCTTCCAGGTCACCGCGGCCAGGTAATTGTCCTGCCGGGCGTCCAGGGCGGCCGGGTCCACCAGGGTGCCCCGGGTCAGGACCCGGGTCACCTCCCGGCGCACCAGACCCTTGGCCTGGGCCGGGTCCTCGGTCTGGTCGCAGACCACCACCTTGAAGCCCGCTTCCAACAGTTTGCCGAAATAACTCTGGGCGGCATGGATGGGGAAGCCGGCCATGGGGATGCGCTCCGCGTCGGCGCGGCTCCGGGAGGTCAGGGCGATGTTCAGGGCCGCCGCGGTCTTTTCGGCGTCCTCGAAGAAGGTTTCGTAGAAGTCGCCCATCTGGAAGAGGAGCAGGGCATCGGCGTACCTGGACTTGAGATCCAGATACTGCCGCAGCATGGGGGTGACTTTATCCGGCGGGGCGTCGGCCATGACGGCAACAAGAAACTCGTGGGAATTTTTTGACTTGGGTCTCTTTGGTCTTTTTTATCAAGGGCCTCCATTCCGTCAAAAAATGGTGGTCTCCGGCCATCATTCGGTTCGGGAAGCGCCCGTGGAGGCCGGTGCAGCCGCCGAAGACTCGGCCGCGGCGCCGGCCTGTTTCAGTTCCTGGGCCAGAATCTCCAGATTATGCCTGAGCCGGCGGATGGTATGGCGTTGGACGATAACCTCGTAGATGCCGTAAAGTGAGGCGGTGAAGACGCCCAGGAAGAAAAAGAAGATCACCAGCACCCAGAGGTGCACCGCCGGGCTTTGCAGCTGGGTCAGATAGAGGTCCAGGTGCAAGGTTACCGGTTGCTTGAGCACTTCCAGGTTCTCGATGATGAAGACCACACCCAGGAGTACGATGATGGTGGAGAAGATTACTTTAAGGAAACGCATGTCTGCTCCTCGTCGCAGATGGCCTGAAAGTGGGGGGCCAGGCTCTCATAGGTCTGGCGGAAGTGTTCCGGAATCACCCGGACGTCGGCAAAGACCGGGATAAAATTGGTGTCGCCGTTCCAGCGGGGCACCACGTGGAAATGGAGATGGTCCTCCACCCCGGCCCCGGCCACGATCCCCAGGTTGAGGCCCACATTGAAGCCGTCGGGCCGCATCTGCCGCTTTAAGATGGCCATGGCGGACCTAAGTTTGGCCATCAGGTCCAGCATCTCCGCCGGGGTGAGGTCGTCCAGGCCGGGGGTATGCCGCCGGGGAGAGATGAGCAGATGCCCGTTGATGTACGGGTATTTATTCATCATGATCCTGGTGAGGCGGCCGCTGAAGAGGATCAACCGCTCGGCGAAATCCTCGCGGGGTTCCGGGCAGAAGATACAGCCCTGGGCCTTGTCCTCTCCCAGGATATAATCCATGCGCCACGGGGCCCACAAGACTTTCATGACTGCTTAAAATTCCCCTTTTCCCCGTCCGGGGCAACCGTACATATCTTGAAACTATAGCATGATTGGCCGGAGATTCAAGGGCTTTCTGAGGGCAGTTATTGAGCGGGGCTGTATGTAGGGGCGGCTCGCGAGCCGCCCCTACCGGTTGCAACCATGAAAGGAGGCGTAGGGCGGGCGTCCCCGCCCGCCACCTGAGGAGCCCTTTTCACTCATTCCCAAGTTGCACTTGGGAACGAGCTCTAACTTGAGAAATGTAGTGGCACAGGCCTCCGGCCTGTGGGGCTAAAATTTTGGAGACCTGAAAAAACCACAGGCTGGAAGCCTGTGCCACTAATCTCTTGGGTTCTCGAAAGCAAAGACCGGCCTTATCCGCCCCACCTCTTCTTTGCGGTGGTTAAGAATGGCCGGCTCCCGGAAGGAGGCCAGGGCCTTTTCGGCCGCCGGGTTCAAGAGGCCCAGCTGCGCCAGGATCTCGACGACGCTCGGGTTCATGGCCCGGGTGGCGCCGTCTTCGATCTTCAGGGCCACCCCCAGGGCGCCGTCGATCAGGCTCAGGGCGTAGCCCCCTTCGGAGCCGGACTTGGCGAAGATTTTGCCCGGCAGGGCCTGCATCGCCTCGGTCTCCAGGCGGCCGTCCCCGGCGATGTGGCGGGGATGGGTCAAGATGGCCGCCATCAGCTCTCCCGCGGGAGAGCCCGGCTGGGACGCGGCCAGTCGGGCGTAGCCCAGGGCGATATTTTTCAACGGCGCATAGAACACCGGGGCGCCGCAGCCGTCGATGGCCACCGGGATCTGCGCCTTGGGCACCCCCACCATCCGGGCCACGTGGCCCAAAATTAGTTGCTGCACCGGGTGGGCCGGGTTCAGGTAATCCTCGATGGGCCAGCCGTGATGGACGCAGAGGGCCAGCATGGCGGTGTGCTTGCCGGCGCAGGTGTGTTGTAAGGGGCCGGGTAGCAGTCCGGCCTTGGTTAGCGCCTGGGCCGTGGGCTTGTGCAGGGGCAAATGAATGCCGCACTGCAAGACCTCGGGTTTCAGGCCCAGGCGCTCCAGGACGGAGGTGATCAAAAAGGTCTGGAAATTCTGGCCGGAGAGCGACCCGGAGAACAGGGCCAGTTCCGCCCCTTTGAAGCCGAAGGCCGCGGCCGCCCCGCTGGTCAGCACCGCCAGGGCCTGAAAGGGCTTGGCCAGGGAGCGCAGGCAGACCAACGCTTCCGGGTCGCCCAATTGGTGAATCAGCTGGCCTTGGGCATCGATCACGACAATCTGGCCGCGATGGCGGCTCTCCACGGCGGGGCCGCGGGTTACTTCGACTAAGACCGGTGGGGTCGGTTGGTTTTGCATATGTTTCCTTTGCTTAAATGAGAATAGCTTTCAGCGGTCAGCGATCAGCTTTTAGCTTAAGCGAGGTGTTCATTGGTAGCCGCAGGCTTTAGCCGGCGCAAGCTGAAGCTTGCGGCTACATTTAAAACCAGTATGGATGGCGATGCAACGAAATTTACAGGCGGGGTTCGCAGGGGCGCAATTTATAACGTTCGCCAGGGCGTGATAAATTACGCCCTGACGAACATGTGCCGAGATTGACTTAATCTAATCAGCCAATAAAAGTAAATAAGTGGCCCGCAGGCTGGAGCCTAAATTCTTCTGGGCTCCTTCCGTGATCCACTGCTTGAGGGCCAGGTAATCCGGGTTTGTCTGATCCCAGAAGGCGCCACCGGCATGCACCGCCCCGGGTAAGGTCTTGTTTAATATCAGGCTCTCGGCCGGCTGGGCCGTATCCACCACGCTGCGCACCCCCAATTTGACGTAGCCGCTTACCGAGGAGCCCGCATAACTCTGGAGGTCAAGACCGTGGCTGAAGTCGAAGGAGGTGGAGGGGGTGTCGATGTCGCTCTTGGTGACCAGGCGGGTCATGGTGCTGCCGGAGACATGACAAGGGACGCACTTGCCGTTCAAAATTGGGTAGATGTCCTTGCCGTAGTCCAGACCCGAGGCCGGATAGGAAGGCCGCACAGGATCGGGGGAAACCCACAGGGCGCCCCGGGAGCCCGTGGGGCTATGGTGCATGTTGCAGGACATGATCATGCCCGAAGTGGAGGCCACCGGCGCGATAGTCAGCATGGGCCGGACGGCAGAGCCATTCCGCACCCAGGCCTTGTAGATCCAGGTCCGTGGATCGGTGGGGTCGGCCGGCTTTACCAGATTGCCATGGTCATCCAGGACATACAGGATATCGGTGATGCCGCTATGGCTGACCACCGTGTAAGGGTTGCTGGCGATGGGGGCGGTAGTCCAGAAGTTCCCGGCGTCATTGGCGGTCAGGCTGATGACGTTACCGTCGCGGTCCTGCAGGATGATTTCCCCACCCTTGAGCGGTTTTTTCCCGGCCCGGTCAGCATAGATGGTGCCCGATACCGTCCAGATGTAAGCTTCAGCGGCCCCCCCCATGTTGTGACACTGGCCGCATTCCTCACCCGGGTGGTGCAGGCCGACCCCCGGGCCGTTGTCCTTGCCCACGACGTGTCCCACCGGCGCGGGCTGGTACATCCTGCCGGCGGCGTTGAAGTTGCTTTCGTCATAAACTACCGCCATAGCCGCGATGCAGAGGGCGGCCAACCCCAGACTGGCGAGTTTTTTCACCACATTTCCCCCTTTCTTTTTTCAGTAATCGTGACGGGATCAATCCCAGGTCGCGGCGCCGGACCCCGCCGCGGTGCGCATTTTGGCGGGGTTGGCTGATAAAATCATTTCGGAAATAATAATAGGTCTCTCGGGATGCTGTATTAAAGGCTTGTCGGCTTATCTCAATTTGGTAATGAGGTTTATCCCAGTCAATAGGCATAAATACCTATTTTAGGAAGGCCTGGAGCGTAATATTAGAGCGAGACGGAAGATGGTAAGGGCTTTATAGTTGTGAAAAAGCAGTAGGGTTCCTGGGGATGAGAGGCAAATTGAGCTGACAGCTATTATCCCCGCCACCAGGCGGCATAGAGCAGGGCCAGGGTCAGGGTCAGGCCCGTGAGGAATGGGTCTGGATGGTCAGGGCCTGGGCGGTGACGAAGTCGGGTTCGGTGGGGGCGGTGCGCCGGACCAGGCCGATGGCCCTGAGGGCCAGAGGCAGCGCCACCAGGGCCGCCACGATGAGATCGGGCAGCAGGTAGTACTCCAGGAGGACAAAGAGGCAGAGAAACGGCGCCAGCATCAAGGCGGCGTAAACCCCGCGGGACACTTTCAGGCCCAGGCGGGCCACCAGGTGGCGTTTGGCCGCGGCCACGTCCGCCTCCAGGTCGGGAAATTCGTTGATCCAGATGATGGCGGTGATGAGGAAGGCCAAAGGCAGGCCCACCGCCGCGCCCAGCGGGGCGAAGCCGGCCGGTCTGGACGTAATAGGTCCCCAGGGTGAGGAGCGGCCCGAAGGCCAGAAAGATGAGGATTTCCCCCAGGCCGAGGCTCATCAAGGCCACCGGCGAGGCGGAATAGCAGAAGCCGGCCAGCAGCCCCAGGAAGCCGAAGACCGCCACCCAGGGACGATCGAAGTAAATCAGGGTCAGGCCGCAGACCACCCCCAGGGCCAGGAAGAAATAGGCCAGGGTTTTGACCGTTTCCGCCCCCAACTCCCCGTCCTGGATCACCCGGCTGCCGCCGCTGAAGGGGGTAAAGTTACGATTCAGGGGATCGCTGCCGAAGGCGTCGTAATAGTCGTTGATCAGGTTGGCCCCCAGGTGCAGGGCGGCCACCCCCAGCAGGGTGAGGCAGAAGAAACCGAGGTTGAAGGTGCTGATGGAGCCAGTAGACCAGGGCCGTGGCCACGGTCACCGGCAACAGCGACCCGGTGAGAAACGGCAATCTCAGGGCCTTGAGATAGATACGGAAAGATGCCATAAAGTCCCGCCAATTAGGCGGATTATAGGGGTCAAGGCGCGAGCCTGTCAACTTGGGCGAAGATAATTTCATTGCAGGCCGAGGCCAAAATGGCTAGAATTTCATTTTTTAATCCTGTTTAACCAAATAAAGCACGGGAGAGAGAGCCCTAAGGTCGGCCCTCCCCCCAAGACCCAATTAGAGGAGGAATAACTGATGGCTCGCCCAAAGATAACGGTGGTGGGGGCCGGCAACGTGGGGGCCACCTGCGCCCACTGGGCCGCGGCCCGGGAATTGGCCGACGTAGTGCTGGTGGACGTGGTGGAGGGCATGCCCCAGGGCAAGGCCCTGGACCTGATGCAGGCGCGGCCGATCTTCGGCTTCAACGTCAACGTGGTGGGCGCCAATGATTACGAGGCCACCAAAGGCTCCCAGGTGGTGATCATCACCGCCGGCATCGCCAGGAAACCCGGGATGAGCCGGGAGGACCTGATCAATACCAACAAGAACATCGTGGCCGCGGTCACCAAAGAGGTGGCGGCCAAATCCCCCAACGCCTTCCTGATCATCGTCGCAATCCCCTGGACGCCATGTGCTACGTGGCCCGGAAGGTGAGCGGCTTCCCCGACAAGCGGGTCATGGGCATGGCGGGCATCCTGGACAACGCCCGCTACCGCTGCTTCATTGCCATGGAACTCAAGGTGGCGGTGGATGAGATCCAGGCCATGGTCCTGGGGGGCCATGGGGACGACATGGTGCCGGTGGTCAGCGCCACCAACGTCTCCGGGGTGCCTTTGACCAGCCTGCTCTCCAAAAAGCGCCTCTCCGCCCTGGTGGAGCGCACCAGAAAGGGCGGCGGCGAGATCGTGGCCCTGCTTGAAGACCGGCTCCGCCTACTTTGCCCCGGCCGCGGCCGCGGTGCAGATGGCCGAGGCCATCCTCAAGAACCAGCGGCGCCTGGTGCCGGTATCGGCTTATCTCACCGGGGAATACGGCTTGCATGACATCTATTTCGGGGTGCCGGTGATCCTGGGGGCCGGCGGCATTGAGAAGATCATCACGCTGAAACTGAGCAAAGAGGAAGAGGCCATGCTGCAAAAATCCGCCGCGGCGGTGGCCAAGACCCGGGATGACTTGAAGATGTAAAAAAATATTTGGGGTAGGGCGGGCCTCCGGGCCCGCCTGTACTTCTGGGCGGCCGGAACGGCCGCCCTACGGATCAGCGGCTCTATTTGAGCATGGTTTCGGAGATGCGAATCACCGCCGGCCCCAGGATGGCCACCATGATGGCCGGAAAGATGAAGAGCAGCAGGGGAAAGACCAATTTAACCGGGGTCTTGGCCGCCTGGGTCTCCAATTTTTGGCGCCTGGTGGTGCGCACGGCATTCCGATTGAATCTTCAGGGTGGTGGCGATGCCGGTGCCGAAGCGGTCGCTCTGAATCAGGATATTGCACAAAGAGATCACTTCCTCCACCCCGGTGCGCTCCCCCAGGTTGCGCAGGGCTTGTTCCCTTTCCTGCCCGGCATTCATTTCCAGGTTGACCTTGAGCAGTTCCTGGGCCAGGATGGGATGGTTGAATCTCAGATCATCACCCACCCGCTTGATGGCGGCATTGAGCCCCTGGCCCGCCTCCACGCAAACCACCATCAAATCCAGGGCATCGGGGAGGCTCTCCCGGATCTGGGCTTTGCGTCCGGATATCAGGTGCCCCAGGCCAGGGAGGGCATCAGGTAGCCGAGCAAAACCAGCAGATAGAGGGCACTGATAAGAAAGACGATGTTAAGGTGGAGCCGCAGCATGAGGGGCAGGGACAGGATCGGCAGACCCAGGGCCAGCCCCACCTTGAGTCCCATGTAGATCGAACCGGCGCCCTCCCCGCTGAAAACCTGCCCTATCCAGGGTTCTCTTCATCTCCTGGGCCTTGACACTGTTTCGCCCCAGACCCAACTTTTCCTCCACCTTCTTCACCAGACCGGCCGGCAAGACCCGGGTCGAGTCGTCGCTCTGGACCAACACCGGCTCCCATTTAAGCGGGGCCTGGAGCCGCTGCTGTATCCGGGAGGGCTCTTTAAAGAAAAAGAGGATAAGGCAAACGACCGCCAGGGTCACGGCCAAGGCGAAAAACATCAGGTTAAAAGCCATGGTTTTTCCTTATACCTTGATCCTGACGATCTTGCGGATGGTGAGTATCCCCAGCACCTGGAAAAGCCAGGGCAATCATGGACATCATCCGCCCCTTGGGAGTTAGCCACAGCTGGCTAATATAGTCGGGGTTGATGAAATACAGGGCCAGGGCGGTGACGGGGGGCAGCATAATGAGGATGATCCCCGAAAGCCTGCCTTCCGCGGTCAGGGCGGTACCTGATTGGTCAGCTTGAAGCGCTCTCGGATGAGGGTGGCGATTTTGTCCAAAATCTCCGCCAGGTTACCCCCAGTCTCCCGCTGAATCATCACTGCGGTGGTGAAAAACCGCAGGTCAGGCAGGTCGATGCGCCGGCAGAGATTTAACAGGGCGGTATTGAGGTCCAGACCGTGATTGTGCTCCTTGAAGGTTTTGAAAAACTCCGGGCCGATGGGCGGGCCCATCTCATCAGCCACCAGCTGCAACCCGGAGACAAAGGCGTGGCCGGCCTTTAAGCCCCGGGCCAGCAACTCCAGGGCATCGGGGAGCTGCTTCTCGAATTTCCCGAGGCGGCGGCGCTTCCTGAGCCCCAAGTACTTGAGAGGAAGGCAAGTCCCCAGGACGCCGCCCCCCAGAGCCCCGAGAAGCCCCCATTTCAGCAGGCCCAGAAAGAGAAATAAGGTTCCTGAGAGGAGGACTGCCGCCAGGAAAATTTCCAGGCGGCAATGGAGGTCCGCCTGCAGCATCGACAATTCCAGTTTTTCCAATTTGGGGATGCGCTCCAGCAATAAGAGGTAGATACGGCCGGCCGCGCTCTTGAGCAGCGATTCTTTGGGGTTGAAAACTCCCAGACCCTTGAGGTGGTTTAGCCGCTTTCTCAGGCGTCGTCGCTGGCTGTCCCTGCACATCGGTCGCCAGCAGCAGGGTGCCGGACGCCAGGCAAAAGATGCCGAAGAATATGCAAATGGCCAGGAAAATAGTAAGCATCGTCATATCAATCTTATCAAGGTAATGAGGGTGATCTTAAGATCACCTCTGCCTTGCCTCGAGTGAGGTAAGGGGCCATTCCCGCCACCTCCATGGTCCACCGCCACTTAATCCGCCTCGGTCTCCTGGAAGACCTGAGCCGGCAATTGGATGCCCAGGGCATCCAGGCGTTTCATGAACTTGGGCCGGATGCCCCGGGTAACGAATCTTCCTTTGACCGTGCGGTCTTCGGTCATCCCCAGCAATTCGTAACAAAAGATCTCCTGCATGGTGATCATCTCCCCTTCCATGCCGACGATCTCGTAAAGGTTCATCATCTTGCGGCTGCCGTCGCTGAGGCGGGCCAGTTGGATGATGACGTGGATGGCCGAGCAGATCTGGTGCCGGATGGCCCGGTCCGGAATATTGAGGCCGGCCATGGACACCATGGTCTCCAGGCGGGCCATGGCATCCCGGGGGGAGTTGGCGTGGATGGTGGCGAGCGAGCCGTCATGCCCGGTGTTCATGGCCTGGAGCATATCCAGGGCTTCGCCGGACCTGACCTCCCCCAGGATGATGCGCTCCGGCCGCATCCGCAGGGCGTTGCGCACCAGGTCCCGCTGGGTGACCTCCCCGGAACCCTCCAGGTTGGGGGGCCGGGTTTCCAGGCGGACCACGTGCTCCTGCTGCATCTGGAGTTCGGCCGAGTCTTCGATGGTGATGATGCGCTCGTCAAAGGGGATGAAGCTGGACAGGACATTGAGGAACACGGTCTTGCCTGAGCCGGTCCCGCCGGAGATCAGGATATTGAGCCGGGCCTTGACCATGGCGGCCAGCACCAGGGCGATCTCCGGGGTAATGCTGCCGAATTCGATCAAGTTCTGGATCTTGATGGGAATCTTGGAGAATTTCCGGATGGAGAGGGCAGGGCCGTCCAGAGCCAGGGGCGGAATGATGGCGTTGACCCGGGAGCCGTCCGGCAGCCGGGCATCCACCATGGGGGAGGACTCATCGACCCGGCGCCCCACCCCGGTGGCGATCTTCTCGATGATTTTCAGCAAGTGGGCGTTGTCGGTGAAACGCACGGTGGAGCGCTCCAGTTTTCCCCGGCGCTCCACGAAGACCTGATCAAATTTGTTCGCCAGGATGTCCGAGATGCTGGGGTCGTGAAGCAATGGCTCCAGGGGGCCGTAACCCAGAAGTTCGTCCCGGATCTCTTTGGACAGCCGCTCTTTATCCGGCAAGGGTCAGGGCCAGTTTCTCTTCCGCAGGATCATCTCGATGCCCCGGCGCAGGTCCTCCATGAGGAGATTATCGGGGGTCTCTGCCAGACGGGTCAGGTCCAGAAGATTGATCATCCGGGCATGAATCTTGGCCTTTAATTCATTGAAAGCAATCTCTTTCTTCAGTTCCTTGAGATCCCTGGGGGCCTCCTCCCGGGGCGGCGGAGCCAGCCGGCGGTAACGGGTCGACCTCGGGGGGCCGGATGGTCTTCTCTTTCAGACGAGTCATGATGCCCATGGCTAAGCCTTCCCTGTCAGACGCTTCAGCCAACCCCAGCCGGAGGCCATGGCCTCTTCAAGGATCTCTTTGCCCGCCAGCTTATCGGCCCTGGTCTGCAGGGCCTGGCACAGGGGATGGCGGGGATCGGTCTCCGTCAGCGGCCGCCCATCATTGATGCTGCGGTTGACGGCGTCGACGTCGAAAGGCAAGGTGCCGTGCACCTCTGCCCCCAGATAGTCGGAGACCTCAGAGAGGGTGAGGGTCGAGCTCTGGTCCCAGGCGTTGAGCCAGATTTCCAGGGGGACCTCCAGTTCCAGGAGACGCAGCAACTCCAACCATTTCCGGGTGTTGGCCAGGGCCGGAACCGATGGTGCGGTCACCAACACCAGGTTATCGGATAATTCCAGGGCCTTCAGGGTGATCTCCTCCATGCGGTGGCCGGCGTCCACCAGAATCCAGCGAAAGGCCTGCATATTTTTCAAATACGACAGAATTTTACCCAGGTGCTCCGGAGTGATGGCCTCAGCCTCCTCCAGGTTGGTCGGGCCCGGCAACAGGGAAAGAAATTTGTTGTAGGGATAAACCAGGTTCTGCAGATAGGCATGGTCCATCTCTTCCAGGTGGGCGATGATGTCACTGAGGCTATGCCGGGTCTTAATATCGAAGAAATAGACCAGCTGGCCGTATTGTAGATCCAGGTCCATCAACAAGACCTGACCCTGCTGTTCCCGGGACAGGAGATAGCCCAGGTTGGCGAGCAAAAAGGAGGCGCCGACCCCACCTTTACATCCGAGGAACGAGATAATCTTGGTGGGTCCCCCGGGTGGCGCCTTAAGGGCGGTGCGGACCAGCAAGCGGTCCACCGCTTCTTTGAAATCCTCGGGAGCCACTGGGAAGGCGAAGCATTCTTTCACCCCCAAATGGAGGGCCTTCCACAACTGACTGGCCGAGATCTCGGGAAAGACCAGAAAGATGGCGGGATTTTGGGGATTAGTGGCGGTGGTTTCAATCCACTGATCCAACTCGGGGTTGTTTTCCTGGTACTCCAACAGGAAGACGTCGGTGCCATTCCCGCCGGCCCCCGGCAGCTGGGCCAGATCTTTGGCTGCTACCAACCTACCCGCACCCGAGGAATCGATCACCTGCCGGAGGAGGTCGCCATTGGCTGGAGAGTGGTAATAGACGCTGAAATGTAAGGCCATCGCGGTTGCTTATCCTTGAGTTGAAAATAATTGACCGGGAGCAATTCAGAAGCTCACCGGTACCTGCTGCAGCCCTCTGATAACCTGCACGGTACGGCGGGGGGGCGCGGCCGGCTTCAGGTCGGTGTCAGCCTTCCGAATCTTGTCGCCGGGGCCGAACAGGGTGTCGGCTTTTACCCCCTGGGTGGCTACCAGTTTATAGTCCTCCTGCCCTCGGAGCACCAGGGAGATACGCCCTTCCTGGGAGGCCAGGGCCAGGCGTTCTCCTTCCCCCGGGGACACTTCCAGCGTCACCGTGGGCACCACCTGGGGTTTATCCCCGGGCCGGCTTTCGATTTTTTGCCCGGTGCCCAAGACCCGCAAATTTTGCAGCAAGACTCGGGATAAGGGGTTGCCGTTGTATTCGCCCTTATCGATGGTCACCAGGACGTCCACCCGGTTGTCCGGGATCACAAAACCCGCGACCCCGGAGGCTTCATCCACCTTGACGGTCATGGCTCGCTTGGTGGCCGGCAACAAGGCGGTGAGTCCCGAGAGGGTCCCCTTGGGGGCCAGTTTCTTTTCCAGGATGAGTTCCCCTTCCACCAGGGGGTAGGCCGCCACCCGGCCTTCCAATTCCGCCAGATTGGTAAAGGCGCCTTTGGGCAGGTGCGCCGCGCTCCACGGCGACGACTGCACCTGCTCGGCGCCCAGCCGGGTGGCCGGAGCGATATCCTTCTTGGCCACCAGCGCCTTCACCGATGTGTCCGCCATGGCGACCGGACGGGATTGAGCCATTATCCAGGCCAGGCTGGCAGTGGTCGCAAAAACTCCAGCCAGCAACAGCCAGATCCAAGGTGGTAAACGGTGCATCCGAGCAACTCCCTAAGTTATGGCAAACGGTTGGTCCGAAGTTGCTTCACTCCAGCCGTTTTACCGTTTCGGCGGACAGGTTGAGGCTGTCGGCCCGGCTTTTACCCTCCCAAAAAGTGGAGGAGGGCAAGGGGATAACCAAGTAGCGACTTCCCCATGGTGCCCTCCCCCAAGTTTCCCTTACCGACGGGGAACTTAGGTGAGCTTGTCTGCTACTGCCTGGAACTTGGCCTGGAGGGCGGTGCCGATGGCATAGATAGCCACCATAACCACTGCGGCAATGCCGGCAATGAGCAGGCCGTATTCCACGGCGCTGGCGCCTTCTTCGTCATTGACGAAGGTCTTTATTTGGTTCATCAAGGTCTTCATTTTTTCTCTCCTAAGTCAGGTTGTTTGGTGCTATTTGGTTTGTGTCGAGGTTGCGCATGAGTAATTTTCGATTAACACCTCCGAGTCCTTAGATTTAACGGCCTCCGAGTTCATCGGATCCATCTAAGGGGAGGCTGGCAGGATTGCAAGATGTTTTCTGCCAGGCACCATTTCGGTAATCCCGCTGCCATGGCCCGCAGGCTTTAGGCCGGAGACTTTGCGTCCTCCCCTTTCGGGTGAGTTTGCCTTTTCGATGGTCCCTGAACTCAATTAGCTTATCGGCATCCAGGCGGGTTGACTTTAACTTTGCGCGCTATGTGGTTATCTGCCAGAATCCCCAGGGTCGAGATGACCGGGAATAATTTTTGTCCGTCGGCTTGACTTAAGTCATGGTCAGCGCGGCCGGCGGTGCTTAAAATATAATTAACGAGGCCGTTTAAGCCTCAGGCGAGCTCCACCGAGATTTGCAGCAGGCAAATAAAAAATTTTTCAGGGAAACCAAGGATATGGCGAAGCGGCAGATTATTCACATCGACCAGGAAAAGTGTGACGGCTGCGGCCTGTGCGTGCCGTCGTGCGCCGAAGGGGCCATCCAGATCGTCGACGGCAAGGCGCAGTTGCTGGCGGACAAGTTCTGTGACGGCCTGGGGGCCTGCCTGGGGGAATGTCCCCAGGGGGCGCTGACCATCGAAGAACGGGACGCTCGCCGAGTTCGTGGGCCCGGCCCCGGGAGCCGCGGCGCCTCACCCCGCCCCGGCGGCGGCGCCGGCGGCGCCCGAAGTCTTCGTCTGCCCCGGCAGCCGCATGCAGCAGTTTCAGCGTCCGGCCGCGGCCCCGGCCGCCGGCGAGTCGGCCCTGGGCCATTGGCCGGTGAAACTGCGGCTGGTGGCTCCCAAGGCCCCCTTCCTGAAAGGGGCTAACCTCCTGGTGGCGGCGGACTGCGCCCCCTTTGCCGCCGGCGACTTTCATGCCCGCTTCCTGCAGGGCAAGGCGCTGGTTTGCGGCTGTCCCAAATTCGAAGACGCCGCCGAGAGCGTCGCCAAGCTGACGGCGATTTTGCAAGAGAACGACATCCAGGAGATCACCATCGTCAATATGGAGGTGCCCTGCTGTTTCGGCCTGGTCCAGGTGGTGCGCCAGGCCCTGGAGGCCTCCGGCAAGACCCCGCCGGTCACCATCTGCACCCTGGGCACCGCCGGTCAGGTCCTGCAGCAACAAAAAGTTCAAGGGAAATGAGGCGCTCGCTATGGAACAGATGAAATGTCCCGGCCAGGATACCCGCTACTGGAAGCCCGGCGATATCTTTGCGGCGGAATGCCCCAAGTGCGGGGCCGAAATCGAGTTTTTCAAGGACGATACCCGGCGGCGCTGCGCCTGGTGCGGCCATATGTTCTATAATCCCAAGATCGAGCTGGGCTGCGCCGAATGGTGCCAGTACGCCGAAAAATGCGTCCCCGACCTGGTCAAGGCCAAGAAGGCGGCCCAGACCTTCAAAGAGATCCTGGCCGGGCAGGTGAGAAACTACCTGCAGGACGGGGCCGCCTGGGAGGAGACGGAAGCCGCGGTCCATTACGCCCAGGACCTCCTCAAGGCCGAAGGCGGCGACCCCAAGGTGGTCCTGGCCGCCACCCTGCTGCACCGGGTGGCCCCGGATCAGGCCCGGGAGTTTCTCGCCGAACTGGAGACCGAACCGGAACTGACCGCGGACATCCTGGAGCTTATTGCCGGCGGGGGCCAACCCAAGGACCTGAACCGGCAGCTTTACCAGGACGCCCTGAACCTCCTGGCGAAAAACCCCGACACCACCTTCCACACCCGCACCGCCCGGCGCCTGGCGGAAGGCGCTGGCCAGTAGCCAGTTTATGGGGCGGCCCGTGGCCGCCGAATGAGGCTTCTTCACTCTCTTCGGCGGCACAGGCGTCTCGCCTGTGCCGCCGGCCCTGGCCCTATCCTTCTCCCGTCCCCTAAAAAAAAGGGCGGCCCTTTGGCCGCCCTTATTGTGTGCCGGGCAGACGTTCCGGCCGGCCGGATCAATCCCCCAGCAGCAGCTCTAATAACGCCCCGCTGGGAATGGTGGTACTGGGCATCATGGTACCCGTGTGCCCTGCATTCCGCAGGAACATGGGCCAGGAAGAGTTGGCCAGACCCGGAGAATCGCTATAGATGGCCAGTAATCCCCCCGGACCATTTTCACTCGTCCTGGTAAGCCCCACATAGATGGTGCCGTCGGGTGCGATGACCGGGGCGGAGTAGCTCACGATGTTGCCGGCGGGGGTGGGGCAGACCCATTTCCGGGTGCCATCGGGCTTGACGGCAAAGAAGTTGGCTCCGCTCGCATAGTAGATGTTGCCGTCGGCGCCCACCGCGGGAGCAGAAGAAGCGCCGCCCTCGGTGAAGGCCCATTTCTTGCTGCCGTCATTGGGGTTGAGGGCAAATAGCCCGTAGTCTCCGCCTGAGGAGCCGCCCCCGTAAACAGTGCCATCCGCACCCACGACCATTTCGCCATCAACAAGGGGGCTTTTCCACTTTTGACTCCCGTCGGGATTGATGGCATAGCCATTGATGTAGATGGTGCCGTCCGCGGCCAGGGCCGGGGAGTGCCAGGTACCGCCGAGGGGGAAGGTCCACTTCTGGCTGCCGTCTGGGTTGATGGCGTAGAACCCTTCGGGATCATTACTATAAACGCCCATGTAGATGGTGCCGTCCTGTCCCACGGCCCCGGAGGAGATTGTCTGCCCGACGGTTTGGAACTGCCACCGGAACGTGCCGTCGGGAACAAAGAGGGCAATAACCTGGCCGGGATAGTATTTCCCCCATTTCATGGAAAAAGGCGCGAGATAGATGGTGCTCCCGCCCAGGACCGGAGAGCCGTACAGCGGATAGCCGAGGTCATAGCTCCACTTGGGGATCAGGCCGTTGGGATCGAAGCCATAGATGATGCCGCCATAACCTCCCCCGATGATGGTGGTGTAAGGTTGGGAGGTCACCAGGAAAGAACTTCGGCCAATAGTTCCCATGGGAAACTGATACTTTTTGCTGCCGTCGGGGTTAATGGCATAGAGGTTGCCGTCATAACTTCCGAAGTAGATGGTGCCATCGGGACCCAGGGACGGGGAGGATTCCACATTTTTTGCGGTAACGAAGTTCCACTTAATGGTGCCTGGGGTTTGAGCTACGGCCGGCCCGGCGGCCAGGGCCAGGCAGATCGCGACCACAACGCTTGCCAGAATCTTTTTGCGCATTTCTTGCCTCCTTATCCACTGCGCCCCGAAACCGGGGAAAAGCACCAAGCCGCCCGGCAGCGCCCAGAATGCGGCCGACGGCCCCAGAAAGATTGATTAGGCATGCCTCGGCTCCACTCTCTCAGGCATGGTATAAATATTTTAAGAAACTCTTATAAAAGTATTCTGCACCTTTTATTTACCGGGTCAAGTAAATTTATAGTTAATCTGAATAACAATCCTGGCTCGCCCTAGGCTCTCCGTGGCGGGGACTCCGGGTGGGGAGGCAGGGAGCTTACCTCCCCTGGCCCTCCACCAGCCGGAAAGAAAGTGTAGGGGGCGACCCGCAGGCTCGATCATTTCTTCGTCAGCCCGGGAGCTACCCTGGCAATAATGATATAATATTCTCCAAATGTCCTCGATTCTGCTGCCGCCGCCCGAGGCGGTCAAGTCCATCCTCATCTGGCATCAGGGGGCCTTGGGGGATTTGCTGTTGGCGGGGCCGGCCCTCATGGCGCTGCGGGACCGTTATCCCGGGGCGCGGCTCGTCGGCCTGGGGCATCCGGAGCGCTGGGGGTTATTGTCCACGACCCTATCCCTGGCCGAGGTTTGGGACAGCAGCGAGTCGCGCTGGGCCCCGCTGTTGGGCGACGGCCCCCTCCCGGCGGCACTCCAGGCCCGCCTGGCCCCGTTTCAACTGGCCCTAATATTCAGCCCCAATCCTGGGACCCCCGTGCCGGCCCGCTTGCGGCAGGCCGGGATTCCCGCGGTTCACTGGGTGCCGTCCTTCCCGGAGAATGGCCGGGAGGCGGTGGTGGCCCGGCAGGCCCGTCATCTGGCCGGTTTGGGGCTGCGCCTGGAGCCGGAGTCTTTTCGCCTGGCCCTGCCGGTGACAGCCGCGGCTGAGGAAATCCCGGAGTTGCCGGCGCCCAGGGGCCTGGCTGGCCGTGGCCCCGGGCAGCGGCCAGGCCGGCAAAAACTGGCCGCTGTCCCATTATTACGAAGTGGCCCGGGCCCTGGCCTGGGAGTACAAGCTGGGGGTGGTGTGGCTGGCGGGCCCCGCCGAAGCGGCCTCGCTGCCTTATCTCAAGGCCCTGGCGGCGGCCCAGGGGCATCTCCTCCTGGCCGGGGCGTCCCTGCTGCGAGTGGCCGCGGTGCTCTCCCGCTGCCGGCTGTTTCTGGGCAATGACAGCGGCCTGACCCACCTGGCCGCGGCCTTGGACGGCCCCGAGGTCGTGGCCCTGTTCGGCCCTACTGACCCCGGAGTCTGGGCGCCGCCGGGCAAAGGGGTGCGGATTTTGACCGGGACCTGTGCCCAGGCTCCGTGCGCCCGGGGCCGGGCCATTCCCTGCGCCAAGCCCCAATGCCTGGAAGATCTCTCTGCCGGAGCGGGTTTTGGCGGTGGCCGGGGCGATACTGGTCGTGACTCCGGGAGCGGTTAAAAAATTTGGCCTGGCCGGTTTAACAGCGGCGTTTCTTGGTCCCCTGGGCACAGCCTCGGTAATTTTAGATTAGTTGAGAAAGTCTTGTTCAATTAATTGAACTATAGGTGGGCAATTTTTCCGGAGGGATTGGAGCGATCGTGCGGATTACCAAGTAATTAAGGAAGGTTAGATTAATTGGCATTATTCATGCAGAATAATATTTCAGGTTACCCCCGAAAAATACCCTAAACCATTTTCTCCTTTCTCCGAATGGCCGGGCTCCCCCTCCCGGCCATTTTATTTGGCTCGGAAATACTCCCGTACCTCATCCAGACCCGTCCCGTGAGGCGGCAGGGCCTGCCGCAGCCGCGTAAGTCTGGCGGCGCTTTCCCGGGCCCGGTCCGCCAGATTCGCAGCTTCTGACAAGAGCCGGGCCGTGTCCCGGGCCGCCGGCCAGTCGTTGCAGATGAGCAGGAGGTCCGCCCCGGCGGCCAGGGCCTGGCGAGCGGCCTGGTCCACCGGCAGCCGGGTGGCGATGGCCCCCATCTCCAGGTCATCGGTGATGATCACCCCCTGAAACCCCAACTTTTGGCGCAGCCAGCCCTGCAAGGCCGCGGCCGACAGGGTGGCGGGCCGGGAATCCCACCGGGGCACCAAGAGATGGGCGGTCATGACGGCCGGCACCCCGGCGGCCACCGCGTGCCTAAAGGGCAGCAGGTCCGTCTCCCGGGAAGGGTCGTCGGATTGGGCCAGGGGCAGCTCCTGGTGGGAGTCGGCCAGGGTGTCTCCCAGGCCGGGGAAATGCTTGGCCACCGGCAGGACGCCGCCGGCCAGGTAGCCTTTGATGGCGGCGCAGGGCGAAGCGGGCCACCTGCCGGGGGTCCTGGCCGTAAGCGCGGTCCCACTGGGGGCAGTCCGGCCCCCGGGGCACGTCCAGGACCGGGGCCAGGTTCATGTTGACCCCCACCAGGGCCAGTTCCCGGGCCATCTTCCGGGCCAGGCGTTCCACCGCTTCCGGGGTGGCGGTCTCTCCCAGCTCCCGGGCCGGCGGGATGATCGTGAAGGGGGCCTTAAGGCGCTGCACCCGGCCTCCTTCCTGGTCCAGGGCGATGAGCAGGGGCGGGCTCCCGGCCTCCCGGGCCGCGTGTTGGAGGTCATGGGTCAACTGCCAGACCTGCTCGGGGCTCTCCAGGTTCCGGGCGAATAAAATGATGCCGCCCACCTTAAGATTCCCCACCAGCTCTTGGGCCACTGCATCCATTTCGGGGCCGGGGAGGCCCACCATGAGGAATTGGCCGCCACCAGCGGCTTGGTTGCCAGGGATTGCCTGAGTCATAATACTTTCCTTTTAGTCATAGGCTTGCAGGTAGTTTAAGATGATTTATAAATTAAGCAAAGAACATCTGCGTCCGAGGCAATATTTGAGGGGGCTGGTCATGAGAAAGATCGGGCTGTTTTTTCTGGTTCTGCTGGTTTTATGGGGGGCGGTCCCTGCGGCCCCGGCCGATCACTGGTGGATGGGCGCCGCCATCCGTCACATGAAGTGGGGCTTTATTGACCGGACGGGACAGATGGTCATTGCCCCGCAGTTTGAGGATGTCTTGAGCTTCCACGGCGGGCTGGCGGCGGTGGAAGTAGGCGGGAAGCGGGGCTATATCGACCGCAGTGGCAAAATCGTCGTTGCCCCCCAGTATCGCGATACCCGCGGTTTTGCCGAAGGCCTGGCGCTGGTCCGGGGCGAAAAACCGGGGTTCATTGACCAGAAGGGGAACCTGGTTTTTGAGCCGCAGTTGGAGGTTTCAAGCAACTTTTCCCAGGGACTGGCGCCGGTAAAAGCAGGAGGCAAGTGGGGTTATTTGGACAAAAACGGCAAGATCGTCATCGCGCCGCAGTTCGACGACGCCGCGCCGTTTGCCGAAGGGCTGGCTCCGGTAGGGGTGGGGGGCAAGAAGGGCTTTATTGATCAAAGCGGCAAAATGGTCATCGCCCTCCGGTTTGATAATACCTGGGGGTTCTCCCAGGGACTGGCCCCGGTGAAGATTGCCGGGAAGTGGGGCTATATTGATAAGGCGGGAGATCTCGTCATCCAGCCACAATTCTATGAGGTTGGGGCCTTTGCCGATGGCCTGGCCAAGGTCCAGCCGGAGATGAAGGGTGGGCAGGGCTTCATCGATTTAACCGGCAAAATCGTGATTCCGCCGCAGTTACATTGGGCTTATCAATTCTCCGAGGGGCTGGCCGCGGTCCAAACCGATGTCCGGTCTGACTACGTCTATATCGATAAAACCGGGGCCGTGGTCCTCAAGGGACCCTATGGGGCGCCCGGAGATTTCTCCGAGGGGCTGGCGCGGGTAATGATCGGCGGGAAGGATGGCTATATCGACAAAACCGGCAAACTGGTCATCCCGCCCCAGTTCGATGACGCCAAACCCTTTTCCGAAGGCCTGGCGGCCGTGGGTTTCAAGGTTCCAGCCCCGAAACCGGATAAGAAGTAAGGAGCCTGTCGCTGTAGGGGCGGGGTCTCCCGTCCCTTCCTTTGCCTTTAGCGCCTAAGCAAACCTTCACCAAGTGAAAGACGTGCAAATCCCAGCCCCGGGCCGCGGCGCGGCCGGCGGGCGCCACCGGGCCTATGGACCCGCACTAGCTGCCGGCAATTCTCCTTGCTGCCTCTTCTACCACAAATCGAGCGGGGAGGGGAGCCGGACGGGGAAAAAGAAAAGATGCCTGGCGTCGCCAGCCGCGGCTAAGGGTTAAAGCAAATGAGAATTATGTCGATAGGTTGATAGAGGGTATTGCATCTTCCCAGGGAGTCAAGCCGAGATGGAGCAGAAGCCGCTAAAAGTCCTGCTGATCGAGGACAACCCGGACGACGTTTACTTGCTGCGCCATAATTTGGCGCAGCTTTCGCCCGGGTGGAAATCGAAATCTTGCCAGCTGCTCGCCGATGCCTTGAAGCGCCTGGGCGAAAAGGATACCGAGATCGACGTGATTCTGGTGGATCTCGGTCTGCCCGACAGCCAGGGTCTCGACACCTTCTGCAAGGTCCATCAGCAGGCGCCCCAAACCCCCGTCGTGGTCCTCTCCGGGCTCGACGACGAACAACTGGCCGTCCAGGCGGTCCGGGAAGGGGCCCAGGACTATTTAGTCAAGGGCCGGGTAGAATGGTGAAATGCTTTGGAGGTCCCTGCATTATTCGGTGGAGCGCATGAGAATCGAGGAGGCCTTGCGCCAGGCCCGCGATGAATTGGAAGTCAGGGTCCAGGAGCGCACTGCGGAACTGGCCGCGGCCAATGCCGCCCTGAAGCAAATGGTCACCGAGGTTAGCGCCGCCGGAGAGCAGGTGCGGGAAGCCCTCCAGGGAATCATCCAGGTCATTTCACTGATCATTGAAACCAGGGATCCGTACACCGCCGGGCACCAGCGGGGCGTAGCCGATCTGGCCCAGGCCATCGCCCGGAAGCTGGGTCTTCCGGAGGAGCGCATCGAAGGGATCAGGTTGGCCGCCCTGGTCCATGATCTCGGCAAGATTTCGACCCCAGCCGAGATCCTGGCCAAACCCACCCGGCTTACCGAGATGGAAATGAACATGATTCGCATTCACCCCCGGTCAGGGTATGATATTTTAAAAAGGGTGGAATTTCCCTGGCCTATTGCCCAGATCGTCCTGCAGCATCATGAGAGACTCAATGGCTCCGGGTACCCCCAGGGGCTCTCCGCTCCTGACATTCTCTTGGAAGCGAAAATCCTGGCGGTGGCTGACGTGATGGAGGCCATGTGCTCCCACCGGCCATATCGGCCGGCCTTGGGGATAGAGAAGGCGCTGACGGAAATCCGTCGGAATCGGGGCATCCTCTATGATCCCCTGGCGGTTGACGCCTGCCTGGCCAATTTTAACGAGACCACGCCAACCTGTATCGGGAAAAGATCAAGGGTCTCATAAGACCACCGCGTCCTTTCGCCCACCCCTGCCTGCTATCCGCTAATCCCACAATCCTATCCCACTGATTTGTTCACCGCTTTCAGGCCGTCGGCAGTCTGATTCCAGAGCGGCGTTGGCGGCTTCGCCGCCGGCCGCCCTCCGGGTGCTTCCCCTTGACAGTCCCGGGGGGGTTTAATAGAATGAACCGGAACGTTTGGAAAATATTAGGAAATACCAGCAGTTGAATAGAAAGGGAATTTTCTCCCCATGAGCGACGCTCCGGTCCAGATTCTGGTCATAGACGACGACAAGGCCATGCGGGACGCCTGTTATCAGATACTTTCCCGTCAGGGCTACCAGGTGGAGCTGGCTGCCAGCGCCCGCCAGGGCCTCACCCTGCTGGAGCGCAGCTCCTTTGACGCCATCCTTCTGGATCTGGTGATGCCGGACCTGGACGGGCTGGAGGCCCTGAAGAAGCTCAAGGCCCTGGACCCGGAGGTGGAGGTGATCATCATCACCGGCTACGGCACCATCCAGTCCGCGGTGGAAACCATCAAAGCCGGGGCCTTCCATTTCCTCTCCAAGCCTTTCGTGCCCGATGACCTGCGCAATCTGGTGAACCGGGCCCTGGAAAAGCGGCGCCTGGACCTGGAGAACCTCTACCTGCGCCAGGAGTTGAAATCCAAAGAGGATAAGAACGTCCTGGTCTATGAGAGCGAGTCCATGGCCCGGATTATGGACATGATCGCCCGGGTGGCCCCCACGGACTCCACCGTGCTCATCACCGGGGAATCCGGCACCGGCAAGGGGCTGGTGGCCCACAAGATCTACCAGCTGAGCCCGCGGTCCCGGCGGCCCTTCATCACGGTGGACTGCGGCACCCTGGTGGAGACCCTGTTCGAGAGCGAACTCTTCGGCCACGTCAAGGGCTCCTTCACCGGGGCCGACGCCAACAAGATCGGCAAATTCGAACTGGCCCAGCACGGCACCCTGTTTTTCGACGAAATCAGCAACATCGGCCTGGAGGTTCAGGCCAAGCTGCTCAGGGCCGTGGAGGAGCGGAAAATTTCCAAGGTGGGCAGCCACCGGGTCATCACCGTGGACGTGCGCCTCATTGCGGCCACCAACAAGGACCTGGCCAGGGCCATCAAGGACGGCACCTTCCGGGAGGACCTCTTTTACCGCCTCAACGTCGTCCTGATCCAGATGCCCCCCTTGCGGGAGCGCAAAAGTGACATTCCCCTGCTGGTGCACCACTTTCTGGAGAAGTACAACCCTCGCCTGCGCAAGAATATCCTGGGCGTCACTCCGGAGGCCCTCAATATGCTGGTGCGCCACGACTGGCCCGGCAACGTCCGGGAGCTGGAAAACACCGTGGAACGCCTGGTGGTGCTGAGCACCGGGCCATATCTGACGCCCGCCGACCTCTCCTTCGCCGGGACTATTCTTTCCCCCGCCGCGGCGGAATCCCAGGCCGTCTCCCTGAAGGACCTGGAACGGGACCACATCATCCTCACCCTGCAACGCTGCGGCGGCCACAAGAGCGAAACCGCCGAGGCCCTGGGGATCGACCGCAAGACCCTGCGGGAGAAGCTGAAGCGGTATAATATTGAGTGAGGCGAGAAGAAGAAAAAGTTTTGTAAGCAAAAAGAGAGCTCTCGTTCCCAAGTTGCACTTGGGAACGACATATTGGTCAAAGCTGAGCTTTGACACCTTATTATCATTATGCGCAGCAGATATAAGATCGCCGAATTAGAATCCGCTCATTTCATTACCTGCACCATTGTGGGCTGGCTGCCCGTCTTCACCCGGCAAAGGTATCTGGACATTATCACTGCTTCTCTCACCTTCTGCCGACAACAAAAGGGGCTGCGCCTCCATGCCTATGTCATTCTCGACAATCATCTTCACCTGCTGGTCTCCTCAGATAATTTGTCCCAGGTGATTCGTGACTTTAAAAGACATACTGCCAAAGAAATTCAGGCGGTCGCCCGGCAAGATGACAAGCAATGGCTACTCAAGCAGTTTGAATTCTTTAAAAGCGGGCATAAAGGCGAGAGTCAGCACCAGATCTGGCAGGAGGGCTTCCATCCTCAGGCTATTAGCACCGAAGATATGATGAGACAAAAGCTGGATTATATTCACTATAATCCTGTGAGGAGCGGATTGGTGGATCGCCCCGAAGACTGGCGCTATTCCAGCGCCCGCAATTACTTAGACCAGACTGGTGTGTTGGAGATTGATTTGGTTGAGTTATGAAGCAAAGCGCAGCTTTGCAAATCAATGGGTTCCCAAGTGCAACTTGGGAACCAGAATAACATTAGAGCTTCAGGCGCGCAAACAGGTCTTCGGCGTCCCGGCAATACACCAGGTTCTGCCCGGCGTCGGTGTCGTCCAGGGTCTGCCGGGTGGTCTCGTTGGGCACCCGGACCATAAAAGGGAGCCCCCGGGTGAGCCGTATCTGCTGGTAAAACAGCGTGATGGCCTGGGTGGCATTGAGGCCCAACTCCTTCAAAAGGGCCTCTGCCTCCTCTTTCAACTCCGGCTGGATGCGGGCATGGATGCTGGCGGACTTGCGCATGCGGCACCTCCTCGATACCATAATATTGTATCACAATTGCAGCACAAATTGCAGGTAATTCTTTTTAATCCTCCTTCCCCGCGCAGCTTGTGAACCCGAATAAAATGCACTATCTTTTGATTTTGGAGGTTATATGAAGAACCGACGTCTGCTTTTGCTCGGGCTGAGTTTGTTTATCTTGGTGGGACTGTTCTATGCCAATACTGAGACGGGAGCCCAGGTAATTAAGGGACCCTTGGGCGAATATACCTGGGGCTACTTTGGCGGCAGCCGGGAGAGTCAAGGGATGAGCCGGGAGGATGTCATCGTCCGCGAGGGTTCCTGCCCCACCGGCGGCTGCGTCCTCAAGCTGGACCAGGTTGAGGTTCGCCCCTCCCGGGCCCACAAAGGCGACACCCTGAACCTGACCACCGTCTATACTATCCTCACTCCGGAGCAGGTGGCCCTCCCGGTGTCCATCACCCGGGAGATTCTTTTTCAGGGGAAGGTCCTGGGGCAGACCAAGAGTATGGATAGCGGCCGGCTCAACGGCTCCTGGACTCAAGAGATCGATTTCACCTTGCCGGCCGACGCCCGGCCCGGCGTCTATACCTTGCGGACCAAGGTGAGCACCGGCTATAACTCAGCGCAGAAAGATGTGACCTTCGAGGTCTATTAACCAACGAATTGGCCAACCTCAAATCTGTATTCGGTCACAGTTCCTGGGTAGAGGTTCTGTTCTCATCGAAGACTCTCCTGTTGCCAAGAAAATTAAGCCGAATTTCTTCCGGCTGACGAGACTGCAAGGCGCCGTCCTGGTCTATGGGGCCGGGACGCTGATCGCCCAGGTGCTGATCCTGCGGGAGTTGCTGGTCCTGGCCCAGGGGCAGGAGCTGAAGCTGGCCCTCGGGCTGTGGGGCTGGCTGCTGTGGACCGGAGTGGGCGCCTTACTGGGCGGGCGCCGGTTAAAAAGTCCCCCTTTGGCAAAGGGGGATTTAGGGGGATTTGAAGTTGTCCCGGTAAAGGCTGCGGCGACCAAAAGTCCGGGCGCTCTCCTGGGCGGGCTGCTGACCCTCATGGGGCTGCTCTTGCCCGCCACCATCCTGGCGATTCGGGTCGTTCCTGCCTGGGCGGGTCTGGCCGGAGGCCAGTCCCTGCCCCTGGGAACGGGCCTGGTCCTGTTTTTATCCCTGTTGGCCCCTTTCTGCCTGGTCTCCGGCTATTTCTTCCCCTGCGCCTGTCAAACCCTGGCAAATTCCGGTCCCGGCGGGACGGGCCGGGTTTACAGCCTGGAGACCCTGGGCGCGGCCCTCGGGGTCATACTGCTGCAACTTTTTCTGCTGGGCCGCTACGGCGGCCTGGCCCTGAGCCTGGCCACCGGTCTGCTCCTGGCCTTGAGCCCCTGGGTTCTGGATCGTCATCAGGGCTTAAAGTGGCGCGGCGTCCAACTAACCGTGGCGCTGCTGCTGGTATCAGGTCTTTATTGGCTGACGCCGCTGGAGCAATTCGCCCGCAGCCGGCAGTGGCCCGGCCGGCAGGTGATAGCCACGGCCGACAGTCCTTACGGCTTCCTGAGCGTCAGCCGGGAAGACGGCCAGGTGAGTTTTTTCGCCAATAATTTGTGGCAGTTCACTTACCCCGACCCCTTCACGGCCGAACACCGGGTGCAATTGGGCTTGCTGGCTCATCCCGATCCCCGCCGGGTGCTGCTCCTGGGGGGCGGGGTCGGCCTGGTGCCGGAGATTCTCAAGACCGGCAGCGTCTCCCACCTGGACTACGTGGAATTGGACCCCCAGCCTGGTGGACCTGGCCCAGGGCCTGCTTCCCGGCGCCGGGGCCTGGCTCCGGGACCCCCGGGTGCGCCTGAGCCTCCGGGACGCCCGGCACTTCGTGGCGGGCAGCCCGGGACGCTATGACGTGATCCTCATGGCCCTGCCGGAGCCCCGCAGCGCCCAACTGAACCGCTTCTATACCCGTGAGTTTTTCCGCCTGGTGTCCGGGAAACTGGCCCCGGGAGGGGTCTTCAACTTTTCCCTGGCGGGTTCGGAAACCAGCCTGCACCCCTGGCGGGCCGCGTATCTGGCCCTGGTTTACCACACCCTGGGTCAGGTTTTCCCGGAGGTGCTGGCCTTGCCGGGAGAGCGGGTGCAGTTCTTCGGCGCGACTGCCTCAGGGGTCCTGGCGGCGGACCCGGAGCTGCTGGCGGCCCGGCTTAAGAATCGGCGGCTGCCTTTGCAGTATGTCCGGGAATATTACCTGCGGGATGACCTGGCGCCCGCCAAAGTTGCCTACCTGAGGCAGGTCCTGGACCGGCAGCCTGCGGAGCTCAACACCGACCTGACTCCGCGGTGCTATTTCTATGATCTGGCGCTGGGGGGCATCCAGGAGGACCTGCCCATCGGCCGGGTCTTGCTGGCCCTGAAGCACCTGCCGGCTTACCTTCTCTGGGCGGCGCTGGGGCTGGCCACCCTGATCCTGGCGGCGGCTCTCCGGGGCCGCCCGGGGCCGCTGTGCCTCTATCAGGTAACCGTGATGGGCCTGGGGACCATGGCCCTGGAGATCCTGGTGCTGATCCTCTACCAGATCCACCTGGGTTCCCTGTACCGGCAGTTGGGCCTGCTCATCGCCGTCTTTATGGCGGGCATGGGGGGCGGGGCGGCGGTGGGCGGGTTCTTGGTCGGAGGCGGGGAGGGCCGGCCGGACCGGGGACGGGCCCTGGGGCGCTGGCTGGCGGGTCTGCAAATCATGCTGGGCCTCTTGGCCCTATCCCTGGCCCTGTTTCTGAGCTGGAGTCCCTTTGCCGCCTTACCGGTGCCGGAGTACCTGGTCCAGGGGGGCTTCGCCCTGATCCTGGCCGTGGCTGGCTTCGGCGGCGGCGGCATCTTTGCCCTCAGTGCCGGGCTCTGGTTCCGGGAGCGGGGCGAGTCCGGCGCCAAAGGCGGACTGCTCTATGCCGTCGACCTCCTGGGTTCCACCCTGGGCACCCTGGGATTCAGCTTCTTTATTGTGCCGGTTTGGGGGATCTGGCCGGCCCTGATCCTGGTGGCGGCGGTGCACGCCGGGGCCGCCTTGATGCTTCTGACCCGAAGGTCGGCTAATTGACGGCGCGATTCATTATGATTGCGCCCGTCCTCTGGCCGGGCCAGTCCGCCCCGGTCGGCCAATCCTGGCGAATCGACCATCCCAATTAAGCAATTATACCTATTCCTAAATGGTCATTTTAGCGATTGTCTTCCGGGACAACTTTCTTAAATTTTAGCTAAAGACGATTTGCCGCGCCCGTGCTTTTTGGGATCGTAATATTAGGAAATTTACCAGGCAAAATCAGGATTTTTCCTATTGGCTAATTAAAGCAAAGGTTTAGTTTAATGACCAAGAACCTTTGGCGGGGCGGTTTTTAAAGTTCTCAGCAGGCGCCTTTTAGCGAGAATACGGGTGACTGTTCGACTAGGGAGGAGATCATGTTCATCCTTTTGGCAGGGACCTTCATGCTGGGAGTCTTCGTGGGTGTGCTGATCGTCGGTCTGTTAATAGTCGCCAAAGAAAACCAGAGAGACCAAGATGCTGCCGAGTTCTCATCGAAAAATGACCGCGACTCCTTATATTTACTGAGCCACCCCCCCGGGAGTCCTGAAAGAATTTAAGCAGGCCCGGCTAAGCGTTCGCTCGGTCCATAACTCCGGAACCTTGCCCGGCTCCCGGCCAAGTCGCCTCCTTAATCCGCTTTCTGACCATCAAACAATCGCTGATCACTGACCTTGCTGAGGTTAGGCCATGAAGCTAACCCATATCTGCATCGTCACCGGCAACCTGGAACGGCTGACGCAGTTTTACCGGGAAGTGCTGGAGATCGACCCCGAGGTCCACCGGGGCGAGTACGCGGAATTCCGCACCGGGGAGGGCGGCGCCACCCTGGCCCTCTACAGCTTGGAGAGTACCGGGAGGCCGGCCTCTGGAACCATGGAGGCCGCCCCGAACCGCAGCGTGCAGCTGGAATTTGAGGTGGTGGACCTCGATCGAGAGTATGAGCGCCTGCGGGGCTTGGCTATCCAGTGGCTGATGCCGCCCTGGGGGCGCCGGTCCATCTATTTCCAGGACCCGGACGGCAACTTCATCAATTTTTATTGCAGCCTCCAATAATCGCTAGGGCAAACCCTATCCCCCTGGCCTCACCTGAGCCGATTATTCCCCTAACTTCCCCATCCCAGCCAGCACGTGCAGCAGATCCAGGTGATCCTGGAGATGGTAACGGGACCTGAGCCTGGGGTTTTTATAGGCCACCAGGGGAATCCCGGCTTCCTCGGCCACCAGCCGGTCCACTTCGGAGTCGCCGAGGTACAGGGCCTCATCCGGCCTGACCCGGAAATGCTGGAGGATTTTTTGGAGGCACTCGGGGTGTGGTTTGGGCCGGCTGACATCGTAGCAGCTCACCGTCAGATCGAAAAGGCCGGCCAGGCCCAGGGTCTGGAGGACCAGCGGCAGGCTGCGGCCCCGGTTGGTGGCGATGGCGGTCAAGTAGCCGGGGCGCAGCTGCGTCAGGACTTCCCGGACATGGGGCTCCAGGCGGATCAGGGCGAGGAACGGGGCGTTGTCTATCCGGCGCTGATAGTCCTGAGCCTGCGTCAGCCAGGGGGTGCCGCGGAAGAGAAAGTCCACGGCTTCCTGGGCGGTGGCGGCGTGGACCACCTCCAGCTGCTCCGGGGTCAGGGGCGGCAGGCCGAAGTGGGTTAGGATGTGGTTATAGAAGGCCTCGTTGGAGCGCCGGGAATCGATGAGGACCCCGTCGCAGTCGTAAATGATTAGAGCCGGTTTTCTGTTTTCTGTTTTCTGTTTTCTGTTAAGGTCAGATGCCATCGTCTAATTCCCAGCGATTAATGTTTTCAATTTTATCAGAACTCGGGCGAATAAGTTAGTCTTAGGATCCCAGCTTTTTGAACAAGGCTAATGGTACGGCAAGATGCCGGACCCGTGCGGGCGGTTCGCGAGCTGCCCCTATGGCACCTTACTTCAAGCCGCTTAAGTTTGGTGACGAGGAGAAGCCGAAAACGGAAAACAGAAGACAGAAAACCGTCTTTTAAACCCGGCCGAAAAAATCCAGCTGGTGGGCCAGGTAGATCAATTCTCGCCGCTGCACCTGGACCTGGCGTTGGGCCACCCAGGCCCGGAAATCGGCCTCGGGCAGTTCGGGGTGGCCCTCCAGGGCCTGCTGGATGGTATGGATGATGAAATGGAGAAAGTAAGCCTCATCCCCGGGATAGCCGTCCGGCCCGGGGAAGACCAGCCAGTCGGAGCTGCCCGCCGCCAGCACCGTGGCTCCCGGCGGCGGTCAGGTGCGCGAAAAGCCGGCGGCCGGTGCGGCTGCTGCCGGCAGGCCGGCCGTCGACGCGGCGTTCGTCCATGCTGCGGTGGTACAGAGTTTCAATGAGCCGGTCCAGTTCGGGATCGATGCTGGGCTCAAAAACGGTGGCGCCATCGAAGTTGAGGGTGAAATAGAAGAAGCCTCCGGGGGCCAGCAAGGCCAGCAGCCCGGGCAGGGTGGCCTCCAGGTCCACCAGGTCCAGGAAGGCGTGGGCCACGATGAGGTCCCAGGCGGCCCGGCCTTGCTCCCGGGCCAGGAAGTCGAAAAGATCGATGGCCTCAAATTCCGCCGCCACGGCACAGGTCGGCTCCTCGAGCACGCGGCATAGCGCCGGAAGCCGGTTCCGGGCCTCGGCAATATTGTCGGGATGAAAATCGATGCCGGTATAGGCGGCCTCAGGCAGCAGCTGCCAGTCGAGCAGGCGTTCCAGCATAGTGCCGATACCGCAGCCGACCTCCAGCACCCGCAAGGGCGGCGTCTTCCGGGTCTCCAGGAGATGCCGGGCCAGGGTTTCCCGGACGTGCCGGTTCAGGGAGCGGTCGTCCAGGTCCTTTTTGGCGGCCAGATAGCGAATGAAGCTGAATTCTTCGGGGATGCCGGTCATCTCTTCCAGCCGCGCCTCTTCGAGAAGACCTCATAAAGCACCGCCACCGCCAGGGCTCCCCAGATCAGCAACGCCAGCCAGGCCTTGCCGATGCCGAGGGCGGCGATTTCTCCACTCATTTTTAGCAGCAAGGGCGCATAGGGGACGAGGCTCAGGCCCACCAGCAGGGAGGTGAAAAACATTACCACCGCGATATCGATTAACTTCAGGCTGGAGAAGATATAGTAACCAGTTATTATTAGCAATATCAAATAAATGCCCATAACGATGAGGTGATGCCCCAGAAGTACTCCCGTCAGGTCCAGCCATTTATGGGGATTCGTCAGGCCGACTATCAGCTTTAAAAGAATTATCCCGGCAAAAATGCCCGCCAAAATTCTCTTTCCCAACATATTCCTTTCTCCTTTCGCGCTGTTCAGCTATTCCCAAACAGTTTTAGATAAAAACCGTACAGAAATTCCCGCACCCTGGCGGCGCTGCCCTCCCAGGTGGGGTGGGAGGCGGACTGGGCCAGGGCCGCCAGGCTCAGGCGCACCAGCAGGTCCCGGTCTGGCAGCAGAGATGGCGAGGTAGCGGGCCAGGGCCGCAGTGTCGCCCGGGGGCACCAGAAAGCCGGTCACCCCGTGGCTGACGATCTCCCTGGGGCCGCCGGCGTCTCCGGCAATGACCGGCAGGCCGAAACGCATCGCCTCCAGATAGACGATGCCGAAACCCTCATAAGAGGAAGGCACCGCCAGCAGGTGGCTCTGCCGCAAACGGGCCGCCAATTCGGGAGGGGAGAGGGTCCCCAGCAGGGTCACCCGGCCGGTCAGGCCCAAGGCGGCGATCTGGCCGCGGATGGCCCGGGCGTAAGAGAGATCCAGATCCGAACCGCCGACCACGGTCAGGAGCCAGTCCTGAGGCGGCAGCGACGCCAGGGCGCTCGAGCAGGGTATGCAGTCCCTTGCGGGGGATCAGGTTGCCCACGAAGATGAGGCGGCACGGTCCCGGGGCTGCGGCCCGGTTCAGCACTTCTTCCCGGGAGACGCCGCCGGGCACGTTGTCGCCCCCCGGTGGGGCCACCACCGCCGGCCGGCCCGCCCCCGCCAGACCCTCCACCTCGCCCCGGGTGGTGTGGCTGTTGAAGATGAAGCCGTCTACGGAAGTCAGGTATTGCCGCTCCACCTGGCGATACAGGCGGTTCTGCCAGGCGGGCCGGGCCTCACAGCAGCGCAAATGATGGACGATGGCCACCAGGGGATAGGAGACCCGGCGGCGCAGCCAATGATTGAGGCGGAATAACGAGGGATGCACCAACTCGTCCTGGAGCAGCAGATCGAAGGAGGCCCGGCGCAGACGCTCAAGAGGGCAGGGGAGAGGTTGTCCAGGAGGCCCCGGCCGTAAGGGCGCCAGGGCACGGAGATGACTTCCACCTCATCCCCCCGGCTCTGCAGATGCTGGACCAGCTTGCGGTCATAGAGGTAGCCGCCGGAGACGGTCTCCAGGCTGCCGTAAACCACCAGGCCCAGGTGCAATTAACGTTCCTCGCGGTAGGCGGTCCAGGCGATGTCGTCCTCCCAAACCTTGGCGGTGAGGGCGTGGAGGGGGTCCTTGATGCGGCTTAAGAGCTCCTGCCCCAGGAGGCGGGCGAAATGCTCGATGCTGGGGTTGAGTCCGGCGAACTCCGGCAGCTCGTTCAGGATCTGCTCCCGATAATAGGCCACCAGATCATCCAGGTGGGCCTCCAGGGCCACGATATCCACCAGGTAGCCGTATTGATTGAGAACCTTGCCCTCCACCTGCACCTCCACCTGGTAATGATGGGAGTGGAGTTGATTCTCCTTGCCCCAATCACCGCCCACCAGGAAATGCCGGGCTACGAAGGAGCGCTTAACGGCCAGGGTGTATAGCAGGTGCATGATATGCTCCTTAAAATAGTTTTCAGTTTCCTGCCAAAGCCAGGGCGACCCAGCGGGTCGCCCCTACGGAAAACAGAAAACAGAAAACTGTCTTATCAATACTCCAAAATCACCTGGATCGCCTCGCCGGGGTTCTGGTCGATCAACTCGTAGGCCTGGGCGGCCTGGGCGACGGGAAAGCGATGGGTAATGAACCGGGCCGGTTTGATCTCTGCCAGCATCTGCCAGGTGATATGATAGCGCCGGGATTTGTTCCAGCGGCCGGAGAGTTCCGGGGGGATGCTGCTCACCTGGCTGCCGATGAGCCGCACCCGGCTGCGGTGGAAGCGGCCCCCCAGGTTCAGGTCGCTCCTTTTGCTGCCATACCAGGAGCCGATGACCACCCGGCCGCTGAAGCCGGTGACGGCGATGGCCTGGTTCAGGGCCTCGGGGTTGCCGGAAATCTCATAGGTCAGGTCGGCCCCGGGGTAAGGACCGGCCCCCTGCAGGTGGCCCAGCAGACGTTCCTGCGCCTCCGGGGCGCCGGGGTCCAGGCTGAGGTGAGCTCCCAGGTCTTCCGACAGCAAACGCCGCTTGGGATAGAGGTCCAGGGTCACCAGGGAGCTTAAGGGCCAGCGGGACAACAGGGCGGTGAGGAGCAAGCCCACGATGCCCTGGCCGAAAATGGCCACCTGTTCCCCCATCAAGGGCTGGCCGTCCAGCAAAAAAGTCACGGCGGTTTCCATGTTGGGGAAGAAGACCGCATCCTCGGGGGCGAGATAGAGGGGCAGCATTTGCAGTTCATCGGGGGTGGCCAGGAAGTGGCTCTCATGGGGATGAAAGGCAAAGACCAGCCGGCCCTGCCAATCCGGGTCAACCCCGGGTCCCAGGGAGACCACCTGGCCCACCACGGCATAACCATACTTCAAAGGGAAGGAGAAGTCGCCGGCCAGGGCGGCGATGGTATCGTCCCGGGCCAGATCCTGGGGGGCCTGGCCCCGGTAGATGAGGAGTTCGGTGCCGGGACTGATGGCCGAGATGGCGGTTTTGACCAGCACCTGGCCGAAAGCGGGGGCGGCGATGGTCTCGCGGCGCCAGGCCACCTGCCGGGGGGCGGTGAAATGCAGGGCTCGCCGTTGCATTTAGGCCTCCCAGTCAGGTTCGCCCATGAGGACGAGATCTTCCCCCAGACGTTGATAGATGAGGTTGCTCAGACGAGGAAAACGCCGGAGCTTGGAGTAGCCCAGGTTGTCCACCACTCTCAGCCCCCCCACCAGCAGCGGGGCGATGGTCAGGATGACCTGATCCACCAGGCGGGAGGCCAGAAAGCTGGTGATAATCTGGGCGCCGCCCTCAACCATGAGGCTGTTGAGGCCCATTGCCGCCAGGCGTTCCAGGAGGGCGGTCAGATCCACCAGCCCGTTGCTGGCCGGCAGGCGGATTACCCGGGCCCCGGTGGCTTCCAGGGCTTCCTGGCGCTCGCGGTCGGCCCCTTCGTTGGTGACGATCCAGGGGGAGCGGCCGTTGCGCAAGAGGTTGGCGTAGGGCGGAAAACGGAGCCGGCTGTCCACGATCACCGGCTGGGGACTGTGGCCGGCGACCAGGCGGACGTTGAGCCGGGGGTTGTCGGCCAGGACCGTGCCGATGCCCACCAGGATGGCCTCGTGAGACGACCTGAGGCCATGGGTCAGGATCATGGACTGGGTGCCGCTCAGGGTCAGGGGCCGGCCGGGGCGGTCGGCGATGCTGCCGTCCAGACTCTGGGCATAGCTCAGGGTGACCAAGGGCCGGCCGGTGCGGCGGCGGTGCTCCGGGGCGGTCTCCAGGCGGCCCGGACCCGCTCCATGATCCGGTTCCTCCGGGGTGAAGCCTTCCTGAGCACTGTCTCTTTATCTTTTATAGACATGCTCAATTCTCACTCTGCAAGGGGTATCCTCTTCTTAAGGGAGCAAGCCCTTCAGCAAGGCGCACCAATAGCGCCAAGCCACCATGGGCGTAATAGTAAAATGGGGTTGGCAGGAGCCTTTGTCAAGTTTTACCAAGGAGAATGGCAGGTAGGAGAGGGTGGGAGAGGGTGATGCTTCACATCAGCACAAGGTCTGGCGGCCAGAGAAGCCGCCCCACCAATGGTTTTCCTGGTGGGACGGGCCACCGGGCCCGCCAGGCAGTTGCGAGCAAAGGCGGGACGCCTTGCCACCAAAACCAAGGGCGGACACACTGGGTCCGCCCCTACGGCAGGGGCAAGGCGGGCCGTGCCCTCTAAGAGCGCAGGCTAAAGCCTGCGGCTACCAAGTCCTCAGACCCGCTCCAGGGCGTTGAAGAAGAAGGCGATCTCGATTTGGGCGTTTTCGGGGGAATCGGAGCCGTGGACGAGGTTGGCCTCGATTTCTTTGGCGAAGTCGGCCCGGATGGTGCCGGGCGCGGCCTGGCGGTAGTCGGTGGCCCCCATCAGGTCCCGGTTCACCTGGATGGCGTTGTCGCCTTCCAGGATCATCGCCACGATGGGGCCGGAACTCATGAAGCTGGTGAGGCTGTCGTAAAAGGGCCGCTCCTTATGCACCTCATAAAATTGCAAGGCCTGGGCCTTGCTGAGATGCAGCAGCTTCATGGCCCGGATCTTGAGGCCGGCCTTCTCGAAGCGGCCGATGATCTCGCCGATGAGGCCGCGGGCCACGCCGTCGGGTTTGATCATGGATAGGGTTTGTTCGATGGACATTTGATCTATGCTCCTTGAGAACTTGATATTTTTCAGAGTAATCATCATGAGATAGATTGCCATACCACAAAGGGCGACCCAGCGGGTCGCCCCTACAACTGGCTGTGCCATGGCGACCACGGCCATCCTATCAAATGAGTGCTTTAGCTGACCGCTGACAGCTGAAAGCTGACAGCTACTCCTCCCGCCGTTCCACGAAGCCGTAGTGGTCGAATTGCAGGGTGAAGGTGCCCCGGCCCTGGGTCAGGGAGCGGAGGCTGGTGGCGTAGCCGAACATCTCGGCCAACGGCGCCGTGCCGGTGATGAGGCGCACCGGACCCTTGGCCAGGAGTTGCTCCACCTTGCCCTTGCGGGAGGCGAAGTCGCCCATGACCTCGCCGGTGAATTCCTCCGGGGCGATGATCTCCACCTTCATGATGGGCTCCAGCAGTTGGGGCTGGGCCTGGCTAAAGGCCTGTTTTAAGGCGGTCATGGCGGCGATGCGGAAGGCCATCTCCGAGGAGGCTCCTTCTTTGACGGTGGCCGCGGTCAGGGCGACTGCCAGGTCCACCGCGGGGTGGCCATAGACCACGCCGCCTTCCAGGGCTTCTTCCACCGCCTGGCGGATGATGGGCACGAAGTTCTGGGCCGGGTGCTCTTCGGGCAGCAGCGACCTGAAGGAGTTGCCGGAGCCCCGGGGCCGGGGGGAGAGGCTCAGGCGCACTTCGGCGAAGTGATGCTTGCCGGCCAGTTCCCGGTCGAAGGTCCCGGTTTCCTCGGCCGCCGCGGCAATGGTCTCCCGGTAGACCACCTGGGGGCGGCCGGCCCGCAGGTGGGCGTGGAATTCCCGCTCCAGGCGATGCTGGATCACCTCCAGGTGCAGCTCTCCCATGCCGGAGAGCAGGGTCTGGCCGGTGTCTTCGTCGGTGGTGACCTGCAGGCTCGGGTCTTCTTCGGAGACCCGGGCCAGGGCCGGGCCCAACTTCTCCTGGTCGTCCCGGGTCAGCGGTTCGATGGCCAGGGAGATCACCGGCACATAGGAGGAGATGGGCTCCAGGACAATGGGCTTATCCCGGCTGCACAGGGTGTCCCCGGTGGTGGTGGTCTTCAGTCCCAGCAGGGCCACGATGCTGCCGGCGTGGGCCTCTTCCAGGGGCTCCCGTTTGTTGGCGTGCATCCTGAGGATGCGGGCCACCTTTTCCGAGACGCCTTTGAGGGGATTGTAGACCTCCTGGCCCGATTTCAGGGTGCCGGAGTAAAGCCGCACATAGGTGAGGCGCTGGCTCTGATCCACCATGATCTTAAAGGCCAGGGCGGCCAAAGGCCCGTCATCCCGGGCCGGCCGGGCCTCCTCGGCGCCGGTTTTCGGGTGTTGGCCGACGATGGCCGGCACTTCCGTGGGGTTGGGCAGGAAACTATTGATGCCGTCCAAGAGGGGCTGGACCCCCTTGTTGCGCAGGGCGGAGCCGCAGTAGGTGGGCACGCCCTTGAGGGCCACGGTGGCCCGGTGCAGACCGGCCTTGAGTTCCTCCGACGACAGGGGGCGTTCGGCCAGATAGACCTCCATCACTTCATCGTCCACCTCCGCCAACGCTTCCACCAGGTCTTCCCGGGCCTTGGCGGCCGCGGCTTGCAAATCCGGGGGAATCTCGACTTCGTCAAAGACCAGGCCCAGGGTCTCTTCCCGCCACTTCAGGGCCTTCATGGTCAACAGGTCGATGACCCCCTGGAAGCGGTCTTCTTCGCCCCAGGGAATGGTGAGCACCAGGGGATGGGCTCCCAACTTCTCCCGCATGGAAGCCACCGCGGCCCAGAAGTCGGCGCCCAGGCGGTCCATCTTGTTGATGAAGGCCAGCTTGGGCACCCGGTATTTGTCGGCCTGGTGCCAGACGGTCTCCGACTGGGGCTCCACCCCGCTCACCGCGTCGAAGACGCCGATGGCGCCGTCCAGCACCCTAAGCGAGCGTTCCACTTCGATGGTGAAGTCCACGTGCCCCGGGGTGTCGATGATATTGATGACGCAGCCCTTCCACTGGCAGGTGGTCACCGCCGCGGTGATGGTGATGCCGCGCTCCTGCTCCTCGGGCATCCAGTCCATGACCGCGGCGCCGTTGTGCACCTCGCCCATCTTGTGGGTGCGGCCGGAGTAATAGAGGATGCGCTCCGTCAGGGTGGTCTTCCCCGCGTCGATGTGGGCGATGATGCCGATATTGCGGATGGCCCTGAGCCTGGGCGTAGTCACGAAGTTTTCTCCGAAAAAATAAGAACCATCGACTTTTTTAAATGAATTTGCCGCCACTTTCAACCTTTAATATTAAAATAGTTTTCAGTTTTCAGTTTTCAGCTTTCAGTTAAGGGCAATCAATCTTGAGGAGGAAGCTTGGCGGAGGTTGCTGAAATGCTTTGGACTTGCGGAATATGGCAGGATGCTTATATATTCACCAACCTAAACTAAAAACTAAAAACTCGAAACTCGAAACTAATATGTCCTGCAATCCTCCTTCCTTCCGCTTCTGCCCCTGCTGCGGCGGGGAACTGGCGAGCCGGCGCCGGGGCGGCCGGGACCGCCTGGTCTGCCGGGCCTGCGCCAAGACGCTTTACGTCAACCCCGCGGTGGGGGTGGCGGTGGTGGTGCGCCGCGGGGCGGAGATTCTCTGGGGCCGCCGGAAAGGCGGACCCTACCCGAATGCCTGGTGTATCCCTTGTGGTTACGTGGAGTGGGGCGAAGAGGTGCGAGCGGCCGCGGCCCGGGAGCTTGCCGAGGAGACCGGCCTGGTGGTGGAGGTGGGGGAGGTGCTGGCGGTGCACGCCAATTTCCACGATCCGGAGCGCCTCACCGTGGGGATCTGGTTTGCCGGGCAGGTTACGGGGGGGCGCTCCGGGCCGGCGACGACCTGGCGGAAGTGGCCTTCTTTCCCCTGGCCGAGCCGCCCCAACCCCTGGCCTTTCCCACCGACGCCCTGGTGCTGGCGGAACTCAGGGAAGGAAAAGTGGAATTGGTCCCCGATTCGGTTTTCTAAGCTTGCGGTCTTGGCAAGATTTTATTCTCCTGCCAAGAGGCAAACAGATGCCAGCAATATAGGGCGGGCTGTGCCATCCGCCATGCCTGCGCCGCCTACTCACTGTCTGGAAACAGCTCCACCGCCTCCAGACCGGCCAGGTCCCGCAGGGACACCATGGCCACGCGGGAGTCGATGAAGTCCAGGACCGCGAAACTGAAGGCGGGGTGGCGCCCCTCTTCCAGGGTAAAGGCCCCGGGGACGATGAGGTAGACGGTGTCCGGCTCTAGACGCAGGCAGGCCTGGCGCGGCTGGAACTCCTGGGGTCGCAGGGCGTCGTTGATATAGAGCAGGCGGCTGAAAGGCGGGGCAAACCGGGTGACGCAGGGCACATGGGTGTGTCCGTGGCAGGCCAGCAAGGGCGGGCGGCAGGTGCGGGCGCTGTGTGCGTAAGCCCGGATGCGCTCATTGAAATGGGTCCAGATCAGAGCCCGGGTATGGGCCAGAAAGATCCGGTCCTCAAGCTCCAGGGCCACCCCGCAGGCGTCGGCCTCGGGAAGCTGCGGACCGAAGACGTCGTAGACCCAATAGAGCCGGTTTTCCGGGTCGAGCGTCAGCCAGGCCTTAAACGGCTCGGGCTGGCAGTCTCCCAGGCAGGCCAGGTGGCGCAGGCCCCGCCGGTGGAAAAAGCTGAGCAAGGAGGGAAGACCGGCCCGGTAGGCGTGGGTGTCGGCCACCAGGGCCAGTCTGTCCATGCCTGCAGCTAGTTCTTCAGAAGGTTAGAGGTCACCTGATGGGCCCGGCACTGCAAGCATGGCCGGCGCTACCCTTGATCTCCTGCACCAGCTTGGCCAGAAACTTCAGGGCCTCCTCCTTGTCCTTGTCGATGACGATGGCCTCAATCTGCTGCTGCTCCTGATCCGAAAAGACGATCTGTTTCTCTGCCATGTTACACCTCATCTGCCGGCTGAATCCGGCCTCGGAGCCGAATTTGCGTTTTATTTTGGGGATCAACCTGCTGGGCGCCCGCCGGGGCGGAGCCGCGGGTCAGTCCCGCTTTAAGTAGTCGATTTTTCAGGTAACCGCGGTGATCAACCGTGGCCCGGAGGTCCGCCTTCAGCCGCTTTCGGCCCGCAGGAGTGACCGAGATGCGGGTTAAAACGATCCACGAGTTCGGCCAGATAACGCAGGGCCTCTTCGCCGTCCTTGTCGATGAGCATAGCTTCGATCTTCATCTGCTCCTGATCCGAAAAGACTAAGGTTTTGTCAGCCATTGATACTTCTCCTTTAACGGCATGGTGAAGACAATTTAAGCTCACGGAACCGCAGTGTCAATAGATGGGGAGATAATTGCCGAAACCGGAAAAATCAGCGATAATAAAAGAGTCTTTAGATTGGCCGAGGATAACGGCTGCGGGGAAGCGAGGCGTTAAATTCGGCCAAACCATATTTTAATGAGGTTTCTGCATGCCGAAACTGTTTAGCGACCGCACCCGGCCGGTACTTTGCCCCTTTTGCGGTGCGGCCGTGTTGCGGCCCGTGGAATTGGAGGGCGGCACCTGGTATGATTTTGCCGGTGGCTTCTGCGACTGCGGGGCGGTGTTTGCCCTCGACCCCACGGCCCGCAATGGCGGCGCCGCCTTCCTCCAGACCCTGGTGGTGGTTGCCGACGGCGACATGGACCGGGCCATGAGCCTGGGGGAAGGGGAGGACTACGACGTCGGCTACGTCAAGAATTACGATAGCCACCAGCATCTTCTGAACCCCAACGCCTTCGGCACCCTCTATTTTGTAAAGCTGCGGGCCGGGGGCCAGGATTTATCCTAAATAGGGGTTTAGAGCCGGAAAATTAGCTAGCCGCAAGCCACTTGGCTGTTGGTAGGGCGGGCCTCCGTGCCTGCCGCTTTTGGCAGCCACAGTCCGCCCTGGGTGAGGTATTGAACCAGGCCGAGAAAATCATTGACATCACCACCTGAGCGAAATATATAAACCAACAGAGTTATGACAGGCGAAAGCCACCCAGGCTCAACTGGGGGGCTTTTTTATTTGGGGGTTTTATCGTTTCATAAGCTACCGACTCAGCAGATAACCAGATGATAATCCAATTCTTTTAACAGAAAACAGAAAACAGAAAACTGCCTTTATGCGCCTGGTAATGATCGACAACTACGACTCGTTCACCTACAACCTGGTGCAGCTCTTCTATGAGTTCGACCTGGAGGTCCTGGTCTTCCGCCACGACGCCATTACCCTGGAAGCCATCGAGGCCCTGAAGCCCCGGTGGCTCTGCATCTCCCCCGGCCCCAAGGCCCCGGCCCAGGCCGGGATCAGCAAAGCGGTGATCGCCCATTTTTACCGGCAGGTGCCCATCCTGGGGGTCTGCCTGGGCCACCAGGCCATCAACGAGGTCTTCGGCGGCGCCACGGTCCGGGCCCCGGTGCCGGTGCACGGCAAGCAATCCCAGGTCTTTCACGAGGGCCGCGGCCTGTTTGCCGGTCTGCCGTCGCCTTTTGCCGCGGCCCGCTATCACTCCTTGATGGCGGCCCTCGACTCGCCGGAGCTGGAAGTCACCGCCCGGACCGAAGACGGGGTGATCATGGGCCTGAGCCACCGGCGTTACCCCCTCCATGGGGTCCAGTTCCATCCGGAATCCTTCCTCACCAGCCACGGCCGGGAACTGGCGGCGAATTTTCTAAGAATTTCGTAGGGGCGAATCTTGTATTCGCCCTGCTGTGGCGAACACAAGGTTCGCCCCTACAGAACTTTGAACTATGTTTGGACGAATAGTCGATATCGAGGTTTAGCCCTTTCCCCACCGCCAGGGGTGCAAGACCTGGCGGACCTCTTTGTCGCCATCCGGCGGCGGCCCTATGCCATGCTGCTCCTGAGCGGCGGCGACCTGGACTGCGCCCGTTATTCCCTCATGGGTTGGGACCCGTTCCTGGTGTTGCGCGCCAAAGGGGACCAGGTCAGTTGGCAGCGGGACGGGGCCAAAAAGGAGTGCCGGGGCAACCCCTTTACCATCCTTAATGAGCTGCTGGCGGCCCTGGAATTGCCGGGGGCGGCGCCGCTGCCGCCTTTTAGCGCCGGAGGCCTGGGGTTTCTGGCCTATGACCTGAAAAACCATCTGGAGAAGCTGCCCCAAACCGCGGTGGACGACCTGCAACTGCCGGAGATGGTCCTGGCCTTTCACCGGCGTCTGGTGGTGCACGACCGCCGGGGCGGGCGCTTTTGGCAGGTGAGAGTCACCTACGAGGACCCGCAAGGGCGCGGCACTGCCCCGGAGGATGACGACATCTGGCCCCCTAACGATCCCCTGGGCGCTTATCGGGTCGGCCCCCCCAGGAGCAACTTTACCCGGGCGGCGTATCTGGCGGCCCTCAGCCGCATCCGGGAATACATCGCCCAGGGCGACGTTTACCAGGTCAACCTGACCCAGCGCTTTTCCTTTTCGCTGTCCGGCGAGCCGTATTATCTGTTTCAGCGGCTTTTTGGCCTGAACCCGGCGCCCTTTTACGCCTACCTGAACTGCGATGATTTCCAGGTGCTCTCCACCTCCATGGAGCGCTTTTTGTACCGCCGGGGCGACTACCTGGAGACCCGGCCCATTAAGGGGACCCGGCCCCGGGGCGCCACCCCGGCGGAGGATGCGGCCCTGCGCCGGGAGTTGGCGGACAGCCCCAAGGACGACGCCGAGCTCTCCATGATCGTGGACCTGCTGCGCAATGACCTGGGCAAGGTCTGCGCCCCCCGCAGCGTGGCCGTGCAAGAGCACAAGCGCCTGGAGGCCTACCAGAACGTCTATCACCTGGTGTCCATCGTTACCGGCCGGCTGCGGCCCGGGGTCAATCAGGTGGACATCTTGCGCGCCACCTTCCCCGGCGGCTCCATCACCGGCTGCCCCAAGATCCGGGCCATGGAGATCATCGACGAGTTGGAGCCCCACGTGCGCCACGTCTACTGCGGGGCCATCGGCTACCTGGGCCTGCACCGCAACCTGGACCTCAACGTGGCCATCCGCACCGCCATCGTCTCCCGGGGCCAGGCCCATTTCGCCGTGGGCGGCGGCGTGGTTTATGACTCCCGGGAAGAAGACGAATTCGAGGAGACCCTCCACAAGGCCGGCACCCTGTTCCGGGTGATTGCGGGCGATTTGTGAGAAGTTACTTGTAGGGGCGGCTCGCGAGCCGCCCCTACAGGGCCGATAACGGTAAGCCTGCGGCTACCAGAGGAAAATACCTATAATTTATGAAAACCACCGAATTCGTCTGGCTCAATGATGACCTGGTCCCCGTGGACCAGGCCCGGGTCTCGGTGAACGACCGGGGCTTCCTTTACGGCGACGGCCTGTTTGAAACCCTTAGGGCCGAGGCGGGAAGCATCTATTTCCTGACCGAGCATCTGACCCGCCTGGCGGCCTCGGCCGCGGCCTTCCGCCTGGCTTTGCCCCGGGACCTCCCCTGGGGAGAGCGCCTGAGCCGACTGCTGGCGGCCAATGGTCTGGAGCAGGCCACGGCCCGGGTGAAGATCTTGTTGAGCCGGGGGGTGGCCGGCGGGCTGGGTCTGCCGGCGTCTGCCCAACCCACCCTGGTGATGTGGGCCCAGCCTTATGCGCCGCCCCTGCCGCCAGAGTACGCCGCCGGCTGGCCGGCGGTGATCTTCCCGGAACGGCGCACCACCATGATCGGGCGCCACAAGAGCCTCAATTATCTCTTTTACCTGGCGGCCCGGCAGTATGCCCTGGACCGCGGGGCCCGGGAGGCCGTCATCCTGGAGGCCGATGGTCTGGTGTCCGAGGGGGCCGCCACCAGCCTGGTTTATCTCTCTCAGGGGCGGTATTTCACCCCGGCCGCGGCCAGCGCCCTGCCGGGGGTGACGGTGGCGGCCCTGGCCCGGGCCCTGGCCCGGGAGGGTTTGTTGCTGACTGAGGTTCCCACCACCCCGGCGCAACTGCATCAGGCCGACGGCGTCTGGCTGGCCAACTCCCTGATGGGCCTGATGCCGGTGGCCGCCATCGATGGTGAAACCATCCCCATCTCGGAAAAATCGCTTTTCCTGCAGGAAATCCTTTGGGCCGAAGCCCGGCGAGCTGATTAGTTCCGAGAAGCGGCGGCCAGGGACGGCCGCCCCACCAAATCATTTATCAAGTGGGGCGGGCCTCCGTGCCCGCCACCTTTGCTTCTTCAATCTGCCTGTAACGCTTGTCGTAACTGCGCCGCCGTCTTCTCCATATCGCCGGGCTTGTAGCTCTCCTGGGGGAATAATTTCAGGCCGTCGCCAAGATAGCGGGGAATGACGTGGACGTGGGCGTGAAAAACCTCTTGCCCCGCCGCGGCAAAGTTATTCATGCCGATATTGAAGCCCTGGGCCTTGAGGTTTAATTGAATGGCCTGGGCGACGCGGCGGCAAACGTGGCCTATCTCCTCCCAGAGTCCGTCCGGTAAGTCCAGGAGGTTTTGATGATGGGCCTTGGGAATGACCAGGGTGTGGCCGTAGTGCACCGGGGCGATATCCAGAAAAGCCAAGATCTTGGGGGTTTCCAAGATCCGGGCGGCGGGCAGCTGGCCGGCGACGATGCGGCAGAAGATGCAATCCTGCATGAATCCCCTCTCGAAAAAATAGGGACACCTCCTATTTTTTGGGCATGATTTAAGGTTTCGCGGCTAAAGATAGAAAAAAATAGGAGGTGTCCCTATTTTTTTCGCCGCAGTTCCAGCCCCCGGCGCACCAGGGCCGCTTCCAGGTCGGCGAAGTCACGATGGGGGACCGGCTGCGCCTGCCAGTGGCGCGCCAGCTCTCGCAGGGCCGACCGAGGGTCGAGACCCGGGGACAACAGCCCCAGGTGTTCGGCCGCGGCCTGGGCCAGAGGGCTCAGGATAGGGTCGGCCTTGGGCCAGACGCCCCGCAGTTCCCGCAGGAAGATGTTGACCGTGGCGGGGCCGATGCCCGGGGCCAGGTCCATTATCCGGCGCTCCAGGTCGGAGGCGTCCGCCGCGGCCTCATGCAGGCGCTCCAGGGAGCCTTGATACCGGTCTTGCAAGAACTCCATGATCCGGAGCAGCTTGGTGGCGGTCTTGAAATCATACCTGGTATAGCCGCCCCGGTCCAGGAGGACCACCAGGTTGTCCCAGCCCTGGGCCCGGATGGCCTCCGGTCCATAGACGCCGGCCGCGGCGAAGACCCGGAAGGTGCGGGCCGCCAGGACCCCGGAGATGCGCGCCCCGTAAAAGACGGCAGCCAGGAACCAAAGCTGGCGCGCCGCGGGCCCGGATTTGAGGTCCAGGCCCAGTTCCCGGGCGAACCTGCCGGGGGAATTTTCCAGCAATTCCGCCATGATTCTCATGATCGGCGTCCCAGCGGTTTAAGTTATTGTCATAATAGTCGAAAAGTAGTAACTAGAACGGACCCTGGCAATGGCTTCTCTGGACCCGCAAGGAGATCAGGCCATGTGCATGAATCAGCGCCGGTTCTGCGAGTGCGGTAAAAACTCTGCCTTTCTCAGCTTCCGGGACAATCTCCTGCCTCCGGAAATTCTCCTCCATCTCTATTGTCCCCGGTGCGCTTCTCCGGCCGCCCGGGATGAAACCTCCATGCTGGCAGACTGCGGCTGGGTTCTGGAGTATGACGTGGACCGGGCCCAGAATTACATGGACCTGCGCGGCCTCAAGTCACGGGCGACCCCGGCCTATCTTTTTGATGAGGGCTACCTGAGCTGGCAGGGCCTGGCGCCCGGGGACCAGGAAGTAAACGCCCAACTGCACCGCCGCCTGGAGCCTTTGGTCCGGCAGGACTATGCCCTATATCTGCAAAGATTAAAAACGGAGTGGACTGGCCCATGTGGCCGGGCTCAAGGCCGCGGGCTGGCGCAAGGCCCAGGCTACCTGAGGCTGAAGATTTTGGTAACGCAAACCATAAAAAGGAGACTAACATGCGGAAAGTGATACTGAATCTGTCTATTCTGGCTTTGCTGAGTTGTTTCTTGGCGTCACCGGCGCTGGCGCAATGGGGCGCCATCCAAAGCGGCGCCGACGCCCTGAAACGGTCGAAAGAAGCGGAGAAGCAACCGCAGGCGCAACCGCAGCCGACTAAGGCCGCTGAAGGCAAGTATTCCATGAGCGATAAGACCGCCGCTTCCACCGCCCCGGTGACCTATCAAAACAAGGTCCGGAATTTCTCCTATACTATTCCGGCCGGCTGGCGCCTGGAGCGGGGCGACCCCGCCGGTAATGCCGAAAAAGATAACATCATCTTCATGAAGCCCGGGACCACCTGCGGGTTTACCATTCACTGGACCCAGATGGTGCCCAGCTTCCCCCGGAAGGCCTCGGTGGACGCCTCTTATAAGCAGGCCATGGAAGAGAAAGGCATCGGCAAGTACATGGCAGTAAAGCGCCGGGACCAGGGCGGCGCCAAAGACGGAGTCATCGGCTGGGAAACCATCGAGACCGCGGAAAAGGGTTCCGGAGGGTTCCAGCGCATCCAGTGGCAGTGCTATGACGGGCAAAACTACATGTACAGCTTTATCGCCCACTCCGAGCCCAAGGATTTTAACGCCAACCGGGCGGATTTGCAGCGCATCATCGATTCCATCAAGTTCGGACGCTAGTCTGGTAATTCGGGCGGCCTTCTGCTCTCGGGGGGGCCGCCCGGCATAATTTTGCTTACGGCTAAGGACCCTGTTGCACGGGTTCTGGGAGGAGGTTTGTCGTCCACAACCCTGACCCTGAAGGATATTGAAGCAGCCCGGGAGCGGCTTAAGGGGGTAGTCCTGCGCACCCCCCTCATCTACTCCGACACCCTGAGCCGCCTGGGTGGCCGGGAGGTCTATCTGAAGCTGGAAAACCTCCAGACCACCGGCTCCTTTAAGCTCCGGGGCGCCCTGAACCGACTCACCCTCCTGAAGGAGCGGGGCGAGGGGGATAAGGTCGTCGCCGCCTCCGCCGGCAATCACGGCCAGGGGGTGGCCTACGCCGCGGCGCACCTGGGGCTCGCGGCCACCATCGTCATGCCGGAAGGCGCCTCCATCTCCAAGCAGATGGCCACCCAGGGCTATGGAGCCGAGGTCATCCTTTACGGCCAGGATGTCTCCCAGGCCGTGGAGCAGGCCAGGGCCCTGGAGGCCGCAGGCTACGTCTTTATTCACCCCTACGACGACCCCGAGGTCATCGCCGGGCAGGGCACCCTGGGGCTGGAGATTCTGGAAGATCTGCCGGAGGTCGATACGGTGGTGGTGCCGGTGGGGGGCGGCGGCCTGGCCGCCGGCGTGACCCTGGCCCTGAAGGCGAGCCGGCCTGAGGTGCTGGTCGTCGGGGTGCAGACCAGGCAGGCGCCCTCCCTGGTCGAGGCCTTTATGAAAGGGACCCCGACCCCGGTGCCGGCCGCCCCCACCCTGGCCGACGGCATCCGGGTGCCTTTAACCGGCCGGCTGCCGTTTATGATCCTCAAGAAATACCTGCGGGACCTGGCCCTGGTGGAGGAGCACGAAATCGCCCAGGCCTTATTGCTGCTGCTGGAAGACAAAAAGATCCTGGCCGAAGGCGCCGGGGCGGTGGCCGCCGCGGCTCTCTTGGGGCCCCTGGCCGACCGGCATCTGGGCCGCCAGGTGGTGGTGTTGGTGAGCGGCGGCAATATCGACATGCCCCTGCTGGAGCGGGTGGTGCCCCGGGTCCTCCTGGAGCAGGGCCGCCTCTTGTCCCTGCGGGTGGCCCTGCAAGATATCCCCGGCTCCCTGGGACGTCTCACGGCGCTGCTGGGGCAGGCGGGGGCCAACATCCTGCACCTGTTCCACGACCGCCTGGCCCGGGAACTGCCCCTGGACTATACCCGGGTGGAACTGAACCTGGAGATCCGGGGTCCGGAGCACGGCGCCGCGGTGCTGCCAGGCCTTGAGAGAGGCGGGGTATGAGGTGGAAGAAAAGGTTTAAAGGCAGGGGGTTCAGTTAATAACTTTGTAGGGGCGGGGTCTCCCCGCCCTTGTTTGGAACGGTTATTTATCGGGCGGGGAGACCCCGCCCCTACACCTAAAAACTCGAAACTTAAAACAGGATTAACGATGAGCATTTCATCCCGCATCAAAACCGCCATGGCGGGCTCCTCCTGGATCCGGCGGATGTTCGAAGAGGGCCGGGAACTCAAGGCCAGGTTGGGGGCGGATCAGGTCTTCGATTTCACCCTGGGCAACCCCGACCTGGAGCCGCCGCCCCGGTTCAAAGAGGCACTGTTGGCCGCGGTCCAGGACCCCCGCCCCGGCCTGCACGCCTACATGCCCAATGCCGGCTTACCAGAGACCCGCCAGGCCCTGGCCGAGCACCTGGGCCGGGTGCATCAACTGCCCTTCACAGCCGACGACCTGATCCTCACCGTCGGCGCCGCCGGGGCCCTCAACATCATTCTCAAGACCATCCTGGACCCGGGCGACGAGGTGGTGGTCCTGGCCCCCTATTTTGTGGAATATCTCACCTACGTCGACAACCACGGCGGGGTGGCGAAGGTGGCGGAGACCGACGAGAATTTTCAGATCGACCTGAACCGTCTGGCCGCGGCCCTGGGCCCCAAGACCCGGGCGGTGATCATCAACTCCCCCAACAACCCCACCGGCCAGGTCTATGAAGCCGCGACCTTGGCGGCGTTGGGCGAGCTCCTGGGGCAGCACGTCGGCCCGCCAGGGCCGGCCGGTTTACCTGGTGGCGGATGAGCCGTACCGCCGGATAGTTTACGACAATCTCCCGGTCCCCAGCATCTTCGCGGCCTACCCGGACACCGTGCTGGCCACTTCCTTTTCCAAGGACCTCTCCATTCCCGGCGAACGCCTGGGCTATGCCGCGGTGAGCCCCCGGGCCGCCGGGCGTCTCGAATTGGCCGGCGGTCTGGTCCTGGCCAACCGTATCCTGGGCTTCGTCAACGCCCCGGCCCTGATGCAGCGGGTGGTGGCGACCCTGACGGAAGACTGCGTGGATATTGCCCCCTACGCCCGGCGCCGCCGGATTTTGTGTCAGATTCTACAGCAAAGCGGTTATGAATTTGTTCAGCCCAAAGGGGCCTTCTATCTCTTCCCCAAGGCGCCGGGGGGCGACGACCTGGCCTTCGTGGCCCGGCTCAAGGAGGAGAACATCCTGGCGGTGCCGGGCCGGGGTTTCGGCCGGGCGGGCCATTTCCGCCTGGCCTTTTGCGTCCCGGAGGCGGTGATCGAACGCGCCGCCCCCGGCTTTGCCCGGGCGCTTGAAAGCTATGGGGTAAAAGGAGGTAAAAGGGGAAATAGCTCAGAGAAGAGCGGATCTATGTCTCCGCCCTCTTTTGATAGTTACTACTAGTGCTCAGCGGTTCGATAAATGGCAAAACGCCCCCCATCACCCCGGCCGGTGGCCGTCAAAGACGTGTTACAAGACCTGCTCAATCCCGGAGACCGGGAGGCCCTGGAATTGCGCCAGCGCATCCGCCGGGTGTGGGAGGGGACGGTGCCCGCCGCCATGCGGGAACACGCCCGCCTGGTGGACCTGAAACGCCAGGAGCTCTGGGTGGAGGTGAGCGACAGCATTTGGGGGGGGGAATTGCAGTTTCTCAAGCCCCGGATCCTGGCGGAGCTGGAGCGGGCCTTGGGGCCGGGGAAAGTGCGGGATTTGCGCCTCCGGGTGGCCGAGTTTTAGGGGCCAGGGGCCCAGGTTCGCCCCTACTGCGAAAGTCCAGGGAGGGGGAAAGCCCCCTCCCTGTTATTTTGACGGTCCCGGCCAGCGAACCTCGCCGGTTTGGACCCAGCCCTCGGGATCAATCCGCCAAGAGCAGCAAGTTTAGGGCCCCATCAGCGCTGCTTCTGAGGATATTCTGCTGCATATACTGCTCCATATACATCAGGATGCCGTCATTGCCGTGGCCGGTGATGTCCCTGGTGGTGTTTTTGAAGGTGTAATAGGCATTAAGCCCAGCTTCGCTGCCGGTCCTGGCCCGGTACATGTTGGCGGCGATCTCGCCCTGGCTTAACACCCGGTTCCACAACCGCAGTTCCGCCACGTCCCAAACCCCGTAGATCCCGGTAAAGAACAGCCCGTCGCCGGTGGCCAGGTTGCCGGTGGCGGTGGACTGGGCGATGAGCTGGCCGTTCAGATAGAGCTTGAAGTTGTTGGCGCCCCCGGCGGCGTCATAGGTGAAGGCCAGGTGGGACCAGACCCCGTCCGGCACCAGGCCGACGGTGGAACTGGCAGGGATTTAGATAGAAGGCGCCGTCAGTCGTTTGGATCTGGACCTGGGCCTGGCGGGCCGACCGCGAGCCCAGGTTTGCAGGGAGTAAGAGGAATAATTCGTTTCGTTCTTGAAAAAGATGGGCTTGATGTACGGACCCGGCCCAGCCGGTGTAATCGCCGCCCGGGTAGGGCCGGACCCAGACCTCGCCGGTCATCTGGGTGGTGAAGTTCAGGTAACTGCTGGGCAGGACCTGCATGTTGTCATAGCGGTAAGCGTCAATATCGGAGACCAGCTTCAGAGCGTTGTTGGCGCCCGAGGGGGCCGGCGCCGGGCTGAGCCCACGGTAGAAGATGTCCACATCACCCCAACCGCCGATGTTTCTGGGAAAGTAAAAATCGGCTTCCATCACGAAATGCGGCCGGCCGTCGGGCCCGATGGCCATTTGCGGACGAAACGAAGCCTGCAGGGTTAATCTGGGGAGAAATTGCTCCGGTGCGGTAAAGGTGGCGCCGCCGTCAGTGGAATAGACAGTAGGCGCCGCCGGTCCAGGATGCCTGGACCGAAGCCCCGCTGGCGTCTCTCGGGTCGAGGGCCAGTACCGGCCACCAGCCCCCGGCCACGGAGGAGCCATGGACATAATGGCCGCTGTTGTAACTCAATTTCTGCAAGTCCAGAAAATTGTTACCGCTGTCCAGGGAGCGCCGGAAATAGACGTTGCTGGCCGTAGTGACGAAGAGGCTGTAAACATAACTACCCCGGGTCGCCAGGGTCTCTTCCCCCGTCTGTATCGCTTCACCGGGAATCACCCCATTAGTAAGATTGACCGCGGCTCCGTAAGTGGCGCCGCTGTCGGTGGACCGGCGAGTGAAGACGGACGACACATCGGTGGCGTCCAGGCCGTTCCAGATCACCGAGACGTTATTGCCCTCCCCGGCGATCTTGGGCACATAGTGGTAGTCCTGCAAAGTGCCGGTCTTATGGTTGCCGTTACTGGAGGGCACCGAGATCAGGGTTTCGGTAAAGGTGAGCCCGGCATTGGCGGAAGCCGCCAGATAGAGGTTATTGTATATCATGCCATAATACCATTCGCCGCGGTGTAAAGCACATAGATATTGTCCCCCACCCGTTGCAGATCGGACATCACCGGACTGGCGCCGGTGGTGGTGGTGAAAACGGTGTGCTGGGTGAAGTGGTCGCCGCCGTCATCGCTGTTCAAAATGTAATATTGATCGTCCACTGCCACGTTGTACTGGTTGCGAAAGCCGATGGTCACCTTGCCGTTGCTGGCGGCAACCCGGACGTCATAGACGTGCCAGGCGTATGCGGCAGTGAAGAGAGTCCGGATCGCCTCAAAGGAAGCGCCGTTGTTGGTGGAGCGCAAGTAACCCAGGACCCCATACCAGGTGCCGCCGTCGCCGCCATAGTAATTCACCGCGATGTGGACGGTGTCGCCCACCACCGTCATGCGTTTATAGGTTACGTCGGTGACCATGTCATTACTGGTAAACAATAGTTGCTTGGGGTCCCAGGTCTGGCCGTTGTCGAGGGAGCGCCGGTAATAAATTTTCCAGTTATGCCCGTTGGGGTCGGTGACTAAATCCTGGGTCAGCCACATGACGTGCACGGTGGAGCCCACCACCTGGATTTCCTGGGCAGTATCAGGATTTCCCGGTTCCGTGGGCGCGGCGCTTTCGGAGAGATTCAGGGTCCAGTAAGAGAGATCGGGATTTCGTCCTTCGGCGCTACCGGCCGTCAGGAACAGACACGCCACGAGCAGGGGGAGAAGCACCCAGTTGCCATATGTCCGGCTGTGTTGCAACATGATAATCTCCTTTTGCCGCGCTTACATGTACCTAAAAGACATCACAAAGTAACAATGGGAATTTACGATTAAATTTTTATATACCACCAATTTAACATTAGACATTAAAAACCTATTTGTAAAGAAATTTTATTATCTTTTTTAAAATTGACCGGCTCATTTGCCAGCCGCGGCCAAGCCGCAAATTACTTTTAACAGGTCAATTTCCTTTAACCTAATAAACTATTATTATCAAATAGTTGTATTTTCGGGGCGCTCAGGGTGATCAAGGGCGAATTCAACCAGGGAGGACAACAGGCAGTTTGATAGCGATTTAATAAAAACGCTTATTGCCTTAGCTCCAAGGATTATGGTATAATTTACTTAAATAATCTGGCTAAATGGAGCAAAGCGATGCAGCAAACCCCACTCAGTCTGATGCAATTTCAGAAAAAGTTTGGCACTGAGAAAGCCTGTCAGAAACATTTATTTCGCCTGCGTTGGCCGGAGGGATTTCGCTGTCCCCGCTGCCAACATGGTGAGGCTTATTTTCATCGCACCCGCCACTTATACCATTGTAAGGCCTGCGGCTATCAAGCCTCTTTGACCGCCGGGACCGTGTTTCATAAGACCAGGACCCCTTTGCACAAATGGTTCTGGATGATCTGGCTGATGGGGCGCCAGAAGAGTGGCATTTCTATGTTGTCCTTGCAGCGGATGCTGGAAATCAAAACCTACAAAACTGTGTGGACCATGGGCCACAAGATTCGCCAAGCCCTGGCGGAGCGGGATGCCAACTATAAACTCGCCGGCCTGATCGAGATGGATGACACCTACTTCGGGGCTCCGAAACCCGGCAAACGTGGACGTGGCGCCGCCGGCAAGGCCAAGGTGGTGGTCGCCGTGGAAACCCCGACCGAAAAAAAGCCCAGGTTTGCGGCCATGCGGATGGTGCCTCGGGTCAGCAGCGCTGAGATTCAACCCTTGGTTCGGGAACGCTTGGCAACCGAGGCGGTAATCAAGACCGATGGCTGGCAAGGCTATAGCTTCCTGGATGCTTCTCCCGGTATCCGTCATGAGTGGCTGGTGCCTGGTTCGGGGAAGGAGGCCCCGAAGGTCTTGCCCTGGGTCCATACCTTGATCGCCAATATTAAAGGTAACATCCGGGGCATCCACCATGGCGTCAGCCCCAAACATTTGCCCCGCTACCTGGCGGAATTTTGCTATCGTTTCAACCGTCGCTTTTGGGAACCGCAAATGTTTAACCGGATGCTTCATGCTTGTCTCAACTCAACTACCATCACATTCTCGGAGCTAAGGACATAAGCGTTTAATAAAATTGCCGAAAGTTTCGATAAGAAAATAGATGACCACCATTCCTCTCTGATCCTGGCGAATCCGGAGGTGAGCCTTGGCGCAGAAATTACTGCCGCAAACCATTCTTTTAGTGGATGATGATTCCCTGATCCGCCGATTGGGCCGGGAACTGCTGGAGCATCTGGGATTTCGGGTGGCCACCGCGGCCGACGCGGCCCCAGGCCCTCGAGGTCTTCCAAAGGCTGGGGAAGGTGGACCTGGTGATCCTCGACTACCATCTGCCCGGGATGAGTGGCCACCGACTTTTACAGAAACTCAAAGGCCTGGATGCCGGGGTGCGGGTCTTGATGGCCTCCGGCTTTCTTTCTATCCGGGAAGCGACCCGCCTGCGGCAAAGCGGAGTTCAGGGGATTATCTGCAAGCCCTTTCGCCTGATGGAGCTCAAGCCGCTGCTCCAGGACGTCATGGGGAATGGGTGCGGCGATTAGCGGCCACGGAGGCCCCGGACCCCTGGAAGCAAAAGAGCACCGCCCCCTCGGCCTGGTAACAGGCGGTCTCCTGCCAGGCGGGCCCAGCAGTTTGCCGGCAAACTCCCGCATGTCCTCCAGGGGCGGAATATGGGAGGCGATGAGCCAGAGGCGTTCCGGGGCAGCTCCGCTGTCATTCGGCTGCAGACCCGTCTCCACACAAGATTTGCCGATGCAGAGGCGCTTCCCTGGCCCGCGGTAATAATATTCAAAGGGCCATTGGGCGAAGTAGTAGACATAGACCCAATCCCGGGGCTGCAGTTCCTGTTCCAGGCGGGCGATCAGGGGACTGATCTCCTCCCGGTTCATGATGGGGCGGAGGTTTTCTCCGGGCAGGGCCAACGGGTTCAGAGAGATGAGCAGGGCCCCGGCCAAGACCGCGGCCAGCCAGCGCTGGCGTTGCTGCCACAGCCAGGAAAAAATCAGGCAGGCTCCGGCAGTCACCATCAGGTAGAACATGGGGGCGCTGAAGAGCATCAGGCGGTTGCCGCCGTAATGCGCCATAAAGGGGTAGCGGTGCAGCGCCGCGGCGCCGAAGGCCAGGAGGATGGGGAGCCCCCAATAGACCAGGGCCCGGGACTGGGCGCTCCGCCACAGGGCGTAGATTCCGGCCAGCAAAAAGGGCGGACCCCAGAATGGCCCCCACTCGCCAAAGAAATACCAGAAGTAGCGGTACAGAGCGCCCCCCAGCCAGAGAAAAAACGGTCCCAGCCCCGAGAAATCCGGATAGTCCGAGGCTCCAATAGGCCACCAACTCCGGGTCCAGGCTGTGGCGGAAAAACAGGAAGTAATAAGTCCCGAAGGCCAGGAGCCACAAGCCGCCCAGGAGGGCCAGGCGGCCCCGGGCCGCGGGCAGGCTGAGCCACAGGATGAGCCCCGCCGCGGGCAGGCAGAAGACCAGGGTATGGGAAAAGCCCAAGCCGATGAGGCCGGTCAGGGCCAGGGCCGTCCAGCCGCGGCGGCCGTCGCTGGCCCGCAGGCGTTCCGCCAGGTAAAACGCCAGGACCGCAAAAAAGGCGTCCCCGCTATACTGCTTCAATTCCTTGGAGTAGTAGACCATTATCGGGGAGCAGGCCACCACGGCCAGGGCCAGGAGGGAGACGCGCCGGGAGGTCAGAGTGCGGGCCAGCAGCCAGCTGACCACCAGGGTGCCGACTCCGAAGGCGAAAGACAGGGACCGGAGGACCCATTCCTGGCCGCCTAAAATCTTGGCCGCGGCCCAGACGGTGAGGAGATAAAAGGGTGGGGTTGATTGCCCCGCAGCCAGGGCCGCGCCGGGGGAGGCTTTCAAGGCCGCCAGGGCCACCCAGGCCTCGTCGGTCCACAGGTCCCGGGCCGCCAGGTCGCTGAGGCGGAAGATCAGGCCCAGGGCGCCAATCAGCGCCAGGGCCAGGGGCGCCAGCACTGAAGGCGTCCAGAGACGCCGGCGCAGATTTTGAAAGGCAGCGGTAATCATATCAATCCGTTAGGTTCCTGTTATTATAACAAATTATTGAAAAGGCAGTAGTGGAATATGGGCGAGCCGGCGTGTCTTTGTTTGTAAGGAAATGGTGAGTAGAAAAATCGGGCGGCGGCGCTCCCCTTTCATCCCGGCTTCTCGCACCAGAAGGGGAGAAGGGGAGCGGGGGGAAATACCTCCGAGGGTGGGCAGTTTTTCGCCCAATTGCCGGAAAATATGGTAAGAAAAAGTCATGGAGTCCAGCTACAAAGGTGGGGGAGGGGAGGGGACCGGCTGCTTCGGCTGCGATGAGGACTCTCTCCTGCCTGCTCCGTCCCCCTACGCCTATCGCTGGCCCCCGCCGGTCCAGCCCGGGGAGACCATCGCCCTGGCGGCCCCGGCCAGTTGCGTAGCCCGGGAGGCCTGGGAGGGCGGCATTAAGGTCTTGGAGGATTGGGGCTTTCGGGTGCAGTGCGGCCCGGAGGTCTTTGCCAGCCGCGGCCTGGGGCCGGAGACCGACCGGCTTCTGGCCCGGCGTTTCGAAGAAATCTGGTGTGACCCGGAAGTCAAGGCCGTCATGGCGGTGCGGGGCGGCTATGGCTCCCTGAAGCTCTTGCCCCACCTGGATCTGGCGTCTTTGAGGGCTAGACCCAAAAGACTGGTGGGTTTTAGCGACCTCACCAACCTCCTGTGGCACCTGCACCACTCCCTGGGTCTGGTGACCTTCCACGGCCCCACCGTGGCTCAACTGGCAGAACTGACGGACGGCGCCCGGCACAGCCTGTTTGACTGGCTAACGGCCCCGGGGCCCCGGACGGTGGCCTTCGAAGCTCTCACCAGCCTCCATCCCGGCCGGGCCGAAGGCCCGCTGGCGGGAGGCAATCTCACCACCCTGTGTCACCTGGTGGGGACCCCTTTTGCCCCTCGTCTGGGAGGTTATCTGCTTTTCCTGGAAGATCATAACGAGGCCCGCTACCGTCTGGACCGCATGATCCATCATCTGCTGCTGGCCGGGGTGCTGGCCGGGGTCAAGGGGGTGGTCCTGGGGGCCTTTACCGGCTGCGGCACCGCTGAGGGGCTGCTGGAGGTCTTCAAGTCCGCCCTGGAACCCCTGGGGGTGCCGGTGCTGGCCGGCTTGCCGGTGGGCCACCAGCCGGACAACCATACCCTGCCCTTGGGGGCCTGGGCCCGCCTCGATGCCGGGGATGCCAGTCTGACCTTGCTGAGGGGAGCAGTTAGCAGTGACGCGACAAGCCCTGTAGGGGCGGCTCGCGAGCCGCCCCTACAAAACTCACTATAAATTCTTTCGCCCCCCTCATTGACAAGCCCTTTTTACAACTTATTTTTTGCCTAAACAATCATTGCTCCTCGGGAGGCACATATGGCTAAGAAAGTTTATACCTGTAAGACCTGCGGCGCCCTGGCCGAGGAACCCGGCCACCTCTGTAACGCCAATATGGACCCCATGACCTGCGCTTTTTGCGGCGAGAAGGCGCCCCACACCAAGCACTATTGCAAAGGCAAGCTGGAAGACATCAAGTATGTCTGCAGCAAATGCGGCCGCTTGGCCACCTCCGAGGACCTGCTGTGCGAACCCTCCAAGGTGCCGGCGAAATAAGAACCGTTTTTTAAAAAAATTTATGGGACTGGCCCCTTGCCGGACGGGAGGGGCTGGGACTAAAAATTGACCAGGGCGACCAGTCGGTCGCCCTGGTGTTGTTCGAGGGACCAGATGCTTCAGGTCTGGTAGGTGTGCAGGCTAGGGCAGGTAGTTGACCCCGAGATAGGTAAAGATCACCGCCAGGAACCCGAGAAGCGCCAGCCAGGCAATGCGCCGGCCCTGCCAGCCCTTCAACAGGCGGGCGTGGAGCATGGAGGCGTAAATGAGCCAGGTGATCAGGGACCAGGTCTCCTTGGGGTCCCAACTCCAGTACTTGCCCCAGGCGGTTTCGGCCCAGACCGCGCCCGTCAGGATGCCGAAGGTGAGCAGCAGAAAGCCCAGCATGATGGCCCGGTACATGAGGCGGTCCAGCAGGGGCGGGGCCGGCAGCCGCGCCTGGGGACGCTTGTCCTTGACCAGGTAAAGGAGGGCGGCGCCGAAGGCCACCGCAAAGGCGGCGTAGCCCAGAAAGGCGGTCATCACGTGGATCAGGAGCCAGTTGCTCTTCAAGGCCGGCATCAGGGGCCGGATATCGGCGTCCGCCCCGAAGGAGGCGTAAGCCAGGAGCAGACAGGCCAGTATGGCGACCACCGCGCCCAGCCAGCCCTGCAAATTCTTGCGGAAGGCGATCAGACCCACGGCCGGCAGGCACCAGGAGAAAAAGACCAGGGATTCATAGCGATTGGATAAGGGCGCCTGCATGATGACCAGGCTCAGCTTGTCCAGCCAGACCACCGGCGGGGTATGGCCTACGGCCAGCTGGTAGGAGGAAATCCAGCGCCCGATGAGGGCCCCGGTCTGCAGGGCCAGGCCGGCCCAGAGCAGCGCCCGCCCGCACCTGCTGCAGCCGCGGGGAAAACCATAACTCGGCCATGACCAAGATGATGGCCACCCCTAAATAGATCAACATCACCATGCCCAGAATTTGACTCATGACGGCGTACCCTTCTTAAATTCCTCCAGAAGTTGGGCCCGGCGGAGATCGAAGTCTTCCCGGGCCCGGGGGCTCGCCCCCAAAAGACGTCCCTGCCAGCCGCCCTTGGGGGTCTGGTTGCAGGACCACGGCCCAGCGCTCGTGGGGCCGGAAGAAGGCCAGGTAAAATCCGGGCAGGAACAGGAGAAAACCGGCATAAACCCACCAGACGCCCGGGATCGTGCTTCACCTGGAAAACGGAATAGAACTGGACGGGAGCTGACTCCAGGCTCAGACGATAGGGACCGATGGGCTTGTTCATCTCGGGGTGGTCCTTGAAGACCAAAAAGAAATCGTGGCCTCCCATGCCCCGGCCGGTCATGAAGATGCCTTCGACTGCCGGACCGAGACCCTCGAAGTTGCCTTCAACCTTGCTGATCATAATCTCTGCCCTCGCCGCCGGGCAGTTCCACCAGCTGGCGGGGCGAGGCCTCAATGGTCTCCTGGCGCTCCTTATAGCTGACCTGCAGGCGCACCGGGCCGCTCGGCTGGGAGCCGTAAGAGGCCTGGTAAAAGGTGAGGCCGCCGAAGCTCACCGGGTCGTTCACCCGGCAGACGGCCTTCATCTCTTCCTTGCCGTCCTTGAGGAAGGTGAGGTCGGAGCGGAATTCCTTGGGCATGGGGCTATCGGCATAGTACAGAACCTGGAAGCGGTCCAGGCGCACCTGGAAATTGAGGGGCACCTGGGTGTTGCCCACCCGGAAGGCCTCGGCCGTCTCCCCTTGCAGCACGGGCAGAGTCCCTTCGATCCCCCAGAACTTGCCGATCAGGCCGCCGATGAGAATGCACAGCAGGGCGATGTGCACCAGATAGGGCCCCAGGGGCCGGAAGCGGCCCTTTTCATGAAAATAGACGTCCTGGTCGGTCAAGGCCTGGTGCCGGGTGCGGCCCAGTTCCCGGCGCAAGATGCCGGCCACCAATCCCCGGGGGTCCGAGCCCTTGGGCCATTTAAGCTTATCTCGTTCCGGCAGACCGAGGGCCGCCTCAAAGGTGAGGGGCCGAAGAGACCGGCGCAGGGCCTGGGGCAGGCCGTGGACGAGACAGGCCAGGATATTCAGGGCCAGGAGGCTGATGGGGGCCAGGAACCAGATGCTGAAGTAGATGGTGGTCAGGCCAGCCCGCGAGAAAATGGCCCCCCAGGTTTTGCCAAAGCTGCTGACATAATATCCGGCGGGCTGGTCCTGGGGCAGCACCGTGCCGATGACCGCCACCGCGGCCAGGATCAGGAGCAGAAAGACGGTGAGGCGGATGGAAGTTAACCACCCCCACAGCCTCGATTTGGGCTTGGCTGGCAATTTCTTGGAAGTTGGCATGAACCTGCTGAAAGTCTCAGCCCCCCCGACACTGAGGCCGGGATCGTGAGCTTATTTGGAGTAATTTGGATCAGTGTATCAGAAGTTGCAAGAGCTTGCTATACTTACTCTTCTTCCAGGTCTTCTTCTTCGCTCAAATAGTCTTCGTATTCCTCTTCGGTTAAGAGTTCGTCAAACTCAAGGCTGGAAGTCAGCTCCACCTTGACCAGCCAGCCTTCCGACAAGGGGTCTTCATTGATGATCTCCGGCACTTCCACGGCTTCGTCATTGACTTCGATTACCTCTCCGGAGATCGGGCGCCTTCAAGTCTCGGCGGCCGTTTTTAGCCTCTATGACGGCAAAGGATTCATCTTTGATGAAATCCTCCCCTTCTTCGGGCAGCCGGATGCTGTAGATCTCGCCCAACTTCTCCTGGAGATAATCCGTCAGGCCGAGGGTGGCCTGAATATCGTCATCCATTCGGACCCACACATGGTCCCGACCGAAACGCATCTCGCCGATGGCCCTCACCCCAATTCCTGATGAAGTCAGCCTCCCCCGACAGGGTAGACGCTGGGGAAATATAATAACCTAAAATCTGTTTGGCAAGGGTTTTTTGCAGGGATTTTTATCTTGCCGTGGAGGCTGGGGTTTTCGCCTTGCCTTGATCCCATTATCAGCCGACGGCAGGTTTTAACTTGACAACCCCGGGGTCATTTATTAGTTTACACTATATTTCACAATCCCAAAGGAAACCAAAAGGAAATTGACCAAGGGAGCCTAACTGATGAAACAAGTTAAGAAAATCCTGTTTCCCATTGATTTTGCCGAGAACTTCGACACCCTGCTGCCCTGGGTCTCCACCTTCGTGGAGAAGTTCGGCGCCACCCTTTATGTCGTGTTCGTCACCCCGGACCTGTCGAGCTACTCCACTTTTTACGTGCCCCACGGCAATATCCAGAGTTTCCAGGAAGAGGCCGTGGCCGCGGCCAAAAAGCGGATGGCCGCCGTGGTGGCCGAGCACTTCAAGGATTTCTCCAAGCTGGAGTCTCAGGTCCTGATGGGTTCGCCGGCGGAAAAGATCCTGGAGTTGGCCAAAAAGGAAAACATCGATCTCATCGTCATGGGCGCCCACGGCCGCAAGGGCCTGGAGCGGGTTCTCTTCGGCAGCGTGGCCGACAAGGTGGTGACCAGCGCCCTCTGTCCGGTGATGACCATTCATCCGTAGTTTCGAGTTTCAGTTTTTAGTTTCGAGTTTATGGGGCCAGGGTCATCTGATCTCTGAACGGAGACGGATGCCGGCAAGATGTCTTTTCAGGGGCGGGTTTTAAACCCGCCCCTCTGTTTGGTTCCCAGTAAATCAAGGCTTCCCCAGACCAATGAAGATAAATGCTTCGGCCTGATTTTTTCTCAAAACTCAAAACTCGAAAACTCATCTTTTCATCCAGGGAACCAGCAAGATGGGGCAGGGGGTGACCCGGGAGACGTTGTGGGCCACGCTGCCCAGAAAGAGCTCCTCGATAAAGCCGCGGCCCTGGGTGCCCATGACGATCAGGGAAATATCCAGGCTCTTGACGGCCGCCAGGATCACCGCCACGGGGTGGCCCGGGCTCACCTGGCTCTGGACTTCGGACACCCCGGCGGCTTCCAGGCGGGTCTTAAGATCTCCAAGGAATTGTATTCCGGTGCCTCGGCCGCCACTTGCAGGTGGTCGCCGTAGATCTCGCTCATATGGATTTCCAGGGCGTGCAGCAGGGTGACCCGGGCCACGCCCCGGGGAGCCAGGAGTTCCAGGACCATCAGGGCCTCGGCGGCAATTTCGGAGAAATCGGTGGGAAACAAGACATGGCGCAGCAGTTCCCGGCAGCGCCAGAGACAGTGGGGCGCCTCCCGGTCGGCCGGAATCCGCACCGGCAGCAGCAGGATGGGATAGCTGGCCTGATGCAGGGCCGCACTGGAAAAGGAACCCAGGACCCCCTCCCGCCACAGGGACTTGCCGTGGGTGCCCAGGACCAGGAGGGAGGCGTCGTGCTCTTGGGCCACCCGGTTCAGGGACTGGCCCGGCAAACCGGTGGGGGTTTCCAGGACCACTTCCAACCCCTGGGCCTCCAGTTGCCGCACCTGCATTCTCAGATAGGGCTCGGCCTCGGCCCGGGCGTCCGCCTCCGGCCCGGCGAACCGGCCCGGGGTCAGGACGTGGGTCAGGATCACCCGGGAGGCTCCGAGGGCACGGAATTCCTTCCCGCAGGAGATAATCTCGTTCCAGGCGGGCGACAGGTCGGTGGCCAGGACTATGGTCTCAAAAATGGCGCGATCCTCTTTATGAGGTCAGCTCTCGGCTGCCAGACAGTCGGGCCGCTGAGCTTCGACCGATTTAAGAGAAGTTAAATCAGGAAACTGGAAAAATCAAATATCAGCGGCCGGCTGAAGAATTTTTGCTGAATAATTATAAAGATATTGGTATCTTTGCGGCATTATGAGCGACTTTTCCCACGAGTGGCTGTGCCGGCGGCTGGTGGACGGATAGCCGGGACGCCGTCATCTTTGCCGACCGGGACGGGATTATCCGCCTCTGGAACGCCGGGGCCGCCGAGATGTTTGGCTACGGGCCGGCCGAGCCCTGGGCCAGCCTCTGGACCTGATCATCCCCGAGAACCTGCGGGCCCGGCACAACGAGGGCTACCAGCGGGTCATGGCCGCAGGGCGCCAGCAAATATGCCAAAGACCTCCTGGCGGTGCCGGGCCTGACCAAGGACGGCCGGCGACTCTCCTTGGAATTCACCATCACCCTGGTGCGGGACGAGGCGGGCCAAATCCTGGGCGCCGCGGCCATCCTCCGGGACGTCACGGCCCGCTGGCAGCGGGACCAGGAGCTGAAAAAACGCCTGGCGGCCCTGGAGGCGCAAGTGAACCGGTAGGGCGGGCGTCCCCGCCAGCCGCCTGTGACCGGGGACGGAAGACCGGAGACGGGAGCAGTTTCTGCTCCGGTCCCCGGTCCCCCGTCCTCCGTCAAAAAAGTGGCCCCCGCACAATTTATAGAAAGGTTTGCTCCCCATGCCCAAGACATTCAGGAAAAGATCCCAAAAGGCCGGCTTGCCGCCCGGGCTCGCTGATTTACACCGGCGATAAAGTCGAAGGCAAGACCCGCATAACCATCGTCGATTACGACGAACAGCAGGTGCAGACCCGAGAAATCACCTCCTGGGCCGAATGCCCGGTTGTGGCCAGATAAACCCGGGGTCACCTGGATCGACGTCAGCGGCATTGCCCACGTGGGCCACCTGGAAAGGCTGGGGGAGTGCTTCAAGCTGCACCCCCTGGTCCTGGAAGACATCCTGAATGTCGACCAGCGCCCCAAGATCGAGGACTACGAGGATTATCTCTATATCGTTATCAAAACGATCAGCAGCCAACCGGGGGTCGACGAGATCGTGGCGGAGCAGATCAGCCTGATTCTGGGAGCCAACTACGTCCTGTCCTTCCATGAGAGCAATGGTGACCTCTTCAAGCCCTATCCGGGAGCGGATTACTACGGCCAAGGGCCGCATCCGCAAGGCCGGGGCCGATTATCTGGCCTATGCCCTCATGGACCTCATCGTGGACAATTATTTTGTCACCCTGGAGCAGTTCGGCGACCAGGTGGAATTCATGGAGGATGAGGTGGTGCGCCAGCCGGTGCCCGCCACCCTGCAGACGGTGCACCACCTGAAGAACCACATGATCGTCCTGCGCCGCTCCCTGTGGCCCCTGCGGGAGGTGGTCGCCCGCCTGGAGCGCCGGGAGTCGCCCCTGATTCAGGAGGCCACCGCCGTATATTTTAAAGACGTTTATGACCACACCATCATTGCCATCGACACGGTGGAGACTTATCGTGATATATTATCGGGCCTGCTGGACATCTATCTCTCCAGCGTCAGCAACCGCTTGAACGAGGTCATGAAGGTCCTCACCATCATCGCCACCATCTTCATGCCCCTCACCTTCCTGGCGGGGGTCTACGGCATGAACTTCAAGTACATGCCGGAGCTGGAGTGGCATTATGGCTACTTTGTCTGTGTGGCCTTCATGGCCCTGGTGGCCGGTTGCATGGTCCTCTATTTCAAAAAGAAAAAGTGGATTTAACCATTTTCGCCGCAAAGGAGGGTTCACCATGACCGTACGGGTTGGCAAACCGGCTCCTGAATTCCAAACCAAGGCCTATGCCCAGGGGGAAATCAAAAGCGTCTCGCTCGCGGATTATCAAGGCAAGTGGGTCATGCTCTATTTCTACCCCGGCGACTTCACCTTTGTTTGACCCACGGAACTGACGGCAGTTGCCGCCAAATACGAGGAGATCAAGTCCCTGGGCGCCGAGATGCTGGCCATCAGCGTCGACAGTCCCTTTACCCACAAGGTCTGGCAGGAGGGCGAACTGTCCAAGATCATCCCCGGGGGCCTGCCCTATCCCATGCTCTCAGACCCCGGGGGGCGCATCGGCGAGGCCTACGGGGTTTATGACGAGGACAACGGCGTGGATATCCGGGGCCGCTTCCTCATCGACCCCGACGGCATCCTCCAGGCCATGGAGGTGCTGGCCCCGGCGGTGGGCCGCAACGTGGCGGAGATGATCCGCCAGATCCGCGCCTGCCAGTACGTCCGGGAAAATAAGGGCGAAGCCACCCCGGCGGGCTGGGAGCCGGGCAAAAAGACCCTGAAACCCGGGGATGACCTGGTGGGCAAGGTCTGCGAGATCTGGGCCCCGGACATGGCGTTTTAAAGGCGGTTCTGTCTGTTTCGGTAGACAATAATCTGAATGTTGTAGGGGCGGTTCTCGAACCGCCCCTAAGGATCTCCGGCAATTCCATCGTAGGGGCGACTCGCCGGGTCGCCCAATCTCCCCTCTCGTTCCCAAGTTGCACTTGGGAACGCCCTTATGGCCCAAGCTGGGCTTGGGCAAGGCAAGCTTCGCGCCTAATGGGTTTCCAAGCTCAGCTTGGGAACCAGATAATATAGGGCGGGCTACGCCCGCCGTTGCTGGCGGCCATAGGCCGCCCTATATTTTTTGCCCCTTGGCTCCCCAGCTTCCCCGTCCCTTGCCTTAGGCAAAGACCGTCCCTATATTGAAATTATTTAAAGGCTGCGGTCGCTTAGGCAGCTCCCCGGAGGCGCCCATGAAGGCCATCTGGAAAGGTTATCTGAAGTGCAGCCTGGTGACCATCCCCATCAAGATGTACAACGCCGTCGCCAAAAGTTCCCTGCAATTCCACCTCTACCACCAGCGAATGCGGCAGCCCCATCCGGCAGGAGATGGTCTGCCCGGTGCACCAGCGCAGCCTGAGCGAACTGACGAAGTGGTGCGGGGCTATCAATACGGCAAAGACCTCCACGTGGTCATCACCGACGAGGACCTGCGCCGGGCCCAGCAGGAGTCCAGCGACACCATCGACGTCCTCAAGTTCGTGGACGCCCGGCAGATCGACCCGATTTACTACGCCGAGGCCCATTATCTGGCCCCCGACGGCCAGGCCGGGGCCGAGGCCTTTGCCCTGTTTCTCCGGGCCATGGAGGAGACTGCAAGAAGCCGCCCTGGCCAGGGTGGTCATGCGAAACCGGGAGCACCTCTTCAATCTTCGGCCCCATGACGGCGTCTTTGCCGCCTTCACCCTGCATTACCCCGAAGAGATCAAGGCGGTCCAGGAGATCGAAGAGGCGGGCTGGGCCGCCAAGGTCCAGGTGGACGAAGGCAACCTGGAGATGGCCCGGGCCATCGTGGCGCACCTGAGCGGCGACTTCGCCCCGGAGCAATACCGCGACGAATATACCCACACCCTGCTGGACTCTCATCAAGGCCAAGGCCGAAGGCCAAGAACTCAAGGCGGAGCCGCAGGTGGAGCGGCGCAAGGTCATCAACCTGATGGAGGCCCTGAAGCAGCAGCGTGGCGGAGACCGCCGAGGGCCCCGGCCGCCGGCGAAAAAGGAGATGGCCCGGGCCGGCGGGCGTTCCCGGAAGGTCCCGAAGGCAGTGGGCGGTGAGTAGTTAGCAGTGAGCCAGTGAAGCAGTAAGCAGATTAGGAGTCATCAACAATGCCTGTCCCCAACCAACGGCTCACTGCTCACCGCTCACTGCTCTCTGCCAAGATCGCCCCGATGCTGGCCTACGCCAGCAAGCCTTTTGACTCCGTCAAGCACCTGTTTGAGATCAAATGGGACGGGGCCCGCTGTCTTCTGTTTCTGCAGGACCAGCAACTGCGTTTGCAAAATCGGCGGCTCCATGACATCACCTCCAGGTATCCCGAGCTCTGGGGGCTGGCCGGGCAATTGCGGGTCAACAACGTGATTCTGGACGGGGAACTGGTGGTCCTGTCCCAGGGCAAGTCCGATTTTCGCCGCTTGCAGCAACGGGAACAGTTGGCGGATCCCCTGAAAATCGAGATCATGTCCCGGCAGCTCCCGGCCACTTATGTCGTCTTTGACTTGCTCTATCTCAATGACCGGAATTATCTTGAGGCCCCGTTAATCGAGAGAAAGCAGGTTATGCGCGCCATCCTGCCGGACTCGGACCTGGTGGTGGAGTCCCAGTATCATCGAGGCGCAGGGCCAGGCGTTCTTCCGGGAAGCGGTGGCCCAGGGTCTGGAAGGGGTCATGGCCAAGGCCAGGGCCAGCCCCTATCTCATCGGGCAGCGCTCCCGGCACTGGCTGAAGATCAAACCCCGGGGCCGGATGGATTGTTACATTGTCGGCTTTTCCCCGGGGCAGGGCGGCCGGCGGGCTTCTTTCGGCTCCCTGGCCCTGGCCACCCGGGAGCCTCAGGGCTGGGTCTTCCGGGGCCGGGTGGGTAGCGGCTTCAACGACCCGGAGCTGGAGGCCCTCACCCGCCAACTTCTGGCCCTCCGGGTGGCGGCGCCGGCCATCCCTTTGGGCGAAGTGGTCAAGGGCGTCCAATGGGTGCGCCCCCAGTTGCGCTGCCGGGTGAGCTTTCAGGAAATGACCCCCCGGGGCCATTTTCGGGCCCCGGCCTTCGAGAGGCTGCTGACGTGAAGAAACTTTATGATCAGCGGGAAATCTCCAGGCTCCTGGGCATCTCCGAAGGCCGGGTCCGCTACTGGGATCGGCAAGGCTTGATTCCTCACCAGGAAAAGTCCCGGGGCGCCCTGTGGTTCGATTTTCAGGCCCTGGTGGCCTTCCGCACCGTGCGGGAACTGCGGCGCCAGGGCATCTCCCTGGGCCAGATCAGGAAATGCGTCGAGAAACTGCGGCAACTGATGCCCGAACTGAAACAGCCGCTAGCGGAGGTGCGCCTCTCCATCCAGCGGGACCGGATCATCCTGGGCAAGAACCGGGTGAGGTTCACCCCCGAGGGGCAACTGTGCCTCGATTTCGGCGGATCGGAAAACCGGCCGGTTCCTATGCCGGTGGAGAACTATGAAGAGCTGTTCTTTTTGGCCCTGGAGGATGAGGAGGCAGGCAGGCTGGATGAGGCCCAGAGGAAATACGAGACTATCCTGGCGGCGGTGCCTGATCACGTGGATGCCATGGTAAACCTGGGAAACCTCCTTTATCTCTCCGGCTCCGATAAGGCCGCGGCAACCTGCTACCTCAGGGCCTTGAGCCTTAACCCCGACCACGTAGAGGGGAATTACAACCTGGCCAGCCTCCTGGAGGGCCGGGGGGAATTGGCCAGCGCCGCCATCTTTTACCAGAAAGCCATTCAAGGAGACCCCGATTTCGCCGACGCCCATTTCAACCTGGCCATGGTTCTGGAGGGGATCGGGGATTTGCCCGGGGCCAGGAGCCACTGGCAGCGATACCTGGAGTTGAACCCCGCCAGCGAATGGACCGACTACATTAAGAGACGATTGGAAGAGGGGTAGGGACCCACCCGGGTGTGCGCCTCATCAGGGGCGGAATCCCAGGTCCGCCCCCCACGGTCAGGGAGGTGATCCATGATCAAGGTTAAAAGATCCTACCAGCCAGCCACGGCTGATGACGATTTTCGGGTTCTGGTGGAGCGTCTCTGGCCCCGGGGGCTGAGCAGAGCGGAGGTGGCCCTAAATCTCTGGCTCAAGGAGGTGGCTCCCAGCCCAGCCTTGCGCAAATGGTTCCGCCACGATCCCCTGAAGTGGAAGGAGTTTTGCCGGCGCTATTGGACCGAGTTGGCTGACCAGGTCGAGGCCATCAGCCTGCTTCGGGAAAAAGGACGAAACGGCACCCTCACCCTGGTTTATAGCTCCCGGGACGAGACCCACAACGCCGCGGCGGCCCTGAAACTATATCTGGAGGGGAAGACTCTTCCATGAAAAAGATTTTATTAGCAGGTTTTCTTTTGGCCCTCTCTCTGGCTCTTTATGCCCACCCCACCTCAGGAGGACAAGCCATGCAACTCACCTCGAGCGCCTTTAAAGACGGCGGCAAGATCCCTCAGCATTATGTGATGCCGGGCGCCGGCGGCAAAAACCTGTCTCTGCCCCTAACCTGGTCCGGGGCCCCGGCCGGGACGAAGTCCTTTGCCCTGTCCATCATCGATCCCCACCCGGTGGCCCACAACTGGGTGCACTGGCTGGTGGCGGATATTCCCGGTGGCGCCGCCTCCCTGGCGGAGGGCGCCTCGGGCCAGAAGCTGCCCCAGGGAGCAGTGGAGTTGAAAAATTCCTGGGGCAAGGCGGCCTACGGTGGTCCCCAGCCCCCTCCAGGCACCGGCGACCATCCCTACGTGGTCACCCTCTATGCCCTGAGCGTGGCGCAGTTGGACCTGAAGCCCACCGCCGGCTGGGCGGAACTGCAGCAGGCCTTGGAGGGGAAGATCCTGGGCCGCGCCACCATCACCGGCTATTACGGCAGGTAGGAGACCAGTAGGGTGCGTTCCACGCACCAAAAAATTCTGGCAGGTGGCATAGGCCTCCGGCCTGTGTAATTGGTGCGCAGGGCGCACCCTACACGACGGGCACGGAGGCGCCCCACCAGGAAAAATGGTGAGGCAGCCGTCTCTGGCCGCCCTATTCAGATTTTCACAATTGTCGGGGCGGCTCGCGAGCCGCCCCGACAGGCCATTTTTGCCCTATAAACCTGTGAATACAAAAACATAATCCAAATCATTGAGGCTGATGACGATGTTCCCGCCCCGGGATTCGGCGTAGGTCAGCCACGAGGGTTTGTCGTCCCGGCAACAGGTGATGTTGGGGGAGAATTGGCCCCGAGCCCGGTCGAACCAGGCCAGGAGCATGGGCTCGGCGCAGACTTCCCCGGCCCTCCGGCGGGCCAGGGTTTGGGCCTGCGAAAAATCGAGATTCGGGTCATCGACCTCAATCTCAATGGGATTTTTAAGCATTTCCCGCGTGAGGGGGACACATTCGGGCATGGTTCTCTCCGAGGCGCAATGGTGTACGACAGCCGCCCCCGGCTGTCCCGGACAGGCGAGGGCGCCTGTCCTGCATTTCTTTCGCACAGGCGAGACGCCTGTGCCACCAAACCGTTCGGCTTTGTCTTATGGATGTTAGCAGGATCAAGCCTTAGTATCAAGGCGCCATTAATAGACTAAACAGTGGTGCGTGGAACGCACTCCAAATTTTGATTTATCGGGTTTACTGGCTACTGACTACTGGCAACTACAATTGCTTTTGCCCCCCTTTGCGGGTAGAATGGGGGCAAAGCAGGGCGCAATCCGGTCCAACGCCTCACTGGCTCAGGTGGAGGAGTAGATGAAGGGAAGACGCAAGCTCATCGTCGTGGCCCTGGCCGTCCTGGTGGCGGCGGGCGTGACGGTCTATTCGCTGGTCTGGTGGGAGACCCGGCAACCTAAAAATATGCTGCGCCTGCAAGGGCACATGGAGGCCACCGAAACGGACCTGTCATTCAAGGTCTCCGGCCTCATCGAATATATCTTTTTCCAGGAAGGGGACTGGGTCAAAAGCGGCCAGAAGACGGCCGGCCTGGAGGCCAAGGATCTGAAGGACGAAGTGGACCGGGCCCGGGCCGACATGGCCGCGGCCAAGGCCAATCTGGCCAAGCAGGAAGCCGGCTACCGGCCCCAGGAGATCAAAGAGGCCGAGGCCCAGGTGGGCAAGACCAAGGCGGACCTGGACAATAAGAAGATAGAATATGAGCGCTACGAAAACCTCTTGAAGCGCAAGGTAGTGGCGGCCCAGACCCGGGACAAGGTCCAGTCCGACTACCTCATGGCCAGGGAAAGCCACCAGAGCGCCCTGCAGGAATACAGCCTGCGCCAGGAAGGCTACCGGGTGGAGGACATCGACAAGGCCCGGGAGGATTATAAAGCCGCGGTGGCGGCCCTGGAGTTGGCCCAAACCCGCCTGGGCTACGCCACCATCTCCTCGCCGGTGAACGGCGTGGTCCTGGTGCGCCCCATGGAGCCGGGCATGACCGCAGCGGTGGGCGCTCCCGTGGTCACCCTCGGGGACCTGGACAACATCTATTTTGAGGGCTACATCCCGGAAACCGACCTGGCCAGGGTCAAATTCGGTATGAAGGCCGAGATCACCACCGACGCCCACCCGGGCAAGAAGTACCCCGCCTGGGTTTCCTTCATCAATGCCAAGGCCGAATTCACCCCCAAGACGGTGGAGACCTTCAAAGAGCGGGTCACCCTGGTGTACCGCACCAAGATCAGGGCCCAGAACCTCGATTACGACCTGAAGCCGGGGATGCCGGCGGAAGCGGTAATCTTCCTTGACAGCCAGCCGGACCGGCAGCCCCAGCAGCAGTGACCAGGCGATCCGGGCCCAGGGCCTGACCAGGCGCTTCGGGTCCCTGACGGCGGTGGACCACCTCGACCTGGAGGTGGCCTACGGGGAGGCCTTCGCCCTGGTGGGGCCGGACGCCGCCGGCAAGACCACCACCATGCGCCTGCTGGTGGGCATCATGGACCCGGACGAGGGCCGGGCCGAAGTCCTGGGGTTCGACACCGTCAAGGACTCCGAGCGCCTCAAGGAGCAGATCGGCTATATGCCCCAGCGCTTCGGCCTCTATGACGACCTCACGGTGGCGGAAAACATCGCCTTCTACGCCGACATCTACCAGGTGTCCCGGGCCGAGCGGGACCGGCGGATGCCGGAGTTGCTGGGTTTTTCCAACCTCACTCCCTTCACCGACCGGCTGGCCCGGAACCTCTCCGGCGGCATGCGCCAGAAGCTGGGCCTGGTCTGCGCCTTGATCCATACTCCTCGCCTGCTGTTCCTGGATGAGCCCACCTTCGGGGTGGACCCCATCTCCCGCCGGGAGTTTTGGGAGATCCTCTATCGCCTTCTCGGGGGCGGCCTGACCATCTTCCTGTCTACCGCTTACATGGATGAGGCCGAGCGGGCCCACCGGGTGGGGCTGATGCACCACGGCAGGCTCCTGGTGGTGGACACCCCCAAGGCCATCAAAAGCTCCTTCAACGGCGAGCTGCTGGAGGCCAGGGCCTCGGACCTGTGGGCCGCCCGCAAGCTCCTGAGCAGTCACCCCCTGGTGCAACAGTGCCTGGCCATGGGGGACCGGCTGATGCTCACGGTGGCGTCCCGCGCCCAGGCCGCCGGGCCCTTGACGGAGGCCCTCACCCAGGCCGGCCTCACCGAAGTCTCCATCGCCCCGGCGGAGCCCAACCTGGAGGACCTCTTTGTGCAGATCGTCAGAAGACAGGAGGAGTAAGAACGCGGCAGACGGCGGCGCCGGTCGGCCATCCCTGCAGATTGCCTGGTGTTGTAACTATGTAACATTATAGAAAGAATAAGTTATTTACAAAAAAAATTATAGGGGTATGATAATGTTATTGGTGAAGGATGGTGGGGTGGATTTCCTGAGACCAGCAGGATAAGCCGATGAGGTTTTATCAGCAGGTTATCAATATCTAAACAAAAAACCGATGGAGGTCGCGGTGCTGAAGGCAAAGATTTCTGTTCTGGCTTTAACCGCAGTGCTCTTATTAGGGATGAGCGGCAATGCCCTGGCGGTCAATTCCTTCAATTTTCTGGGGGAGACCACCTGGACGGTGACGGTAAACGAAGATCAATCCGGGCCGATTACTCCTAAAACGCTCCCCATGACCGGCGCCATCAGCAAGCTTGGCCCCAACTATTATTTATTTCAGGGGTTCGTGCCGATACCGGCAGATAATCCGCTTTTTCTTGCCGGTGAGGGAACCCTGGTCACCTTGCCCGGCGCCCAGACCCAAACGCTGGTTCTGACCCTGAGTAACTCTCAGCAGCACAGTGATTCCTCTAATAAAGCCGGAGAGCGCGATCTCGCCACCGTGCATGTCGAGCTCAATCCTGATTTGAGCGGCACCCTTTATGTGGTGGAGCACGGCTTCGATAAGGTGTCAAAGAATTTTACGCAGAGTTTTACCGCCGGCCTCCTGACCCGTACCGGGGGAAACGGTTCTTTTAACCCGCAGTCAACGGCCCGCCAGTTGCCGTTATGGCTCGACTAGAGTTAGGCGAGCCGATAAAGTTTGATCGGCTAAACCAGAAACAAATGGAGGTAAAGGTGATGAAAGTAAAGATTTCCGTTCTGGCTTTAACCGCAATGCTCTTTTTGGGCTTGACCGCTGCCAATGCCCTGGCGGCCAATTCCTTCAATTTTCTGGGGGAGACCACCTGGACAGTGACGATTACCGAATCCGTTCCCGGACCCCCCTCCGCCCTTCACGATTACTATGAGAGGTGCCATCAGCAAGCTTGGCCCCAACAACTATTATTTATTTCAGGGAGTCGTACAGCTACCGCCGGAAGCGCAAGATAATCCGTTTCTTTCTTTCCGGCGGGGGCACCCTGGTTACCTTGCCTGGCGCCCAGACCCCAACGCTGGTTCTCACCCTGAATACGTCCCAACTGCACGTGGATACCGGTGATTCTTCCAACCGCGATACCGGGGTCATGCATGTCGAAATTAATCCGTCTAATTTGAGCGGCACCTTTTATGAAGTGGGTCACGATTTTGACAGGGTACATCAACAGTTTTCCGAAAGATTCACCGCGGGCAGCCTGAGCACCACCGCGCCCTTTCCTTTGAACCCGTCGCCGACGGGCTCCTTGGGGCTATTGCTCGATTAGAGTTAGACAGTCGGCAGCAGGACCAAGCACCACTCCCGGCCCGGGGGCAGGCGAGATCTAGCCTGCACCGGCGCCATTCTTCAGGGAGTGGTGCTTTTGCTTTTTCGCGCTTGGCGGCGGTGGCGGAAACGTGGTAAGAATCACGTGACCGCTAAGGGCGGGGAGACCCCGCCCTTAAGGCACCGGCTGGAAAGCCTGGCCACCCAAGGCAATGGCGTCCACCAGCCAAGCTGGGGAAGGAGAAAAATGGGAAGATTACTTCCTCCAGCAATTATAGGAGATTCTTCAACTCGGCAAAAAATCCCCCCTAACCCCCCTTTGATAAAGGGGGGAATTAAAGTCCCCCTTTGAAAAAGGGGGATCCAGGGGGATTTGATTTTGTTTATTGAATGGTTCTTAACGTTATGCCAAACGACCCGGCCATAGTCGTCCAGAATCTCTCCCGCCATTTCGGGACCTTCAAAGCGGTGGACCATATCAGCTTTGAGGTGAAACGGGGGGAGATCTTCGGCTTCCTGGGGCCCAACGGGGCGGGGAAATCCACCACCATCCGCATGCTCAACGGCCTGCTGCTGCCCACCAGCGGCACCGGCCAGGTGGGCGGCTTCGACATCATTCGGGAAAACGAGCAGATTAAAAATCACATCGGCTACATGTCCCAGCGCTTTTCCCTCTACGAGGACCTGACCGCCGAAGAGAACCTGGACTTCTTCGGCGGGGTCTACGGCCTGGCCAGCGACCGGCTCCATCGGCGGATCACCGAGGTGCTTCACCTGGTGGGCCTGGAAGACCGCCGCCACGACCTGACCCGCACCTTACCTCTGGGCCTGAAGCAGCGCCTGGCCCTGGCCTCCGCCATCATCCATGAGCCCTCCATCCTGTTTCTGGACGAGGCCACCAGCGGGGTGGACCCCATCTCCCGGCGCAATTTCTGGGACCTGATCTACGCCATGGCGCAGCAAGGGGTGACCATCCTGGTGACCACCCATTATATGGAGGAGGCTGAGTTCTGCGACCGCCTGGTGCTCATTTTCCAGGGTAAGATCGTCGCCCAGGGCACCCCCCGGGAGCTGAAGCAGGAGGTGAAGGAGACCATCCTGGCGGTGCACCCCGACAATCTTGACGCCGCCCTGGACCTCATCAAACAACTGCCCCAGGTGGCCGAGGCCGCGGTCTTCGGTGACGGGCTGCACGTGGCGCTGGCCCAACCCGAGGCAGGGGAGCGGTACATCGAAGAGACGCTGCAGGCCCATAATATCGCCCTGCTGCGCCACATCGAGCGGGTGCCGCCCAGCCTGGAGGACGCCTTTATTGCCGTGGTCCAGCGTCGAAAGCAGTGATCAGTAGCCAGTGGTCAGTCATAGGGCGAGCTGTGCCCGCCGCATGATGGCGGCCACAGGCCGCCCTATAACTAAAAACTAAAAACTCGAAACTCGAAACTTATGAACCTACGCCGCACCTGGGCCATTTTCCGCAAGGAATTTATCCACATCCGCCGGGACCCCATCAGCCTGCTCCAGGTCATCCTGCTGCCGGTGGTGCTCCTGCTGCTGTACGGCTATGCCCTCACCTTCGACATCAAGGACGTCACCGTGGCGGTGTACGACCAGGAACGCAGCCAGCTCAGCGAGGACTTCATCAAGCGCTTTCGGGCCACGCAGTACTTCAAGCTGGTGCGTTACGTCACCAGCTATGACGAGCTCAAGGACCTCATCACCGCCAGGAAGGTCCAGGCGGGCTTGATGATCCCCTACGACTTCAGCTGGTCTTTTCAAACCGGCAAGACCGCGGTGGTCCAGGCCCTGGTGGACGGCACCGACTCCAACACCGCCAACATCGTCCTGGGTTACGTCCAGGCGGTAGCCACCGCCTATAATGAAAAACTCCTGGTGCAGCGCCTGCAGACCAAGGGGCCGGCCGAGGCGGCGGCGCCGGTGGACACCCAGATGCGCTTCTGGTTCAACGAGTCCCTGGAGTCCCGCAACTACATCGTTCCCGGCCTCATCGCGGTGATCATGACGGTGGTGGGGGCGCTGCTCACCGCCCTCACCGTGGTGCGGGAGCTGGAGCGGGGCAGCATGGAGGGCCTGATGGCCACGCCCCTGAAGAAGACCGAACTCCTCCTGGGGAAACTGGGGCCATATTTCATTATCGGCATGCTGGACATGGCCATCGTCATGGCCCTGGGCAAGTTTCTCTTCGACGTGCCGCTGCGGGGCAGCGTCTTGCTGCTCATCGCCCTGTCGGCCCTCTTCCTCATCGCCACCCTGGGCCAGGGGCTGCTCATTTCGGTGAGCGCCGAAAACCAGTTGCAGGCCTTCCAGATGGCCATGCTCACCACCTTTTTGCCGGCCTTCCTGCTCTCGGGCTTCGTCTTCTCCATCTACCTGATGCCCCTGCCGCTGCAAATCTTTTCTTACCTGGTGCCGGCCCGCTACGTGGTGACCATCTCCAAGGGCATCTATCTCAAGGGCGTCGGCCTCAAGGTGCTGTGGCCCAGCGCCCTGATGCTGGCGGCCGCGGCCAGTTTTTTTGTGCTGCTTGGCGATCAGGAAGTTTGAGAAGAAGATCAGGTGAGGCGAAGCTGTCAGCTGTCAGCTATCAGCGGTCAGCTAAAGTCAAAAGCTAAAAGCGAAATCCAAAGCAAATGAAAGATTTTAAAAAACAGAAAATTTGGCAAAGAAGCCATCAATTGACTTTAGATATTTATAAAGTAACAGCCGGTTTCCCACGGGAAGAATTATATGGTTTGACCAATCAACTTCGCCGTTCCTGCGCCTCTATCCCGGCCAATATTGCCGAAGGGTGTGGAAGAAATAGCGATGCTGACTTTTCCCGATTTCTTCAAATGGCCATGGGCTCGGCGACCGAACTTGAATATCATTTATTGCTTTCTCATGATCTTGGAATTTTGAATGATATTGATTACGAAAATCTCAGCAAAGAAACCGTAGAGATCAAACAAATGTTAACCGCTTTTATCAAAAAGCTGAAAGCTGACCGCTGAAAGCTGATAGCTATTAACTATGTTCCGCCGCATCCGACACATCATCATCAAGGAATTCATCCAGGTCTGGCGGGATAAGAAGCTGCGCTTTTTCCTCATCGTGCCGCCCCTGGTGCAACTCCTCGCCTATGGCTACGTGGTCAACTTCGACATCAAGCACGTGGCCACGGCCATTTTCGACGAAAGCCGCACCATGGAGAGCCGGGACCTGATCAACCGCTTCCGGTCCACCGACTGGTTCGAGGTGAAATATTACCTCAACAGCCAGAAGGAACTCCTGGACCTCATCGACCACGGCCAGATCACCATGGCCCTGTGGATCCAGTGGGACTTCGCCAAGCAGCTGCGGCAGGGGAAATCCGGCCAGCTCCAGGTGATCGTGGACGCCACCGACTCCAACGCCGCCCTCATCGTCACCCGCTACGCCAGCACGGTCATCGGCGACTATTCCCAGGAGCAGTTGCAGGCCCGCTTCCAACGCCGGGGCTCGGAGTGGGCCGGGAAGCTCGCCACCCCCCTGCGCCTCGAACCCCGGGCCTGGTTCAACCCCAACCTGATTTCCCGCTACTCCATGGTGCCGGGGGTCATCGCCATGGTGGTGCTGCTCCTCTCCCTGATGCTCACGGCCCTGGCGGTGGTGCGGGAAAAGGAGATCGGCACCCTGGAGCAGATCCTGGTGACCCCCATCCGGCCCCTCGAGCTGATGCTGGGCAAGACCATCCCCTTTGTCCTCATCTCCCTGGGGGACGTCATCCTGGTGACCATCGTCGGGGTCCTGTGGTTCGAGGTGCCTTTCCGGGGCCATATCCTGGTGCTGCTCCTGGGGACCATCTGCTTTCTCTTTAATTCCGTGGGCCTGGGACTGCTCATCTCCACCGTCGCCTCCACCCAGCAGCAGGCCATGATGGCGGGCAACCTCTTTTTGACCCCGGCCATCCTGCTTTCGGGCCTCATCTTCCCCATCGCCAACATGCCGCGTGTTCTTCCAATACCTGACCTTGCTCAACCCTCTGATGTACTTCGTCATCGTGGCCCAGGGCATCTTTCTCAAGGGCGCCGGCCTGGCCCTGCTGTGGCCGGAGATGCTCTCCATGACCGTCCTGGGCCTGATCATGCTGACCCTGGCGGTGCTGCGCTTCAAGAAGCATGTGGCCTAAGCTGGACAGATTATCGGGTTAATGCACATTTCAAGTTGTTATTCATTCCCTGGAATTAAGCGGATAAATCTATTATAATTTCATTGTAGGTTCATTAGAGATAACTTTTTTGGTGATCTTGGACATAATATGCCGCTAATCGCCGATTTTAATAGATTCATCTAGCGGTTTGAAAAATTGACCTGCCAGTCTCAGCCTGCAAAAATATCCGTCCTGGTCGTTTGCCGCTATGTCCCACCGCTGATAATCCTCTTATGCTGTTGGCCTCCTTCCCGCCTGCTCCGGGGAGAAGCAGGCCCCGCCGCCGGCCACGGTGCCGGTGCTGGTGGCCGAGGTGAAGACGCAGACGGTGCCGGTGGAGATCCGCAACATCGGCAACGTCGAGGCCTTATGCCACCGTGTGCATCAAGTCCCGGCTGGCCGGGCAGCTGGTCAAGGTCAATTTTAAGGAAGGGCAGGACGTCAAGGAGGGCGACCTGCTCTTCGTCATCGATCCCCGGCCCGTATGAGGCGGCCCTGAAAACAGGTCGAAGCCAACCTGGAAAAGGATAAGGCCCTGGCCGGCAAGGCCCAGAGCGACCTGAAGCGTTATGCGGAGTTGATCCGGAAGCAATTCGTCAGCCAGCAGGATTACGACCAGGCCAAGGCCACCGCCGAGTCCCTGGCCGCCGTGGTCAACGCCGACCAGGTGGCGGTGCAGAATGCCCGGCTCAATCTCAGCTATTGCTACATCAAGGCCCCCATCACCGGCCGCACCGGCAATCTGCTGGCCAACCAGGGCAACATGATCAAAGAGAACGCCGACACCGCCATGCTGGTCATCAACCAGATTCAGCCCATCTATGTGACCTTTGCGGTGCCGGAAAAGAATTTGCCGACCCTCAAGAAATTCATGGCGCAGGAGAAGATCAAGGTTGAGGCGGTGATTCCCACCGACCCGCAGCATCCCGAGGCAGGGGTGCTCACCTTCATCAATAATACGGTGGACCCGGCCACCGGCACCATCCAGTGCAAGGCGACCTATGACAATGCCGACAAGAGGCTGTGGCCGGGACTGTTCGTCAATGTGGTGGTGAAGTTGACCGAGGAGCCCAACGCCATCCTGGTCGCCGTCCCAGGCCATCCAGTCCGGCCAGGAAGGCCAGTTCGTCTGGGTGGTCAAGCCCGACCTGACGGTGGAGACCCGCCCGGTGGAAACGGAACGGAGCCTGAACGGCGACGTCGTCGTCAAGCAGGGTCTTGCAGGCCGGGGAGCGGGTCGTGACCGACGGCCAGATCCGGCTGGTGAAAGGCGCCAAGGTGGAGATCAAGAGCGGGCTCTAGCCGGCCGCGAGCAGCCCTATGCACTTCACCGAACTCTTCATCCGGCGGCCGGTCATGACCACCCTGGTCATGCTGGCCATCCTCCTCTTCGGGGTCATGAGCTATCGCTACCTGCCGGTCAGCGATCTGCCCAACGTCGATTTCCCCACCATCCTGGTGACCACCACCCTGCCCGGGGCCTCCCCGGAGACCATGGCCTCGGCCGTGGCCACCCCCCTGGAGCGCCAGTTCTCCACCATCGCCGGGCTCGATTCCATGAGCTCCACCAATGCCCTGGGGCTCAGCCAGGTCACCCTGCAGTTCAATCTGAGCCGGAGCATCGATGCCGCCGGGCAGGACGTCCAGGCGGCCATTGCCAAGGCGGCGGCGCAGCTGCCCCCGGAGCTGCCCACGCCGCCCACCTATCAGAAGGTCAATCCCGCCGACCAGCCGGTCCTCTACCTGGCCCTGTACTCGAACACCCTGCCCCTGTATACCGTGGACGAATACGGCGAAACCCTCATGGCGCAGCGCATCTCCATGGTCAACGGGGTGGCCCAGGTCCAGGTCTTCGGGTCGCAAAAGTACGCGGTGCGCATCCAGCTGGACCCCAAGGGGCTGGCCAGCAAGGGTCTGGGCATCAATGAGGTGGGCGACGCGGTCAAGAACGCCAACGTCAACATCCCCACCGGCACCCTGTACGGCAGCCACCAGGCCGTCACGGTGCAGGCCACCGGGCAGCTCCTCACCGCGCCGGCGTACCGGCCCCTGATCGTGGCCTACCGGGGCGGCAAGCCCGTGCGCCTGGAGGAACTTGGGCCGGGTGATCAACAGCGTCGAAAACGACAAGATCGCCTCCTGGTATAAGAACGACCGGGCCATCGTCCTGGCCATCCAGCGCCAGCCGGGGACCAACACCATCGAAGTGGTGGATGCCATCAATAAGTTGCTGCCCACCCTGCGGCAGCAGATTCCCGCCTCGGTGGACATCGTCAGCCTCTACGACCGCTCCGTCACCATCCGGGAATCGGTCAACGACGTCCAGTTCACCCTGCTTTTGGCCCTGGGGCTGGTGATCCTGGTGATCTTTCTCTTCCTGCGCAACCTGTCGGCCACCGTCATCCCCAGCCTGGCCCTGCCCATGTCCATCGTGGGCACCTTTGCGGTCATGTATATCCTGGATTACAGTCTGGACAACCTGTCGTTGATGGCCCTGATCCTGTCGGTGGGCTTCGTGGTGGACGACGCCATCGTGGTCCTGGAAAACATCGTGCGCCACATGGAGATGGGGGAGGCGCCCTTCCAGGCCGCCCTGACGGGCTCCCGGGAGATCGGCTTCACCATCCTCTCCATGACCCTGTCCCTGGCCGCGGTCTTCATCCCGGTCTTTTTCATGGGCGGCATCCTGGGCCGGCTGCTGCACGAATTTGCCGTGACCATCGTGGCGGCCATCCTGGTGTCCGGCCTGGTCTCCCTGACCCTCACCCCCATGCTGTGCAGCCGCTTCCTGCGGCCGCCCCAGGGAGGAGCGCCACGGCCGCCTCTATGCCGTGACGGAACGCTTTTTTCAGGGGATGCTGGCCCTGTATGACCGGACCCTGCAATGGGTGCTGCGGCACCGCCGGGGCACCATGATCGTCTCGCTGCTGCTCCTGCTTGCTGACCGGGGTGCTGTTTCTGGGCCATTCCCATGGGTTTCCTGCCCAACGAGGACCAGGGGTCCGTCTTCGCCTTTACCGAGGCGGCCGAGGGCATCTCCTTCGACGCCATGATGCAGCCTGCAGAGGCAGGTGGCGGCCATCGTCGCCAAGAATCCCTATGTGGACAACTTTTTCTCCTCCATCGGGGCGGGCGGGCCCAACGTGGCCGGCAATACCGGGCGCATCTTTATCCGCCTGGTCCCCCGCAGCCAGCGGCCGCCGGCGGAGAAGATCGTCCAGCAACTGCGGCCCCAGTTCGCCACCATCCCGGGAATCAAGGTTTACCCGCAGATTCTGCCCACCATTCGCCTCGGCGGCATGCTGACCAAGGGCCTGTACCAGTTCACCCTGCAAAGCCCGGACATCGGCGAACTCTACAAGTATGCCCCGCTGCTGCAAGAGAAGATGCGGACCATTCCGGGGCTGGTGGATGTCAACAGCGATCTGCAGATCAAAAACCCCCAGGTGAACGTGGTCATCGACCGGGACAAGGCGGCCACCCTAGACATCAGCGCCCAGCAGATCGAAGACGCCCTCTATTACGCCTATGGCTCCCGGCAGATCTCCACGATCTACGCCCCCAACAACGAATACCAGGTGATCATGGAACTGGAGCCGAAATACCAGATGGACCCGGCGGCCCTGCAATTGCTCTACGTGCGCGCCTCCGGCGGCCAGTTGGTGCCCCTGGATGCCCTGGCCACCCTGACCAAGGGCCTGGGGCCCCTCACCGTGAACCATATGGGGCAACTCCCCGGGGTGACCATTTCCTTCAACCTGAAGGAGGGCACGGCCCTGGGCGACGCCGTGGCCGGGGTGGAAAAAATGGCCCGGCAGTTGCTGCCGGCCACCATCACCACCAGTTTCCAGGGCGCCGCCCAGGCCTTCCAGGCCTCCACCCAGGGGCCTGTGGCTCCTGCTGATCATGTGCATCCTGGTCATTTACCTCATCCTGGGCATCCTCTACGAGAGCTTCATCCACCCCATAACCATTCTCTCGGGCCTGCCGTCCGCCGGGGTGGGGGCCCTGCTGGCCCTGATGCTCTTCCACATGGAACTGAACATCTATGCCTTTGTGGGGATCATCATGCTGGTGGGCATCGTCAAGAAGAACGCCATCATGATGATCGACTTCGCCCTGGAGGCCCAGCGGACCAGCGGCAAGAGCCCCCAGGAGGCCATCTATGCCGGGGCCCTGGTCCGCTTCCGGCCCATCATGATGACCACCATGGCGGCCCTCATGGGGGCGCTGCCCATCGCCCTGGGGTTCGGGGCCGGGGCCGAAGCCCGCCGGCCCCTGGGCGTCTCCGTGGTGGGCGGCCTGCTCATCTCCCAGCTTCTGACCCTCTATATCACCCCGGTCTTCTACCTCTATCTGGAATCCTTCCAGAGGTGGATGGCCGCCAGGTTTACGAAAAAGTCTTAAGCCCAAGAGCTTTCTTCGCCAGGCCAGGGCTCTTCCCAGCGACTGCTGCAGCCGGAAACGGCGGATCGCGGTCTGGACGACTTTATTAGGATTGGGTTATTCCGATTTGCGACCGAAAAGGAAGATAGTGACTCCCAGGCCGATGAAGATAAGCATGATGAAGATGGAAAAGTCTTGACGGAATTTCAACTCCTGGAAGCCCTTCCGGACCTGCTGCATTATGGTAGCAAGTTTCTTGGAAAACTCCCCCGTCTTGGCTTGTACCAATTTAACATCCACGGTATGAAAAAAGGTCCTGTACTCCGCCTGGGTTTGGAATAGGACCTTTTCCTCATCTTGGGTAGCAATTAATCCGGCCTTCAAGGTCTTGAGATCGCGGTCAATCTCGTTGATCTTTTGTTCAGTCAGCAACAGGGCCGCCTTCATCTCCCGGGCCCGATCGTAAGTATGGCAGACGGCGCACAATTTTTCGTTGATGATGTTGATATCCGCCTTCTGGACGTCATGGGAGTGGTGGCAGGTCACGCAGTTGGGACCTTTACCGGTGGCCATTAAGGCCTTGCCGTGGCCGCTCTCCAGGTAGTTCTCTTTGATGCCGAGGTGGCATTTACCGCAGAACTCCGGCACCATTTTAGGTTTCGGCACCCCCACGAAACCGCTTTCCGGCTTCATGGACCGGGCAGCATCCTTAGGGTCGCCGCCGTGGCAGTCCTGACAGGACACCCCATTTTGGTAATGCCAGCTCTTCCGCCACTCAGCCGGGATGGCCCGATAATCTTCCTTCATCAAATCAGAGGCGTGGCAGTCGAGGCAGACATTCTGCTCAACTCTTGGTCTTTGCGCCCAGGGGGTTTTGGGAAATTCCTTCTGTAAGAATTCACTCCAGTCTCCTGAGGCGACCGAAACGAGACTGAGAAGGAATACCATGGTAAGGAAGTGCTTCATCAGAAAGATCCCCAGATGGTAATTCCCACCCAGACGACGATGGTTACGAAGAACAAAGTAAGTAACAATGGTCTTTTTAAGATATTGTAATTCTTTGATGTATCAATAAAAGGCCAGAGGATAAAAACCATCACCAGTACCAACTGCAAGGCAATCCCCAGGAATCTATTGGGTATCAGTTTGAGCATTTCATAGGGAGCCAGGAAATACCATTCGGGCCTGATATGTTCCGGCGTATTGAAGGGATCGGCCGGGGTATTGGCGTCCGCCGGAATAAACAACGCCGGCACAAACGAGATAATGGCAAACATGATAATAAGATAAACGACCGTCATGAGCACTTCTTTGGAAACGAAATAGGGATAAAAGGGCAGCCCGTCGGGATGGCTTTCATGCCGGAATTCCCGCCATTCCTTTGGCTCTTCGGAACCGGAGGGAGGTGCGGATATGCCGACCCTCCTCACCAAAAAGACGTGCAGCGCGAAGAGTGACACCAGAAGCAGCGGCAGAAACGCCACATGCAGGGCAAAGAACCGATTCAGGGTGGCTCCCGAGACGTTTTCACTTCCCCTTAAGATCTTACAAATAAGGTCTCCAATAACGGAAAGGCCGTAGGTATGTTGGTTACCACCGTGGTGGCCCAAAAACTCAACTGGCTCCAGGGCAAGAGGTAGCCGCTCAGGCAAAAACCGAGGGTGGTCAGTAACATCAAGGCTCCGACCACCCAGGTGAGCTCCCGGGGCTTTTTATAGCCACCCAGGAAGAAGACCGAACCCATATGGAGCAAGACCACCGCGACCATGAGGTTGCTGCCCACCACATGCATCAGTCGGAAAAGCCAGCCATAAGGCACCTGGTTCATGATGAACTGGACGCTTTGAAAGGCGTCCTTGTCATCGGGAATATAGTAGAAGAGCAGCAGAATGCCGGTTAAGACCTGGAAAAGGAAGGCCGCAAAAGCCACCATCCCCAGCGTATAAAAGATGTTGATATTCTTGGGAACCCGATACTCGGTCAACTGCGAGCGGATGAGTTCATCGAGACCGATTCTGACCTCCAGCCATTCTCTCATCTCTCGTAGCATCTCGTCACCCGATCACTAGATTGTCGCCCTCAACCCTCACGGCGAACTTCTGTAAAGGTTTGGGCGGCGGTCCGGATACAACGTTCCCTTCAAGGTCGAATATGCCTGCATGGCAGGGACAGATGAAAATCTGCCGCTCTTGGTCATATTTCACCAGGCAGCCGAGATGGGTGCAGACCTTGGAAAAGGCGAGGAATCCCTTTTCCTTCGTGTTGAGGAGGATTGCCGGGGTCACCCCGATCATCAGATCTTTAGTCGTGTTGACCGGCAGGTCGCTTTTGGGAAGAGTTATGCTTTTGACTTTTGCCGCTGATTCAACGGGCAGAAGAAAGCGGAACAGGGGATAGGCAAAGGCGCCCACGGCGCCCAACCCCAGGATGGAAGTAACAGCTTCAGAAACCCGCGTCTCTGCATCTTGTCCCAGCAATGAGAATTTATCTTGTCATCAATATAGGCCTGCCTCGAGGCATGTCAAGCCTACACCTGCCCGTTTAGCAAATAAGGCAGGGCCTTGGGATAAAACCAGGAAGCGGCCCGGAGACCGCTTCCTGGTTTTAGTTCCGCCTTGATTCCCTAAGGCTCAAAACGTCTGCCAGGCCAGAAGATAAAGAGAGTTGTTGTAAGAGGCATTGCGCCTGGGGAAAGGAAAGATATCCGCCACCAGGGTCAGCTCCGGAAACATGGTATGACAAGCAGTGCACTCCAGGCCTATCTGTCGATTACAGAAAAATCTACTTTTTAAAAGTCTTAGTCATGTACTCGGTGACCGCCTTGATCTCATCGGGATTCAGCTTCACCGGGACCATCTGGTTTTTGCCCTTGGTAACGGAGTCGGCGATCTTTTTGCTGACGTCGCCCTGCCAGAATTTAGGATCGCTGAAATTGCCGGGTTTGGGGTCGAAGGTCTTGGCCAAGGGGCCTTTGCCGTCCCCCTTCTCACCATGGCAAGCCTCACATTTGGCGCTAAAAATTGCTTTCCCGTCTTGAGCCCAACTGCCACTTGGGGTCACCAAGAGACCTGCTGCCAGGAACAATCCGACCATTGCCCAGACCACAATCTTTCTCATAAAATTCGCTCCTTTCCATCACATCAAGTCAGGTTTTTGGTGAGGGTTAGGGCTGCCGGAGACTTTCCAGTCATGCCGCTTTCTCCCTTCTACCTCAAGGCCGCAAAACATTCAAGCACAAAAGTTCTTCCGAATAGCCGGGGGCGGCGCAGGAGGGAATGAAGATTGGGGGAGGGGGCTAAGGGCCGAGGGCCCTTAGCCCCTCCCCCAAAAAGTTTCGCTCAACAAATCCGCGGCAGCAGGTCGCCGGAGGGCGGGTCCAGGATGCGGCTGGTGCCGATGGTGGTGCGGACCTTCACCCGGCCGGCCGGTTTATCTCCCACGGCGCCGATGATGGCGGCCTGGGTCCCGTAGCGCTTTCCTTGAATGAGCTCCAGAGCCCGGGCGGCATCCTCCGGGGCCACAATGATCAGCATCTTCCCTTCGTTGGCCACCTTGAAGACATCCAGCCCCAGGGCTTCGCAGGCCGCGGCCACCGCCGGGTTGACGGGGATCAGGGCCTCTTCGACCTCCATGGACACCTGAGATTGGCGGGCGATCTCGTTCAAAGACCCGGCGATGCCGCCCCGGGTGGGATCCCGCATAGTGTGGACGGCGCAGCCCGCCTCGATGAGGCTTAAAACCAGGTCGGTCAAGGGGGCGGCGTCACTGGCAATGGCCTCGCCGCCCTCCAGGAGCTTCTCCCGGGCCAGCATCACCGCGGTGCCGTGATCGCCCACCGAACCGGTGAGGATGATTTTGTCCCCCGGGAGCGCGGCGGCGCCGGAGACCCCGTCCCGCAAGACCAGACCGATCCCGGCGGTGGTGATGAAGATCTTGTCCGCCGAGCCTTTGGGCACCACCTTGGTGTCGCCGGTGACGATGGTGACGCCGCATTCGGCCGCGGTCTGCTGCATGGAGGCGGCAATGGCCGCTAGGGTGTCGATCTCCAGGCCCTCTTCCAGGATGAAGGAGGCCGACAGGGCCAGGGGCCGGGCCGCGGCGGTGAGCAGGTCGTTCACCGTACCCGCCACCGCCAGGCGGCCGATGTCGCCGCCGGGAAAGAAGAGGGGGTCCACCACGAAGGAATCGGTGGTGAAGGCCAGCCGGTGGGAGCCGAGAAGCACCGTAGCGCTGTCGTCTTTAGAGAAATCCTGGGAGCCGTAGCGGGACAGAAAGACCTGCTCGATGAGCATGGTCATCTCTTTGCCGCCGGCGCCGTGACTGAGTAGGATGTGCTTCATAGGTTAAATCCTTATCAGGATTTGTGGGGGGAGGGCCAGGGATTTCATCCCTGCCCTCCCCCCACACCCCCTCCCAACCCGTGTATGTGGCCGGGGAGTCGGAGCCACAGGCTCCGCCTCCCCGGCCTGAAAAGTACACTTAAGGGATTGGGGGTGGGGGTTTGCGGGAGGGGGTAAGGGCCCTCGGCCCTTAGCCCCCTCCCCCAAAATCAATCTCACCCATCATACCGATACGCCGCGGCGCAGGCGCCTTCGCTGGAGACCATACAGGGGCCGATGGGTTGGGAGGGGGTGCAGGCCTGATGGAACAAGGGGCACTCCTTGGGGCGCAGCACCCCCCGGAGCACCTCGCCGCAGCGGCAGGGCGAAGGCGGCGCCGGGGCCAGCCGCTGCCAGACCTCGGGAAACCTGGTGCGGGCGTCGAAGCGGGCGTATTGCTCTCGAATCTTGACCCCGCTGCCGGGAATGATTCCCAGGCCCCGCCACTCGGCGTCGCAGGGCTCAAAGACCTCGGCCAGCAAGGCCTGGGCCCGGGGGTTGGGCTGCACCTGGACCGCCCGGGTATAAACGTTGTCCACCCGGGCCTGGCCCTCGTGCAACTGCCGCAAAATCGCCTCTATCCCCAGCAGCATGTCCAGGGGTTCGAACCCGGTGACCGCACAGGGGATGCCGAATTCCCGCGGGATGAAATCATAGGCCTCGGCGCCGATGATGGTGGTGACGTGCCCCGGGCACAGGAGGCCCGAGACCCGGACCTCGCCGCTGGCCAGGAGGGCCCGCAGGGCCGCGGGCATGGTCTTGTGGACGCAGAGGACCGAAAAATTATCCAGCCGCAGCTCAGCCGCCAGGCGGATGGCCATGGCGATGGCGGGCATGGTGGTTTCAAACCCCACCCCGAAGAAGACCACGTGCTTGCCGGGTTCCTGCCGGGCCAGTTCCACTGCGTCCAGGGGCGAATAGACTACCCGCACCGCGGTGCCCTGGGCCCGCCGGCGCTCCAGGGAGGTCTGGCTGCCGGGGACCCGGAGCATGTCGCCGAAGGAAGCGAGGACCACGTTGGCTTCGTCGCCCAAGGCCAGGAAGGCGTCGATGTCCGTTTGGGCCGTGACGCACACCGGGCAGCCGGGGCCGGAGATGAGCTGCACCTGCTCCGGCAGCAGCGACTTCAGGCCGAAGCGGGCCGCGGCCATGGTGTGGGTGCCGCAGACCTCCATGATGGTGGCCGGAGCATCGGCCAGGCGCCGGAGGCGGCGGACGATCTCCTGCACCAGGTCCTTGTCGCGAAATTCGTCAATAAACTTCATCAGCCAGGCTCCGCAGCAGGGCGAGGGTCTCCTGGGCGTATTCCGGGTCCACCCGGGCGATGGCCAGGCCGGCGTGAATCAGGACGTAGTCGCCCAGGGCGACTTCGGGCAGCAGGTCCAGTCGGACCTGCCGGGAGACGCCGTCCACTTCGGCGACCCCGGCGGCCCCGTCGATCTCAACGAGGCGCATGGGTATGGCAAGACACATAAGTTAACTCCTTACTGAAAGTTCATAGGTTCAAGATTTAAGTAAAGGTTCAGAAACATCATGCCTTCTTCAAACTATTGTGCCTGCCATTTTCCTGCCCCAGCGCGCGCCGCGGCCACGGCCACCTGGCCCAGGGAGATGCAGCCGTCATTGGGGGGGGTCAGTTTGTGGGTCAGCACCTGGAAGCCGCGTTTTTCCAGGGAGTCAGATAATTGCCGCAAAATCAAGGCGTTCTGGAAGACGCCGCCGGACAGGGCCACCAGGTCCAGGCCGGTTTGATCGCGGACCAACTCACAGGCCGCGGTGAGCAGGCGCACCAGGGAGTTGTGGAAACGGGCCGCGATCCGGCCGGCATCGATGCCGTAGCGATATTCATCCACCACCCGGCGGAAGATGGTCAGGGTGTCCAGGATGAGGGTATCCCGCTCCATCCGAATGGGGGCGGGATAAAAGCCATCCTCCTCGGGGTCGGCCGCCATTTCCAGTTCGATGGCCGGCTGCCCTTCGTAGGTGCGGCGGCGGCAGATATTGAGGGCCGCGGCCACGGCGTCAAAGAGGCGCCCGGCGCTGGTGGTCAGCGGCGAATTGATCCCCGTGGTCAATTGCCGGTAGAGGATGCGGCATTCCAGGGGCGGATAGCCCAGATCTCAGTTCCTGGGCCAGGTAGTCAAAATTTCGCCATAGACTTGATAAAGATAAGCCACGGCCATGCGCTGGGGATCCCGCACCGCCGCCTCCCCTCCGGGGAGCAGGACCGGCGCCAGGTGCCCGGACCGGGTAAATCCCGCCAGGTCGGCCACCAGGATTTCCCCGCCCCAGATAGTGCCGTCGGGGCCGTAGCCGGTGCCGTCCAGGGCGAGGCCGATGCATTTGCCCCGGCGCCGGTTCTCGGCCAGACAGGCGGCGATATGGGCGTGATGGTGCTGGACCCCCACCAGCCTCACCCCCTGAAGCCCGGCGGCATAGCGGGTGCTCAAATAAAGGGGGTGCAGATCGTGAGCCACGATGGCCGGGTCTTTGCGGCACAAGGCCTTAAAATGGGCGATGGCCTGGCTATAGTAGTCAAAGGTCTCCACCGTGTCCAGGTCGCCGATGTGCTGGCTGAGGATGGCGGTGTTGCTCCAGGCCAGGCAGAAGGTGTTCTTCTGCTCGGCGCCCACCCCCAGGATGGGGAGGCGACTCCAGGGGCAGATAGATGGGGCTGGGCACGAAGCCCCGGGCCCGGCGCAGGGGAATGGCCTTATCCGGGGCCAGGGGGCGCACCACCGAGTCATCGCAGGGGACCTGGATGTCCCGGTCGTGCATGAGGAAGGCGTCCGCCAGGTCGGCCAGTTTATCCCGGGCGCTCTCATTGGTGTAAACCAGGGGTTCTTCGCTGAGATTGCCGCTGGTCATGACCAGGGCCGCGGGGGCCTGGGCCAGGAGCAGCAGGTGCAACGGCGTATAAGGCAGCATCAGGCCCAGGTATTGGTTGCCCGGGGCCACCTGGGGCGAGACGTCGCAATCCGGGCGCCTCTTGGCCAGAACGATGGGCCGTTCCCGGGACAACAAGCAGTTTCTTCTCCAACTTCCCCAGGTGGCACAGTTTCTCGGCCTCCGCCAGATCCCGGACCATCACCGCGAAGGGTTTGGCCACCCGGCCTTTGCGCCGGCGCAAGGTCGCCACCGCCTCATCCTGGCGGGCGTCCACGGCCAGGTGAAAGCCTCCCAGGCCCTTGATCGCCACGATCTTACCGGCCTTGAGCAGGCTCGGCCGCGGCCTCCAGGGCATCCTGGGCGACGGTGTCGCCGGCCTGGTTCCTCCAGCCAGACTTGGGGGCCGCAGACCGGGCAGGCGGTGGGCTCGGCGTGGAAGCGCCGGTCTTCCGGGTTCTCATATTCGGCCCGGCAGGCCTCGCACATGGCAAAGACCGACATGGTGGTGTTCGCCGCGGTCATAGGGGACCTTCTGGATGATGGTGAAGCGGGGGCCGCAGTCGGTGCAGTTGGTAAAGGGATAAAGGTAGCGGCGGTTGTGGGGGTCCAAGACCTCGGCGAAGCAGGGGTCGCAGGTGGAGACATCGGCGGGGATCAGGGCCTCGGTGGCCCTCCTGGCGCCGGCTTTCCAGAATGGCAAAGCCGGACTCGCCCCTGGGGTTCGGCCTCCATGGCCACCACCGTCTCCACCCGGGCCAGGTCCGGGCGCCTGGGTGGAGAGCTGGCGGATAAATTGCTCCAGGGAAGCGGCGGGGCCTTCCACTTCGATTTCCACGCAGGTGGAGGTGTTGCAGACCCAGCCGGCCAGTTGGTGGACCTTGGCCAGCCGGTAGACAAAAGGCCGGAAGCCGACGCCTTGCACCACGCCGGTGACCTTGAGCTTTTTTCGGGAGATGGTTTGCGGGCCGGTCATGCACCTGTCGATCGCCGATGGAACCCGGTTGTGGTTACTTAAGTTTGATTATAGACATTAAAAGTATAACATATTTGGGTGACAAAGTCCTTAATTTATTGAGGTTAGGCGATTTTTCCGACGGGGAAGAAAACGGGGCCCCCTGCTGGCGAAACCGGGAACCCCGCCAGGGCCTCTCCTCTTCGCCTCGCCCCGCCGGAACCACGGCATTATGAAATTGGTATAATCCAGGCCAAATTCAGATTGAACCTGCGGAATTTAGGCCGGAATAATTGAAAAAAATGAAAAATTATATTATTCTTAACTATAGATATGGTATCATTTTTGGCGACCCAGGCGTGACCTAGAATCTTCAGAGGCATAGGGCCGAAGGAAGTGGAAAGTCGTATCATAGGCTTGGTTCTTGTCGGACCAGATTCGTCGGAGGAGAGTATTTTGGAGAACCTGGCTGATATCGAAATCATCTTGATCGAAGACAACCCCTTCGATGCCGAATTGACCCTCAGGGCCCTGCAGAAAAAAGGCCTGGCCGGCAAGGTGAAGGTCTTTGCCGACGGGGTGGAGGCGCTGAAGTTCCTGGCCGACGCCGTGGATGAACCTCATGGCCGGCCCAAAGTGATTTTTCTGGACCTGAAGCTCCCCAAAATGAGCGGCCTGGAGATTCTCAGCCAACTCAAAGGCGATCGACGCACCCGGATGATTCCGGTGGTGATGTTGACTTCCTCCCAGGAAGAGTCGGATATCCTGGAGAGCTATCGACTGGGGGTCAACAGCTATATGGTCAAACCGGTGGATTATGATGAATTTTCCCAGGCGGTGGAAGACTTGGGGGTTTACTGGCTGTGCGCAATAAGGCGGTAGTTTGATTTAAGGGACTCTTAGTTGAACAACCTGATGGCCCTAACGACAGATTGAGGTCGGCCCAGGCCGTTGGAGGGCAGGGATAGATTCATGGCTTCGGGGTTGCGCATACTGATAGTGGAGGATATGGCCAGCGACGCCGAATTGATGGCCTATGAACTCCGGCAGGCCAATCTGCCTTTCACCTCCCGGCGGGTGGAAAATGAAGCAGAGTTCCTCCGGGAAATTGACCAATTCCAGCCCGACCTGATCCTGTCCGACTATCACCTGCCCCATTTCAACGGTCTGGCGGCCCTGGCCCTGGCCCAGGAAAAGTGCCCCGAGGTGCCGTTTATCTTTGTTTCCGGGGCCATCGGCGAAGAAGTGGCCATCGACAGCTTAAAGCGCGGGGCCACGGACTACGTCCTGAAAGACCGGCTGTCGCGTCTGGCTCCCGCGGTGAAACGGGCCTTGCGGGAGGCCGTCGAGCGCCGGGAGCGCCGCCAGGCGCAGGAGGCCCTGCGGGAGAGCGAACAGCGCTACCGCCTCCTGGTCAACAGCATCCCCGCCGTGGTTTACCGGGGTTATGCCGACTGGGCGGTGGATTTCGTCGATGACAAAATCGAGGAACTTGACGGGTTATCCCAAAGAGGAGTTCGATTCCCGCCGGCTGAAGTGGATTGACCTGGTGCTTCCGGAAGACCATCCCCACGGCCGAGAAGGCCTTTTTGCTCGGTCTCAGAGACCACCGAACCTATTTCGCGGGAATACCGCATCCAGACGCAAAGACGGCCGCATCCTCTGGATCCAGGACCGGGGCCAGATAATCTGCGATCCTGAGGGCCGGGTAGACTACGTCAGCGGCGTCTTTTTCGACGTCACCGAAAGCCAGCGGGCCAAGATGGCCTTGCAGGAGTCGGAGCAGCGTCTCCGTTTCCTGACCAACCAGCTCCTGACGGCCCAGGAGCGGGAGCGGAAACGGATCTCCATGGAACTGCACGACGAATTGGGCCAGAGCCTGACGGTGCTGAAGCTCCAGGTCAGGGCCATTGAAAGGAACCTGCGGGAGGACGATCAGCCGGAGTTGAAGCAGGAGTGCCGGGAACTGCTGCATTACCTGGACGGGGTCATCGAAAACGTCCGGCGGCTGTCCCGGGATCTGAGCCCGTCCATCCTGGAGGACCTGGGTCTGGAGTCGGCCTTGAAATATCTGCTGGATGGGGTCGGCAAACATCTCACCGTCACTCATTCCTTTGAAATTGACGATTTGAACAGCCTGTTCCCGGCGGAAGCCCAGATCGTCATCTACCGCATCTTTCAGGAATGCCTCAACAACATCACCAAACACGCCGGGGCCTGCGAGGTCTCGGTGGCGGTGCGGCGGGATGGCGAGGCCGTCACCTTCAGCCTGGAAGATGACGGGGCGGGATTCGACGTGGCTCAGATCTTGGACCGGGATGCCACCCGCCGGGGCCTGGGGCTGGCGGCCCTGGATGAGCGGGCCCGGATGTTGGGGGGCACTTGCCAGATCTGGAGCCGACCGGGGGCGGGCACCAAGATTGTCTGCACCATCCCGGTGAAACCGGTAAAAAATCAGCAACTTGTCGAAAAGGCTTGAATTATCGTGCCGGAAACTGGCGGCGGTCCGACTTACCGCGCCGGCCTCCTAACCCACGGCGCGGCCGGTGGACTTAAATTGGAGAGCGGCAATTCCTTCCTGGGATTATTAACCCCGGGAGGATGGAGGAACATTATGGCAAGCCCTTTCAGTATTCTGCTGGCCGATGATCATGTGATGTTTCGCCGGGGGGTCCGCAGAATCATCCAAAGTATTGGCGATGTGGAAGTGGTGGGGGAAGCCAGCGACGGCTTCGAACTCCTGGAACTCTTGAAAAAAACCTCTCCCCAACTGGTCATTCTGGACATCTCCATGCCCAATCTCCGGGGTCTGGAGGCGACCCGGGAGATCAAGATCATCAATCCCGCCGTCAAGGTGCTGATCCTGACCATGCACAAAGACAAGGAATATCTGTATCACGCCTTTTCGGCCGGGGCGGAGGGCTACCTGCTCAAGGAAGACGCCGACAGCGAGCTGATCTCGGCCATCGACACCCTGCGGAAAGGGGGCACCTACATCTCGCCGCTGCTTTCCACCCAATTGGCGGACCTGTTCATGCAAAAGTCCCGGCCCGGTGCGGAACAGACGGACCAGCCCCCGGGAGCTTCTCACCACCCGGGAGCGGGAGATCATCAAGCTCATCGCCGAAGGCAAATCCAGCAAAGAAGTGGCCGAGCTGCTGTTCATCAGCAGCCGCACCGTGCAGCACCACCGCGCCAATATCATGAGGAAGCTGAATATGAAGAAGACCGCGGACCTGGTGAAGTACGCCATTCAGAAGGGCTATACCGCCCCGGCCGAGTAAAATCCCTGCCACCACCTGCCCCGCGACCCATTTCCCGGGCTGCCGCCGCCACTCCTTTTTCCCCTTTCTAATGACCTGAAAACTGATTTGCTAGCAGGTGTTGACTGCTGCGGGTCTCGCCGCCTGGCAAATATAGGTAATTTTACCCATGGGCAAATAGGTACTTCTGCATATTTATTAAATTTTCACTACGATTAGATTCAGCAGCATAGTGCAGCTGGAAGGTTCAAGAAAGTCCGGCAACCGTCGGCTCCGAGCCCGACGGGGAGACAGATACATGAAAGCTAATTATCAGATAATTTTGGCGGAAGACCATGTCCGGTTCCGTGGGGAGATTAAAAAGATCATCAATGAAATTCCGGGAGTCGAAGTAGTAGGGGAAGTTGGAGAAGGCCACGAACTTTTTGGGTTACTGGAAACCTCGCGGCCTGATCTGGTCCTGCTCGATATTTCCATGCCCAATCTGCGGGGCATGCAAGCAACCCAAGCGATTAAGTCCAGATACCCGGAAGTAAAAGTAATCATTATGGCTGATGGACGGGGAAAAAGAATACCTGTCCCATGCCATTGCGGCAGGAGCCGACGGGATTTTGCTTAAGCAAAACAGCGCCAGGGATCTCAAGTCGGCAATCCACAAGATTCGCCGGGGCGAACGATATTTTCCCGGACTCGCGGAAGAAAAAAGATACGGCGGCGATACCGGGAAAATCAATCCCTTTGGCCGCCTTACTTTTTTGTCTTTTTGCTAGGCATTTTTACCTATATGGAAATGAGTATTTTTGCCGATTGACCGTTTTTACGAATTGGGGTTTGATGATATTGGATCAACAATTCTACTTCTAACTCACAACCTAACGCGCTGCACCAGCACTAGGAGATCCAAGTGATGGCTAAATACGAGATTCTGTTATTGGGAGACGGCTCACACCTGTTTCGGACCATTGCCTGGGTCCTGGAATATAAAGGATACGCGGTCAGGGCGGCGGCCAGCCCGGAGGCGGCCCTGGAGGCGCTGGTAAAAAAGAACTACGATTTGGTCATCGCCAAGCTCAGCCTGACGGAGCTGGACGGGGTAGAGGTCTTAAAAAGGGCCAAGCGGTTGAACCCGGAGGTCAAGATCATGGTGGTCAGCGGCAACCATGAGGTGACCTTTCCCCCGGAAGCCTATCAAATTGAGGTGGACGATTACCTCCTGATGCCCGTGAGCCCCACCGAGTTGTGGCGGCGGGTCAGCCACTGCCTGGAAAGCCTGGAGATCGTCGATTTGATCCCCGTCGAGTCCCGCCGGCGCCAGCCGGTCGCCGAAGTCAACGAACGGGTGTTGGACCGCTTAATGATGATGTTTCACGATCTGCGGGGCTCCATGGTGTCCAACTCCGCCTCCCTGAAGCTCTTGATACGGGGCAAGTTTGGTGGGATGGACGCCAAGGCCCAGGCCAAGCTCAGGGAAGTCTCCGACAACGTCAATAAATTGATCCCCCTCACCGAAGAATTCATGGCCAATGCCTTCTCGAGCCCCGGCGACGGTGAGATGGAAAAGGAGATGCTGGATCTGCGTCATGATGTGGTCAATCCGGTATTGGAAGAGTTGGCGGCGGAACTACGCAATCATCGGATAAGCCTGGACAACCGCCTGAGCCGGCAACCCGCCAAGGTCATTCCGGTGAAGGGCAGCAAGGTTTGGCTCAAGAGCGTCTTCCGGAATCTGGTCAATAACGGCATCAGGCACGGGGGCGACGGCTGCACCATCGTCATTGATTGGCAGAGGCAGGGCAACGACTGCCGCCTGAATGTTTATAACACCGGCAAGCCGGTGCCCGAGGAGTACCGCTCCTTGCTGTTTTCCAAATTTGCCAGAAAGATGCGCCGGGCCAGAGGGGCTGGTGGCGGCATGGGCCTGGGCCTCTCACTCAGCCGGGACATCATCACCAAGCACGGCGGCAATATCCGTTACGAACCCAGGCAGGACGGCTCAAACTTCGTGGTGACCTTGCCGCAGGGCTGAGACTGGTAACTTCAGACCCTGGTTAATGTCCCGGGGCCCAGGAATGGGCCCCGGGTTTTTTAACCTCCGGGGTCCAGCAGGTATTAAAGCCTTGAGATTCTATTACCCCGGTAAGCCGGCCGCTCTATCCTCCAATTTCTTCAACCGACCCACTCTGCAAAGGGTATTACCCCGCGACAGCCGGGGACCGGAAGGCCCTCCCGTCCTAGAAAAGGATTGACCCGGAGATGGTTAATTGTTATCTTGTTAACAACGATGATTAGCCCCAGGGGGCGTTAGTATGTCCAAGATTGCCAGCTATTTCACCAAAGCCGACCGCAAAAAGCTCTTCTTCGACTACCTCAAGCTTGTCGGGATCATGGAGATCATCATTTTTATCGTGGTGGTCCTGTGGGCTTCGGATGATAAATACCACCGGGTGCAAACGGCTTTTCCCTGGCGGGAGTATGTTTTTGTGGCCTTCGCCTTCCCCATTGTGGTTACCTTCCTCATGGGGGTCATAATTACCGGCTTCAACTACTTCCTGGGAGACCCGGGGGAGCAGACCGAAGCAGATGGCCCCTCCTCCGACAACCAGATGGAAGCGGTGATCAGCCAGATCAAGCGCCTGCCCTATCTGAGCCTCCTATTCCTGCTGCTGGTGACGGTCCTGGCCCTCTACAACATGAATCACATCATGGCCTGGCTCAGTTCGCTGGGTTATAACACCTTCCTGTTCCTGAGTTACGTCCTGGCCGGGTTGGGTGTCATCGTGGTCATCTATCTGATGTTTTTTCTGTTCTTTAAATACCGTCTCAACCAGAAGCACATGAAGTACCAGTATTACACCAATATTTCCGAACGCCACGGCCTGATCATCCTGGATGACCGCACGGTCCTTCACAAGAACGGCAGCCTCCTGGTGCAGGGGCGCCGCTGGCGGCGGCCCAAGCAGGTGGCCACCGTGGAGCCCCAGGCGGAGTTGCAGGCGGAATTATTGCCTCCGGACCCCCCGGGCGGCAGCCACCTGCCGGTCCCCAAGTCCTGATGCCGGATATCTCGCCGGCCCCGACCGCCGGGCCTTGCCGGATTTTGTTAGTGGCCGCACTCCCCCAGGAAGTGCGGCCTTTTTTGCGCCTGAGCCGGGCCCGGCGCCGGCGCGGCTTGCCCTGGCCGGCCTGGGAATTTGCCTTAGGTGCCGGTGCGGGGTCTGCTGGCCCTGTCGGGCATGGGGCAGCGGGCCGCCCGGGAGGCCGGCGCCCGTCTGATTTCACAATTCCGGCCGCAACTGGTGGTCTCCCTGGGCTTCGGCGGCGCCCTGAGCCCGGATCTTAACCCTGGAGATCTGGTTCTGGCTGAAGCTTTTGGTAGCTATGACCCGACGGTCCAGCGATTCGATCCGGTGATTCCGGCCCCGGCCTCGCCGCGGCCCCTGCCGGAGTTGCTCCGGTCCTTGACTGCCGTCGGGCTCGCCGCCTTTGCCGGCAGTCTCATCACCACCCCCTGGATCATCCACAAGGGCCGTGATGGGGGCGGCTTGAATCACTTGCCGCTCCCGGTCCTGGACCTGGAAACCGCGGCTCTGGCGGAACTGGCGGCCGCCGCGGGGCTGCCCTTCCTGGGTCTCCGGGCCATCACCGACGCCGCCGGGGAGGAGGTCCCGGATTTTTTCGCCCCGGCCGGCAGCGAACCCGGTGCGGTGAAGGTGCTGGAGGCCCTGGGCTGGCTGGCCGCCGATCCCCGGCGCCTTCAGGACCTGGTCCATCTATGGCGCCGCAGCCGCCTGGCCGCGAGCCAACTGGCCAGGGCCCTGATGGTGCTGCTGCCGCTGCTTGAGAACCCTTAAATTCTCATTTGAAGAGAGGACAAGAAGTTTTTGGACGAATACTTCTCCGCCGCATACTTTTCCTGATTGCCTTCATCTCTGCGATAGCAGGCAGCGGCGCACCTCCACCGGATCGATTTGCCCAAGACCAAACTTTTAATAATGTTAAACAGCAATTCTGTCGATGAATACTTAGGAAAAAATAGAAAAAGCCGATCAGATTAACCGCTGGGGAAGCCGCAGTAAGCAGCGCGGGGTCTTGAACGGTCTTGCCGCAAGGCCCTAAGGAGTCTCCCATGAAAGATTGTCCGAGGTTTAAGGTACTGGCTGCTTTCCTCTTAATCTTAACCGCGCTGCTGTTCCTGATTGGGGAGCCTCAGGCCGCCTCCGGGCCAGACACCTTCCGTTTCGTGGTCTATGCCGATAGTCGCGGAAATTGGACCCCGGGCCAAGAGATCAACACCGCTGCTTTAAATTATATCAATAACCAGATCGTCAATCTGAATCCCAAACCCGACCTGGTCTTCTTCCTAGGGGATATGGCCACGATGGCGTATGACGCCAACCAGAAACGCCTGTTGCCCGATTGGAAAAAGCTGATGGACCGATGCCGGCTTTTCCTTTGCCGGCCCGGAGCCGGGGAAAATTCCGCTCTATGTGGCCATCGGCAATCATGAGCTTTATGATAACCAGGGCAACTATCTGGCCTCGCTGGAAGGCGAATATCAATATTTCTTCTCGGAAATGCCCGGTAACGGCCCCGCTGCCTATAACAAGCTGGCTTATTCCGTGGAATTCGGCAATTCACTCTTCATCGTGCTGGACACCTTCGGGTTTATGGACGGCAACCAAATTGGGACAATGGCATCGATGAGTTGCAGTATTGGTGGTTTTATGCCACGGCTCTCCAATCCCAGGCCAAACATAAATTTGTCCTGACTCACGGCCCGGCTTACAGTTGCGAAGGCTGGCCCGTGGGGAACCCCACCGTCCGGGATCTGCTTTGGCAGGCGATGAAGGCCCTGCATTTTGACATGTACCTTTGCGGCCATGAACACCTCTATGCCCGCTGGCGACCCGACGGCAGCCTTCCGCAGATCATCAGCGGTTCCGCCGGGGCCACCGCCCGATGATAAAACCAAAACTCCCCCTCTTCAAGAGTAATTATCCGATCTTTGCCGCCTGGGATTATATTTTCACGGTGGTGGACGTCCAAGGGGACCAGGTCACTTACCAGACTTACGCGGTGCGGCCCCAGCCCAGCCCCACTTACACCGTGAAGGTCGACCCGCTGGTTCCCGAGGGCTCCTACCTGATGCTGCTCGAGCCTAAGGGCCGGGAGTGTCGCCAACGGCTGGAAAGGAGGGGGCAGGCTGAAGCCTGCTTTCTCATTGTCTGAAGCGGTACGAGCCCTGCCCTACTTTTGGCCTTCAGGCAGGAGCTTGAGGACCAGCCAGGTTAGAAAAGGCAGGTAGATAAAGACCCCCACCCAGCCCAAAGTAGTCTCGCCGATGAGGAAGGTCATGGCCAGGTTGAATCCCAGGACTCCCAGGTAAAGGCCGACCCCCAGCAGGGCCTGAGACGGAAAGCGTCGCCGGCCCCAGTCCCAAAAACGTGATGGGCCCGGCCCCGTGGCCAGGTATTGCAGCACCCGGATGAGGACCAGGGCCACCAGGAACCAGCCGGCAAAGTTGCTCAGGGTGATGCCGAAATAGACCCCGCCCTCCGGGTAGCCGTAGATCTGCCCCAGGAACCAGCGGTAGCCCCGCAGGGCCAGCGGATCGATGACGATATCCAGGGTGACCATGAGCACCGCCCCCAGAACCAGGGTGCGCCGGGAATTTTGGCTAGGCGGCATCTTCCTGGAGGTGGAAGCCGAGGCCCTCCCAGCGCCCCCGGCCCAGGGCCGTCAGGGCCAGGCAATAGCTGGCATAAGCTAGAAAGACGTAAGACAGGGAATCCATGAAGGGCACCCCGGCCACCCATAGTTCCCGGTCCAGGGTGGCGGGGATGTAGAGGTATTCGCCGAAAGGGAAGCCGAATGAGATGGCGCCGAGCTCAGCAGCCCAGGAGATGAGATAGCCCAGCACCAGGAAGGCGACGGCCCGGCCGGCGCCCAGATGCAGGGTGGCCAGCAGCAGGTAGGCGCCCAGAAAAACGAAGACGTAGGGCCGCAGGGCGATGGTGCCGCCCAACAGCAACAGAAATTTTAACATGCACCGCCTCTAAGCCGCAGATTTCACCAGGAAACTAACACAAGCAGGCCTCCAGGTCAAACCGTGAACCGTCGACCCCGGTTTACAGTACCATCTCCTTGTTTTAAAGGGAATTAAAGCATAAACATTACATACTTGAACTTTGACTCAAGGAGCCGGAATTGAAAAGAATCTTCCAGCTGGCTGTTCACCGCCCTCAAGTGGCTGATCGCCGTGCTCATCATGGTGGAGATTGCCAGCTTTCTGGCCATCTCCTTGAGTAACTATTGGATTTACGGGCAATTGCGGGACGGGGACCCGGTGCACTACGACCCTTATGCCCTGTATCTGGAAGGGGTGCGGCCCACTGCCAACAATCCGGCTCCCGGCAAGAGCCAGATGACTGTCTGGCTGTTCGGCGGCTCCGCCATGCGGGGCGCCTGCGACCATGACGACCGCACCATCCCCAGCTACCTGGCCCAGCTCTGGAACCGGGAGGAGCCGAGCCGCCCGGCCACCATGGTCAACTGCGGGCAAGACGGCTTCAATTCCCTGATGGAAACCAAGTACCTGCAAAAACGTCTGATTGAAAACCCGCCCCCGAATCTGATTATTTTTTATGACGGCGCCAACGACTGCGCTTATTTTGCCCAACACCGCACCCCTGATGCCCATCAAGGCTATGAACGGCTGCGGGGGATGATCGAGGATTACCACCGCAGTTTCTTCGGCCTGCTGAAGCCCCTGAATGCCGCCATGTGGTCCTCCTTCACCCATGAGATTTATGATAAAATCAGGCAGGGAGTCATCCGCATCGACCCCGGGACCCGGAGGTGCTGCAACAATTTGTGGACAGTTGCGAACAGCGCTACGATTACGTCGATAAAGAGGCCGCCGGCTTCGGGGCGAGATTCCTGCTCATCTGGCAGCCCTGCTGGTGGGCGGAAACCGAGCCCGTGGCTGCCGCGGTGCGGGCCAAAGAAGACATTATCATGAGCAAGAAATCGGCCCTGCGCGACAACTTTCTGGTGACCTATAATGCCCTGGTGGAGCGCCTCAAAGACAAGCCCTATTTCATCAATTTGCAAAATAGCGTCTGTTCCCGGACTGAGCCCGTGTATCAGCCCGATGGCATCCATATGCTGGACGCCGGCCGTGAAATTATGGCCCAGCATTTCAACCGGGTCGTGAAGGAGCGGTTCCTGGCCGGCAATACCCCCAATAGCCCCCTGGCCGGGATGGCCCCAGACCCTTCCGGCCGCAAAGCTCAGGGAAAAGATTAACCCGGCCTGGCGTGGCGGTGAATGACAGCGTTGATCTCCTTAAATTCCTTCCCTAAATTCGGAAAAATTGCGATACTTTAATGATCGACTCCGGGGCGGTAGCCCGGAGGCAGGAGGCAGCGGTAGATGAAAGTGGTGCTGGCCCGCACCGCCGGCTTTTGCATCGGCGTGAAAAGGGCCCTGGAGATGGTCCTAAAGGCCATCAACGAAAGCCAGACCAAGATCTATACCTACGGTCCCTTGATTCACAATCCCCAGGTGCTGGATTTGCTGCGGGAACGGGGGATTACCGTGCTCAAGCCGGGGGAAGCGGTGCCGGAAGGCCTGGTGGTGATCCGGGCCCACGGCATCCCGCCCCAGGAGCGGCGGCAACTGGAGGGCGGGGGGGCCCGCATCATCGACGCCACCTGCCCCCGGGTGGCCAAGGTGCAGGCCATTATCCGGCGCTGGGCCGCCAAGGGCCACGCCACCCTCATTGTCGGCGACGCCGACCACCCGGAAGTGGAGGGCTTGCTGGGCCATACCGAGGGCCGGGGCCACGTGGTGGCGAGCGCCGAGGATGTGGCCGCCCTGCCGGAACTCGGCGACCTCATCGTGGTGGCCCAAACCACCCAGAGCGAAGCCCTGTTCGAAGCCCGGGTGGCGGAGATCAAGGCCCGCTTCCCCCAGGCCCGCATCTTTAACACCATCTGCGACGCCACCGCCTCCCGCCAGGCGGAGGTCCAGGATCTGGCCCGCCAGGCCGAGGCCCTGGTGGTGGTGGGGGGCCGCAACAGCGGCAACACCCAAAGGCTGGTGGAAATCTCCCGGGCCACCGGCATCCCCACCTACCACGTGGAGACGGAGCAGGAACTGGACCTGGAGGAGATGAGCCGCTACCACACCGTGGGGGTAACCGCCGGGGCCTCCACCCCTCACTGGCTCATCGGCAACGTGGTGAGCACCCTGAAGCACGCCTGGGCCTTCCGTCCCGGGTCCTGGACCAACTACCTCTACCGGGCCTGGCGCTTCTCCCTCAAGTCCAACCTGTACGTGGCCACCGGCGCGGGCTCCCTCAGCTACGTCTCCTCCCTGCTGCAACAGGTGGAGCCGCAATTCACCTACTTCTTCGTGGCCTTTTTTTACGTCTATGCCATGCACCTGCTGAACCACTTCACCGACAAGGCCTCCAAGCTCAACGACCCGGTGCAGTCCATGTTTTACGGGCAACACCGGCGTTTCCTCCTGAGCTCCGGGGCCATTTCGGCCTGCCTGGCCCTGGCCCTGGGGGCTTATCTCGGCTGGCTGCCCTTCATCTTTATTCTCACCATGAGCGGCATCGGCCTGCTGTACAATTTCAAGATCATCCCCGACTCGCTGGCCCGGGTGACCCTCATCACCACCCTTAAAGAGATTCCCGGCTCCAAAGCGGTGTTCACCGCAGTGGCCTGGGGGGTGCTGGCCGCCCTCATTCCGGTGGTGTGCTCCGACCAGGAAAGCTCCGGGGCCACCGCCATTGCCTTCTTTTTTCGTGGCGGGGATGATCTTTATCCGCTCCGGCCTCTTCGAGATCCTGGCCATCGAAGGCGACCGGGTGGTGGGCAAAGAGACCCTGGCCATCGCCCTGGGCAAAGAGCGCACCCTGAACCTGCTGTCGGGGTGCTCCCTCGGGTTTCATCGCCATGCTGCTCCTGGCCGCCTGGACCGGGGTCATTCCCTCCCTGGGGTACATCCTGAGTGTCTCGGGCCTCTACGCCCTGGGCTACCTCACCCTGTACCGCCAGGGCCTCCTGGAATCGGGCCTGATGTTGGAGTCCCTGGTGGAAGGCAACATGATCCTGGCGGGGATTCTGGCCTTTATTTGGGACCCTTTTAATACCGTTTCCGGTTTTTGGTTCTTGATTTTCGGTTAAAAAGATTAGGGTTTTCAGGTTGCGGTTTTCGGTGCCAGAACGGTTCTCGGACCGTCCTCTTTTTGTCTCGCCGCTGGCGGCCGGACCAGGCCTGCGCCCCACTGGGAAAAGGATTTTCCCGGCCTCTGGGGATTGAAATTTGAGGGAGAAAGCAATATTTTTTCACCATAATTCCGGCCGGCTCACGATTTTTAGCACCGAAAACCCAAAACCGCCTTGCAACCGCCGGAGAGGGTGGCGCCGGGTCCGGAATGAGCTTAATTTTTTTGCAATTTTTTATTGACAAAAGCTATAGGCCATTCTAATATGGCGCTGGGTAAAACCGATAAGTCGAAAGGAGGTGGGATAAAGGCAGCGAAAAGCACTAGTTAGGCAACAACGGAAAGGAGAAATTGGTTACCACTTTCCTAACCAAAGGGGGGAATGATGAAAAAGACAATACTGGTTTTGGTAGTTTTGGCCCTGTTGGTTCCGGCGGCGGCATTCGCGGCCACGGAGTTCAGCCTGGGCGGCTTTATCAAGTTGGACACGTTCTGGGATTCCACCCAGAACACCAAGAACGCCCTGACCGCTATCGCTCGGAACAATGACCAACTGTACCACCATGGCCTCTTCGGCATGACGGCCCAGGGGTCCCGCTTCAACTTCACCATCAAGGGACCGAAGCTCTGGGGCGCCACCACCACGGGTTTCATCGAAATGGACTTTGACGGCTCGGGCGATGCCCGGCAGTCCAATACCCACTCCTATGCCCTGCGGCTGCGGCACGCCATGTTCCGCCTGAACTGGCCCGAGACCGAATTGATGTTCGGCCAGTACTGGGGCATGTTCTCGGAGTTTGTTCCGGAGGCCACGGGTGACGCCGATATGATGTTCCACGGCTGGACCTTCCAACGGACCCCGCAGATCCGCCTGACCCAGAAGTTCGCAGGCGCCTGGACCATAGCCGGCGCCATTGCAAACCTTATGACCCGAACACGGCCAATGATGCGCTCTTTGATGGCTCAACCAACCCAGTCGCCGGGCAGTTCCAGTCCGCCAGCGTCGGGTTGCCGGGCCAGTCTTCCGAGGCCCCGCAACTCCAGGGCAAACTGGCCTATGAACAGGACCTCTATGGCAAGGCGGCCTTCTGGGGCCGGCCCCGGGGCTTTGTGGCCCAGTTGAACGCCGGTTGGCAGCGGGACCGCTATCGCGCTAATCAGACTGGTGGTGCTGCCCAAGCCTTTTCCACCTTTGGCCAGAACTTCTATGGCACCTCAGCTGGCTATCAAGCAGGCCAGCAGAACATGGATCCCTGGTGCATCCAGGGCACCCTGTTCGTCCCGATCATCCCGACCCATAGCGCCAACCTGGCGGGGACCGCTTCCATCACGGCTGAGTATTACATCGGCCAGGGGGTCTCCTTCCTCGGCGCCGCCCGGGACCAGGACAACAGCTGGTTTCAATTCAGCGGGATAAATGCTGCTGGGCAGGTTTTATATGACCGGAAGCTGACCTCGCAGTATGGCGGCTTCCTCCAGGGGCAGTACTACTTCACCAACGAGTGGTTCCTGACCGCCATCTGGTCCTTCAACCGGAATTACGGCATCGACCAGAGCGCCTCGGCGTCGTTGGCCGGCTACCAGGCTGGCAACCCGTATGGTTACAGGTATGCCAACACCCAAGACATGACGAAGCTGTGGTCGGAGTATAACCTGACTCTGTATTACCGGCCCATCTCCGCTATCAAGTTTGGTCTGACCTATGCCTACGAGCGCACCGACTACCTGCAGGGGGTCAATAACCCGCAGACTACTACCTTTACCTCGGCTACTGGTGTCGGTGGGGCCCAGACTCAAGGCCAGCCGTCCAGCGGGTCCAAGACCTCCGGCGAATCGCATCGTATCCAATTCGTCGCTTACATGTTCTTCTAACCTGAAACACTTGACTTAACCAAGCCCGCCGGGGATTACCCCGGTGGGCTTTTTTTGTGGCCTAAATTGTTTTGGTTCCCATGGGTGGTTTCGGGTGAAAGGCCGTTATTTCCGGGGTTTAGTGTTTTTCTAGAACCCACTGCAATACCTATTCTGCTGTCATCCCGAGCGCAGCGAAGGATCTAGATTCGAAACGAAGCTGCGCTCCGTTCAGGATGACACTTAAAATTTTACTTCTTTGTCAGCCTCTCGAAACCTCTGTTAAAAATCCTCCACACCTGTCATTCTGAGGGAGCGGAGCGACCGAAGAATCTCATAACTACCGGAAAATACGAGATCCCTCGCTTCATTCAAGATAACCCCATAGCTTTTTTGGGCAGAGGCTTCAACTCAGGAATAAGCCCTGCCAGGTCCAGACCTCCGGGCTTTCTGCGGGAATTTGCCAGGTAAGTTTTTATTGACAGAAATTGCCGGTCGTTCTAATATTGGGCTGACTAAAAATGGCAGGATGCCGGTGGCAGACCCGCAAGATATCCAGGTTGACGGAGGGGTCGCCGGGTTTTCTTTTCAGGGCTCCAACGGTCCCGTAACGGTTTTCTGACAAAAAATTAACTCGACTTTTTTAAGTAACTGAATAAAAATGGACACATTTAAAAATTAAACCCGAATGGCTCAGGCCGCTCTTACTCAATAAGCCTGACCTTCATATCGAATAACTATCTTAATTTTTTACTAAAAGAACTGGCAGAGGAAGATTTTACACTCTGTAAAAAATGCTGACAGATAAGAACCTCCGGGCTTGGTGAGGAAGTTTGCCGGCTATCTATTTTAGCTAAAAATCCAACGGCTTATTCACGGAGAACTCGACTCCGGATTTGGCACGGGGATTGCCAATAGGTTAAGGACCTTTTAAGGGTGCGGCTGCTACAGTTATGGGGTTAGCGCCCGGGAGGAGGGATAAGAGGTTTTTAATATAAATGGTTAGGCATCAGCAGCAAGGAGAAATTGGTTAACACTTTTCTATGGGGGGAAAAAATGAAAAAGACCGTACTGATTTTGGTAGTCCTGGCCTTGTTGGTCCCGGCCGGGGCCCTGGCGGCCACGGAGTTCAGCCTGGGGGGCTATATCAAGCTGGACACGTTCTGGGATTCCACCCAGGAACCCAAGAGCATGACCACCGGCATTGCCCGGAATAATGACCAACTGTTCCAGCACGGCCGCTTCAACATGACGGCCCAATCGACGTCCGCTTCAACTTCACCATCAAAGGACCCAAACTCTGGGGCGCCAACACCACCGGCTTTATTGAAATGGACTTCGACCCGGTCCAGGATCCGCGGCAAAGCAATACCCACTCCTACAGCCCGCGGCTGCGGCAGGCCATGTTTCGCTTGAACTGGCCCGAAACCGAACTGCTGTTCGGCCAGTATTGGACCATGTTCTGTGAGTACACTCCTGAAAACGTCCAGGACACCCCGTTGAATAACCACGGCATGCCCAGCTCACGGGTGCCCCAGATCCGCTTGACCCAGAAGTTCGCCGGCGCCTGGACCGTGGCCGCGGCCATCATAAAACCGTATGATCCCAGCGCGACTGATGCGGCGTTTGATGGTCAAACACAAGCCGTCGCCGGGCAGTTCCAGTCCGCCAGCGTCGCCTTGCCGGGCCAGTCTTCCGAGACCCCACACTTCGATGCCAAAATCGCCTACGAGAAGGACCTCTATGGCAAGGCGGGTTTTTTTGGCCGGCCCCGGGGCTTCGCGGCCCAGGTGACGGCCGGCTGGCAGCGGACCCGCTATCGGGCCAATACTGCGGCTGCCGCACCTTTTACCTTTGGGCAAAACTTTTACGGCACCGCCAATGACATGTTCCAAAACGGCCAGCAGTATCTGGATCCCTGGATGGTGCAGGCCAACCTCTTCATCCCGGTGCTGCCCACCTACAGCGCCAACCTGGCAGGCACCGCCTCTCTGAGCGCCCAGTGGTTCATCGGCCAGGGGCTCAACGCCTTCGGCGAGGCCCAGGACTCTGACGCCACCTGGTTTCAATTCACCGGAATTGGGCCCGGCAACGCCTTTTTTTACACTCGGCAACTGACGAATCAGTTCGGCGGTTACCTCCAGGGGCAATACTATTTCACCAACCAGTGGTTCCTGAACGCGGTCTGGGGCATGCAGCGGACCTATGGCGTCGAGACCGGCACCTCCGGCCTACTGGCAGGCAAGCAGACCAACAACCCGGCCGGCTTTGTGTATGCCAGCCTCAACGACCAGGTGAAGCTGTGGCAGGAGTTCGACCTGACCCTGTGGTACCGGCCCATCGAGGCGCTCAAGTTCGGCCTGCAATATACTTACGGCCGCACCGACTACTTGCAGAAGCTCAATAACCCGCAGAATCCTACTTTTACCTCGGCTACTGGCGTCGGTGGGGCCCAGACTCAGGGCCAGCCCAACACCGGGGCTAAGGACTTCGGCGAAGCCCACCGCGTGCAGTTCGTCGCCTTCATGTTCTTCTAAGCTAAAACGGTTGACTTAACCAAGCCCACGGGGTAATATCCCTGTGGGCTTTTTTATTAAAGGCAGTTTTCTGTTTTCCGTTTGCTGTTTTCTGTATGAATCTATCCCAGTTGGCTGGACATTTAAGAAAAATCAATGGAAAAGAAGCCCTTGAAGTCCAGGTCATTCCGTGATTTGGATGTTTGGAAGTTATCCATTGAATTAGTTAAGGGTATCTATCAGTTAACCAATAAATTCCCCACTTCGGAAATATATGGGTTGACCTCTCAGTTGAGACGTTCTGCAATATCAATCCCTTCCAATATTGCCGAAGGCCAGGGAAGGAATTCTTCTAAGGAATTTAGGCAATTTCTGGCCTTTGCCCTGGGTTCGCTGGCTGAACTAGAAACTCAGCTAATCATTTCCAAAGAGATTGATTGCCTGACCGAAGAGAAGCTAATCCATCTTTTAAGCGACCTCGATGTTATCAGGAAAATGATCAGGGCTCTTTCAGGTAGCTTGAAATGACTCTTAACCAACCAAAGAGGAATGGTATGCGCTACACAGAAAACAGAAAACAGAAAACAGAAAACTATCGGAAGTTTAGCGGGTTATTGGCATGCATCGTTTTGCTGACCTTTTTGGTTCCGACCTTCACGGGTTGCGGCGCCGCTACCAGCGTCAAGAATTGGGTGACCGGGAATCCAACCAGTGAGGAAGACGAGGAAACTGTGCCGGCCGAGGCCCAGCAAGAGACGGTGATGATCGACGGCAAGCCTTACGTCCGCAGCAAGAACCCGTACTGGCTCACCTACCCGGAGCAGCCGGAATATATTTACGTGGAGAAGGGCCGGGAGTTCAAGGGCATGCAGCAGCGTTTAGTCGAGGCCGTTTCCAAGGCGATGGGTAAAGAGAAGGATAAAGGGAGCCAAGACTCTGCCGCCCGATAAGTTGCAGGAGATGGTGAAGGCGGAAGTGGACCGCATCCTCCGGGAGCAGGGGATGGGCGGCTTTGTCTCCCAGGGGCGGGGGGAAAAGGCCCCGTATGTGGGCCGCTCGGTGGCGGTGATCCCAGATCTGGACACCCCCACGAGCTATGATGGTCTCAACCGCACCCTGGCCCTAGCCCTGGGAGACGCCGCCGGCCGGACCAAAGACCTCCGGGTGGTAGGCCAGGACCAGGTCAAGGAGGCCTTGGGCAAGGCCGGCATCAATGGGAAGCTCTCTCTGAGTCCCAACATTAAGGCCCTCGGTGATTACTTGGGGGTGCAAGGCATCGTTCTCACCGGCATCATGCCGCCGGAGAAGGGGTCCCAGGCAGCCATGGTTATTCAGGTCTACGACACCTTCATGGGGACCAAGGAACAGTCCATCGCCGGTACGGTGGAGACCGGCCCGTTGAATACTGAGGCGGTGACCAAATTCGCCAACGCCAATGCCATGCGGGTTGGGGGGGAACTCATTAACATCCGCTGGTTCGGCCGGGTGGAGTTTGTCAAAGAGGGCAAGACCTATCTCAATCTGGGTCAGAATGCCGGCGTTAAGGTGGGTGACCGTCTGAAGGTGGTGGTGCCGGGCAAAGAGGTGGTGAACCCCACGACCCACGCCGTCCTGGGTTACACTTCGGATGAGTCCCAGGGGGAGCTGAAGGTGACGGAACTCCTGGGAAACACCGGGGCCGTGGCCACGCCGACGAGTGGCGGCCCCTTCAAACCCAACGAGCGCGTCCGGGCGGCGAAATGAGGCAGTAGCCAGTAGCCGGAGATAAACCCAATTTCAGCAGCCGACTTTGCCATAAAAAAGACCTCCTGCAAAGGGGGTCTTTTTTTTGCCTTTACTGACTACTGACTACTGACTACTGGCTACTGATCTTCTCCATTCCCCCCATATAAGGCCGCAGCTTTTCGGGGATGACGACACTGCCGTCAGCCTGCTGGCAGTTTTCCAGGATGGCCACCATGGTGCGGCCCACGGCCAGGCCGGAGCCGTTCAAGGTGTGCACCAGTTCGGTGCCCTTGACCCCGGGGCGCCGGAAACGGATGGCCGCCCGGCGGGCCTGGTAGTCTTCGAAGTTGCTGCAGGAAGAGATCTCCCGGTATAGCCCCTGGCCTGGCAGCCAGACCTCGATGTCGTAGGTCTTGGCCGCAGAGAAGCCCATATCCCCGGTGCACAGCACCACCACCCGGTAGGGGAGCCCCAGTTCCTGGAGGACTTCTTCGGCATCCGCCAGCAGTTTTTCCAACTCGTCATAGGAGGTCTCGGGCGCGGTGAATTTCACCAGCTCCACCTTGTCGAACTGGTGCTGGCGGATCAGGCCGCGGACATCCTTGCCGTAAGAGCCCGCCTCGGACCGGAAGCAGGGAGTGTAGGCGGTGTAATAGAGGGGCAGGTCCTCGGCCTGGAGAATTTCATCCCGGTGGATATTGGTCACCGGCACTTCGGCCGTGGGGATTAAATAATAATTAAGCCCTTCGAGCTTGAACAGGTCTTCCTGAAACTTGGGTAATTGGCCGGTAGCCCTCAAGGAGTCTTCGTTAGCAATAAAGGGAGGCAGCACCTCAAGATAGCCGTGCTTTTTGGTGTGCAGCTCCAGCATGAAGTTGATCAGGGCCCGCTCCAGCAAAGCTCCCGCCCCCTTCAGCAGGGCAAAGCGGGCGCCGGTGATCTTGGCGGCCCGTTCGAAGTCCAGGATGCCCAGGGCCTCGCCGATCTCCCAATGGGGCTTGGGGTTAAAGGCGAAGCTGGGCGGCTCGCCCCAGGTCTTGACCACCGGGTTGTCGTCGCTGCTGGCGCCGATGGGCACCGTGGCATGGGGCAGGTTGGGCAGGGTCAGGAGAAAATCCCGCACCCAGGCGTCGTGCTGCTCCGCCCGGTTCTCCAGGTCCTTGGTGTCCTCATTGATGACCGCCACCCTGGTCCTGAGGGATTGGGCTTCTTCGGGTTTGCCCGCCTTCATCAACCTGCCGATCTCCTGGGACAGGGTGTTCCGCTGATGGCGCAACTCCTCTACCTGGGTCAGCAGTCGCCGGCGCTCACCTTCGTGGAGGTGAAAATCGTCCAGGGAGATTGCCATCCCCCGATTCTTCATGGCCTGTTCCACTTCCGGCAGATGGTCCCGGACAAACTTGAGATCCAGCATGATTTTCCCTTATTAAAAGTGAGAAACGATTACCGTAGGGGCGGGGTTTCCCCGCCCCTACGAGGGCGAGGAAACCTCGCCCCTACAAGGTCAGCCTTCCTTAGCCGCCTTCTGCCTTATCATTATCTTCCGCAAAGAACCCTTCCTTGACGCCTTCGATGAGCTTGACCAGGCCGTCGGCGTTCTGGCGCTGGATGAAGTAGAGGATGTCCGCCACCGAATCTTCCAAGGCCCGCAAGGCCGCCCGATTGGCCGGGTTCTGGAGTTGGATGCAGGCATACAATTTCGCATCCTGACTGAAAAGACGTCGGGCCAGGTTATGCAGGGTGGAAAAGGTGGGAGTGGCAAAATCCTCCAGATCTTGGGGAGCCACTCCCAACTCTCGGATGGCCATCTCCAGGGCGATGAGGGAAAAGTGGGCCAGGCCCTGAACCACGGCCATGAGGCGGTCGTGTTCCGTGGCGGTGGTGACTTTCACCCGGGCCCCGGCGTTTTCCAAAAGCTCCTTAAGCCAGGAGAACCAGCGCTCCCCCCGGCCGGGACAGAGGACCACGGTCTGGCCGGCCAAATTCTTGGCGCCGGGCCCGAAGAGCGGGTGAGTCCCCACCACTTCGCCCGGGAAGTGGGACAGCATGGCGGTCATGGGCCCCTGTTTCACCGAAGTCAGGTCCATCAGGGCGGCGTCGGGTCGCAGATGGGGAGCTATGGTCCGGACGATCTCACTCACCTTGGGAATCGGGACGGAAACCACCACCACGTCCGCCAACCGGGCCACTTCCTCGGGAGTCTGCCTGGTGTCCACGTCGGCCACCAGGACCTCCAGCCCCTGGGCCGTGAAAAAGCGCTGGAACCAGTGGCCCATCTGCCCCCGGCCGCCGATCAGGGCAATCTTTACGGCCATAAATTAGCCCTCTGGCGCAGGAGAAAATCAGTTAGGGTGAGTCGCACCATGGCCAGAATCACCGGGACGATGCGGGGGATGGCGCTGATGTCGTGGCGGCCGCCCACCCGGATGACTCGGGGGAGGCCCTCCAGATTGACGGTCTGCTGCTTTCGGGAGATGGAGGGGATGGGCTTGACCGCGGCAGTGACCACGATGTCGTCGCCGTTGCTGATGCCGGCCAGGATGCCGCCGGCGTGGTTGGAGGCGAAGCCGCCGGGGATCAGGGGATCGTTGTCCTCGGAACCCAGCAGGCGGGCGGCGGCAAACCCGGCGCCGATCTCCACGCCTTTGACCGCGCCCACGGACATCACCGCCTGGGCCAGGGCCGCGTCCAATTTGTCGAAGACCGGTTCCCCCAGGCCCGCCGGGCAGCCCCGCACCCGCACCTGCACCAAGCCGCCCAGGGAGTCCCCCAGGGCCTTGACCTCCTGCACCCGGGCGGCCATGGCCTCCAGCGACCTCCGGGTCAGGACAAAAGAAGGGGTTGTCCCAAATAATGCGCTTCGTCGATTTTTTCGGCCCGCACCCCGCCCAACTCCAGGGTATAGGCCGTCACTTGGATATTTTCCCGGTCCAGGACCTTCTGGGCCACGGCGCCCGCGGCCACCCGGGCCACGGTCTCCCGGGCCGAGGCCCGGCCGCCGCCGCGGTGGTCCCGGATGCCGTATTTGGCCTGAAAGGTGAAGTCGCCATGGCCGGGCCGGAAGAGATCCCGCAGGGCGTCGTAGTCCTGGCTCCTAACGTCCCGGTTGTAGACGATGAGGCTGATGGGAGCGCCGGTGGTGCGGCCCTCGAAGACCCCGGAAAGAATTTCCACCGCATCGGGCTCCCGCCGGCTGCTGGCATGGGCCTGGACCCCAGGACGGCGCCGGTCCAACTCGAGTTGGACATCCCCGGCGCTTAAAGACAGCCGGGGCGGGCAGCCATCGATGACCGCGCCCAGGGCCGGGCCGTGGGACTCGCCCCAGGTGGTGACCCGGAAGACCTGGCCAAAGGTATTACCTGCCAAGATTGGCCGCCTCCTTGAATTCCAGAGCCGCCAGGATTGACTTAACCACCTGGGGGATGGATTGCTGGGCAGTGGCGATGATGATCTGGGCCGCCGCCCGGTACAGGGGTTCCCGGGCGGTCAACACCTCCAGGACCTCGTTCACGGCGTCGCCGCCGGTGAGACTGGGGCGGAAGGCGTCCCGGGGCCGGTCCGCCTCGAGCCGGGCCTGGATGGTGGCCGGGTCGGCGGTGAGCCAGATGATGATGCCGTTCTCCCGCAGGGCCTGCAACGTTCTCCGGGTCCAGAACCACCCCGCCGCCGGTGGCCAGTACCCAACCCCGGCCGGCGCGGTAGCGGGCCACCAGTTCTTTCTCCAGGCGGCGAAATTCCTCCCAGCCGCCCTGGGCCACGATTTCGGCCACGGATTTACCGGCCTCGGCCACCAGGACCCGGTCCAGGTCCACGAAAGGGCGTTTCAAGACCCGGGCCAGTTCGGCGCCCACCGCGGTCTTGCCCGTGGCCCGGTAGCCGATGAGGACCAGGTTGCGTTCCGCCTGTGGAGGGGGTGATTTGGTCTGCTTTGGTGGCATGGAGCCCCGCTGGCGCAGGCTAACGCCTGCGGCTACAGATAATTGCCGGGTTGAGGCTTGGTTCGCCAAAATATTAATAATGGCAGTCGGTTGGCCCTTAGTTTACTAAAATTGGGGGCGGAAAGAAAGGGGATAACCGCTATTTCGATTTATCGAACCTTGTTTGTCCTTGAAACGTGGGAAAAATGCAGCCGCCCTTCAGCCTGCGCTCCACCGGCTGGAAGCCTGTGCCACTGAAGACCTGGTCACCAAAGCAGGGTTAACCCCTGCCCGGCATAGTAAATTCCCACCCCGAAAAAGATGGCCGCGGCCCCGATCTTGATGGCCTTTTCCGGCAGGTGGCGGCCCAGGGTCAGCCCCACCCAGATGGCCAGGGCGTCGGCGATTACCATGCCCAGGGTGGAGCCGAGCCAGACTTGCACGGGGGAGTATTGGGCGGCCAGGGTGACCGTGCCCAACATGGTCTTGTCGCCCAATTCCGCCAGGAAAAAGGTGACGGCCACGATCAGGAAAGGAGATTTCAGCCGGTTGATTCGGCCGTTGCCCTCGCCGGCCTGATCGCCGCGGATAGTCCAGAGGCCAAAGGCCACAAAGGCCAGGCCGCAAAGCAACTCGAGCCAGCCGGGCGGCAGCAGTTTGCCGGTGAGGTCGCCCAAGAGTACGGAAAAAGCGTGGACCAGCAGGGTTGCCACAAACACCCCGGCCAGGACCACCCCGGCCTTGAAGCGGGTGGCCAGGGTGAGGGCCACCAACTGGGTCTTGTCCCCCATTTCAGCTACGAAAATCAGGAATAGGGCCAGCCAAAAACCTTCCATCTGAGTCCATTGCCACGAAAAAGGTTGTAGGGGCGGTGCGAGCACCGCCCCTACGTGATTCTGTTATAAAATATCTCAACCTGTATGGCGATTTTTACCGAAAAACTAAAAACTAAAAACTGTCCTTAAGGCAGCCGGTAACAGGCCCCTTCCCGGGCGGCGTCGATATAATGCGGGTTGGAACCTCCGGCTGCCAGTTGCCGGGCCAATTCAATAATTTTCTCCACCTCCGCGTCGGTGCGGCCGGGATCGTGGTGGGTCAGAATTAAATTGTGGACTCCCCCCTCCCGGGCCAGGGTCACCACCTCTTCATAAGTCGAGTGGCCCCAGCCCCGGCGCTCCGGCATATCCTCGGGCAGGTATTGGGCGTCATGGATCAACAAGTCGCAGTTCCGGACGAATTCGACAAATTCCGGCAGCCGCTGACCCCGGTCCGCCCCCAATTCGTTATCGGTGATGAAGACCATGGTGTGGTCGCCTTCTTTGATCCGGAAGCCGAAGCCGCCCTGGGGATGATTGGTCGTGATGGCATCGATGCGGGCGCCCTCCACTTCCAGGGGCCCGTGGGCCAGGCGGTTGAGATAGTCGATGCGCGCCTTGAGATGGTCGAAGGCCACCGGGAAGAAACCGTCGCCCATATGGCTGTCGAAGACCCGGGTCATGGCCTGGAAAGCCGGCGGCCAGCCGTCCACCAGGATCTCCGTGCTTTCTTGATAAATGGGGGTAAAGAAGGGGATACCCAGGAGGTGATCCCAGTGCCCGTGGCTGAGGAGGAGATGGATACTGACGGGAGAGGCCGCTTCCATCAAATGCTTGCCCAGGAGGCGCAGGCCGGTGCCGCCGTCGATCACGAGGCGCCTGCCGCTATTCAGCAAGACTTCAACGCAGGAGGTATTGCCTCCGAACTCCAGGGTATAGGGCCCCGGAGAAGGAATTGAGCCCCTGGTGCCCCAAAATTTGATCTCCATAACGTTATCTCCTCATCTCAAAGACCGCCTCAGTAATCTGCCGGCAAGTACGGGGAGTTGCTCCATCTCCAACCAAGCCGCCACCAGGCCGAAACAGCCGGTGAGCATCATGTCCCCCAGGGGGGCGGCGAAGACTCCGGGCCAACCACGGGCCAGGCGCCGCCGGGGACCGGTGATGACGGTAAAGGAGAACGGGCCGGCGGGAGGATAGCCGGGGGCGTAAGCGCAGCCATGCCCCTGGTCGGCAAAGACCTCGTCATTGGTGAGTTCGCCGGCCTGAAACCGGGCCAAATGGTCGAAGAGCTTGCCCTGATCCAACAACCCGGTGTGGTGTTCGTAGATGCCCCAGAGGCGTTGCCCCCGGACCAGGGCCGCAAAGGTATGGGCATTGCCCAGGTTGACCACCAGCAGGCCGGCGGCGAGGTGCTCCCGGGCCTGGGGGTCTTGTAACGCCCCCCGGACCCCGGCGGCGCAGGTATCCATCAGCAACACCCCCGGCAGGGTTTCGGCCACGGCGAGCATCCTGGTGAAAGAGGCCGGCGGCTGGCGAAAGGCCAGATCCCGGAGTTCCCCGCCCCGGCTCAGAAAGTCCTCCCAATAACGGAAGCGGCAGCGCCGATTGCTTTCCTGCGGGGCAAAACCGTGGTCCTGGACCGCCACCGCGAAGTGACTCGGGAAAGGGACTTCAAAGGCCGCCAGCAGGCTTCTTAAGCCCTCCAGGTCCACGTCGGCCAAGGTGATGGCCGTTGCCTCCCCGGGCGGACTCTCGGTGAGCGCCACCCCCCAGGCCGTCACCTGTTCCAGGCGGTCGCTTAAAGTAAAGGCAGCTTGAGGCGTGGCATAAACCGGCAGCCCTCGGGCCAGATGACGCCGCACCGCCTGGGTGATGGCCCCGCCGCCCATCACCTGCCCTTTAAGGAAGATGGGGTGCCCGGCCTCGCCCAGGCGTTTGATGTGGCGGGCCAGGATTTGGGTGGGGGCCGGCAACACCATTTTCACGGCATTTTCCACCGCCTGGCCCGGCTCCCAGATAAAGAGATCCTGGGTGCCGCCTCCCACATCCAGAGCCATGATGGAGCCTTTAAACATGGTCGGCTTCCCATTGGGCCGCGACGTCCAACACCAGCCTGGCCGCCTGCTCCCGGGCCTGGCGGAAGCCCTCCGAGCGGTAGCCGGGCTGCCAGCTTAAGGTGGCGAGCTCATCGGAAACCACGAGCAACCCGGCCAGCGGAACCTGTCGGAAACGGCCCACCGCGAATAGAGCCGACATCTCCATTTCCACCCCGAGAACCCCCTGGGCCTGATAGTGCTGGACTAAATCGGCCGTTTCCCGGAAGACGGCGTCGGTGGTCCAGATGGGGCCGGCATGCCAGGGTCTAGCCGAATTTTTTAAGGCCTGCTGCAGCCTCGCAGTCAAGGCCGCGGCCGGGGTCGGGTCGCCGTCTCCCCGGGAATAGTGCCTGGAAGTTCCCTCGCCCGCCACCGCCAGAGTGGGTAACAACAGGTCGCCGTTGCACACCCCTGGCTGCAGGGAGCCGCACCACCCCAAAGCCAGCACCATCCGGGCTCCCAGGGCGATGAGCTTCTCCAGGACCATCGCCGCATAAGGCGCGCCCATCGCCGGGGCCACGATGGTAATGGGCTGCCCTTCCCAGAGACCTTCCCGCAGGGCGCATTCCCAGAGAGAGCGGGGGCTCGCCTTGGCCTGGACCAGGCGGCACAAATACTCGTAGTCCGGCCGGACAAAAGTGAGGATCACCCTGGCCGAGACGGCCGCTTCGCTCTTCCCGCGGCAGGGATTGATCAGGGCTTCGTTGCCTGCTGGCCGGGGTTCCGAAGTTCCGGAAACGATTTTCGGGCTTGCCGCCGTCCGGCCGGATTCCTGACTCATGCCGTTTTCCGTGCGCTTTTCAGCTTCCAGGCGAAGTAACCTGCCAAGCCTATCAGGGCGCCCACCACAAAAAAATCCAGGATATGGGTATATCGCTGGACGATGGGCCAATTTTCCTTGAGACGCACCCCCAGGTAGGTGAGAAAGCCGTTCCACAAGGTGGCGCCCACCGCGGTGTACAGCACAAACGCCGCCAGGGGCATCCGGGCCAATCCCGCGGGGATGGAGATGAGATGGCGCACCACCGGAATGAACCGGCAGATGAAGATCGTCTTGCCGCCATGGCGGTCAAAAAACTTTTTGGTCCATTCCAGGTGGTGCGGATTGAGGAACAGGTAGCGCCCGTAGCGCAGCACCACCGGCTCTCCCAACATTCCCATGCCGTACGACAGCATTGAGCCGACGACGGACCCCAGACTGGCGGCCACCATCACCGTCAGGGGATCGAAGTGGCCGCTGAAGATTAAAAAGCCGGCAAAGGGCATGACCAGCTCGCTGGGAATGGGGGCGATCATGCTCTCCAGGGCCATCAGCGTGAAAATGCCCAGGTAGCTGCACTGATTGATGAACAGGGTATTATAGTAACAGAGAGTCTCGGTAAGTCCCATGTCAGCTCAACTTTCTCCCAATTCGCCCTGCCGCAGTTTGCACTCCACTCGGGACTGCAGGTCCTTAAGTCCCGGACTCAACTCCACCGGATAAACCGGCGGGTTCTCCAGGGCCTTGTAAGGCTCGGGTAGGTGTGCAAACTGAGCCTGAAAATGTTCTCGGTGGTCGTTCAGGGATGGCAAAGGCCGGACGATCTTGCCCCGGCGCATCACCGGCCGCAGCAGCGGCAAGGCCCCGGCAACGTCTTCATGCCGCAGGGCAATGACATCCAGCTGCATCTTATCCTTATCGTTATAATGGCGGAAAACCTGTTTCTTGTCCACCAGGGTAACCTTGCCGGCGGAGAGTTTCATCACCGGCCGTTCGCCATATTTTACCAGTTTATAGGCGATGTCGAAGTACGGCGCATCGGCGGATACCCCCATTTTGGTGCCCACCGCAAAGCTGTCTATCTCGGCGCCCGCGGCCAACACCTTGGCGATCTTGTGCTCATCAAAGCCGCCGCTGGCCAGGATGCGGACGTAATTGAGGCCATTGTCGTCCAGGAGGCGGCGCACCTCCCGGCTGATGGCGGCCATGTCGCCGGAATCCAGGCGTACGTAACCCAGGCGCTCCCCCCGGGCCTCCATCTCCTTGGCCACCGTGACCGCATTCCTGGCCCCGGCCAGGTTGTCATAGGTGTCGATGAGCAGGGTGGTGGTCTTGGGAAAGACCCGGGAGAAGACCCGGAAGGCGTCAATCTCCCTGGTAAAGCTGGTGATGTAGGAATGGGCCATGGTGCCGAAGATGGGGAGACCGTAAATTTTCCCCGCCAGGACGTTGCTGGTCCCCAGGAACCCGGCCAGATAACTGGCCCGGGCCACCTTCAGGCCGGCGTCGGTTCCCTGGGTGCGCCGCAGGGAAAAATCGATCAGCGGGCGGCCCCGGGCCGCATAAACGGCGCGGGAGGCCTTGGTGGCGATCATGGTCTGGAGGCTGACGGCGTTGATGATGAAGGTCTCCGCCAATTGGGCTTCCAGGATGGGTCCGCTCACCTCTAAAATGGGCTCGTCCTTAAAGAAGATGGTCCCTTCCGGCAGGGCGTGCACCTCCCCGGTGAACCGGACCCTAGCCAGGTAATCGAGGAAAGGGGTTTGAAAGAGCCCGGTGCTCGAAAGAAAGGCCAGGTCTGCTTCGGCAAATCTCAAACTTTCCAGGTAGGTGAGGGCTTCGGCCAGGCCGGCGGCGACAAAGTAGCCGCGGTCGGCGGGGTATTTGCGGATGAACAGACTGAAGGTGGCCTCTGCCGCCATCCCCTGCTCAAAATAGCAGGCCGCCATGGTCAACTGATAAAGATCGGTCAACAGGGCCAGGCGTTGTCCCAGGGGCTGCTCCATGATCTCTGCGCATCGGCAGGGCGCTAATCCGCCCTGCCACTCCTCCCGTAAAGGCGACTATATCAAATAATTATAACTAAATGGGAATATCTAAAAAAGAAATTACGCCCCTTAATCCAGGGCACGGTGTCTTTTTCCCCAAGGCACAACCTGGTGACGAATGATTAACCCCGGGAAAAAACATCGGCGTCCAGATCCAGGCGCTGCCCGGCCGCCAGCAGATGGAAGCCCAGGGCGGCCACCATGGCGGCGTTGTCGCCGCACAGGTCTAAGGCAGGCAGGAACAGCTCGGTGCCGGCGGCTGCGGCCAGGTCATGCAAAACCCGGCGCAGATGGCCGTTGGCCGCCACCCCGCCGCAGACCACCAGGCGGTTTAGGCCAGTCTGCTTGAGGGCCAGCCAGGCCCGGCTGACGAGTGAGTCCACCACCGCTTCCTGGAAGCTGGCGGCCAGGTCGGCCTGGGCCCCGGGGTCGGCGAGAATCTCCGGATGTCGTTTGAGCTGCAAGGCCACCGCGGTCTTGAGGCCGCTGAAGCTGAAGGTGAGGGGTTCTGTCGCGATACGGGGCCGGGGCAGGGAGAAGGCGGCGGGGTTGCCGTGGGCGGCCAGGGCTTCGACCTTGATCCCGCCGGGGTAACCCAGTTGCATGAGCTTGGCCACCTTGTCGAAGGCCTCCCCGGCGGCGTCATCCCGGCTCCGGCCCAGCAGGTCCATCTTAAGTAAGCTGTTGACCCGGTAAAGGTTGGTGTGGCCGCCGGAGACCACCAGGGCCACCAAGGGGAGGGCCGGCGGGGTCTCGGTCAGGAAGGCCGCCAGGATATGGGCCTGTAAATGGTGGACCCCCGCCAGGGGTTTTTTTAAGGTATAGGATAAGACCTTGGCCACGGCCATGCCGATGACCAGGGCGCCGATGAGGCCGGGGCCCTGGGTCACGGCCAGGCCGTCAACTTCCTTCAGGGTCACCCCGGCCTGGTCCAGGGCCCCCTGGAGCACCGGCAGGAGGTTCTCCAGGTGCCGCCGGGCGGCGATCTCCGGCACCACCCCGCCATATTGCGGCGTGCGACTCGAACTGGGTGGCCACCACGGAAGATAAGACGCGGCGGCCGTCCTCTACCACCGCGGCCGCAGTTTCATCGCAGGAAGTTTCGATGCCTAAGATCAGCATGATGAATTATTAAACCGCCGATTGACGCAGATATGACGCAGATAGCAAAGAATATATCGGCGTTTATCGGCGTTCATCTGCGGTCTCATTATCTTTCGCAATAACCAAATAAGGTTTAATTTTCTCCAACTTTTTCGAGCCGATGCCCGAGACCTTTTCCAAATCGTCAATTTTCTTAAAAAGGCCATGTTCCCGCCGGTAGTCGATAATGCGCTGGGCCAGGGCCGGGCCGACGCCCGGCAAGGCGTCCAGGTCGGCGGCGCTGGCCTGGTTCAGGTCGATGGCCAAACCCAGGGTGAGTAATTCGGCGCCGTGCATGCGGGCCAGTTGATAATGGCCGTCCTCCCCGATCTCCACCCGGCTGCCCGAGGCTACTTTATCCGGGCTGGCCGGCGCCGTCCCGGCCCCATTGCTCTGGTGCCAGACCTCCGCCAGCGTGGGGGCGTGCTCAAAGGTATAGACCCCGGGATGGGCGCCTGCGCCGCTCACTTCCACGAATACCAGGGTCAGGTTCCGGGGCGGGGGAGGGGAGGGGGCCAGAAAAAAATTCGCCCGCCAGGCCCATAAGAAAAGCAGGGCGGCCCCTAAGAGAAGGATGACGCCCTGTTGGGCCCGGCTGAAATAAGGCAGTCTCATGAACTAAGGGGCGAAAAGGGAAGAGGTGAAAAGGGGAAATGGTAAAAGGTCTCTTTCCCTTTTCGCCTTTTTCCCTTTTCCCCTTTTCCCCCTATTTTGGGTGGGCCTGTTGTTCGTCCTTAAAGAGCTTGTAGTTGATGCTGTCCACCAGGGCGGCCCAGGAGGCCTCGATGATATCGAAGGACACGCCCACCGTGCCCCAGCGGTCGTGGGCGTCCCGGGATTCGATGAGGACGCGCACCTTGGCGTCGGTGGAGCCGGTGCCGGGCAGGACCCGCACCTTGTAGTCCTCCAGGCGCATCTCGGCCAGCCGCGGGTAAAAGCGTATCAGGGACTTGAGCAGGGCCTTGAACAGGGCGTCCACCGGACCGTTGCCCAGGGCCGCGGTGTGGACTTCGTGCCGGCCCACCCGCACCCGCAGGGTAGCCTCCGGCACTGGCACGTCGTCTTCCCCGACCTTCTGGTCCAGCACCCGGTAGCTCAGGAGGCGGAAGTACTCTTTATGTTGGCCCAGGGCGGCCCGGAGCAGCATCTCCATGGAGGCTTCAGCGCTTTCAAACTGGTAGCCCTGGGCCTCCAGGTCCTTGATCCGGCCCAGGATGATTTGCAGGGTATCAGGGCGGGTTTGACCGAGATCTTCAGGGGTAACTTCCTGCAGCTTCTCCAGGGCGAACTGCACGGCCTGGTCGTGGGCCGCGGGTTCCAGCCCCAGCTCTTGGGCCTTGAGAAAGATGCTGCTCTTGCCCGAGAGGTCCGAGACGGGAATATGGCGCACGTTGCCCACCAGTTCCGGGTTGAGGTGCTCGTAGGCCCTGGGGTTGCGTTTGACCGCGGCGGCGTGGATGCCAGCCTTGTGGGCGAAGGCGCTGATACCGACGTAAGGCTGGTAGCGGTCGGGGGCGATGTTGGCCAACTCGTAGACGAAGCGGGAGATCTCCGTCAGACGCTTGAGGCTGGCGTCACTGAGACAGTCGATCCCCAGCTTCAACTTCATCGCCGGGATGATGGAGCAGAGATTGGCGTTGCCGCAGCGTTCGCCGAAGCCGTTGATGGTGCCCTGCACCTGGACGCAGCCCAGCTCCACCGCGGCGAGAGCTGTTGGCCACGGCCAGCTCCGAATCGTTGTGGGCGTGGATGCCCAGGGGGATATCGCTGAGGCGCTCTTGCACCGCCTTGATGATCTCCAGCAACTCCGAAGTAAGGGTGCCGCCGTTGGTGTCGCACAGCACCAGGACCTGGGCGCCGCCGGCCACCGCGGCTTCGAGGCACGTCAAGGCGTACTCTGCGTTGTCCTTGAAGCCGTCGAAAAAATGCTCGGCGTCGTAAAACAGCTCTTGCACCCGGGGCTTGAGGTATCCCAAAGAGTGGCTGATGAGCTCCAGGTTGCGCTCCGGGGTGGTCTGGAGGATCTCCTTGACCTGGAAGAGCGACGACTTGCCGAAGATGGTGATCACCTGGGCCCGGCTGATGAGCAGCTCCTGGAAGACCGGGTCCGACTCCGGCGGCCGGTCCTTGTGATGGGTGCTGCCAAAGGCGGCGATGCGAGCTGCCGTTGACGTCGCCGTATTGGCGGATTTCTTCAAAGAAATCCCGATCCTTGGGATTGGAGCCGGGCCAGCCGCCTTCGATATAGTGAACCCCGAACTGCGCCAGTTTCCTGGCGATGCGGATCTTGTCGGCCAGGGACAGGGTGAAGTATTCCGCCTGGGTGCCGTCCCGCAGGGTGGTGTCGTAGATTTTTACCTGGCGCATAATAACCTCGTTCAAAGTTCAAAGTTTCAAGTTCAAGGTTCAAGGTCAAAAGCAAAAACTTTGAACTTCGAACCTCGAACGTTGAACTATTTTTTCTTCGGCGGCGGGGGCTGATCCAGACCGAAGGCGTCGTGCAGGACCCGCACCGCCAACTCGCCGTACTTGTCCTCGATGACGCAGGAAATCTTGATTTCCGAGGTGCTGATCATCAAGATGTTAATGTTTTCGGCGGCCATGGCTTCGAACATCTTGGCCGCCACTCCGGCGTTGTTCTTCATGCCCACGCCGACGATGGAGACCTTGGCGATATTCTCTTCGCTCAAGACCCGCTCGGCCCCGATATCGGCGGCCACCGGCCTGACAATCTCCAGGGTTTTTTTCAAGTCCCCTTTGGGTACGGTAAAAGTCAGGTCGGTGTGGCCTGCGCTGCTGGAGTTCTGGATGATCATATCCACCACGATGTTGGCGGCGGCCACCGGCTGGAACAGGTGGCTCGCCACGCCGGGGCGGTCGGGCACCCGGGTGATGGTGACCCGGGCGTCATTTCTGCTCAGAGCTACACCGGATACCGGCACAATTTCCATTTCTTCATCCTCCACGGTCACCAGAGTGCCCGGCTCCTCGGAAAAACTGCTGCGCACCACCAGGGGGACGCTATAGCGCCTGGCGAAACCGACCGAGCGAATCTCCAGGACCTTGGCCCCCATGGAGGCCAACTCCAGCATTTCGTCATACGAGATGCGCTCCAGCTTCCGGGCCTTGGGGCAGAGGCGGGGATCGGTGGTGTAGACCCCGTCCACGTCGGTGTAGATTTCGCACCGGTCGGCCTTCAGGGCCGCGGCCATGGCCACCGCGGTGGTGTCGGAGCCCCCCCGGCCCAAAGTGGTGATGTTGCCCACTTCATCCACCCCCTGGAAGCCGGCCACGGTGACGATGCGGTTCTTCTTTAATTCTTCCTTGATCCGGTCGGTATCGATGCCCAGGATGCGGGCCCGGCCATAGGCCCGGTCGGTGTAAATGCGGGCCTGGTGGCTGAGCAGCGAAGTGGCCGGCACGCCCTGGGCCCGCAAAAAAATGCTGAACAGGGAGACGGTGGTCTGCTCCCCGGTGGCCAAGAGGACATCCAGTTCCCGGGCGTCAGGGTCTTCCGCCAACTCCTTAGCCAATCTGATGAGGCGGTCGGTCTCGCCGGCCATGGCGCTCAAGACCACCACCATGCGGTGGCCTTGCTCCCAGCTCTTCACCACCCGGTTGGCCACGTTGGCGATGCGGTCCGGATTGGCCACCGAAGTGCCGCCGTATTTTTGGACGATTAAAGCCACGCGCATAAACCTCAGATAATATAATGAATTTTTGATTATATCCTAATTTGCGAAAGAAATAAAGTCTGGGCTGACGGGCAGGCAAGTTTTGGCGCATCACTGATTCAACCGGTTTTTTCGGTATATTTGATTCCTGCCGGGAATGTCTGGTGCGGGCCGAGGTCAGCAAATCTTTCAGCGCTAACCAGGTGGTGCGTCAGAAAGTGCAAACGGAACTGGTCACACGAAGGAGACGTCAGCAAAGTCTCACTGTTAATAATCTTGACCATTACAGTTCATGCCTCACCCTCACCTCGGTACCGGCTACCCATCTACTCCTTGCTCCTGGCCCCTTTCACTCCCTGCGGCCCTGCGGCTGACCCCGGGAATGGATTTTTTGATTGACGCTGGTGAAAAATTGATGATATTAATGAAAAAAATCACAAGTGAAGGAGGCCAGGTACATGGCTGCTAAATTGATCAAAGGGGCGGAGGTCGCCGCCCAGATCCGCGAGGAGTTGAAGAAGGAAGTTGACGAACTGAAGGCCAAACATAATGTTACTCCCGGCCTGGTCACCATCCTGGTGGGCGAGAACCCCGCCTCCGTCAGCTACGTCACCGCCAAACAGAAGACCTCCCATGAGCTGGGCTTCTATTCCATCCAGGACAGCCAGCCCGCCGACATCACCGAAGCGGCCCTGCTGGGCCTGATCGACAAATACAACAAGGACCCCAAGATCCACGGCATCCTGATCCAGTTGCCGGTGCCCAAGCACATCGACTCCAACAAGGTGCTGCTGGCCATCAATCCCGATAAGGACGTGGACGCCTTCCATCCGGTGAACGTGGGCCGCATCCTGATCGGCAACTACGTTTTTCTGCCCTGCACCCCGGCGGGCTGCCAGGAGCTCATCAACCGCTCCTACGGCGACCCCAAGGGCAAGGAAGTCGTGGTGGTGGGCCGCTCCAACATCGTGGGCAAACCCATGGTGGCCATCATGATCCAGAAGAGGCTCGGCGCCAACTCCACCGTCACCTGCGTCCACACCGGCACCCCCAAGGAGAAGATCATCGAGCATTGCCGCCGGGCGGACATCCTCATCGTCGCCGCCGGCGTGCCCGAATACGTCCAGGGCGACTGGATCAAAGAAGGCTGCTGTGTCATCGACGTCGGCGTCAACCGGGTCGGCATCAGCGAGAAGACCGGCAAGGCCATCTTGAAGGGCGACGTCCACTTTGAGTCTTGTGCCGCCAAGGCCTCCTTCATCACCCCGGTGCCCGGCGGGGTCGGCCCCATGACCATCACCATGCTGATGAAAAACACCGTCATGGCCGCCAAGGCCGCGGCTGGATTGATTAAGATTTAATGAAGGGATAATTGTTTTGGGGGAAGGGGCTAAGGGCCGCGGGCCCTTACCCCTTCCCCCAAATCCCCATCCCCCATCCCATATGTAAAAGATAGGGGCGGCCCGCTGGGTCGCCCCTATCTTTTAGTAGCGCAGGCGTCTCGCCTGTGCCGTGCTACACAGGCCGGAGGCCTGCGCTACCAAGCATCAATGCGAAAAGGCGATCTCCGGGTAGACCTCCGCCGGGTCGAAGACCTTGGGGTCGGCGATCTCCCAGCCGCCGGCGCCCAGCTTACGGAAGAAGCAGGATTGGTAGCCCAGCTCGCAGGCGCCGCCGGCCGGGCGCACCTTGAGGAGCAGTTGGTCGCCCCGGCAGTTGAGGCGAATCTCCTCCACCTCCTGGAAATGGCCCGAGGCCTCGCCCTTGGCCACCACCTTGCGTTTTTGGGGGTCGTAGTAATGGAGGCGGCCGGTGGCGGCCATTAGCTCCAGGGCCTCCCGGTCCAATTCCACCAGCATCAGCACGGCGCCGGTGCCGGCCTCCTGGATGACCGCGGCTGAGGCGTTGGCCCTCCGGCCAGGGCAGCCATTTCGGCAGGTGCAGCCATTTCTGGGTCAAAGTTCCCTCCCCGGCAAAATATTTCGGTTAGATTTTTCTAACATAATCGTGCCTTAAGGGGCCATTTTTTTTGCTAACTGGCGGTGGGCCACAAAAAACCTTGACATATTTTGCCGATGGGTGGTATTTAACTTCAGGGTCTAGTGAAAGAGTGCACAAATAAATCTGCCAAAAATCGGGAGGAGGCAAAAGATGGCGAGATATGGCTACATAGAATTTTACTACAGCACCAAACACAAACCGGAAGATAAATATAAATGCGACAATGCCAATGTGATCAACCTGCTGAAAAGCGTGGGGTCCCATGGGGTGGAGACCGCGGCCATCGACCTGGGCGACAACCCTGATCCCTTCCGGATTTATCATAAGGCTTCGAGCGGCCCTGCCTCCGAGTATCGGCCGATCTTTGGGGAAGTCCGTGGTTCGGATTATAAGGAATACTTCGGCAAGACCATTCCGGCCCTCTGCGTCTACCCCAAAAAGGGCGACCGGGCTCCGGTGGAGGTCTTACCCCGCATGGACCACAAGTTGGGACGGGTTTATCTGATCGAGGAATGGCTGGAAAATTATGTCGCCGAGCTGGAAGGCCGCATCGAAGCCACGAAGTAAAGCCACGAATTAATTTGTCATTTTCTGGGCCCCACCGAAGGGTGGGGCCTTTTTTGGTCATTTGCCAGGCTGTCATTGCCCCCGGGCGCCCGGAAAAACCCGCCGCAATTCCCGCAGGGCCTGTTCATACGCCTCGTAGGCTGCCGCGCCGAACAAGACGAAACGGACCAGTTTAATCTCCGGATGTTGGGCCAAATAATCCATTACCGTCTGCAGAGCGATCCGGGCGGCTGCGCCCAGGGGATAGCCATAGGCGCCGGTGGAGATGGCCGGAAAGGCCACGGAGTTCAGCCCTTTAGCGGTGGCCAGCTTGAGGCTCTCCCGGTAACAGGAAGTCAATAACTGGGCCTCCCGCTGACCGCCGCCCTGATAAATTGGGCCCACCGTATGAATGACGTAGCGGGCCTTAAGGTTGCCGCCGCTCGTGAGGCGGGCCTCGCCCGTGGGGCAGCCCCCTAGCTGGCGGCACTCCTCCAGGATCCTGGGGCCCCCGGCCCGGTGGATGGCCCCATCCACCCCGCCGCCGCCCAGCAGCGAGTTATTGGCGGCATTGACGATGGCGTCCACGTCTTGCCGGGTAATATCGCCCTCCACCAGTTCCAGTTTAGCCCCGCCGATCATTACTTCCATGGTTTCGCCCTGAAAAACAGGGACACCTCCTATTTTTTATCCCCGCCAAATTAAGGTCTTGCCCAGAAAAATAGGAGGTGTCCCTATTTTTATTTGCCGATCAGGCGGTAATGGTCCGCCTGTTTGGTCCACATGCTTTGGGGAAACCTGGCTTTGAGCTGATCGTAGGTTTCCCGCAGCGCTTTGGGGTCGTGACTCATCTTGTACTTGGCCACCCCCAGGAAAAAGAGGGCCTCCGCGGCCGCGTCCTTATCCGGATAGCTGGAGATGACCTCCTCGAACAGGGCCCGGGCGTCGGCCAGCTGGTCCGTATCCAGGGCCCATCTACCTTTGGCCGCCATGAAGGTGGCGATCATGTCCTCCGGGGTGAAAAAGCCCACGGCCCGGTAATGTTCCCGTCCGTCCGCGTCCAACACTATCAGGGTAGGAGTCCAACTCACCGAAAATTTCTGCATCATGGCGGTGTTGGAGGATTGGAGCTGCACCGGGACAAAATTTAAGGACAGAAACTTGGCCACGCGCTCATCAGGGTACGTAACCGTACCCAGCTGTTGGCAGCCCAGTCACTGGGGATTGTAAAAATCCACTAGGATCGGTTTATTGACCTTCCGGGCGGTTTCCTGGGCCTTGAGCAAATCATCCAACCAGCAAATCTCTATTGCCATGGTTTTCTCCTTCTTCGTCGATTGGCATCGCGTCCCTACAGAAAGCGGCCTGGATGCGACTCCTGAGGACACGTTGATAAAATTATCGGTACCTGGTGAAAATCTAGGTGCTCTGGGAAATTTACCGGGTTGATTGCCAAAAAACATAATCATCGCCGGAAAAAAATCAAGGAAGGCGGTCCGCCAGCTCGCTTTGACCTGACCGCGCAGAAACTAGCGGCCGGACTTGTCACAAATATACTGATTCTAGTGAAAAAAGAATAATGATTCCCGGGGCGACTGATTGCGCCGGTATGGGCCCATGCTTAACTTAAGGCTAAAATCATCCAAGGAGGCCCGCCTATGCGAGCGAAATGTCAGATAGAGGAGCTGGAAGGACGCGAACTCGATTCTTATGACATGTTTATGGTCCTGGGACTCCTGAAGGAATACGACTGGAGGGCAATTTGGAGTCGCTACAGTCCTCAGGTCAATAAACCGGGAAAGATCAACTTTGTTCTCAGCACCGAAAACTATTTCGTGGAGTTAACCTTGGAGAGCCTCAGCAGCCTGGCCCTGTCCGCCAAGTACCAGGCCAGCCCGGTGCTGATACAAGGCCTGATTCATCGTATCCTCTGCGGCCACCGCCATGACCTTATCGTGGGCCGGCTCAAGAGCTACGGCTTCCCCATCGATGATGAAAACCAGTTCAATCTCTCCTGTTCAGCAGGCACTATCGGGGTGGACATGGTGGTGAATCGCCATCCCAAAGGCCCGGAGTACCGCTTCCGCAAGTTCGGCACCTCGAAGGTGGAACAGGAAGAGCAGCGGCCCCTGGACAACTTTGACCTGGTCAAGGTGATCAATCTGGCCCCCCGCCGCACCGACCAGATCCTGGAGAACTATGTGCCCCAAGAATTGCTCAATGAGGGCACGGATGAGGAGAAAAAAGTGTCGTTCTCTTGTGCCCTGGGGGAAGGCCAGGTACACTTCGGCTTCCAAAGGATCAGCAACCAGATTCCGCGGCAGATACCTCCCCGGGGAAACGTTTCGGCCATGACCCTCATTCAGACAGTGCGCCGCCTGCTTGCCGGCCATTCTCCGGAGCTCTTGGCCAGGATCTTGTCGGCCCGCGGGATTCTCATTACTCCGGCGGAAGCAGCCCATGAATTTACCCTGGCGCGCATTGTTAACGATAATCAGATCGAGCTAAGCTTTAAACGGGCCTAACGGGAAAATTCGCGGGAACGATTCTTCGAGATCTTACTGATACGCCAACAAGGGGAAAGCCGAGGCGCCGCCGCGTCCGTCTTCCCCCTTCGTTTTCCGGCTGGCGAGAATTACGATACTATGGTCACGGCGCAGCCCTTGGCGCCGTCCACTATCTTGCGGGTTACGCTCCCCAGGAGCAGGGATTTGGCCATCCCCAGTCCCCGGCGGCCCATGACGATGGTGTCGTATCCTCCCGTCTGCGCTTCGTCAATAATATCGTCCGCCACGTCATAATATTTGGGTTTAAATTTGTTGGCCACCGCACCCTTGGCCAGTCCGGCGGCAGTGAGGTGCTGGTGGGCCTGGCTGACCAGGTCCTGCCATTTCTTTTCTTGATCTTGCTGCCAGCCGGCTACCAGTCGTTTCCGGGCTTCCCGTTCCTTTTCCTGGAGGACGTGGCCGTCATCCCAGAAAGCCGGGGGAAGGCCCGACAGAATGTGCAGTAGAGTGACCTCAACCCCCGGGGTCCGGCCGAAGGTTTTAGCCACGTATTCCACGGCGCGCCAGGCCCCGGCGGAACTATCCATAGCGATTAGTAATTTGGCCATGACTGCCTCCTTTTTCCATGGGAATAAGCGTTGTTTTAACATCTTTAATCATCCCCCTTCCCGGAGTCAACGACTGCCGGACGGAACGAACCATATTGCCCCGGGCAGGACGGACGTCTTCCCCCCCTTTATCCGGCTGGGGCTATCCCACAAACCCCTTGCAATACCGGGCCGTTAACCATAGAATCTGTTTGGAGCTCAGGTCGGTGGATAAGAGAGAAGGTCTACCCTACGCGCAATCCGGTACGGGACAGGTGGAGCGCCTGCTGGCCGCCATCGAGTTCTCCAAGGTCCTGGCGAGCGCCTATGACATGGAGACCCTGCTCTCCGCGGTCCTGGAGCGCATCAAGCTCCTCCTGCCGGCCCGCAACTGGTCCCTGCTCCTGTTGGACCCGCCAACCAGGGAGCTCTGCTTTGCCGTGACGGTGGGGATGGATCTGGCGTCGGTCAAGTCCATCCGGCTCAGGTTGGGGGAAGGGGTTGCTGGCGTCGTGGCCCAAACGGGCCAGCCCATCTTCATCCCCGACGTGGACCAGGACCCCCGCTTCTCCGCCCGGGTGGACAGCACCACCGGCTTCGACACCCACTCCATCATCGCTCTCCCCTTGGTGGTCCGGGGCGAGGTCATCGGGGTCTTCGAAGTCATCAACGTGGAGGATGAGAAGTTCTTCCGGGAAAAATATCTGCCGCATCTCTCCATCCTGGCGGACTACGTGGCCATCGCGGTGGACAACGTGCGCAATCTCCAGAAGCTCCAGGCCCGCACCTTCATCGATGAGGTCACCGGTTTTTACAACACCCGTTATCTCATCTTCAGCCTGGACCACCTCATCCCCCAGATTCGTGAACAAGGCGGGGAGTTCTCCGTGGTCTTCCTGGACCTGGACAATTTTAAAGCGGTGGTGGATGGCTATGGTCATCTCCGGGGCAGCAAGGTCTTGGGGGAGGTGGCCCGGGTGATTCACTCGGAGCTGGGGCCCGACGACAGCCTGGTGCGCTACGGCGGCGACGAGTTTCTCATCCTCCTGCCCCACCGCGGCAAAGCTCAGGCCCTGGAGCTGACCCGGCGCCTCCGGGAGCGGCTTAACCAGAGTAGCCTCTTGAATGATGAGGGGCTGGATATCCGGGTCACCGCCAGCTACGGCATCGCCACCCTGCCGGAGGACGCCCGTGACCGGGAGGAATTGCTGGCCATCGCGGATAAGGCCATGTTTTGCAGCAAGGGCCGGGGCAAGGACTGCATCATGCTGGGGCGGGAACTGACTCCTGCGGATGAAATGTAGGGTGCGTCCTACGCACCAATGCCGGCACAGGCTGGAAAGCCTGTGCCACCATGGAAAACGGAAAACGACTTAATGCCCAGCAAAATTCTCGACCTGGCCCGGGAAGTTCTGACCATCGAAGCCGAGGGGCTGACCACCCTGATTGCCAAGCTGGACGTCAGCTTCGTCAAGGCGGTGGACCTGATGTATCAGGCCAAGGGCCGGGTCATCGTCACCGGGGTGGGCAAATCCGGCATCGTGGCCAGAAAAATCGTGGCCACCTTCAACTCCACCGGCACCCCGGCCCTGTTCCTCCATCCGGTGGAGGCCATGCACGGCGACCTGGGCATGGTGTCTGCCCAAGACGTGGTCCTGGCCCTGTCCAACAGCGGCGAAACCAGGGAGCTTACCATCCTCGTCCCCAGCCTGGAGCGCCTGCAGGCGCCGCTCATCGCCATGACCGGGCGGCCCGCCTCCACCCTGGGCCGTCTGGCCCGGGTGGCCATCGACACCGGGGTGCCCCGGGAGGCCTGCCCCCTGGGTCTGGCTCCCACCGCCAGCACCACCGCCATGCTGGCCATGGGCGACGCCCTGGCGGTGGCGCTCCTCACCAAACGCGGCTTTCAGGCCGCGGATTTTCAGCGCTTCCATCCGGGCGGCAGTTTGGGGGAGCGCCTGTCGCTGGCCATCTCCGAGGTGATGCTCACCGGCGACCGGGTTCCCCTCACCCCACTGTCGCATACCTTGAGCCAGGCCATCGCCGAGATCGACGCCAAAAGGCTGGGGGTCACCCTGGTGGTGGACCGCCGCGGCATCTTGCAGGGCATCATCACTGACGGCGATCTGCGCCGGGCCCTGATAAAGTGGGGCAACGTCCAGGATAAAAAGGTGAAAGCGGTGATGACCCCGAAACCGCGCCACATCGGCCCCGGGGCCCTGGCCTCCCAGGCCCTGGAGCTCATGGAGCACCACGCCATCACGGTGCTGCCGGTGGTGGACGAGACGCACAAAGTCCTGGGCATCGTGCACCTGCACGACCTGCTGGGCCGGGGTGATTTCAAGTTCAGGTAAGTCTAAGAATTATTCTAGGGCGGGCTGTGCCCCCCGAATTGAGGCGGCCGCAGGCCGCCCTATATTTTTGGTAATAGGGTTGGCGAACTGCCGCTGAGATGAAAACTTCACGACCAAATGATATTAACAGCAGATTTTTTGACTACCTGCTGGCCAGCAATAGACCTTATCTAACAGGTTTTAAAAAGTGGCTCTTACAGCCGGGCATGCTCTTCAAATCTCTGGAAACCTGGTGGGGGGAGGGCAAGCCGAGAGCCACGCCGCATGAAGGTCTCGATCTTTGTTGGTTTGAAGATTTAACCGGCCAGATTAAACAACTGGATAAGAATATTAAAATACCAGCTACCTTTGCCGGTAAAATTGTCAAAATCGGCCAAGATTTTCTCGGTAAATCAATCTATCTCAGCCATGAGATCTTTGCGGCGGACGGCCGGCAGCTTTATACGGCCTATGGGCACACTGAGCCGTTGGCGGCGATTCACGTCGGCCAGGAAGTGGCGGCAGGCGAAATAATTGCGGCCCTGGCGGCTGGTCCCGGCAAAGGCCCCAGGATTCCCAGCCACCTGCATCTCACCCTGGCCTGGATTCCCGTCTCGCTGCCTACGGATCAGCTCAATTGGCAAAATCTCGGCGCCGACCGGACCATAAGGCTCATCGATCCGCAGTCAATTTTGCCGGCCCCGGCCTGAAGCCTCAAGTCGTGGTCATTCTCGGCGTAATTGCCGGCGTTGCTTCCCCGGCCGCCGTCTCCGTCTCCGCCAAAGACTCCGCCACTTCCTTGAGGGTGGGAGAGGGCTCGGCGCACATGATCCGGCCTTCCAGCAGGTGCTCGATTGCCCCGGCCAGCCCCGGCTCCGCCTCCAGGGCCTGGCTGAGGGCCGCCTCCCGGGAGCGCCGCAGGCAGGCCAGGACCTCAGTCACCGTCACCTGGTCCAGGGGGAAGGTGGGAAGAAACTGCGGTGACGGCCCTGGTTTGCTGGGGGCCACCTCCACCACCAGGTTGCAGTCCTGGAGCATCTGGACTACCCGGCCGGCCAGGTCGTTGCTGATGGGCAGGAGGTCCGCCAGTTCCTCCAGCGATACCGGCGGCTGCCGCCGGTAGAACCGGGCGCTGATGCTGAGCAGCGCTGCCAGACCCAGGTATTCGTCCACCGGCTCCGGCGGCAGGGCCGAGCGCCGGAACCACCGGCTGAGGCGCTCCAGGTTCTGATGGGCAAAGGCCACTTCGGTGCCGAACAGCAGGATGAGCCAGCACCAAAACATCCAGATAAAGATAAAGAGCAGATTGTATAAGGCGCCGTAAATGGCGTTGTAATAAGCCGAGGCTCCCTGGATCCAGATGAAAATCCATTGGGCCACCTGCCAGACGCTGCCCCCCACCATCCCGCCCAGGACCGCGGACCAGAAATTGACCCGGGTATTGGGCATCACCAGATAGATGAAGATAAAGGCCAGCCACAGCACGCCCAGGGACACCAGCCAGCGGGTGGCGGTAAAAAAGAACTCAGGCATCACCGCCTTCAGGATTTGGTGGAACTGTTGAATCCCCAGGAACGAAGAGGAGAGGGAAATAGCCACGGCAATCAGGATGGGGAAGATGAGGAAAATGCTGAGATAATCACTGATTTTGCGGCTCCAGGGGCGGGTCCGGGACACCTGCCAGGTCTTGTTGAAGGCCTTCTCCACGTTGGTCATGACGATGACCAGGTCGCACAGCAGCACCACCACTCCGAAGACCCCCAGGGAGGTCACCTTGGTATTTTCGATGTAAAACAGGATCTGGGTGACGAATTCCTGGGAGCCGGGGGCCAGGTTCTCCAGGAAATAGGTGGCCAACAGGCGCGGCAGGCCGATGGCCTGGAGGATGGCGAAGAGCAAGGCGAACAGGGGGATAAAACCCAGGATGGTGGCGTAGGCCAGGGCCGAGGAGCGCACCAGGGACTGGTTCTTGATCAAGCCGCGGCCGGCCAGGACCAGGAGGCGCAGGCCTTTCAGGGCGAACCGGGCCGCGGGCCGCTGGTCTTTATCCTGCCAGAGACGGTGCCGGAAAAAATCCTGGAAATGAATTAAGAGCTCAGCCAAAGTTGGTGAATTTCTTGGTTTTATTTTGGTCCAGGCCAGCTACCGCCGCCATTATAACTCATCAGCCGGCAAAATTCTCAGCTTCTTCAAACAGATGGTCAAAAAATCCCTTATAGTTATCTATCAGGGCCTCATCGATTATGGCCTTGCCCATCTTAAATTTACGATTCTTATCGATAACCACCAACCAGGCGATTTTTGTATCTATCACGGCATAATCCAAGGTTTCTAGTTTGCCGGCCATTTGTTTTAAGAGGTAACTTTCGGCAATACTCTGTTTTGAAATAGATTTTACTTTAATGCCGGCTAAAGATTGTTCACGCATCATTTCATAGATATCATTTTTTTCTTTCTCGTCTTCATAGATGAATACCCTGCGGATATCGGCTTTATTGACGATGATTTTGGTTTTTTGTATCTCGATGGCCAGTTTGGTAAAGGCCTGGCTCCACCATAAATCGGGGCTGGAATAGCTCACTCCATAATATCGATTTTCCATTTTCCATAATAATTCAATCCAAATATTCGGTATCTGTTCCCGTTTAAATGTAGTTACGCCGTAACGCAGGATTTGATTTAAATCGGTGACTGAATGGAAGCTCTTCCCGATTTTAACCAGGAGAGAAGATAGGTTCGCATTGATCCTGCGGGTCTCGCGCGCTTGCAGATAAAACTCGACAAGATTGCTGATAACGGCAGTCGCCACTAATCCGACCAGGATACTCAGCATTCCGTCGATTTCAGATTTACCGGAAGTCTTGTAGACCAGAAATCCGATTATTAAGCCGAATAAGACTGAACTAACTTTAGTAAGAATTTCCATGGGCCCTATCCGCGGCACAGGCGCGATCAAAGATGGAAAAAAGCAGACTCGGTCACCGGGATTAAAGTCATCACTTGGTCAAGCCCTGCACCTGGGGGGCCTCCTGGTTGATCTCCACGGTCACCGCCTTGCCGGTGTTCTTGCCGAACTGCTGGAAGTCCGCCAGCAGCAAGTAGTCGAGGGCCACCCGGAGATCCTGAGAGGTGCCGGTGCTCCGGGCCTCGCCCACCCAAACGGTCCGGAACTCGCCCTTTTCCTGGTAGTATTTGCCGTCCACCGCGTTGATCAGGAGCCAGCGGTCGTAAACCCTCTCCGGACCGGGGTAGAAGCTAAAGAAGGGCGCCGCAAAGACAAACGGGCTGCCGCGCCAGCCGGTGCCACCGCCGAGGCCGAAGCCGTAGGCGGGGTAGTAGTCCGGCATGACTACGCTGGCGGCGGCCTCCTGGCCGATGCCATAAGAGAAGAACAGATAATACTGGGCCTGGTCGTAGGCGACCACCTGATAGCCCTGCATCGTCAGGAGCTTGTTGATCTTTTCCTTGATTTCCTTTTCCAGCAGGGGGTTTGGGGCCGTCTGGTTGTCGATGACAAAAAAGCTGCTGCCCGGAACGATCACCCCGGGCGCCGCCGGGTCGGTGTAACCGTTGACGTTGATGTTATAAAGAGTCGGGCCGCAGCCGCAGAAGCAACTGCCTGCCACCAGGATAAACATGGCTATAAGGGTCTTTTGCATAATTAACCGGCCCGCCCATCACCGGCAAATCTAGCTTCACGGACAAATCCGCTCAATTATTTCCAGCAGTCTGTCTTTAATTTGGTCAAGCGGCGGCAGGTCCGGCGCCGGGGGCAGTTCCTCGCCGCTGAGCCTGGCGCGCTTGATGCGCATGCGAGTCGAGAGCTCCTCCCGCTCCGGAGACAGGAGGCCGCCGGAAATGACCTCCCCCCGGCCTTCGATGGCCTCGATCTGGGCCGCGATGAGCCCGAAGTCGTAGGACAGGTTGAACTTGTCGATATCTTCGTTGAGGAGTTTCAGGTGGGTCTGGATCTTCTCGTAACTTTCCTGGAGCAGGACGCTATCCTGGTGCAGCAGTTCGTAGAGGTCCAGGATCCGGTTGCGGAAGCGGCGGTAGGCGGTGAGGCCCCGGATGCGGCAGCTTTTGGCCAGTTCCTGGCGTTCCCCGTCCGCCAGGGCGCAATACTGCTCGTAAAAGGGCCAATCCTTCAGGTTCAGGACCTCCATGGTCAGGCGGCAGCCGGCCTCGGAGCCCAGGGCGTGGTACAGGGCCATGAAGCGGCGGCCCAGCAACTCGAACTCCTTGCGGTAGGCCTCGGACTCCTGGCGCAGCAGTTCCAGCTCTTCTTCCAGGTAGACCCGGTCGGCGAAGTAGTTGTCGACAATCTCTTTCTTGATCTGAAATTTTAAGGATTCTATAACCCGGTCGCTATCGTCCATGTGTCCTCGCCGCGGCTATCATTCTCCCTTAACGGACTCGGCCGGGGTGCCATCCCCGGTGAGGTCCGCGATGGGCACTTCCAGTTCCCGTTTATCCTCCAACTCCAGGGTCACCGTCTCCCGGACCAGGTTGTAGCGGATGATCTTGCCCTCCCCCTCGGGGGTCTGGATGCGTTTGCCCACCCGGGGCAGGTGCTTCCTGATCTCCTGGTAGGCGGCGTACTCGTAGGTGAGGCAGCACATGAGGCGTCCGCAAATACCGGAGATCTTGTTGGGATTGAGGCTGAGCTGCTGTTCTTTGGCCATGCGCACGCTCACCGGTTCGAAGTCCTGGAGAAAGGAGGAGCAGCACAAGCCCCGCCCACAAATCCCCAGGCCCCCCACCATCTTGGCGCGGTGTCGCACCCCGATCTGGCGCAACTCGATGCGGATGCGGAATTCCTGCACCAGGTCCTTTACCAATTCCCGGAAATCGACCCGGCCCGGGGCGGTGAAGTAAAAGATGATCTTGGAGGCGTCGAAGAGGCATTCCACCTGCACCAGGTAGATGGGCAGCCGGTGGGACTGGATGCGGCGCAGGCAAAACTCCAGGGCCCGTTTTTCCAGGCCGCGATTTTTTTCCTCCTGCCTGAGGTCCTCCGGGTTGGCCAGGCGCACCAAGGCCTTGATCTGGCCCGGAAACAACTGCGGGTCGGCATCGCCGAAGACTACCTTAACCCGGCCCAGCCTGAGGCCGTTTTCGTTTTCCAGCACCACGCGGTCGTTGGGCTTGAGCTCCACCGAGCCGGAATCCAGCAGGCAGCATTTATTTCCAGGTCCGAGGCAAACTTTAGCGAGAGCCATGTGACTGACCTCGGCGCTGTAAGCGCAGCCCCAGGATGTCCAGGGTCAACTCCGGGTTGAGATTGGCCTGGAGGTGACGCTGGGCCGTACCCAGGGCGGTGAATTGCTGAAATACGGTTGTCGGCTTCGTCGCGGCCGCCTCACGCGCCAGGTCGGCCAGCAGGTCCTGGTGGGCCAGCAAGGCCGCCGGGGCCTGGAACTGACAAAGCAATAGGTCACGATACCACATTTGGGCCAGCGACAGGAAATGATCCAGGTCAGGGCGGCTTTTGGCCAGGCGTTGGGCCCAGTCCAGGGCGGCCGCGGCGGAGCCGGTGGCGAGCGCCCCCAGGTCTGCCAGCACCTGGCGGCGCTGGGCCAGAATGGCTTCCGGGTCGAGGGCGAGGGCCCGGCCCAGGGAGCCGCCGCTCAGGGCGGCCAGTAGCTGCGCCTGGGGTGGGGCCAGACCCCGCCGCCGTTCCAGTTCCCCGGCTATCAGGGCGGCGGGCAGCGGGGCGAAGGCCAGTTTGTGACACCGGGAGACCACGGTGGGCAGGAGGTCGGCCTCCACCTGGGTCGCGAGAATGATCAGGTGCCGGTCCGGCGGCTCCTCCAGGGTCTTCAGCAGTGCATTGGCGGCCTCGTCGTTTAAGGCTTCCGCCGGCTTGATCAGGGCCACCCGCCAGCCGCCGCCGAAGGGCGGATAGGTGGTGAGGCGGCAAAACTCGCGAATCTGGCCGATCTTGATCTGGGGCTGGTGCCCCTCAGAAGTGGGCGTGATGACCAGGAAATCCGGGTTGGTGCCCGCTGCCAGGCGGCGGCAGGAGGCGCAGACCCCGCAGGCGTCCCCGTCTTCCAGAGGTGCCTGGCAATTCAGGGCCGCGGCCAGGGCCTGGGCGGTGGAGGCCTTGCCCACCCCCTCCGGTCCCAGGAACAGGTAGGCATGGGCCAGCCGGCCCTTTTGCCGGGCAGTCTTTAGATGGGAAACCACCCACTCCTGCCCGAGGATTTCCCGGAAGAACCTGGGGCCGGGCGCCGTTGCCGGCGTTGGCGCGGTTGCCTTATCTTTTTTGGGGTTTGCCATGTTATTTGTAGACCTAGTTGCCAAGTTTAACTTGGAACCAGAGGCATTTCTCATGTTTTCATCATCTTGTAATCCCCCTAAATCCCCGTTTAGAAAAGGGGGATTTTAAACCAATTTACCCGCTTTTTAAAGGGGGGGCAGGGGGGATTATTTTTAACCACCAAAACTAAAACTGGCTACTGACTACTGACTACTGCCTTTCTCACTCCCACTCAATCGTGCTGGGCGGTTTGCGACGAAATATCGTACACCACCCGGTTGACCCGTTTGACTTCGTTGATGATGCGGTTGGCCAGCCGGGCCAGGAAGTCGTGGGGCAGGCGGCTCCAATCCGCGGTCATGGCGTCGGCGGAATCGACGATCCGGAGCGCAATGACGTTCTCATAGGTGCGCTCGTCGCCCATGACCCCCACGGTGCGGATGGGCAGCAGCACCGCAAAGGCCTGCCACACCTGGCGGTAGTAGCCCGCGGCCAGCATCTCTTCGATGACGATGGCGTCCGCCTCCTTGAGGATGTCCAGGCGCTCCCGGTCGACCTCGCCCAGGATGCGGATGGCCAGCCCCGGCCCGGGGAAGGGGTGGCGCCAGACTAACCGGTCCGGCAGCCCCAGTTCCCGGCCCACCTCCCGGACCTCATCTTTAAAGAGTTCCCGCAGCGGTTCCAGCAGCTTCAGAGGCATGATCTCCGGCAGGCCCCCCACGTTGTGGTGGGTCTTGATGGTGGCCGAAGGGCCCTTGAAGGAGACGCTTTCGATGACGTCCGGGTACAGGGTGCCCTGGGCCAGGTATTTAACCCCGCCCAGCTTCTCCGCCTCCGCCGCGAAGATCCGGATGAATTCGTGGCCGATGCGCTTGCGTTTCTCTTCCGGGTCGGTGATCCCGTCCAGGAGGCTGAGGAAGCTGTCGGTGGCGTCCACGTGCACCAGGTTCAGGTGGTGGTGGTCCCGGAAGAGGTTAAGGACCTCGGCGGCCTCATTCTTCCGCAGCAGGCCGTTGTCCACAAAGACGCAGGTGAGGCGGTCGCCGATGGCCCGGTGCACCAGGATGGCGGTGACGGAAGAATCCACCCCCCCGGACAGGGCGCAAATCACCCGCTCGCCCCCCACCTCCAGCCGGATGGCTTCAGTGGTGGCCTCGATGAAGGATTGCATGGTCCATAAGGGCGAAAGCCGGCAGATGCGGAAGAGAAAATTGCTGAGGACCACCTTGCCCCGGGGGGTGTGGTGCACCTCCGGGTGAAACTGCACCCCATAGAGCTTGCGGACCCGGTCGGCCACGGCGCCGGCGGGGCAGGTGTCGCTGGCCCCGATGATTTCGAACCCCGGGGCCACTTCTTCCACCTTGTCGCCGTGACTCATCCACACCGGCTCTTCCTGGTTGAGGTTGGAGAACAGGTCCTGGGTGTCGATGATGCTGAATAGTTTGCGCCCATATTCCCGGGCCACGGCCGGGACCACCCTGCCACCCAGGAGATGGTTCATGAGCTGGATGCCGTAACAGATGCCCAAGACCGGCACCCCCAGATTGAAGACTTTCGGGTCGATGGTGGGGGCGTTGGGCTCGTAGACGCTCCGGGGGCCGCCGGAAAGAATGATACCCTTGGGGCCGAACTTCCGGATTTCCGCCAGTGGCATCATAAAGGGGTGGATTTCGCAATAGACCTTAAGCTCCCGCACCCGCCGGGCGATGAGTTGGGTGTACTGGGAGCCGAAATCCAGGATCAGGATTTTTTGTTTGTGGGGATCGATCATAATAAGTTTCGAGTTGCGCAGGGTAGGGCGGGCGTCTCGCCCGCCATGTTAAATATTGCCGTAGGGCGGTCGCCCGCCCTTCGGTGGCCGGACTAGACCCACAACCCCTTAAAATGATTTTTCAATTCAATTATAGCCGGGAGGGGGGCAAAAAGCAAAAGCATAAAAAATAGGGACACTTCCTATTTTTCGAGGCAGGACCTTATGGTGGCGGGGAAAAATTAGGAAAAATAGGAAGTGTCCCTATTTTTTTCTCGGCCGACCCCGTTTCCGAAAAACCAGATCCCGCCCCAAAGTCATCTCCAGGCCTTTGACAAACATCTCGCTTCCCAGAGGTCGATCGGTCATGGCCGCCTTCCTGATAACCGTCTCGCCGTGTTCAGCTTCTGCTTGCAAGAATTTCCTGTAAGTATGAACTTCCAAGTCATCCAGCCAGGACTCCCCGGAGAGTACCTTATCCTGCTCACCCAACAAATGTGCGGCCGCGCTAGACCAGGGATAGTCCTCGGGGAATTTGACCAAACCGGCTCTGACGGGATTTCTCTCTATGTACCGGGCTACGGCCCAGAGATATGATTCCTTCTCAATGATGTTGGAAAAAAATCGGTTTTGCCACAATCTGCCGCTTCTGGCGTAATGCCGGTTAACATATTGGGTATAAAGAAGATTCGTGCCGCCTATCCCTTTGGCCAGGGATTCGGGGTTTCTGGGCACCCCCAGGACGTGTACGTGATTCGGCATGAGACAGTAGGCCCAGATCTCCAACCCCCACTGGGAACTGTATTTCTTCAGGGTCTGGAGATAAAATTGCTTATCCTGGTCTTCAAAAAAGACCGTGCTGCTATTATTACCGCGTTGGGTGATGTGGTGGGGGTAGTTTACGGCTACCAATCTGGCCATTCTGGGCATGGCTAATGATTAGGCGGGCATAACGGGATTGTCAAGAAAAATAGGAGGTGTCCCTATTTATCTAAAGCCCCAAAGGCGCCAAATAGCGCTGCTGGATTTCAGCCCGGAGCCGCTCGGTTGCAGGGTTATCCGGGCTGTCCATGAGGTTTTGCAGCTCCTGGGCCACGCCGCGCAAGCGGGTTAGGATAAGAATCCGGGCCGCTTCCAGCTCCCCCCAGTCACCGTTGGTTTGCCAGCGGCAAAAGGCCGGCTCCAATTCCGGCATGAGCAGCTGGTAAAGGGGCGGGCGCAAGGCCAGCATCAGGGCCAGGGAAGCCAGCCGGCGCCCCGCGATCAGGTAGGAGAGGCGGCCAAACTCGTTCACTTCGGCCAGGGCGTCTTTCAGGGCCCGGAGCCACAGCTCCACCCGGCTCTGGGGGAAGAGGTCCAGGAGGGTGGCAAAGGTCGGCCCCAGACTGGTTTCCAGCGCCTCCCCCACTTCGTGGTGGATGACGGCCTCCAACTCCCCGGCCAGGAAGGCGTCATAGGCGTCCCGGTGGGCGGTAGGATGCCGGAGCAGACCGGCCAGGTCCAGCCCGTAGGCCGCCAGGGCGATCCGCAGGAAGGCGTTTTTCTGTTGGGTGGGGTCGGAGAGGCGGTCCCAGAGGTAATAGGACAGGGTCTCCTGCCGGGCGTAGATCAAAGGTCCCTGGCGCAAGGCCGGGGCGGCGCCCAGGTCCCGGGCCAGCTCTCGGCCCAGGACCAGGATGGTCAAATCATCGTGGGGCCGAATTTCTTGCAGTTCCCCCAGAAAACAGGTGGGGGCCTGGCCCCGGCTCAAGCCGGCGCCGTAAGCGCAGCCCTGGGGAACCAGGCGCTGATTGAGCTCTGCCACCGCCAGGGGCTCGAAGGTCTGCCCCTTCCAAACGAGCTGTTGCCAGGCCGCCCCTTCCAGGGCCTCCCAGGTACGCTCTTTGATCTCGATCCACTCCAGCACCTGGGCGGGCTCCGGCTCCTGCCAGGGGGGCAGCTGGTGCTCCCACTTGTAGAGTTGGCGCAGCCGCAGCAGGGTGCTGCAGAGGGAAAACTGGCCGGCCTGGCCGGCGCTGGCCAGCTGGCAGTTGGAGTCCACCTGATCGATGAAGGTTTGCGGCAGCATGGAATTTGGTTGTCGGGGCGCAGCTTGCTGCGCCCAATCTTCGGTCAGAACGGCCCGGGCCCGGCAAGCCGTGCCCCTACAGGCCTAAAAGCCTGGCACTATTACTTCTTAATCTGCTCCTTCAGCCTCTGGGCCAGGTCCTTATCCAGGGCCTGGAGCGCCTTAAATTCCTTATTTAAGGCCTGGACATTCCCGGTCCTGGCGTAGTAAACGCACAGGGCGTAATGGACCTGGGGATCCTTGGGGTCCAGGGCCGCAGCTTCTTGCAAGGCCTGGCGGGCCTCATCCAGGCGATTCAGGTTGAGGTTGGCCAGCCCCAGATTGCGGTGGGCCCGGGCCAGATCGGGCTGCAGCTTGACGGCCTGGCTGAACTCCCCCAGGGCCTCCTGGTCGCGCTTCAGTTTGCCCAGGGCCAGCCCCAGGTTATAGTGGGCTTCCCCGTCATCGGGGCGCAGGCGCACCGCTTCCCGAAAGGCGTTGCGGGCCTCCTGGAAACGGCCCATTTTCATGTAGGCCGCCCCCAGGTTTCCCTGGGCCAGGCTTGACTGGGGCCGGAGGCGGATGACTTCCTGGAAGGCCTTGACCGCTTCCGGGTATTGGTTCAGGCTGGCGTAAGCCAGGCCCAGCTGTTGGTAGGCTTCGGGATATTGAGGCTCCAGGCGGATGGCAGACTGGTAGGTCTTGATGGCCTCCTCCGGTTTGCCGGCCTGTTCCAATTTCTGGGCCTTGTTAAAGAGCTCCTGGGCCTTACCCTGGACGCCGCTTTCTTCCTCGTACCGGTCCTGTTGGGCCGGGAGCGGTACCGCTAATATGGTCAGCAGGAGCAACCCGGCCATCACGGCTCGTCCTGCCACAGTTTTCAGCATCAGCAACTCTCCGTTGGGAAAAGGATTTTCCCTCAGTATATTAAAAATCGACGCGGAAGGGGAGGGGGCGAGCCGGGACCCACGGAGGCGTCAATCGACCGGCGGTTTTTGGGGCCTGCTGCGGAAAGGAAGAAGGCGCACCGCCCTGGGAGCCAGCAGGTGGATCAGCACCAGGCCCAGCAGGAAGCCGCCCACATGGGCCCACCAGGCCATCCCGGCCTGGCCGGTCGACTTGCTCATCAAGGCAAAGGTTGCATAAAAAAATTGCAGCAGCACCCAGATGATGATGAAGAGGGTTGAAAATTTCTCCCCGGGAAAAAGGCTGAAATAGGCGGCCATCACCGCGGCAATGGCGCCGCTGGCGCCGATGAGAGGCACGGCGGAGGAAGGGGCAACCAAGAAATAGATGAGGCCGGCCCCCACGCCGCCGGTTAGGTAGAACAAAAGATAACGGCCGGGGCCCAGGACGTCTTCCACTTTGCCCCCAAAAATGAAGAGAAAGCACATGTTAGGCAGAAAGTGCAGGAAGTTGCCATGCAGAAACAGGGAGGTGAGCAGGGGCATTACCGCCTGGGAAAAGGCCGTCCCGGAGTGGTGGAAGTAACCGACAAAACGGGCCGGGATGAACCCCAGGATTTGCGTGGCCTTGGGTAGGCTGAAGCCTAAAGACAATTCCCAGGCAAAAACCAGGAAATTAAGGGTGATGAGGCAGTAATTGATATACGGTGGCCATGCTTGGCGGAGGTGGTCTCGGAGCGGGAGCATGTCAGGTGACCGAAAACTTTCCTTTAGGGCCGGTTGGCCAGCAGGCGTTTACTGGGCATGGCCAGGACCACGCGGGCCCCGGTCAGGAAGGGCTCCGGCGGGGTGGCGTCATCCACTAGCACCAAGACTCTTGCCGGCCCCTGCCACAATTCCCGCAGCTGCTCCGGGGTGATGAGGTAGTCCCGCCCGGGGTCCACCGGATAAGGAAACCGGGGTAAGCCGCGGCGCTTCACCATCAGGATGCGGCGGCCGGAATAAAAGGCCAGGGAGGCGCCGTATTCGAACTCTTCGATCTGCTCCATGACCACCACGTCCCGGGGCGCCGCGCTTTGCCGGATTAGTTCGGCCGGAACTTTGTCGCTCATCAGGGGCGAGAGGGCCAGCCAGGTGCGAAAGGTGAACAGGACCAGGAAGAGCGCCAGGATGCCGTAGCAAACCACCGCCAGCCGGGGTCGCCGGGCCAGGCCGGCAAAAAAGCCGGCCAGGGCCAGGGCCGGGATCAGGAAAGTCACCGGCCGGGCGCTGGGGGCGATGAGGTTGAACATGCCCACGAACTCCCGGCGGTTGCCGGTGCAGACCTGTTCCAGGTAGGGCAGGAGGAAGAGGGTGGTAAGCCCCAGCAGGGCGATAGCCAAAAAGGCCCAGAGGAGGGAGCGGTCCGCCGGGTTATCCAGATAGCCCTTGATTCTCCAACCGATGATCAGGGCCAGGGGCGGCAGGGCCGGCAGGGAATAGTATTCGATGCGGCTGGAGGACAGGGAAAAAAAGACCAGGACCACTGCCGCCCAGATGATGAGCAGCCTGCCTTGGCGGTGCGCCGCGGCGTCCGTTGCCCGCCAAAACCGCCAGAGCGCCTCGGGGAGCAGGAACGTGTAAGGCATCAGCCAGATGCCCAGGAAGAGCCAGAAGCCGGGGAGGGAAAAGGAGTTGATGTCCGGCGGCTGCCGCTGCCCCAGGAAGCGCAGGATTTGTTCATTGACGATTTGGAACTTGATGAACCCCGGGTTGGCCAGTTCCGACCCCACCAGCCAGGGAACCAGGAGGAGGATCAGCAGAATCAGTCCCCCGGGAGACCAAAACAAGGCCAGCAAGCTTTTTTGACGCAATTGCCAGGCGTACAGGACACCGATGAGCAAGGGAAAAATCAGGCCGATGAACCCCTTGCTCAGAAACCCCAACCCGAGGGCCAGGAAGAAGGGCCCGGCCCACTTGAGTCCCGGCTCCTCCTGCCAGCGCAGGAGAAAGTAAAGAGACGTTATCAGGGTGAGGGTGATGAGATGGTCGGTGAGCAGCTGCAGGTGTAAGGTAAAAAAGCCGATGCTGGTCAAGAGGACAAAGCCCCCCAACCAGGCCGCCTCTCTCCCCAACAGGCGCCGGCCGATGAGGTAGGTGACAGAGATTTCTCCCAGGGTTAGCCCCAGGAGGGGCAGACGGGCCACCCGGTCGGAGACGCCGAAAATTTTGTAGGCCAGCAGATTGAGCCAGTAAATGAGTTGGGGCTTGTCCAGGTAAGGAACCCCGTTGAGGGTGGGGGTCAGCCAGGAGCCCGAGGCCAGCATCTCCCTGGGGATGAGGGCGTACATGGCCTCGGCCCGGATCAGGGGGATCTGCCAGAAAAGAGGAAGATAAACCGCCAGGCCGGCCAGCAGCAGGGTCCAGCCGTTGGCCAGGGGGAACGGGACGCGGCGCTTCAGGCCCATGGACCGGTGAAAGATATAACCAAAGACAGAAGATCTAAAACCCGCGGCGCCGACCCCTCAATCTTTGGTCTCTGCTGACCGCTGAGAGCTGACTGCTGACAGCTCCTGGTCATCAAGTCAGGTTCCAGCGGAACATGGTCCAGAAATCGGCCAGGCTGCTCATCCGCCGGACCACGCTGGGCTCGAAGCCGGAGTGCATCATGCACTGGGCGCAGCGGGGGTCCTTACCCACCCCGTAACTGTCCCAGTTGGTGTGCGTCATCATCTCCTGAAAGCTGGGGTAATGGTGGTCCGCGATCTGATAGCACGGGGCGCGCCAGCCCAGGGGATTGCGAGTTGGGTTGGCCCAAGGGGTGCACTCGTAGTCCCGTTCCCCCCGCAGGAAGCTCAGGTACAGCGGGGTGCTGAAGAACTTGAAACGGTTGCCGTTGCCCGTTAAGCGGATAAACTTGTCTTTGATCTCCTCCCGGCTCATAAACAGCTCATCATCGACCCCGGCAAAGCTAAAGGCCGGCGACACCAGGAGCCCGTCTACGCCGATGTGTCCCAGGTAGGACAAGAGAATTTCGATCTCCCGGGGGTCGGTGGCCTTGTAGATGGAGGTGTTGGTGCACACCCTGATGCCCCTGGGCCTTGGCAGCCTTGATGGCCTTGATGACCAGGTGGAACAGCCCCGGCCGCCCCAGCAGGCGGTCGTGGGTGGGGGCCAGGCCGTCCAGGTGGACGCTCAGGGCCAGGTGGTCGGAATGGGGCAGTCGGGGTAAAGATTTTTCCAGCAAAATACCGTTGGAGCAAAGATAAATGTGCTTGCCGCGGTGCACCAGTTCCTGCACCAGCTCGAAGATCGGGGGATAGAGCAGGGGTTCGCCGCCGGTGATGGTAACCACCGGCACGCCGCTTTCTTCCACAGCCCCCAGGCACTCTTCCAGGGTGAGGGTCTGTCCCAGGGTCTCCCGATATTCCTGGATGCGGCCGCAGCCCTGGCAGGACAGGTTGCATTGATGGGTGGGCTCCAGCATCAGGACCAGGGGGAATTTATCTTTTCCCGCTAGCCGTTTCTTTAGCAGGTAGCGACCCAAATCGAAACTAAGACTGAGCGGAAAACGCAAGTTCACCTCTATGGAGAAACAGTTTTCGGTTTCCGGTTATTAGTTGCAAAAATCACTCCACCGAACCTGATTGATCCAAATAATGAATGTATTTTAAACTACTTTCAATTTATTAGATATAGAAATAAAGAAAAAGTTATCTAAATGTAGTTCTGCTGACGGAACCAGGCCACCGCATCTTCCAGGGCCTGGCGCACCGGGGTTAAGGTGAGCCCTAGATATTTTACCGCTTTCTGGTTGTCAAAGTACATATATTTCTTGGCCATGCGAATGGCGGTGAGGGGCATGCGGGGTGTCTTGCCGCGGATCCGGCCGGTCCAGAACTCATCGACATAGGCCAGGGCCAGCACCGGCCAGTAAGGCAGTCTGACCCGGGGGGCCGGGCGGCCGCTGATCTTAGAGAGCAGCTGAAAGATTTGGGACAGGCTCAGGTTTTCGTGTCCCAGGATATATTTCTCGCCCGCCTGCCCCCTGGCCTCCGCCAGGAGGTGGCCCCGGGCCACATCATTGACGTGAATCAGGTTGAGGCCGGTTTCCAGGTAGGCGGGCATGCGGCCTTTCAAAAAATCGACGATCATCTGGCCGGTGGGGGTGGGGCGCCAGTCCCAGGGGCCCACCGGGGTGCTGGGATTGACCACCACCAGGGGCAGGCCCCGGGCGGCGAACTCCAGGGCCACCTGCTCCGCCATGAATTTGGAGCGCTTGTAGTGGCCCACCATGTCGGCCAGGCTCACCGGGGTCGCCTCAGAGCCCGGGGTGCCGTCGCCGGGGTTGCCCAGGGCGCCCACGGTGCTGGTATAAACCACCCGGCTCACCCCCTGGTCAAGGGCTGCGGCCAGGAGATTGCGGGTGCCCTCGACATTGACGGCGTACATTTCCTCCGGATCGGGCACCCAGAGGCGATAATCGGCGGCCACGTGGAACAGGCGGGAGCAGCCGGTCAAGGCCGATTCCAGTGAGGCCCGGTCCCGCAAATCCCCCAGGGCCACTTCCACCGGCAGCCCTGCCAGGGCGGGGTGTTGGGGGTTGCGGGCCAGGACCCGGACGGACCGCCCCTGGGCCAGGAGTTCCAGTACCACGGCCCGGCCCACAAAGCCGCTGCCGCCGGTGACCAGGGTTGTGGGCTGGTTTGCGGTTGGCGGTTTTTGGTTGTCGGTGGGGGATGCCGTCATTTCTCTAATTTATAGCCTGATCAACGACTCAAATTTTGCGCCGGTAATTACCGTTATCATATGCCAAAAAAGTTATTTTGCCAAAAAACTAACTGCAGAAATTATGCTGCTTTAAGGTTTCCTCAAAACTGAAGTAGGGGCGGTTCGAGAACCGCCCCTACAGCCCTTCATTCTCCCCTTCTCTGAGGACAGTGGCAAATGACGAAAGGTTATTCTTCTTCCAGGTCTTTTACTGCCTGATGATATCGGCCCAGGGCCTGCAGGGGAAAACAGTCCCGATAGAGATGGTAGCGGATCATGAAGTGGCCGGGGAAGCCGGTGCCGGTGTAATGCTCCTCGTCCCAGCGGCCCTGGGAGTTTTGGGTGCGCAAGAGGTATTCCACCCCGGCCTTCACTTCGGGAGCCTGGGCCTCGCCCGCACTGATGAGCCCCAGCAAGGCCCAGGCGGTCTGGGAGGCGCTGCCCACCCCCTGGCCCATCATTTCGGCGTTGGGGTAGGACTCGCAGCATTCGCCCCAGCCGCCGTTGGGGAGTTGGTGTTCTTTGAGCCAGGCCACCGCCCGGCGCACGTAAGGCTGGCGCAGGTCTTCGCCGATGCCGGCCAGACCCGCCAGCACCGACCAGGTGCCGTAGATGTAATTCACCCCCCAGCGGCCCCACCAGCCGCCGTCGGGGTGCTGCGTGCGCTTCACGAAGTCCAGGGCCCGGACCGCGGCGGGATGGTCCAGGCCGTAGCCGAAGGCTCCCATCATCTCGAGGACGCGGCCGGTGATATCCTCGGTGGGTGGGTCCACCAGGGCCTTCAGGTCGGCAAAGGGGATGGCGTTGAGCCATTCCTTGGTGTTGTCCTTATCGAAGGAGGCGAAACCGCCGTTTTGGCACTGCATGCCCAGGCACCAGTTGATGCCCCGCTGCAGGGCGGCCTGATGTTTGGCGGGGTCGGTCAGGCCTTCTTTTAAGGCCATCAGGACCATGGAACTATCGTCCACGTCCGGGTACCAGTTGTTGACGAACTCGAAGGCCCAGCCCCCCGGGGGCAGGTCGGCGGCATTTGTGGCACCCAATCTCCCGGCTTGAAAATTTGTTTGGCGAGCAGCCACTGGCTGGCCTTGATCATGGCGGGGTCCTGCGGCGGCAGGCCGGCCGCGGCCAGGGCCCGCATCGCCAGGGCCGTGTCCCAGACCGGCGAGATGCAGGACTGGAGCCAGGTGCGGTCGCCTTCATGGAGTTCAAAAAACTCCAGGGCCTTGAGACCCCGGCGCATCACCTCATGGTCCTCAGGATACCCCAGGATGGACAGGGCCAGCAGCGAATTGACCATGGGGGGTTGGATACCGCCCCAATCGCCGCTCTCTTCCTGGTGCTCCAGCACCCAGTTCACCGCCCGCTTGATGGCCAGGTTCCGCAGCCAGGGGATGGGCAGGCGGTAATAAAGCTTCTGGAAGCGGTCGACCAGGACGAAGAAGTTCTCCAGATGGGCCCTGGGCTTCCAGGCCACCCGGTGCTTCAGGAAAGGTTCGCTGGGGTCCAGAAACAGCTCAGTCACCCATTGGTCCTGGGGCAGGGGGCGCACCGGCCGTTTGGCCATGATGATCATCAGCGGGACAATGGTTAGCCGGCTCCAACTGGAGAATTCATAGATGCTGAAGCCGGACCAGGGGGGCAGGAGCATGAACTCCACCGGCAGGAGGGGGATGCCGTCCCAGCTGAGCTGGCCGAAGAGGGCCAGAAAGATGCGGGTGAAGACCCGGGTCTTCAAGGCCCCGCCCCGGGCCAGGATAAACTTCCGGGCCTTTAACATCCGGGGGTCGTCGGGGGAGAATCCGGCGATTTTCAGAGCCAGATAGGCTTCCACGGTGGTGCTGATCTCGCCGCCGTCGCCAGACCAGACGGACCAGCCGCCGTTGGGCAGTTGCCGGTGCAGAATGTCTGCCGCCATCCGGGGAACCCGGCTCTCATCCAGTCCTAGAAAGCGGTGGAGCATGATATATTCGGCGGTGATGGTGACGTTGGACTCCAACTCGGCCCACCAATAGCCGTCGGGATGCTGCATCCCCAGCATGGCGGCCTGAGCCCGGCGCACGGCGCGCTCAATCCGACTTAAAAAGATCTTCGGCAGCGCTTGGTTCGCCGCTTCACTGCGGGCTGCTATGGATTCCCCCCCCAAAACTTTGTCCCCCCCACCGCATTGTCTTCTGAATCCGCATACTATACCATAGCCCCAAATAGGGCCAAAGAATTTTGCGAGTTTAATATAAGGATTAATTGTTGAGTAATCAAGGGCCGGAGACCAAGATTAATAGTTTTCTCAATATCTTGCAGGCTTATGGGGTTGGCCTGGCCTATTTCCTCGGCTCGCAAAAGAAATTGGGCCCCCAGCTTCTGGATGGGGAACTAGTGGCCGGCGACCCGGAGAGCGACCTGGACCTGGGGGTGGTTCTTCTGGAGCACCCCTGGGACTACCGGGAAGGCGAAAAGCTGCGCCGGCGTTTGCAGGAGGAGTTGGCGCCCCTATTCACTCCGGTGCGCCTGCACCTGCTGTTGTTGGAGGAAGAGAATGCGCACGTCCAACATGCCGCCATTCGGGGCCTCCAGGTTTATGCCCGGGATGAAGAATTTGCCCGGCAATATCGCCGCGCGGTTTTGACTCTCTATGGCGACTGGCATTCGTGGTGGTAGCCGAAGCCCCCAGGAAACCGGTGACTCCGGCGCCAAAAAGTTAGCCTCGATTATCGCCGACAATTGCCAAGCAGGATTTAAGGAATTATATATAATCTAAAAATCGCGCCGAGAATTGCTCGGTCAATCAATTAAATAATGGGTTGGAGCGTCGCGGGGAAATTTATGGAGAATTTTGCAGCTGGCAAACCCAGGCTCCTCCACCGGCTTAGTCGGCATTCCGGCCAATCCTTAACATCTCCCAGGAGATAACATGGCCACCAGAGAAGAAGACGAAGATCAACAGCAAATTATCATCCCTGCCACCCTGCCCCTGTTGGCGGTGCGGGATGTCGTGGTGTTTCCCAACATGGTGCTCCCCCTGTTCGTGGGCCGGGAGACCTCGGTCCTGGCCATTGAAGCGGCCCTGGCCCAGGATCGCCTCTTGTTTCTGGCTACCCAAAAGGACCAGGCCGTTGAGAATCCCGAGCCGGAGGATATCTACTCCGTGGGCACGGTGAGCCTCATCCTGAGAATGTTGAAGCTCCCGGACGGGCGCCTGAAGATTCTGGTCCAGGGCAAGGCCAAGGCGCTGATTAAGGAATATCTCCAGGAGCGCCCTCATTTCCAGGTGGAGCAGGAGCTCATCCCCGAATCAACCATCACCGAAATTTCCCCCGAGGCCGAGGCCCTGATGCGCAACGCCCGGGAGATGTCGGAAAAGATTCTCACCCTGAAGGGCATCATGTCCCCGGACCTGCTGGCCATCCTGGAGTCCATCGAGGACCCCGGCCACCTGGCGGACCTGGTGGCGGCCAACCTTAGGCTCAAGATCGACGAGTCCCAGGCGGTCCTGGAAGAGACGGACCCCATCCGCAGCCTCATCAAGGTCAACGACTTCCTGCGCAAGGAGATGGAGGTCTCCGCCATTCAGGCCAAGATCCAGTCCCAGGCCCGGGAGGAGATGGACCGCAGCCAGCGGGAATATTTCCTCCGGGAGCAGTTGCGGGCCATCAAGAAGGAACTGGGCGATATCGACGAGACCAGCAAGGAGATGGAGGACTACCGTCTCAAGATCGCCCGGGCCCGCATGACCAAGCAGGCCGAAGAGGAGGCCCTCAAACAGCTCTCCCGCCTGGAGCAGATGCACCCCGACGCGGCCGAGGCCTCCATCGTCCGCACCTACCTGGACTGGCTGGTGGAGCTGCCCTGGAGCAAAAGCACCCGGGACAAGCTGGAGGTCAAGGAAGCCAAGGCCATTCTGGATGAAGACCACTACGACCTGGAGAAGGTGAAGGACCGCATCCTGGAATACCTGAGCGTGCGCAAGCTCAATAAAAAAATGAAAGGCCCCATCCTCTGCTTCGTGGGCCCGCCCGGGGTGGGCAAGACCTCCCTGGGCCAGTCCATTGCCCGGGCCCTGGGGCGCAAATTCACCCGGGTTTCCCTGGGGGGCATGCGGGATGAGGCCGAGCTCCGGGGCCACCGCCGCACCTATATCGGCGCCCTGCCGGGGCGCGTCATCCAGGGGATCAAGACCGCGGGCTCCAACAACCCCGTCTTTCTCCTGGATGAAGTGGACAAGATCGGCATGGACTTCCGGGGCGACCCCTCCGCCGCCCTGCTGGAGGCTTTGGACCCGGAGCAGAACCATTCCTTCAGCGACCACTATCTCAACGTGCCCTTTGATCTGTCCAAGGTGATGTTCATCACCACCGCCAACCTGATCGACCCCATTCCGTCGGCCCTGCGGGACCGCATGGAAACCATCCGCCTGCCGGGCTACACCGAGGACGAGAAGCTGGAAATCGTCAAGCGCCACCTGATGCCGCGGCAACTCACGGAAAACGGCCTGCACCCCGAAGACCTGAAGATCTCCTCGGAGGTCTTGAAAAAAATTATCCTCTACTACACCCAGGAGGCGGGCTTGCGGAACCTGGAGCGGGAGATCGGCTCCCTGTGCCGCAAGGTGGCCCGGCGCCTGGCCGAAGGGGAAACGGGCCCCTTTGCCGTCACCCGGGGCAACCTGCACCGCTACCTGGGACCGCCCCGTCATCTCCCCGAAGGAGAGGTGGAGCATGACGAAGTGGGCGTGGCCACCGGTCTGGCCTGGACCCAGGTGGGGGGCGAGACCCTGGCGATCGAGGCCACCTTGATGAAAGGCAAAGGCCAACTGCTCCTCACCGGGCAGTTGGGGGACGTCATGAAAGAGTCGGGCCAGGCGGCCTTGAGCTATGCCCGCTCCCGGGCGGAGCTTCTCAATCTGCCCGAGGATTTTTATGAGAAGCTGGACATCCATATCCATGTGCCGGCCGGGGCCACCCCCAAGGACGGTCCCTCCGCCGGGGTCACCATGGCCACCGCCCTGATCTCCGCCCTGACCAAAATTCCGGTGCGCCGGGATGTGGCCATGACCGGGGAGATCACCCTGCGGGGCAAGGTCCTGCCCATCGGCGGCTTGAAGGAAAAGGCGATCGCGGCGCTCAGGGCCCGGGTCAAGAAGGTCATCATCCCGGAGGCCAACAAAAAAGACCTGGTGGAGATTCCCGCCAACATCAAGCGGCGCCTCAAGTTCGTGCCGGTGACCGACGTGGATCAGGTGCTGAACGAGGCCTTGACCCGCTCGCCTTTCCGGGAGGGGAAGAAGCCCAGGTCCGGCAAAGGACGGATGGCGCCGGCGACCCGGCTGCCGGTGGTTTGAGGCAGTAGCCAGCCAGTAGCCAGTAGTCAGTTTTTGTCTGTATGCCCTGGCCCCTCCTCAAGGAGGCTGCAGGTCTATGACCAAGAAACGGAAAGAGCCTTGAACCATAAAGGAATTAATGCAGATTGGGGAGTCCTTGGACCGCTATTGGCCTGACTTAGAACAAGAAGGCAAGTTGTCTAAGTCCACAGAGAAGCTGGAGAAGTGGCAATTGTTTTTTCTGACTTCTAACCGTTCATCACGGATCACTGCTTTAGACTGGCAACTGACTACTGACTACTGGCAACTGGCTACTGGCTACTGATCATGTTGACCACCAGCTACCTTCTTGAGGCGTTTCGGGGCGAAGGGGTGGGCCATGTCTTTCTGGTGCCCGGAGGCCTGATCGACCCGTTCTTGCCGGCCCTCGCTGACACCGCCGGCATTACCCCGGTGGTGGCGGCCCATGAGGCCGGGGCGGCCTGCATGGCCGACGGCTATGCCCGGGCTGGCGGTCGTTTTGGCGTCTGTTTGGCCATTGGCGGCCCGGGCATCACCAATATGGTCACCGCCGTGGCCGCGGCCCGCACCGATTCTTCCCCCGTAGTCGTCGTTTCCGGCCAGGTGCCCACCAACTGGGAGGGGCGGGGCGGTTTCCAGGATTCCAGCCCCGCGGCCTTAAACGACGTGGCGGTCTTGCAGCCCATCACCAGATCTTCCCTGGCGGTGGAAAATATCCACCTGATCCACCACCACCTGCGGACTTCGCTGACCAGAATGCTGGCAGGCTCCCGGGGACCGGTGCATCTCAGCCTACCCCTGGATATCCAGAAGAGCGACATCCAGGCGCCCTGGCAAGGCATGGATGAATCCCTCTATGCCCCCCGGTTTCTGGATCGGCATGGCATCGACCGGCTCTGGCGTCTCCTGGTTCCCCAGGAGACGGCGGCCGCGCCGGTGCGTATTCTGGCCCTGGCGGGTGCCGGGGTGGAGAAGTCCGGAGCTACCGAGGACTTGCGGGCCTTTGCCGAGCGCTTTGAGATTCCCGTGGCCACCACCCTGCGGGCCAAAGGCGTTTTTCCGGAAGATCACCGTCTCTCCCTGGGGGTTTTCGGCTACGCCGGCCACCGCCATGCCATCGAAGCCATTCTCTCCGATGAGGTGGAGATTCTCCTGGTGTTGGGCTCCGGTCTCAGCCAGCGGGATACCCTGTTTTGGGACCGGAGGATGCTGCCCAGTCGGGCCCTGGTGCAAGTGGACATCGATCCCCAGGTCATCGGGCGCACCTGGCCCGCCCAGGTGCCGATGGTGGGCGACTGTGGCCGGGTGCTGCAAGTCGTTATGTCTTATGAATACCAGCTAGTTCAGGCCCTGGAAGGCAGCAATGGACTGCGCCGCGCCTGGCTGGAGCACATCAGGTCCACCGGGCCGCGCCACTATGATGGGGAAAACACCGCGAGCGAAGCAACGCCGCTGCACCCGGCCCGGGTAATCACCGAACTGCGCCGGGTCATGCCCCGGGAGACGGTCCTGGTGGTGGACTCCGGGGCGCACCGGGCCTTTTGTGGCCACTATTGGGAGTCTTATGCACCGCGGAGCTACATTTCGGCCACCAACCTGGGTCCCATGGGCTGGGCCATCCCCGCGGGGATCGGCGCCAAGGCGGCCCGGCCGGAGTTGCCCCTGGCGGTGGTCACCGGCGACGGCTGTATGCTGATGCATGGCATGGAGATCCAGACGGCGGCTCGTTATCGGATTCCGGTCATCTTTGTGGTCATCAATAACGGCGCCCTGGGCAACGTTTGGCTGCGGGCCGTCAAAGAAGGCCCGGGGGCGGCGGCCCTGACGGAACTGCCGGTGCATGATTGGGCTGGATTCGCCCGGTCTCTGGGCTTGCAGGCGGCCACCGTGACTACCCCCGCCGAACTGGGGCCGGCTTTCCAGACAGCCCTGGCGGCTGGGGTCCCCTACCTGGTGGATGTGCGTTGCGACCGGTCCTTTGCCACCCCGGTGAGCCCTTTCAGCCAGGCCAAGAAAGAATGGATGGACGGGGATTAGGGCTCATGGCCCGGTTACCCGACCCTACGGCCGCGCTCACTCCCGAAGCTCAAGAGCTTTACGACCGGCTGGCGGCCCGGCGCGGCCGCATCGACGGCATGTACCGGAGCCTGCTCAATTATCCGGAACTCACCCGCCAGGTCAGTGAGTTGGGGACTTTTTTGCGTTTTGGCGGCGTCTTGCCCGCGGCCTGGCGGGAACTGGCCATCCTCTGGGTGGCTCGGCGGCTGGGGGCGGCGTATGAGTGGGTCAAACACCTGGAGCCGGCCCGGCAAGCGGGAGTTTCGGAGGCGCTTATTGAGGCCATTCGCACCGGGAAAGAGTTGCCGACCCATGATCAACTTCAGCCGGAGGTCTTAACCGTGGCCCGGTGCGTCCTGGAGCGGCGCTCCATTCCCCCGGAGGTCCAGGATGCCCTGACTGTCAGGATCGGCCTGCCGGGGGTGATCGAATTAGTGGTGCTGGTGGGCTTCTATCAGATGATCGCCGGGGTGATCTTCGCCTTCGACGTGCCCTTGCCGGAAGGCGCCACGCCCCCTTTCGGGGCTGAAAACGCCTGATTTTTCCGCCCAAAGGCACTATTTTTTCTTTGCTGACGGCTAAACCACGACACTGAAAGTTCTAGCGAAAATTGGACTCCATCTGGTCAGACCCTAATCTATCTCGCTATCTCACCCTGGGGGTGCTGGCGGTCCTGTGCGCCTTTTTTGCCGCCACCGAAACCTCCCTCTTCGTTTTAAGCCCCCTGGACCGCCTGCGCCTCCGGGAGAAAAACCGGGTCCGGGGCGACCGGGTGGAAGCCGTCTTGGCCCGGCCCCGGCGCCTCCTGGTGACGGTGCTCATGGGGGTGGAGACGGTCAACATCCTGGCCTCCATCCTGGCTACCTCACTGGCCCTGAGCCTCTGGGGGCCTAAAGGGAAATGGCTGGCCATCGGCCTCATCGCCCCGGCCTTCCTCTTCGTCGGGGAACTCATCCCCAAGTCCCTGGCCCTGATCTATGCCAGCCGCCTGGCTCCCTGGCTGGCTTTCCTGGTGAAGCCGGCCATCCTGGTGTTCAGCCCCTTCCGGGTAGTGCTGATGCAGATCAGCCGGGGGCTTTTGGCCACCCTCGGATTTCGCCCGGAGCTTCAGGTGCCCGCGTTGCACCAGGAGGATTTTGTCCGCATGGTGGAAGAGAGCCACCTGCGTGGCTTGATCGCCGAAATGGAACGGGATTTTATCCAGAATCTCCTGAGCTTCGGCGAGCTTCGGGTAGGGCAGATCATGGTGCCCCGCCCCGACCTCTTCACCCTGCCCCTGGATATGCCTTGCCCTGAAATGCTCCAGGCCATCAAGCGCTTCCGTTTTTCCCGGGTCCCCATTTATCGGGACAACCCTGATGACGTGCTGGGGATCCTGCATGCCAAGGATATTCTGGAGGTTGGCCCCAAAGGCTTGTGTGAGGATGGGGCCATCGAGAATCTCTTGCGGCCGGCCTATTATGTGCCGGAAAACAAAAAGGCCTTCGACCTGCTGACGGAGTTGCAGGCCCAGCACCTGCGTCTGGCCCTGGTGGTGGACGAATACGGTTCCCTGGTGGGTCTGGTGAGCGTGGAGGACCTGCTGGAGGAGCTTTGCGGTGAGATTCCCCAGGAGTTCAAAGAAGAAGTGCAAGCCCCTGGAGGAAATCGGACCGGGGGTCTGGCGGGCCAAGGCCACCCTGTCACTGGCGGACTTCAACGAGGCCCTGGGTTTGGAACTGCCGACCGCGGAGTTCGACACCATCGGCGGCCTGGTCCTGAATCTCTTCGGGGCCCTGCCGCGAGAAGGCCGGACCGTGTCTTTAGATCATCTCCGCTTTCGAGTGACCCGCATGAAGGGCACCCGCATCCTGGAGGTGGAGGTGCGAAGGGCCCAGTCATGACCTACGGCATCCTGCTCATCTTCATCCCGCTCCTGCTCCTGGAAGGCTTCTTCGCCATGTCGGAGATCGCCCTGGTCTCCGCCAACCGCCGCCGTCTGCACCACCGGGCCGAGGAAGGGCACCGGGATGCCCGCCTGGCCTTGCAGCTCCTGGCCCGGCCGGAGTATTTCCTGGCCACCACCCTGCTGGGGGCGGCCATGGCCGCGGCGGTGAACACCATCCTGGTGACCGCCTTCTTCCTGGGGCTGTTTGGGGATGCCGCCGAGATTCCGGTGATCTTGGCGCTGCCGCCCCTGATCCTGATCTTAGGCGAGATCATCCCCAAATCCATCGGCCGCCAGCAGGCCACTTTCCTGGCGGAGCGTTTGGCTCCGGCCCTGCGGATGGTCTCCTGGGTCATGTATCCGATAACCTGGGTCTTCGCCACCCTCAGCCGCTTGGTCCTGCTGGCCGCCGGAGTTCGAAAGACCGGCCAGCTACCCTTCATCACCCGGGAAGACCTGAGTCTGGTGGTGAGCAAAAGCGGTCCGGAAGTGGACCTGGAAGGCAAAGAGCGCCTCTTCATCCACCGCATTCTCCAATTCAGCCTGCGCACCGTCAAAGAGGTGATGGTCCCTCTCATCCGGGTGACGGCCATTCCGGACACCTTGAGCATTGCCCAGGCCCAGGAGGAGTTCCGCAACACCCGGTTCTCCCGCCTGCCGGTATATCATCGCCGCATCGACAACCTCACCGGCGTGCTCCACAGCTTCGATCTCCTGGGGGAAGAACACCGGGATCAGCCCATCAAGTCCTCCGTCCGGTCGGTGAAGTACGTGCCGGAACTCAAGAAGATCGACCGCCTGCTGGCCGAGATGCAGCGGGACGGCAGCCACCTGGCGGTGGTGGTGGACGAATACGGCGGCGCGGTGGGCATCGTCGCCATCGAAGACCTGCTGGAAGAGATCGTCGGCGAAATCACCGATGAGTTCGACCAGGAGGTGATCCCCTTCCGTAAGTTGGGAGAGGGCCATTTCCTCATCAACGCCCGCACCGAGATCAAGACCTTGAACGAATCCCTGAAGCTGAATCTGCCTTCCGGTGATTACGAAACCCTGGCGGGATTTCTCATCGCCCAACTGGGCGACCTGCCCCGGGGCGGGGAACGGGTGCAGTACCATAACCTGGCGTTTACCGTGCGCTCCACCGAGGCCCGCACCATCAAGGAGGTGGAACTCCATGTCGACCGCACCGGCCAGTGAACGCTGGGCCTTCTTTGACTGCTTCGCCGGCATCAGCGGCGACATGACCCTCGGGGCCCTCATCGACCTGGGCCTGCCGGTCTCGGCCTTGGAGGAACTCCTGAACCTCCTGGGTCTGGCCGAGATGCACCTCACGGCCCCGCGGATTACCAAAGACCACCTCACCGGGGTGCACCTCCAGGTGGATTTCCGCTGCCGCCACCCCCAGCCCACCCGGAGCTATCGGGAAATCCACGCCTTGATTGCCGGCGCCCCCCTGACCGACGGGGTGAAGGCGCGCAGCCTGGCCATGTTTCGCCTCCTGGGGGAGGTGGAGGCCCGGATCCACGGCCAGCCCCTGGAGGAGGTGCACTTCCACGAACTGGGGGCCCTGGATACCATCCTGGATATCGTCGGGGTGGCCTACGGGGTGGAGAAACTGGGCATCACCCGGGTCTTTTGCAGCTCCCTGCCCATGGGCTATGGCATGATCAGCGCGGGCCACGGCCGGCTGCCCAACCCGGCCCCCGCCACCCTGGAGTTACTTAAGGGGCTGCCGGTTTACGGCACCGATCTTCCCGGGGAGTTGGTGACTCCCACCGGGGCCGTGATCCTCAAAGGCCTGGAGGCCATCTACGAGCCCTGTCCGCCCCTGCGTCTGGAACGGGTGGGCTACGGCGCCGGCTCCCGGGAACTGCCGGGGCACCCCAATCTCTTGCGCATTTACCTGGGCGAGCCCCTGACTGCGGCTCCGGGCCGGCGGGAGCGGGTGCTGGTCCTGGAAACCCACATCGATGACATGAATCCGGAGCTTTACGAGCCCCTGATGGCCGGGCTCTTTGCCGCCGGGGCCCTGGATGTGGCTCTCGCCCCCATCCAGATGAAGAAGAACCGCCCCGGGGTGGCCCTCACGGTGGTGGCGCCGCCGGCGGCCCGGGAGGGCCTGCTGGAGCGCCTGTTCACCGAGTCCACCACCCTCGGGGTGCGGCTGGCGGAAGTGGAGCGGGTGGCGGCCCGGCGCTGGCAGGAGAGCCTCGACACCCCTTACGGGCCGCTGACGGTCAAGGTCATGGAGTACGGCGGCAAACGGCGGCTGATGCCGGAGTACGAGGCCTGCCGCCAAATGGCCGAGGAACACGGGCCTGCCGCTGCTGGAGGTTTACCGGCTGGTGGAGAATAGCGAACTCCATTAGGGACCGACATATTAAGGCTGCCTATATATCGGATTCCATTGTTTGTTCTTGAGGTCCAACATGAAAGATGAAGCAAAAACCAAAGAGCAACTTATCGAAGAATTAACCGGGTTGCGCCGTAAGATTGCTGAACTGGAGGAGGAAAAGGACAAAAATCAGCGGGTGGTAGAAGCCTGGCGGGATTTGTGGGCCCAATATGAGGCCATGATTGAGGCCTTTGATGGGCTGATCTATATCTGCTCCGAGAACTATGAAGTGGAGTTTATGAACCAGCGCTTCATCGACCGGACCGGCTATTACCCCCTCGGGCAGAAATGCTACAAGGCCCTGCATGATCTGGATAACGTCTGTCCTTGGTGCGTCAACGACCGGGTCTTCCAGGGAGAAAAGGTGACCTGGGAGGTGCTCAGCCCCAAAGACCACCGCTGGTATCGGGTGGCGAACACGCCCATCCGCCACCCCGACGGCACCATGTCCAAGATGGCCATGATTCAGGACATCACCGAGTTTAAGGAGGCGGAAGAAGCATTGCGCCATAAAGAAAGGGAAGGATGACTGATCAGGCCCTCCGGGGGCCTCATAAACTGACCCCCTGGAGGTTGGGTGAGAATTATTTACTCGATTAAAATTTTAATGGTCAAGACTTGAGTAAATGATCTTCCCTTTAAAGATTGCTATTATCATACATATTATTCGGATCATATCTGCAATTTTTGCCGCCCCACCGATAACTATCTATAATGGCAAGTTATGCGCACCTTCGCTCGCGCTGGACTGGCAGATCAAACGACTGATCGAAGTGGAGGCCAGAGTTTCTTATCACGCCCGGCGGTGGTATGTGCATGTTGCCTCGGCTTTTCCTCTGGCTCACCATTATCGGGCGGTGCTGGCCTGGGGTCCTTTAGCTCCATCGCAGTGAAGTATTCGGGTTATGATGGTTAGGTATGCTCAAGATTCCGGGAAAATTAACTTTTTCAGGGAAATTTGTGCTATCATGACGTCGCTGAGAGTATTCGGCTTCAAAAACAGAAACTTTGCGGGATTTTCTTCGGGCATAGAGATACTAAAACCATTTTTTGACTGCGGTGGCCAAGGTTGCCGCATAATCTCGGTTTTTGATGGATCTTGTGCTAACATGCCGTTTACTAAACAACTTGAGGTTACTTAATTTTAAACATTGGGGGAAGATCATGGATTCAGTAGAACATAACGGTTTCGTCCAGGAATGGAAAACATTTCTCGCAAACATCGAAGAAGTTGGAAAAAGGAAGCTACGTGGGCGATACGGCAACGCCTAGGAGCGTTCTGGAGCATAACAGCCAACAGTAAGGCCAGGCACCTGCTGCACGTTTAAGGAGGAGCAACACATGAAAACTCTAAGTATTGCATTGATGGCGGCCTTCATGCTGGTGTTGGCGGCCACGTCCACCGGACAGGCCCAGGTCACCGAAGACCCCGTCTATAATGATCCAAACCCGGGGGGGAAATATGTCTATAGAGGCTGCAACTTGGCACAAGTGATATTTATTCGGGGAGATAAGTTAAGTGAGATAAATGAGTTAACCCTGATAATTGAATCTCAAGGTGTTAGTCCCCCTGTGCGATTAACATTCCCTATATTGGCGAAGCGCCAAGAAGGGAATAAATTAATTCTTGATTACCAATGGCCCCTCGATGGCGACACCTACGAAGCGACCATCATAGGGGGTACTCTTATAAACCGGAAAACTAAAGGCTATCTGGCAGGTATTAGGGAAGAAATGTTTACACGCGAATGAAACAAATAGCAGGTCATGAGTGGCGTAAGGTTATGCCAGCTTTTGCGAACAAGTTTACTGTCGTTGCTCCAGACTTGTGAGGTGACGAAACTCATATTGGTGGATTGTATGCCGCCCGGAAAGGAGTGGGAAACCTCGCCTCACCCCGCTCGTGTCTCCTGGGGCATCTGATATTAAACGGAAGATATTCTATTTCTCACCTTATTCCATGAAGAAGTGATCAGGAAACTCTCAGCCATATTCCTGACCATCTTGGTAAACTTTTTCATGGGCACAGCAAAAGTGAGCATGGTTTTCGGGACAAAAGGGCGAGCTGAGACATCGAACATGCCCAGGAAAGCGTGTGGACGGTCGAAATCTTTTTCCAGATAAGGGTAGGAGACGATGGAGCCGCACCCTGAAGAAAACGGGGCGAGGACACCATTGGGTTCTGCTTCCTCAAAGTTGGCTAAGGTGAACAATCCCGATAATATATCTGGAGTGGCAAAGAAGACGACTACTTCCGGCGCATCATACTCTTCCAGCTTATCCCACCGCTTCCAGGTAATAAATTGGCAAGGCGCTTCCATCTTGGGCATGTGATTGACCGCCTGAAGAAGCAATTCTGGGGACTTCTTATAGCGTTCGCCTTCCATCTCTCCGGGAATGCCACAAGAGAGAAAGAATTCAAAATTCGGCCTGAGTTCTTGGGTAAAGCCAATTAATATAAGGCACTAAGGGAGACGTAGGAGTGATTTCTAGTGCCTCCAGTTGGAGAGTAAATAAGAGCATAGCTGCTGCTATTTATGTGCGACGCCCAACTCGGTGGGCAGTGTATTGATATGGTTATCATAACCGCATCTCAGACCCAGTTGAGGTGAGACCTCCACTGCTTACAACAACTTCTCCTTAACCAGGTATTCCATGGCCCGCTGGGCATAAGTGGTCATGACGCTGATCATCCAGGTGAAGTGGGACTGCATGTCCTGGAACATCCGGGAATCCGCCATGCCCAAAAGCCCGGTCATCACCGTTCTGAGCCGCACCATTTCGGGATCGTTGATCTGCACCCCGGCCAGGTTGATTTCCTGTTCCAGGCCCTTGAGAAAATCCAGAAACAGACGATTGGCGCCTTCCTGCTCCTGGCCTTGCAGTTGGGAGACGGTGCCCAGGAGGCGGGAGGCGAGCAGGATTTCCGCCTTGATCCGGTCGGCGAAATGGAAAACCAGGATGGCCTGTCGACTCGAAACGGGGAACGGTTCTGCCATGATAGATCTCTCCTTGAGGTTTGCCGCCAGCTTAGCATAAATGGCCAGCAGCCACAACTGCGGCCGGGTTGGCATGTAATCCCGATTTGGCGGCGAAGTTTTTGGTAGCTGCAGGCCCTAACCGGAAAGCCGGCCCAGCCCAGGCTGTGCCGAAGATCTCGCCCCCGCTAGGGTTGAGGTCTAATCTTATTGTGAGCCTTTGATAAGATTACTGGCGGCCTTGAGGAGATCATCCGCCTTTTGCGAAGCGTCCACCTGGGGAGGATCGGGGCGGGATTCAGGGGAGGGTCGGTATTGAACCGTTTATCGCCGCGGTTGAAGGCGATGAAGATGGTGCGGCCCGAGTCCGGATAATAGAGCCAGCGCGCATAGGCGCCCACGGTGTCACCGTCGCTCTGATACATTTTCTCCCCGAACCATTGGTCCGTATTCACCACCTCCAGTCCAAAGCCATAGGGGAGGGTAATCCCTTGGGCGCTGGTCAGTTGCTGGGGGGTGGTCATCTGCTGCAGGGACTGGCTGTTAACCACATTACCCACGAACAGGGCCGTGGTGAAGTTCAGGATATCCTGGGCGGTGGACACCCCGGAGCCGTTGGTCCAGTCAAAGGAGAGATCCCAACCGGTGCTGTCGGTGAGCGTGGGAAATTCGGGGACTCCGGCCCAGTAATAGCTCCGGGCGAAGGGGTTAGTCTGATCAAAAAGACCGGAAGCGGGCAGGGCGGTGTGGGACAGGTTCAGCGGGTCAAAGAACTCGGTTTTGATCAGGTTCTCCACGGTGTCGGTGAACCTGGTGGTCGATTCAGCCGCCATCCCCAGAAGGTAGTAATTGGAGCTACTCTTCTTGAAATCCGTTCCCGGCTTGAAATCGGGCGACGTAGAGAGTTCCATGATCGGTAAGATGTCGACAAAAGGGTCCCAGGCAAGGGTTGGGAAGGAAATTAGACCGGTAAAAAACTCCTGCGTGGTCTCGTGATCGTGCAGACCACTGGTGTGGTTCAGGAGCATGCGCAGGGTGATCTGATCGGCGGCGGGCACGGCATCGGGAAACAGCCATTGATCCACCGTGTCGTCCAATTTGATTTTGTTCTCCTCCACCAGCTTCATGATGAGCGCGGCGGTGAAGAGCCTGGTGACCCCGGCGAGGTGCACCTGGGTGTCGGCGGTCATGGCCTGGGGGTCACGGCCTTGGGTCGCATCGCCCAAATCCGCCTTGCCGGAGGCGCCGATCCAGCTTTCCGTCGGGGTCTGTATGGCCATGATGGCCCCGGGAATCCCGGCATCACTCACCACCAGGTCCAGCATGGCCTGGAGTTCTGCGGTCGGCAAGGCGGCGAAGCTGGCGACGATGGTATGGTTGGCAGTAATGTTGGTAAAGGCAATACCCCCCACTGCGCCGGCGGATACCCCGTCCACCAGGACGTTGGCCACGTGGAACCCGGAGTCCGGAGTGATGGTGAAGGTCTGGGAGTCGCCGGAGTTCACGGTCACTACGCCTGAAGGCGAAATGGCGCCGTTAGCCCCCGCGTAGGCGGTAATAGTAAAGGTGGTTGTTGAGGTTGAGGCCGGCGTGAATGGGTTTACAAACGGGGTGATATCCGGAAGGGTGTTAAACCCTGAGGGCGCGCCGCCGCCCAGGAGTCCGTTATCATTCATCGAGCCGAAGGAAGGATTAGAGGCGTTGTTGGTTCCACTTCCCGAACCACCTGAGGCGCCTTTAAGACCGCCGCCGCCCTCTGACTTATTGGAGTCTCCGCTGTTTATGGCGTCATCGCCCGTCTCAGCCCCTTTCAGAGCACCGGCGTCGGCCGCACCTGCCCCCGGGCTGGCCGCCCCCGGCCTGGCCGCCCCGCCAACTGCGGCCCCAGCGATGGCGGCCCCAGCGATGGCGGTGCTTTGCGGAATTAAAATCTCTCCCTTCTCTCCCACCTTGATCTGATTGGCCTTGGGGTCTTTGGCCGTTCTGATGACAATCACCTGCCCCTGTGTGCCTTTGGGAGAGGAAATTTTTCCCTTTCCAGGAACAGGACTCAGGCCCCGGCGTCGTGGTGGTGTGTGCCGGCAGGACCAGGATCAGGCAAAACAGCAAGGAGAAAAGAAATTTTTGGCTCATTTTAATCACTAACCGGGTGACCTATGGATATTATTTTATACAAAAAGGTAATTTCGCACAAGGTCTTTGTCAAGGCATTACCTAACAACATTTTAGCTCACTGAAGCCTGGGAAGATGCTGCCAGGGCGGCAGCTTAAGCCGTAATTGCTTACCGGTCTCATCCGGACAGTTTATCCGGCAACCCCGTCAGACCGGGAGCGGCGTCGATATTCTGTTTCTTCATCTTCTCCAGGAGAGTGGTGCGGTTGAGGTGGAGCAGCCGGGCCGCCCGGCTCTTCACCCAGTTGCTCCTTTGCAGGGCCTGGAGGATGAGGTGGCGCTCCAGGGCTTGCACCGCGGCGTTAAGGTCGGTGCTCCCGACCGGGAGTTCCTCGGGGGCAGGCCGGGGTAGCCGGGAAGCCTTGCCGAAATTTCTCCGGCAGATCGGCCACGTCTATCACCTCGCCCTCGGTTAAAGTGACCAGGCGCTCCACCAGATTTTCCAATTCCCGGACGTTTCCCGGCCAGGAGTGACGCAGCAGCAGGTCCAGGGCCGCGGCACTGAAGCGTTTCCCTGGTTTTTTTCGCTTACGGCTGAACTTCCGCCAGGAAGTGCTGCACCAGCAGCGGCAGGTCACTGAGCCGGTCCCGCAAGGGCGGCACCTTGATGGGGATGACATTGAGGCGGTAATAAAGATCTTCCCGGAATTTGCCCCGGGCCACCAACTCTTCCAGGTCCTGGTTGGTGGCGGCGATCACCCGGATATCCACCTGGATGGTCTTGACGCCGCCGATGCGCTCAAAGGAATGGTCTTGCAGGACCCGGAGGATCTTCACCTGGAGGTTGGGGCTCATCTCCGAAATCTCGTCCAGGAAGATGGTGCCGCCATGGGCCTGCTCGAAGCGGCCGAGGCGGGTGCGCACCGCGTGGGTGAAGGCGCCCCGCTCATGCCCGAAGAGTTCGCTTTCCAGGAGTTCTTCCGGGATGGCGGCGCAGTTCACCGGGATCAGGGGACCGTCCCGGCGGGCGCTGTTGTAATGGAGGGCATGGGCGATCAGTTCTTTGCCGGTGCCCGATTCACCCAGGATCAGTACGGTGCTGTCGGTGTCCGCCACCTTGCGGATGAGCTCGAAGACCTGGGTGATGGCCTCGCTCTGACCCACCATGTTGGCGAAACCATAGCGCTGGTGCAGTTGCTTTTTAAGTTGCAGATTTTCCCACTTCAGGCGATGATGATCCAGGGCCCGGGCCACCACCAGGCGGAGTTCGGTGGCATCCACCGGCTTGGCCAGGTAATCATAGGCCCCCTGGCGCATGGCGGTCACGGCGTTGGCGATAGTGCCGTAGCCGGTGATGATGATGCAGGGGCAATCGGGCTGGTGGTGCACCAGATATTTGAGAACCTCCAGGCCACCCAGTCCGGGCATGGCCAGGTCCGTCAGCGTCAGGTCAAAGCTCTGCTCAGTCAACAGCTTCAAGCCGCTTTCACCATCCGCCGCGGTAATTACGGCGTAACCTTCCGCCATGAGGATCTCTTGCAAACCCCGGCGAATGCCCGGGTCGTCGTCGATCACCAGGATAGAGGCCTTATCCCGTTTCATGAGGGAATCCCCTATGCTTAAGAATTGCTACACCAAAACGCCTCTTATGTCAATAAAATGACATGCGCCAAACCCTTGCCTGGCAAGGGTCGCGAAAAGGGGTTGACTTCAAAAAATTAGAATTGTTATCTTTAACTCATTACCCGACAAGGAGAGTTGGTGCTACCAACCCTCATTTTCATCCTCTGGGCCTACGGCATGTATGCCCTCATCTCCGCCTTGGCCGGGCGCAAGACGGTAGCAGACTCCGGGCTCGCAGCCCGTGGCGGCGTTATGGTTGGCTCGGCCTGATCGCGACTACCGGAGTCGGATTGGGACTGGCCGTGGTGCTGGCGCACTCCTTTGACCAGGAGAACCAGAGTCTGAAGCTGTCGGGATTCCTGGGCACGGTGTGGGCCGACGGCTGGCCGGAGCAGGTGGAGCGCCGGGTAGAAGACCCTCCCATCAAGGGTACGCCGGCCGGGGATCAGCCGGTGTACGCCCTGCTGCATCCCGGGACCTCTCCTGCTGAACTGGCCCAGGAAAAGACCGCGCCCAAACTCCGGCCGGCGCACAAGCCCAAGGTGAAAAAGGCTCCGGCCCCTCAGGCTAAGGGCACCAAGGCCGTGGCCCCAAAGCCCAAAAAGGAGCAGGTAGCCGCCAAGAACAAGGCCAAGGCCGCCAAGAAAAAGAAAACGCCGCCCCCCCAGGCCGCCAAAAATCCCACCGCCGGCTGATGAGACTGGCCATCTTCACAAGAGTTCGCCGAAATATTTCCGACTGACCTCCTTTTCTCCTTTCCCCCCGCCCCGGTTTTCCCCTAAAATCATGCCATGAGCATCGCCGGAATTGCCTTATCCCTCCTGGTCAGGTCTGGCCGTTGAGCCAGGAACCCGCCAGCCAAACCGGCCAAATCGCCCGGGCTGCGGGCGCGGTGAGCCTGGCGGTCTTTGCCAGCCGGATTCTGGGGCTGGTGCGGGAACAGGTGTTCGCCAGCCTGTTCGGCGCCGGCTACGCCAACGACGCCTTTGTGGTGGCCTTCCGCATCCCCAACCTGCTGCGGGACCTCTTTGCCGAAGGAGCCTTGAGTTCCGCCTTCGTCACGGTGTTCACCGACTACGATCAGAAATCGGGCCCGGAGAGGACCTGGCGCCTGGCCAACAACGTCATCATGTGCTCCTCACTGCTGGTGGGGAGCCTGGTCCTGTTGGGCATGATCTTTTCTCCCGGAGCTGGTGAACCTCATGGCCCCGGACTTCGGCCTGGTCCCGGGGAAATTGGCCCTTACCACCCTGATGACCCGGATCATGTTCCCTTTTCTGCTCCTGGTCTCCCTGGCGGCCCTGGCCATGGGCATGCTCAACAGCAGGGGGAAATTCTTTGTTCCGTCCCTGGCCTCCAGTTTCTTTAACCTCGGGTCCGTGGTGGCCGGGGTGACCCTGAGCCTGGTGGTCCCCCAATTGGGCCTCCATCCCATCGTCGGCATGGCCTGGGGCGCCCTCATCGGCGGCCTGCTGCAGTTCCTGGTCCAGCTGCCCCTCCTGCGGCGGCAGGGCTTCCACCTCCAATGGGTGGTGGATCTGCGGGAAGAGGGCCTCCAGCGCATCGGTAAGCTGATGCTGCCCGCGGTGGTGGGACTCTCCGCCACCCAGATCAACCTCTTCATCAACACCTTTTACGCCGCCAGTTGCGGCCAGGGGAGCGTTTCCTGGCTGAATTACGCCTACCGGCTTTTTCATCTGCCCATGGGGCTCTTCGGGGTAGCCCTGATGGTGGCCACCATGCCGGTGGTGTCCCGGCATGCCGCCCAGGAGGACCTCCCGGCCATGAAGGGGGCCCTGGAGTCTTCCCTGGCCCTGGCGCTGCTGGTCACGGCGCCGGCGGCCTGCGGCTTGATCTTTCTGGCCCAGCCCATCATCGCCCTGATCTACCAGCACGGCCACTTCTCGGCCTGGGACACCCAGCAGACCGCGGCGGCCCTGGCCCTGTATGCCATCGGCGCCCTGGCCTTTGCCGGGGTGAAGATCATGGTGCCGGCCTTCTACGCCTTGAACAATACCAGGGTCCCGGTGGTGGGCTCCTTCCTGACGGTGGCGGCTAATCTGGTGTTCATCAACCTGACGTTAGGCCCTTTGCAACACCGGGCCATCGCCCTGTCCACCTCGCTCAGCATGATCCTCAATTTCCTCTTTTTGGGGGTGATGCTTTACCACAGGCTGGGGGGCTTCCGGGTCCGCCCGCTGCTGGCCACCCTGCTCAAGGTGGCCGCGGCCGGATTGGTGATGGGCCTGACGGTCATCTGGGCCTACCCCGTCCTAATCGGCTGGCTGGGAGGCAGCCTGTTGGGCCGCCTGCTGGCGCTGGGCGGAGATATCCTGCTGGGGGCGGGGCTCTATTTCTTCCTGGTCTCCCGGCTTCAGATTCCGGAGTTCCAGGAACTGAGCCGGAAGCTGCGGGCCCGCCTGAAAAGATAGTTTTCTGTTTTCCGTTTTCTGTTTTCTGTAAAGGGAAATTTTTCGGTGATTATCTTGGAGATGGGTTTTTTACCGGCTGACAATCAATACGAAGGTAATTAATTAAAAGAGAGAGCGGTTCGGCAATCACAGAAAACAGAAGACAGAAAACAGAAAACAGGAGTTTAATATGGAACCCGCGGCGAAAATCGGCCCGATTCTAAAACTGCTCGAGACGCATTACCCCCAGGTCCACGTCACCCTGGATTTCACCAACCCCTTGGAATTGCTGGTGGCCACGATCCTCTCGGCCCAGTGCACCGACGAGCGGGTGAATAAGGTGACCCCGGCCCTCTTCAAAAAATACCCCAGTGCGGCCGATTATGCCGCCGCCCCCCTGGATGAACTGGAACAGGCCATCTACCAGACCGGCTTTTACCATAACAAGGCCAAAAGCCTCAAGGCCCTGGGCCAGGCCCTGATGGAGAAACACGGCGGCGGGGTGCCGGCCTCCCTGGAAGAACTGGTAAAACTCCCGGGCATCGGCCGCAAGACCGCCAACGTCGTTCTGGGCAATGCCTTCGGCATCCCCGGCCTCGTGGTGGACACCCATTGTGGCCGGGTGTCCCAGCGCTTGGGTCTCACCGTCGCCAAGGACCCGGTGAAGATCGAGTTCGACCTGATGGCCCTGGTGCCGAAGGAGCGCTGGACCAGGTTTTCCCTGCAACTCATCTGGCACGGCCGGGCCGTCTGCACCGCCAGGAACCCCCAGTGCCCCGGTTGCCCGTTGTTGTCTTACTGCGACTATGGCCAGCAGGCGATGGGGCAGTAAATTAGCAATGCAGTTGCCAGTGGCCGGTTTTTGTAGGGTGCGTCCTACGCACCTTAATCTAGAAGTTGGCAGCACGGGCGTCTCGCCTCGATAACCTCAGCTTGCGGGGACAATATGCGCCTTTACATCCCGGCCCGGAGGTTATAACTTAGGAGAGACGCAATTCGCGAGGAGAGCCTATGTTTCCAGCCAGACTGTGGGAAGGCCTGGAGGACCACAAGGTCCAGTGCCATATGTGCGCCCATGAATGCAAGATCGACCCGGACAAACGGGGCCTCTGCCACGTCCGCCAAAACCAGGACGGCCAACTTTTCAGCCTCAATTACGGCAAGATCATCGCCGAACACATCGACCCCATCGAGAAGAAGCCGCTCTTCCACTTCCTGCCCGGCACCCGCTCCTACTCCATCGCCACGGTGGGCTGCAACTTCATGTGCCTCCATTGCCAGAACTACGACATTTCCCAGTATCCCCGGGTCCACGGCGGCCTGATCCGGGGGGACGAAAGGGAGCCGGAGGCCATCGTGGCCTACGCCCTGGCCTCCCATTCGGCCAGCATCGCCTACACCTACACCGAGCCCACCATCTTCATGGAGTACGCCCAGGACGTGGGCAAGCTGGCCCACGAGCAAGGCCTGAAAAACGTCTTTGTCTCCAACGGCTTCATGACCGAGGCCTCCGCCACCGCCCTGGCGGAGTTCGTCGATGGCGACAATGTCGATCTGAAGAGCATGCAGGACAAGTTCTACCGCAAGATTTGCAAGGCCCGGCTGCAGCCGGTGTTGGACACCATCGCCCGCCTCAAAAAGCTGGGCGTCTGGCTGGAGGTCACCACCCTAATCATCCCCGGCGAGAACGACTCCACGGCAGAGCTCACCGACATTGCCCAGTTCATCAAGGGAGTGGGGGCGGACATACCCTGGCACGTCACCGCCTTTCACCCCACCTTCAAGATGATGGACCGCCCGGCCACCCCGGTGGCCACTTTGCGGCAGGCCCATGAGATCGGGCTCAAGGCCGGGCTGCGCTACGTTTACACCGGCAACATCCCCGGCGAGGCCGGCGAGAACACCTACTGCTATGGCTGCCGGGAACTCCTCATCGAACGTCTGGGCTACACCATCCGGCGCTATAACCTGAAAGACGGCAAGTGCCCCAAGTGCCAGACCCCCATCGACGGGGTCTGGAAGTAGGGGCGACCCGCTGGGTCGCCCTTAAATGCCCCTTCCATCTGGACCAGGTTTATTCTCCAGTATGTACCGGAAAACCAGTCAGCCCGCCGGCAGAGATGTAGGGTGCGTCCTACGCATCACCTAAAGCACCGGCTGGAAGCCGCTCCCCTCCCAAAAAAAAGGGCGGACCAAAAGGTCCGCCCTCAGCGCCACCTGATTCCCGGGATTTTTTTCTTCCCTAACTAAGAAGCGTATTATTCCATTAATAGTGAGGTTGCCCCAACGATGGGGGTCCCCAGCTCGTAGGCCTGCACGATGCAGTTGCCGATGGTTCCGGAGTTATCATAGTCGGCGTTTAAAATCCGTATGGCGTTTCCATAACAGGTAAATGGCGGGATAGATCAGGAGTTCCAGGAGGTAGGAGGTGGCGACGCCGCCCACCATGGGGGCGGCGATGCGTTTGGCCACCTCGGAGCCGGTGCCGGTGGCCCACATGATGGGCAGCAGGCCCAGCAGGTTGGCCAGGATGGTCATGTGCTTGGGGCGCACCCGCATGACCGCCCCGTATTCGATGGCGTCGTGCAGGTCCGCCTCGGTCTTGAGGCGGCCTTCGGTCTTCCATCGATCGTGAGCAATATCCAGGTAGAGGAGCATCAGCACCCCGGTCTCGGCATCCAGGCCGGCCAGGGCCAGCATGCCCACCGCCACGCCGACGCTGAGGTTGTAGCCCAGCAGATAGAGGAGCCAGATGGCCCCCAGCAGGGAGAAAGGCACCGCCAGCATGACGATGCCGACCTTGATGAGGGAGCGGGTGTTTAAATAGAGGAGCAGAAAGACCAGGACCAGGGTGATGGGGATGATGATTTTCAGCCGCTTGTTGGCGGCCTCCATGTATTCGAATTGGCCGCTCCAGAGGAGGGAGTAGCCCGCCGGCATCTTCATGTGGGCGGCGATGGCCTCCTTGGCCCGCTTAACGTAGGTGCCCACGTCGATATCGGCCAGGTCCACGTAGATCCAGGCCGAGCGCCGGGAGCCCTCGCTCTTGATCATGTCGGGGCCCTGGTGGACCTTGATGTCGGCCACCTGCTCAATGGGGACCTGGGCCCCGTCCGGAGTGGGGATGAGCAGGCGGCGCAGGGCCGGCAGGTTCTGCCGGTAGTCCTGGAAGTAGCGCAGGTTGACGGCATAGCGCTCCAGGCCTTCCACCGTTTGGGTGATGTTCTCGCCCCCCATGGCGCTGGCGATCACTTCCTGGACGTCGCCCACCGTCAGGCCGTAGCGGGCCGCCTCCCGGCGCTTGATCTCGAAGTCGAGGTAATAGCCCCCGGTGACCCGTTCGGCAAAGGCGCTGGCGGTGCCGGGCACCTCCTTCAGGATGCCTTCGGCCGTTGGCGGCCAGGCGGTCCAGGACCTCCAGGTCCGGGCCCAGGAACTTGAGGCCCACCGGGGTTTTGATGCCGGTGGAGAGCATGTCGATGCGGATCTTGATGGGGCCGCCCCAGGAATTGGCCAGGCCGGGGAACTTCACGGCGTTATCCATCTTCATGATGAGTTCCTGGGTGGAGATCCGGTCCGAGGTGAAATGGCGCAAGATCCCTTTCAGCCACTCCGGGGCCCAGGAGGAGTACCAGGTGTCCACCGGGCGCCAGTGCTCCCGGTCCTTGAGGCGGATGGTGGTCTCAATCATGGAAAGGGGCGCCGGGTCGGTGGCGGTTTCGGCCCGGCCGGCCTTGCCGAAGACGTACTCCACCTCCGGAAAGGTGCGGATGATCCGGTCGGTTTGCTGCAGGACGTTTTTGGCCGCGGTGATGGAGAGGCCCGGCATGGTGGTGGGCATGTAGAGCAGGTCGCCTTCATCCAGGGCCGGCATGAACTCGGAGCCCAGCTGGGATAAGGGATAAATGGTGACCGCCATGGCGATCAAGGCCAAGATGATGGCGGTCTTGGGAACTCGCATAATCCAGCGGACCACCGGCTTATAGACCACCATGGTGGCCCGGGCCACCGGGTTTTCCATGTCCGGGATGATCTTGCCCCGGATGAAATAGACCATCAGGATGGGGATCAGGGTGATGGCCAGCAGGGCGGCGCCGCCCATGGCAAAGGTCTTGGTGAAGGCCAGAGGCCGGAAGAGACGGCCCGATTCGCCGCCCAGGGCGAAGATGGGCAGAAAGGAGACGGTGAGCACCAGGAGGGCGAAGAAGAGCGATGGGCCCACCTCCTTGGCGGCCTCCAAGATGAGGGCCTCCCGGGGGGCGTCGGGCGGGGCGTGCTCGATGTGCTTGTGGGAATTTTCCACCATGACCACCGAGGCGTCCACCATGGCGCCGATGGCGATGGCGATGCCCGCCAGGCTCAGGATGTTGGCGTTGATGTTGAAATAATACTGCAAAATCAGGGAGATCAGCACCCCCATGGGCAGGCTGATGATGGCCACGATGGCGCTGCGGACGTGGAGCAGGAAGATGAAACAGACGATGGCGACGATGACCATTTCTTCGGTGATGGTCCGCTTCAAGGTGTCGATGGCCCGCTGGATCAGGCCGGAACGGTCATAGGCCGTCTGGATGATGACCCCCGGGGGCAACCCGGCTTTGAGGTCTTCCAGCTTCTGCTTGACGCCCTCGATGACCGTCCGGGCATTTTCGCCGAAGCGCATCACCACGATGCCCCCCGCCACCTCGCCCTGGCCGTTGGCCTCGGTCATCCCCCGCCGCAGCTCCGGCCCCATCCGGACCAGGGCCACGTCTTTGACCAGGATGGGGGTGCCCTTGGGGTCAGCGCCCACCACGATATCTTCCACGTCGGTCTTGTTTTTGATATAGCCCAGGCCCCGGACCATGTATTCAGTTTGGGCCTGTTCGATCAGGGCGCCGCCGGTGTCCTGGTTGGAGCGTTTGATGGCGTCTCTGATCTTGGCGAGGGGGAGCTTATAGGCCACCAGCTGGTTGGGGTCCACCACCACCTGGTACTGCTTGACGAAGCCGCCGACACTGGCCACTTCGGCCACCCCGGGCACCGTCTGCAACTGGTAGCGCAGGTACCAGTCCTGGATGGAGCGCAGTTGGGCCAGGTCGTTGTGGCCGGTGGGGTCCTCCAGGGTGTACTCAAAGACCCAGCCCACGCCGGTGGCGTCGGGGCCCAGGGCCGGACTGACCTGCGACGGCAGCTTGCCCCGGACGTAGTTGAGGTATTCCAGCACCCGGGAGCGGGCCCAGTAGATGTCGGTGCCGTCTTCGAAGATGACGTAGACCAGGGAGAGGCCGTACTGGGAAAAGCCCCGCACCACCTTGGCCTTGGGCACCGCCAGCATGGCGGTGGTCAGGGGATAGGTGACCTGGTCTTCGACGATTTGCGGGGCCTGCTCGGCGAATTCGGTGCGGATGATCACCTGGACGTCGGAGAGGTCGGGGATGGCGTCCACCGGGATGTTATAGGCGGCATAGATGCCCCAGGCGGTGACCATGAGCCACACCAGGAGGACCAGGACCTCGGTTGCGCACGCAGGCTTCGATGATTTTAGCGATCATAGAGGCGGTTTTCGGTTTTCAGTTTTCGGTAGCCCCCCTCACCCCAGCCCGCTCCCCCCGGTGGGGAAAGAGGGAGCTACAGGAGTGCCTTTTTCTCCCCTCTCCCCAATGGGGGAGAGGGTTAGGGTGAGGGGGAAATCATTTCAGGTCCCATTAAGATACGTTACCGAATCTCTGACCTGAGGCACTCAGTTTAAAATAGCGCTTATCAATGCTTAGGCCCCGGCGGCATGGGGGCCGGCGCTGGGGGCCGGCGCCCCCTCCTTGGTCCCCTCCATCTTCATGCCCGGCATCCCGGGCATGGCCGGGGGCGCGGCCTCCTTGCCCGGCTCCGGGGCGCCCTTGCGGCGCCAGCATCATCTGGACGGCCTCCCGGAAGCGGGACTCGGAATCCAGCAGGAACTGGGCCGAAGTGACGATCTCTTCGCCGCCCTTGAGGCCGGAGAGGACCTCCCGGTAGTTGTTGCCGTCGCCGTAAACCCCCAGCTTCAACTCCCGGGGTTCGAATTTACCGCCCCCCAGGGCGATGAAGACGTGCTGCTTGAGGCCGGTGTCCAGCACCGCCTCGGTGGGCACCACCACCACTTCTTTGGTGAGCGGCGATTTGATCTGCACCTGGGAGAACATCTCCGGTTTCAGTTTGAGCTGCGGGTTGGGGAACCGCAGGCGCACCCGCACGGTGCGGCTGGCCTCTTTCAGGATAGGGGTAGATGTAGTCGATCCGGCCGGCAAAGGTCTCGCCGGGCATATAGTTCAGGCTCATCTCCACCTTTTGCCCCACCTTGATCCAGGGCAGCTCGTATTGATAGATGTCGGCGTCCACCCAGATGGTGGAGAGGTCGGCCACCTCCAGCAGGGGCATGCCCGCCTGAACCATCTGCCCTTGGGTCACCATGCGCTTGGTGACGATGCCCTTGGCCGGCGAGGCCAGGACCAGGTGTTTCTTGACGTGGCCGCTGGTTTTCAGGGCCTCGATCTGGCCGGCGCTGACGTCGAAGTACTCCAGACGTCGCCGGGAGGCCTCCGCCAGGCGGCGGGCGCCTTCCACCATTTCCGGGTAGGGGCTTTTCTCCAGGTTTTTCAGGTTGCGCAGGGCGAGGAGGTACTCGTCCTGGGCGCTCACCAGGTCGGGGCTGTAGATGCTGAGGAGGGCCTGGCCCCGGCGCACCGGGTCACCGGTGGCGTTGATGTAGAGGCGCTCCACCCAACCGGCCACCTTGGTGTTGACCACCGAAAGATTGCGCTCGTTGAAGGTAATCAGGCCCACCGTCCAGGTGTCGTGGGTCAGGGGCCGGACCTCCACCTTGGCGGTCCTCACGCCCATGGATTGGATGGTGGTGGGGGAGACGGCAATGGCGCCGGGCCTGCGGCCTTCCCCCGACCTCTTCATAAACCGGCACCATGTCCATGCCGCAGGGAGCCTTGCCCGGCTTATCCCGGACGTAGCCCGGGTCCATGGGCGAGACCCAGTACTTGATCTTGCGCTCCTTTTGGGCCCGGGGGCCGGGGCTGGCAGTGGGCAGCCGGGGCCGCTTCTTCATAGACCGGCACCAGGTCCATGCCGCAGATCGGGCACTTGCCGGGCTTATCCCGGACGACTTCCGGATGCATGGGGCAGCGCCAAAACTTGATCTTGCGTTCGGCCGTGGGCGCCGGGGCGACGGCCGGGCCGCCGGGCTTCTCCCCGGACGGGGTGGGATAGACCGGCACCAGCTCGTGGCCCTCGGGGTCCTTGCCCGGCGCTTCTTTGATGTAGTTGGGGTTCTGGGGCGAGACCCAGCACAGGGCCTTCTTCTCTTGTTTACCTTGGCCCACGGGCAGGACCCCGGAAAGCATAAGCGATCACCAGGACCGCCAGGGCCACGAAGGCCCCCAGGCTCCACCAAACTTTGCCGCGGCGTGCGGGGCTCATTTCTTCCCTCCGGCCGGGCGGGGGAATTCGGCCCCCACCAGCCACTCCAATTCGGCCCAATTTTCTTCAAAATCCTTAAGATATTCCTGCAATTGCATTTCGGCGCTGTAAACCGCGATCTGGCTCTGATAGAGCTGGTTAAAGGGCAGGGTGCCCACCTGGTAGGACGACAGGGTGGCAGCCGCGGCCTGCCGGGCCTGGGGAATGATGCCCTGGTCGAAGAGACTGATCTGTTTGGCCAGGCGCTGCAGCTTGGCGTGCCGGTCCTTGATGGCCGCAGCCAGTTGGTTCGTGGCGGATTGATGGGCCTCTTTGGCCGCGTCCTGTTTGGCCAGCTCCTCCCGGATCTTGGGCTTGATCTTGGAGCCCTGCCAGATGGGCAGGTTGAACATCACCCGGCCGGTAAACATGTCGGACTGCTTCAGATTAACGGGCGGACCCAGGGTATCCCGGAAACCGTAGGCCAGGCCCACGGTCATGTCCGGGAAGTACTCCTTCTTGGCCAGGTTCACCGACTTTTCCTGTTTGGTGATGAGGGCCTTCAAGGCCTGGAGTTGGGGCCGGGCCTCGGCCTGGGCCAGCAGCTCGTCCAGCTTCAAGGCGAAGGGGCGGGGCTTCAGGGCCTGGGGCCGGGAGATGGCGGTTTGGGCGGCTGGGAGCGCAAGGCGTTCAAATCGGCCTGGGAGGACTCCTGTTTCTGGGTCCATTGAAAGAGACGGTCCAGGTAATTGCCCAACTCCACCTGGGCCTGGAGGACGTCCGCCTGCTGGCCCTGGCCCACGGCATAGCGGGTTTCCGCCACCTTGACCACCTGCTCCCAGGCCTGTTTGCTCCTCTGGGTCAGGTCGAAATCGCTGTAGGCCAGGGACAGGCCCCAGTAGGAGGTCACCACCTTGGTCCGCACCTCGTTGATCTTGTCCTGGTAAGTGTATTCATCGGAGTTGGTCTGCTCCGCGGCCACTTCGGAGCGCAGGCGGCGCTTGCCGGGGAAGGGAAATTTCTGAGACAGCTCCAACATCTTCTGGCTTTGCGGGTCTGAATAGGTGTCCCAGGTATCCGTGGGGATATCCTTCATGGCGAAGGCCACTTCCGGGTCGTCCAGGGCCCCGGCGGAACGGATGGTCTCTTTGGAGGCCTTGAAACGAGGCCCGCATCTGCTTCACTTCGGCGTTGGCCTTGAGGGCCTCGTCGATGAGGGCCTGCAAATCGGGGGGCAGGTTGCCGTTGCTTTGGGCCGGCGATGGCGTTGGCAGGCTGAGAGTCACGGCCAGGCCAGGACCAGAAGCAGGATTACCCAGGAAAGTCGCCGTCGGTAAGCCATCTCCCCCTCTGCCTTTGAGAATTTGGATAAATTATAAGCATAGGTTCAGAATTAAAACAAGCTTCATCTTGAGCCCTCGGGATACAGGAAAGCTGAGGCCTAGGCCGGTCCTAATCCCACGATAATCACCATTTTCAGCATTGCATCGGTTGCCATGAAATAATCGTTATCAGGTGATATTAGTCTGCCTCAGCCTGCCTTCAGGAAAAGATGCAGCATTATTTCACTGGCGCTAACCGCGAAGGCAACCATTAAAAAGGCGAAGCCGCCCCTGGCCACCAACACCAAATAACGGCCAAAAACTGAGAAGATTAAGCTAGCCTTGGAACTCGGGAGGATGGAAGATGTTGGGGGGAAATATTTTGGAGGAAACCTGAACCAGGGCAAAGACATAGGTTGAGTCTTGCCAGGTGGGCGGGCCGGTGACAGCCGGGGAGATGGAGGCCGGGCCGCTGCCGGAGGCGCAGCGGCAGGCAGCGCCGCCGCCCTGGCCGGAGCCGCAGTGGCCGGGAATCTCGGGTTGACAGCAACAACAGCCGGCAGTCAGGCCGGGGCTGGCGCCCTGACAATGGGAGCAGCCGGATGCCTGGGCGCCGACCGCAGCCAGCAGGCCGCCGGGCAGAGACAGAACCACGCTCAATGCTAAGACCAGGATCAGGAAGCGGTAGGCGGCAATTCTTTTCATTGACATTATTTTATCCAGGTCCGACGAGAAAAGTCAAGGGGCATGCCCGGGGATAGGAATAAACTTTATCGTGGGGCCTCGATGGGCGGCGGATTGCCTTCCAGGGTCCCCAGAAAAGCGATGAGGTCGGCGATATCGCCGGGAGTGAGGCGGCGGTCGAGTTGCAGCCAGCCCATCAGGCGCACAGCCTCTTTAAGGTTGGGTACCCGGCCGTCGTGGAAGTAGGGCGGGGTGCGGGTGACGTTGCGCAGCGACGGGGACCTTGAAGACGTAGCGGTCCTCTTCCTTCTTGGTGATCTCGTAGCGGCCCGAGATCGTCCTTATCGGCATAAGGGTGGTGCTGACCGATCATGTGGTAAAGCCGGCCGCCGACGGTGGCCCAAGAGTGACATTCGACGCAACGGTATTGGATGAACTTGGCGAGGCCTCGTTTTTCCTGGGTGGTCAGGGCGTTCTCCTGGCCGGCGAACAGCCGGTCAAAGCGTCCGGGGGCGACGAGGGTGCGTTCGAAGGCCGCGATGGCTTCGGCCAGATTATCGTAAGTCATGGGATCAGGGTCGCCGGGAAAGGCGCGGCGGAAGGCCTCCGGGTAGCCTTCGATATTCCGGATGCGCTCAATCACCTCCTCCAGGGGTTCTGAGTTCCATTTCGATGGGGTTGAGGATTGGGCCCTTGGCCTGTTCAGCGAGATTGTGGGCCCGTCCATCCCAGAACTGGACGGACTGGAATCCCGGCATTAATGACCGTGGGGGTATTCCGCTTGCCGAAGACCCCCGTGGCGCCCTTGGAAGTGGGGGTATTGTCTGTGCCGGGGCGGCCTTGGGTGAGTAGATGGCAATCGTGACAGGACTTGGTCTTGTTGAGGGAGATGCCGCGCTCAAAATATAGTCTTTTGCCCAGGGCAATCCGCTCCGGGGTGTCGGCTTCGCTGCCGGGCATGGCTGCGGGCAGGGGTCCGAGGAAGATGCGCGCTCCCAGAAAGGTCTGGTTCCAACTCATGGGTCGGTAGAGGTGCTCTCCCTTTTCGGGTTTCTCATGGGAGTGGTGACCGGAGGCCGGGGCTGCCTGGGACGTTTCACTGTGGACCGGGGCCGGAGCGGCTAAGGCCGCCAGCCAGAAAGCCAGACTGATGGTGCAGGCCAGGAGGCGGTATCTCATATCGAACCTCAAGGTGGGTAGCGACCGGTACTCGCCAGGCGATCCCTCGAAGAGTCCGGGATTACTCGCCCCCTGAAATTTGTGGTGCCCCCTTTCTCCCGTCGCGCCAAGAGGGGCGACGGGAGAAAAGGAGATTAATTCACCTAGATAATTTCATATAAGCACGATCTCGTGGCTGTCCAGGTCTGAGCAGTTCCTTGCTGGACCTATGCCCGGAGCTTACTTCGCCTTCTCCATCTTCTTGACATAGATGGCCTGGAGGCCGCCGCGCTTGACCACGATGCCGGTGACCGTGACCTTGCTCTGCAACATATCCATCCTTTCGGGCGTCATCAGGGGCTTCATCTGCTCGCCGGTGAGCAGGATATAGAGCTGCCCTTGGCATCGGTCAAGAGGACCGGATCGCCCGCTTTCACGCAACTCTGGCAGCATTCCTTGGTGCACTTGCCGCCACCCGGGGAGGTTGCAGAAGGTACAGCTCATGACACCGGTCATGGTCACGTCCTGGCCCTTCGGGGCTGTGCCCTGCGCCCAGCAAGTGGCGGTCAACAGCAATAACGCCATGAGTACCAATATTGCCTTTTTCATGAGTGGTCTCCTTTAGTCTAGTGGATTATATTAATTTAACCTTATGCGGAGGAATGGATAGGCTGAATGTCAATTAAGAACTTAGGATTCATAATTAAAATAAAGGTAAAATAACTAAATAGGTATAATTACCTAGTCAATAGGTAACTATAGGAAATGCTTTTTGGAATGAATATCGGTTGCTAAAGAGTGAGAATCAAAGGCAAAATCATGGGGCGGCGTTCCAGGTGTTTGAAGAAGAGCTTGCGCAGGGCCTTGGACGCCTGGGTCTGGATCTCCAGCCAGTCCTGGGTGGGTTCGCTCAGGCCCCGGAGGACGATCTCCTGGAAGACCTTGCGGGCCTGCTCCAAGAGCGGGGCCTGCTCCTCTTCCAGGGTGAAGCCCCGGGTGATGAGCTCCGGCTCGGTGACGATCTTTCTGGCCCCCGGGTCCACCGCCACGTAGGCGATGACCAGGCCGTCGGCGGCCAGGTGGCGCCGGTCCCTGAGGACGATGCGGCTGACGTCGCCGACGCCCTTGCCGTCCACGAAGACCCGGCCGGTGTCCACCTTATTCTCGGCGATGGCCCCGCCTCCGGCCTCGAAGCGCACCTGATTGCCGTCGGTGGCCAGCAGGACGCGCTCCTCGGGGATGCCCACCGTCCGGGCCAGGTGGCCGTGCTTGATGAGGTGGCGCAGCTCGCCGTGGATGGGGATGAAATAGCGGGGCCGGGTGAGGCTCAGCAGGAGCTTCAGCTCCTCCTGGGAGGCGTGGCCCGAGGTGTGGATGTCGGCCACCTGTTTGTACACCACTTCCGCTCCCAGGCGGTAGAGGTTGTTGATCACCGTGGTGATGGCCCGCTCGTTGCCGGGGATGAACCGGGAGGAGAGGATCACCAGGTCGCCGGGCTGGATGTGGATCTGCTTGTGGGCCTCCAGGGCCATGCGGGCCAGGGCGCTCAGGGGTTCCCCCTGGCTGCCGGTGGTGATGACGATGGTTTGGGACAGGCGGCAGCCGGTCCAGGTCCCCGACATTGATCTCCATTCCCGGGGGGACCTCCAGGTAACCAAGCTCCTTGGCCATACGGGAGTTGGTCACCATGGATTTGCCGTTGAACAGCAGCTTGCGCCCGAACTTGGCGGCGATGTTGACGATCTGCTGCATCCGGTGGATGTGCGAGGCGAAGACCGCCACGATCACCCGGCCCGGAGCCTCCCGGATAAGACCCTCCAGGGTGCTGCCGATCTGGCTCTCGGACAGGGTGTAGCCGGGGCGCTCGGCGTTGGTGGAGTCGGACAAGAGGGCCAGCACCCCTTTTTCGCCGTAGTGGGCAAAGCGGTTCAAATCCATGGTGGCGCCGGCCACCGGGGTCTGGTCGATCTTGAAGTCGCCGGAGTGCGCCAGGTAGCCCTGGCGGCGTGTGCACCACGAAGCCCACCCCATCCGCGATGGAATGACACACCCGGATGAACTCAAATTCAAAGGGCCCTAGGGTGAGAGGTTCCGAAGGCTTAATCTCCCGCAGGTCGGCGTCGTTCAGGAGCCCGTGCTCCTTAAGTTTCTCCCGCAAGAGGGCCAGCGTCAGGGGGGTGCCGTAGATGGGGGCGGCGAACTCCTTGAGAAAGAAGGGCACCGCGCCGATATGGTCTTCGTGGGCGTGGGTCAGGACCAGGGCCATGAGCTTGTCCCGGCGCTCCCGCAGATAAGTAAAATCGGGAATAACGATGTCGATCCCCAGCATGGGATCTTCGGGAAACATGAGGCCCGCATCCACCACCACCAGGTGGTCGGCGGTCTCCAGGGTCATCATGTTGAGGCCGATCTCCCCCACGCCTCCCAGAAAGGTGAGATCCACCCAGTTATTGTGGGGTCACTGTCGGGGCCATAGGGGTAATCGGGGTCGTAGTTGGCGGCGATGGCCTGATAGACCGCGGCCATCAGGTCTTCTTTGCGCTGATAATCCTGGGGGTGGATGGGGGCCGAGATGACCACCCGCACCGGCCCGGGCCGAACCTGGAGGGCCCCCCGGGGCTGGATGAAGCGGGTGCCGCTGATGCTCACCGGCACGATGGGCTGGCCGGCCTTGGAGGCCATGATAAAGACGCCCTTTTTAAAGGGGATGAGTTCCGGGGTGGGGACCCGGGTGCCCTCCGGAAAGATGATCATGGAGGCCCCGGCCTTCACCCGGGCGGCGGCCCGGTCCAGGCTCTTGATGGCCTGTTTGAGGTTGTCCCGGTCCAGGGGCACGGAGCCCATGCGCCTCAGCGCCTGGCCGAAAAGCGGAATTTGAAAGAGAGATTTTTTGGCGACAAACATGAGCCGGCCCGGCAGTATGGTTAACAAGGTGAAGATGTCAAAATTGGAGCGATGGTTGGCGGCAAAGACATAGGCCTGGCCTGGAGCCAGGTGTTCCAGGCCCTGCACCTCCAACGGCACGCGCCATGACGCGCAACAGGCTCCGGGCCCACCACTTGGCCAGGGACTGAACCAATCTGCCGTCCCGGTCGATGGGAGCCACCACGATCACCGACAGGGCGACGGTCACGGTGATAAGCGCCAACCAGAATTGAAACCATAAGCCCCAGGCCACTGAGTTCCTACCTCCTCGCTCAAACTACAGAAATTTACCCGGAAAAGACCGAAGCGTCAACCTTTATGGCCGGAGGCAGCAGGCGCCAGGGTTCGACCCGAGGGAGAGGAGACCTGTCGTCTCTGGCCGCGGAGACAGGACAATAATACTTCCAGGTTGAGACCTCTGCCAAAAGCCTTTTTGTCATCCTGAGCAAAGCGAAGGATCTCAGCCTGGAAAGGCTGTGCCACCAAACCGAGATGCTTCGGTCGCTTCACTCCCTCAGAATGACAGGTGCAAGGACTTTCGCAGAGGTCTCAGGTTATATTTTTCCACCGATACTCCCGTCTTTTGCTAAAATAACGCTCATGACCATTCCGAAGATCGTCTCGGCGGAATACAGCCTCAGCGTCCACCAGGCCGGGCATCTGCCCGGCGGAACGCTCCCGGAGGTGGCCTTCCTGGGCCGCTCCAACGTGGGGAAGTCTTCGCTGATCAACACCCTTTTGGGGCGCAAGAAACTGGTGCGCACCAGCTCCCACCCGGGCTGCACCCGGGCCCTCAACTTCTTTCTGGTGAATGGCCGCTGGTACTTCGTGGATCTGCCGGGGTTCGGCTACGCCGCGGTTTCCAAGGAACTCAAGGCCAAGTGGGGCCAACTGGTGTTGGACTACCTGGGGAGCCGGGAGTCCCTGGCCGCGGTGGTTCTGCTCCAGGACGGCCGCCGCCGGCCGGGCCCGGAGGAGCTGTTTCTCTGGCAGTATTTACGGGAAAGGAATCGAGTAGTCATTCCGGTGCTGACCAAGGCGGACAAATTGAAGCGGGGGGAGAGGGGCCGGCAACTGCAGCACCTGACCGAGAGCCTGGCCCCCCTGGGTCCGGCCCCCGGGGAGGTTATCTGGTTTTCCACCCTCACCCATGAAGGCCGGGACCAGCTCTGGGCGCGGCTGCTGGCGTGTCTGGGGAGGCCGTAAATTCCAGCCCCGCGCCCGACTAAAACCAGCGCTTACTAGCGGTGCGTCGGCGCACCTGACATTCAAATCAGAATAAGCACAGGCGGCCCCAAAACCGCCTTTTTTTGTGGCTTATTGAGTTTCCCTGCGGGAATTCATTAACTTCTTTATAAAATTAATGAAGCCGGATGGCAGATTTTACCGGATAGATATTAAGGAAATATCTTTAATTGCAGAAACTTGAATATATTGGCAAGCTGTACGGCACCAATTCCATCGCTCCAAGCCGGATAAGACGAGGAGTTCATGCCTCATTCTGGGAAGGCGCAGGGGGTCATCCTCCCACCTAAGATGAAACCAAAATCCCAAGGCGTGGTGCACCATAATATATTGATTACAGCTTGACTAAGTAAAGATAATAATTACTTTTTTGGAGAACCACTTTAAACCACCAAGCGGAGAGCACTAGATCCATAGCAGCCCGGTGCCTAAGATCAGACAACGAAATGAGGAAACTTTATGAATGAAGATAGCAAGTGCCCGGTAACGGGCGGAGCTAACAAACCCACTGCCGGCAGAGGCACGTCGAACCGGACCTGGTGGCCGAACCAGTTGAACCTGAAGGTTCTTCACCAGAACTCTCCCATGAGCAATCCGCTGGGCGAGGAGTTCAACTACGCTGAGGAATTCAAAAAACTCGACCTGGAGGCCCTGAAGAAGGACCTCTATGCGCTGATGACCGACTCGCAGGACTGGTGGCCGGCCGATTTCGGTCATTACGGGCCGTTGTTCATTCGGATGGCGTGGCACAGCGCGGGCACCTACCGCATCGGCGATGGCCGCGGGGGCGGGGGATCCGGCGCCCAGCGCTTTGCGCCCCTCAACAGCTGGCCCGACAACGTGAGCCTCGACAAGGCGCGCCGGCTCCTCTGGCCGATCAAGCAGAAATACGGCAAAAAAATCTCCTGGGCCGACCTCATGATCCTCGCCGGCAATTGCGCGCTGGAGTCGATGGGCTTCAAGACCTTCGGCTTCGGCGGCGGGCGCGAGGATATCTGGGAGCCGGATGACACCTACTGGGGGACCGAGACCACCTGGCTTGGCGACAAGCGCTACTCCGGTGACCGGGACTTAGAGAATCCTCTCGCCGCCGTGCAGATGGGCCTGATTTACGTCAACCCGGAAGGCCCGAACGGCAACCCGGATCCGATTGCGGCGGCCAAGGATATCCGTGAGGTTTTCGCGCGCATGGCGATGAACGACGAAGAGACGGTGGCGCTCATCGCCGGCGGTCACGCCTTCGGCAAAACCCACGGCGCCGGCCCCGCGTCCCATGTGGGGCCTGAGCCGGAAGCGGCCGGTATCGAGGAGCAAGGCCTCGGCTGGAAGAGCAGCTTCGGCACCGGCAAAGGCGATGACACGATAACCAGCGGCCTGGAGGTCATTTGGTCCCAAACGCCCACGAAGTGGAGCAACAACTTCTTCAAGAACCTGTTCGGCTACGAATGGGAATTGACGAAGAGCCCGGCCGGGGCGCAGCAGTGGCAACCGAAGGGTGGCGCCGGCGCCGGTACGGTGCCGGATGCCCACGACCCGTCGAAGCGTCACGCGCCGAGCATGCTGACCACGGACCTTGCCTTGAGGTTCGACCCCGTCTACGAGAAGATCTCAAGGCGCTTCTACGAGAACCCGGACCAGTTGGCCGACGCCTTCGCCCGGGCGTGGTTCAAGCTGACCCACCGCGATATGGGCCCGCGCTCGCGCTATCTCGGCCCGGAGGTGCCGGCAGAGGAACTGATCTGGCAAGACCCGGTGCCCGCAGTCGATCATGAGCTGATCGACGCGCCGGATATCGCCAACCTCAAGGGCAAGATCCTGGCCTCGGGCCTGTCGATCTCGGAACTGGTCTCGACCGCCTGGGCGTCGGCCTCCACGTTCCGCGGCTCCGACAAGCGCGGCGGTGCGAACGGGGCGCGTATCCGCCTGGCGCCGCAAAAAGATTGGCAAGTCAACCAGCCGGCCCAACTGGCGAAGGTCCTCAAAGCCCTTGAGGGCATTCAAAAGGAGTTCAACGGCGCCCAGTCCGGCGGGAAGAAGGTGTCGCTGGCTGACGTGATCGTTCTGGGCGGTTGCGCCGGCGTCGAGCAGGCCGCGAAGAACGCCGGTCACGAGGTGACCGTACCCTTCACGCCGGGACGCACGGATGCGTTGCAGGAGCAAACCGACGTGGCGTCATTCGCCGTTCTCGAACCGGCTGCAGACGGGTTCCGTAACTACCTCAAAACCAAATACGCCGTTTCGGCAGAGGAACTGCTGGTTGATCGGGCGCAACTGCTGACGCTGACCGCCCCTGAGATGACGGTTCTCGTTGGCGGTCTGCGCGTCTTGAATGCCAACTTCGGACAGTCCCAGCACGGCGTCTTCACCAAGCGGCCAGAGACGCTCACCAATGACTTCTTCGTGAATCTGCTCGACATGAGCACGACGTGGAAGGCAACCTCGGCAGACGAAGACGTGTTCGAGGGTCATGATCGCGCCACGGGCGAACTAAAGTGGACCGGCACCCGTGTCGACCTCATCTTCGGTTCGAACTCCCAACTCCGGGCCTTGGCGGAAGTCTACGGATGTGAGGACTCCCGGGAGAAGTTCCGGCACGACTTTGTCGCGGTGTGGAACAAGGTAATGAACCTTGACCGCTTCGACCTCGCCTGATCGTAGCATAAACGTCTTCGAGGGCTTCTGAAGCGTATTCTGAACTGCAAATCGGAGATCAGAAAGCGATAACCGCCACGAGCTGACGGATGTTTTGAACGATCAACGGAGGCTATAGCAACATCTGAGGGCGGCGTTTCAATACAGTCTGAAACGCCGCCCTTTCTTTAGGCCGTTACAGTCTGCTGGTCACAAAATCGGAGCCGGGTAAGACTGACCCAGACCGCAACTGAAGTGCCAATTAACGTAGCGCCGTCACCCGGGCTGTTTAATATCAGAGTGGGCAAACCAGAAGCAGCCAAAGAAGTTTAACAGAAAGCCCTGGCAGATGAGAGAATCTCTCGATATCCCGCTGCGGTGATGGTGGCGAAGTGGAAGGGCGAGCCCACCTCCTCCTTGGCCGCGGCCATTTTCTCCAGGAAATCACGGCTCAGGTGCAATAATTCCTGGAGGCTCGCCCCCTGGTTCAAGGCCTTAAACAGGCGCAGCTCCATCCCCAGGTTCCGGGGCATGACCACCAAATTGGTTGTGGGAATCTGCCTCAGGGGCAATTCGTTTTCTTCGCTGCCCACCAGCAAGAGGGAAAAACCCGGCGGCGGTTGGTCCGGGGAGTAGCCCGCCAGGATGAAGTAGAGGCGCCGGAAGCCCTCCGGTTCGGGTCCGTGGCGCGCCAGTTGCCGCCCGTAGCCCTGGGAGAGAAAGTCCAGGGCGAAGTCAGCCATGTCTTCCAGGTGATCGAGGCCCCGGCGGGCGCCGATCTCCCGTTGCAGGGCCCGGGACAGGGCGACACTCACCCCGGCTCCGCCGCTCAGGATGGCGGCCTGAGCCCCCAGGGGCAGCAGCTTCTTGATGGAGAAATACTCCGCTCTTCCTTCGGCATCGAAACGGCTGGCCCGGCTGTCCGTGGCCAAAACGATGCCATGCTCATTGAAGCCCGCCAGGGCCTGGGTCATGGATTACTCCCGGGAGCAGTAGTCAGTAGCCAGTAGTCAGTGGTCCTGTTGCAATCCGCCTTACGGTTCTTTTACTGACTACTGGGAACTGGAAACTGGCAACTGTTCTTCCTGAATCGGGGCCCCCTTGGGGTTATAAAAAATCCGCAGGCGCGCCGGGGCCAGGGTGAACTCCAACTCCGGCTTGAGCTTCAGGGGGATGGTATCGGGGGTCAGGTCCTGCCAGGCCCGCATCGGCTTCCCCAGCAATGCCTTGAGATCGGCGAACTGCACCGGCTGGTCTTCCAGGGTGGAGTTGATCACCGCCAGGACCCGTCCCGGCTGGCGCTCCCGGGATTTGAGGAGCAGCGTCACCGCCTCGCCTTGGGGATTGGCCCGCACCATGGGTCCCTCCTCCAGGAGCACCGGGCAGCCCCGCTTCATCCGGTTGACCCCGGCGATATAGCTGCTGAGGTCGTAGGTCTTGGCTTCCCAATCCGCCGGCCGGGTGGTCACCACGTTCAGGGGCTTTTTGAAGCCGTATTCATAGCCCATGGGCATCATCAGGCCGGTGGAGAAAATGGCGGCGAACAGGTAGCGTTGTCGGGCCACCTCGGGGCTGCCGCCGCTTTCGGCGGCCAGCCGCTCGGTGTCATGGCTTTCCGGGAAGCTGACCGACGGCGCCAGGCGCCGGAACAGGTTGTATTGCTCCAGGCACCAGTCCGCCTGGAAGTCCCACCACTTGGAGCTATTGTAGAGGAAATCGAAGCCCGACGACGCTATCTGGGAGCATTCATCCAGGCGGCAGCCCAGGGTCTCGGCGAAAAACTGGACCCCAGGTGAATGAGTCCGGGCCTCTTTGATCAGGCGGTCCCAGAAGTCTCCGGGGATCTTGTAGGCCGCATCGGCCCTGAATCCCAGAAAACCGAGTTCCAGATATTTGGCGAGCACCGCATCCCAGTAATGCAGCAGGCCCTCGGGGTCCGGAGGCGGCCAGTACTCCAGTTCCGCCAGATCGCCCCACACCGTCACCCGGGTGGCGTCGGCCGGATCGATGGCCCCGGGATGCTTGATGTTCCCCTGCTCATCCTTGGCGTACCACTCGGGATGCTCCACCACCAGGGGGGAATCGATGGCGGTGTGGTTGATCACCAGGTCCATCATCACCTTGAGATTGCGGAGGGCCGCTTCTCGCAAAAAATGGACCAGGGCCGCCTCGGGGTCCTTACCCGGCTGGGGATAAAAGAGGGGGTTGAGGCCGAAGTAGTCCTTGACGGCGTAAAGGCTGCCACTCATCCCCGGGGTATGGATGGGGTTCAGGAAGATCCAGGTGAAGCCCATCCGGGCGATGCGGTCCAGGTGCTGCTCCCATTTGGGCATAGGCCCCACCAGGGGCGGAAAGAGATTATAAATCAAGGCTGGTTCGGACATGGTTCACCTCGTGTCTCAGTAAATGATAAAGGTAACATTCCTGTCGGTTCCCCACCCCAGCTTTTCCCCCGCTGAGGTGAGGGAGCAAGCACCCAGGCTATTCTTTTTATCCCCTCTCCCCCGGTGGGGGAGAGGGTTAGGGTGAGGGGGAATTAAATCACTTCTCGTTCCCGTTGCTCAGCAACTGCTTACTAACCTTACCTGAATTATTCACGACATCGTCTCAATCTTGGCTATCTAATTGACAATACACCTAAATATTAATTGCATCAAAGCAGAGGGTTTTATGGAGAACAGCCGCCTTCGGCTGTGCTTTTGCAGGCGCGGACGCCTGCTCTCCATTTTCCGTGTCCTTATTCTGGGTTGACATTGATAAGAATATTCGGAGCTTAAATCTTATTGCTTCGATACTTATTCAGCCGCTCTGCCAACCTTTCCGGCTCCGGGTCCCGAGCCATCTCCTCCAGGGTCAACGGCAGACGGCGACGCCAGTTGGGGTGCTCCTCCCGGGTGCCCGGGAGATTTTGCTGGTCCGGCCAGCCGAAGACCTCCTCGAGGCGCACCTCCAGGAGCGCCGCCTCGCTCTGGGCCAGGTACTCCAGGACCCCTTCCCGCACCTGGGGCGGGCAGGGCGACCCCGGCTCGGGCCGCGATTCGACCCCGTCCGGCAGCAGGCCCCGGCCTTGCAAGGCTTCCACCAGTTGGAGCCGGTCCCGCTGGCGTTGGGCCGCATCCGCTGCGGCCTGGTGAGGATCGGCATAGAGATTGGCCTCGCGCCGGCAGGCCAGGTCGCGCCCTTGCCAGAACCCCGCCAGGGTCGGCAGGTCATGGGTGGTGACCGCGGCCACGGCCCTGGCCGGATAGCTTTCCGGCGGCAAAAAGCCGCCGTCCGGGCGCCGCTCAAAGTAAAAGACCCGGTAGGAGAAGACCCCGAGGCGGTCCAGGTCCCGGCGGACCGGGGGAGATACGGTGCCCAGGTCTTCGCCGATGATCAGGGTGCGGCGGCGCACGCTCTCCAGGGCCAGAATGGCCAGCAGTTCCCGGGCGGGATAATGGACGTACGCCCCTTGGGCCGCCGCCATCCCGGCCGGGATCCACAGCAGGCGGAAAAGGCCCATGACGTGGTCCAGGCGCAGCATGCCGCCTGCCGGGCCGTTGGCCCGGATGGTATCGATAAACAATTGATAACCCGACTCCCGCAGGGCCTCGGGAATTATCGGCGGAATGCCCCAGTTCTGGCCCTTGGGGCTGAAGGCGTCCGGCGGGGCGCCGATGGCCACTTCCTTGGCAAAAAGCTCCGGGTAAGCCCAGGTGTCGAAGCCCCCGGCGCCGGCCCCCAGGGCCAGGTCCTGATAAAGGGTGAAGGGCAGCCCGCCCCGGCGGGCCGCCTCGCTGACCTGCTGTAATTGGTCGGCCGCCAGCCATTGGGCATATTGGTAAAGGTGGATTTCCGTCCTGGTGCTCCCGGACGAAGCCGGCCACCGCGGGCTTGCCGGGGTGGTGATACTCCCCGGGCCAGCGCCGCCAGTCGCCTTGCTGGAAATGGTGCGCCAGGGCGCAAAACGCCCCGAAGCCTTGCAGGGCATCGCCCTGGTCCCGCAGAAACGCGGCAAACTCCCGGCCGCGCCGGCTCAGGGGGGCCTCAGGCTCCCCGTGGCGGTCCCGGAAGGCTTGGAACAGCAGCTCCAGAACCCGTTGTTTCAGGCCAAAGACCCGGGCATAGGGAATCAGCGGCCCTTCCCGGAGGCGGTCCAGACTGGCCTGAAACTCAGGGCTCGCCACCAGGGCCAGGGCCTCCGGGCACTGCGCCATTTCCGGGACCCGCGTCAAGGTCCAGGTAGAGAAAATTATGGAACAGGCGGCTGGTGGGGGCGTAAGGGCTGGGGTCGGCCTCGGGCAGCGGCCGGCGGGGCGTGCAGGGGGTTGACCCCCACGAAGGAGGCCCCCAGGGCCGCGGCCCAGTCCGTTACCGCCAGCAGGTCGCCGAAATCGCCGATGCCCCAGTTGTTGGCACTTCTCAGGGCGTAAAGCGGCAGATTTAACCCCCAGAGGCGCCGGCCGGCCGCCAGGCAATCCGGGAAATAGGTCTGCTCCGGGGCCACAATCAGGCGGGTCTGCCCCGACTCCGAAAGATTGCCGGCTTCCACCCGCAGGTGCAGGTCATAATAGCCCAGGGGCAGCTTCTCGGGGAGGCAAAGCTCCAGGCGGTGGCGGACGCCCTTTGGCGCCTGGCCTTTGCCTGGGGCGGGCGGCCCGTTTAACTCTTCCTGCCACTCAAATCCCGGGCCGGTCTCAGCCGAGACCGACGCCTGGATTTTAACGGGTGAGGGGAGGTCAGCCGACGGCGTCCAGAAATAACCATAGACCTTTCCCGGAGAGGCCGGCGCCAGGAGGTGCACCGGCTGGAGAAAGCGGCTCCAGGGCCCCAGGCGGCGCCGGGCCAGTTCCTCTTGCCGCCATCCTGGCTCCTGCCAGGGGACCCCCATGGCGCTGAGCAAGGCCTTGACCGTCTCTACAGAGGTGAGGTGGCGGCCGCCGTAGTTGTCGCAGTACTCCGGGGCGATGCCGCACAGGCGGCCCAGGGCTGCGAGGTCCGCCGCTGCCGGGTTGTCGGTCATATGATCCCAGGTAAATTAGGTGGGCATTCCCACCATTAATAAATTACCGCCGCCGGCTTTACCGTGAAAGTCATTGTAGGGGCGGTTCTCGAACCGCCCTGCGTGCGACTTTCATCTTCGGGGGTGCCCAAAACTGGGCCTCGATGTTTAGCCGGCCTGCAAACGACTCGATATAAAATATATACAAATAAACCAAATGTTAAGGGGAGTCTGCCTGGTAAATTGCTGCTTCTGGCTAGGTGGCGAAAATTATGAGGAATTTAACGCGGAAATTCTGACGGCTCCAACTGCAGCCGCATAAATCACCCCGTCGGCGAGGCGTTCCTTTTGATTTTTGCAGTTATGCCCCCCCACAAAACCTACTTTTCATTATTCAGATCATATCTGTAATAATTGATATTTTTGAGAAGTTTCAGGTGTGGCAAGTTATACTGCAGTCCACTGGGCGCTATGTTCCCTACCGTGCCCGTATTTGGCATAACGGTATGACCCTTACTCTTCTCGTGGTGCCGCATTACGGGGCGGTGCTGACTTGGGGTCCTTAGGCCGTAAATCTGCAACGCCTGGTCTCCGATCGTCTGGTATGTCCACATACTGGTATGTCCACATATCTGAATATTAATTGTTGTTTCACAATAAGTTATGCTATCGTGTCGCCAAGAGGTTCCCAAAACCATAGTTGGCCTGCGCTTGCCAAGCTCGCAGCATAACTTCAGCTAAAGTCTTTTTAGTTGAATGTCAAGAAAGAAACAATGGCTTTTTGGTGATCTCAGTATTGTAGTTAAACTCTATAACAGTTTATAGCAGGTTTCTCCGTACCTAAAAGACTCTCGTAAGTGGGCGATATTCTCGCCTCCGTCCTGGATAAACAGTGAAGGAAGAAAGCAATGATAAGGTGGCCAGCAAGATGAGAAGGGTATCTCCAGTAATGGAAATAAGAAGCATGCCAGCAATTAGAAGGGGCGGATTATGAAAAGCGTGGGCACCCGTTTCCTTATACCCTTAGGAATACTTGCTGTTCTTGGTTCGGTATTCGTTTTTTATCAAACCTACGAGTCAAGTCGAAAGCACGCCTATGAACTTATAAACCAGCAGGCAGAAATGGCACTGGAATTCAACCTGGCTATTCGGGGCTATGCGGGAGAAAACATTCGTCCGCTCATGGAGAAGTTGGTGGACAAGGATACTTTCATACCTGAAACAATGTCAACATCGTTCATCTCTCGAAAAATATTTGAGGAGGTTGAGAAGAAGTTCCCCGACTACATCATCCGTTTCTCATCTGATAATCCCCGAAACCCCATCAACAGGGCGACCTCGGACGAACAGCGGATGATCGAATACTTCCGGCAAAATCCTCAAGTCAGCCGGCGGACCGAGGAGATCCAAATCGAAGGCAAACGCTACTTGGCCCACTTCAGCCCCAGGTTTTTGAAAAATGAATGTTTGCAGTGTCATGGCGACCCGAAAGACGCCCCCGCCGAGCTTATTAAACGATATGGCCCGACAGCAGGATTCCACAGGAAATTGGGGGATGTGGCAGGGCTCGACATAGTAGCTGTTCCTGTAGAAGCAATAAATGCCACTTTGGCTTCCGAGATGCGCTCGCGCTCCATGATCCTGGCCGCGGTGTTTCTTCTACTTTTCGGTTCAATCATCTATATTTTTAGGTTCGTGGTGGGTAAGCGCCTTGTAGCCATGGCAATTCACTTTAACGAGATTGCCGCTCATCCAGAAAGTCCGTGGATGACATCGATAGAAGTCAAAGGTAACGATGAGATTAGCGTGGTGGGCATCGCCTTTAACAAGCTTGTTGAACAACTGCGTGCCGCACACGCGTCCCTGGAACAGCGCGTCAGTAAGCGCACAGAAGAATTGCGCCATGCTAATGCACAACTTCAATTGGAACTAACTGAGCGCAAGCAGGTAGAGGAAGAATTGCGAAACACTCGTGACTATCTGGAAAATATCTTCGCCAATTCAGCCGATAGCATCGGCATTGTGGATCGGCATGGAAAATTTACCCGGTGGAATATAGCCGCAGAAGAGATATTTGGCCATACGTATGAGGATATCAAAGGAAAAACCGCCTTCGATTTATATGCGGACCCTGGAGAACTCGACGTGATGTTGAAGCAACTACGTCAGCACGGGTTTATCAGAAACTATCAAATCAACATAAAGAAAAAGGACGGCAGCATTTTCCCCGGCAGCCTTTCCATTAGAGTCTTGCGAAACAGCAATAACGAAGTCATAGGTAGTATTACAGTGTGCAGAGATCTCACCGAGACGAAGCAGATGATGATGCGTTTGCAGAATGAGATTCATCAACATGAGCAATCGCGCCAAGCATTGTTGGAATCTGAAAAGAATTTAATGAACATCATCGATTTTCTGCCGGACGCAACTTTTGTAATCGATACAAATGGTAAGGTAATTGCATGGAACAAGGCTCTTGAAGAAATGACTGGGGTTAAAGGCCAGGATATAGTGGGCAAGGATAATTACGAATATGCCCTGCCGTTTTACGGGGAACGAAGGCCCATTCTGATTGACCTGGTTCTCGAACCCGATAAAGGCATTGAGAAATATATCGAGGTAAAGAGAGAAGACAAAGCTCTTGTAGCAGTAGGTCACTTTCACAACTTCAGAGGAAAGGCAACCTATCTATTCGGGAAGGCAAGTCCCTTAATCGACTTGCATGGAGATATTATCGGTTCGATAGAATCGATCAGGGATATTACTGCCCTCCGGCAAGCCGAAATAGATCGCTTACAGGTTAGTAAATTGGAGTCTATAGGCACCCTGGCTGGGGGCATTGCCCATGACTTCAACAATATTCTTACCGCCATACTCGGAAATATTGGCCTGGCCATGTTGAATAGAAAATTAGGTGAAGAGGAGATAGAGAGATTATTGCAAGCGGAGCGGGCTTGCCTCAGAGCCCAAGAGTTGTCCGTGCAGTTGATGACTTTTGCTAAGGGTGGCGCACCCATTAAAAAAGTCATTTCATTGGCTACGCTGGTTAGAGAATCAGGCAAATTGGCCTTGGCCGGTTCCAAGTCACGTTGTGAATTTTCAATCCCTGAAGATCTCTGGTCAGTGGAGGCAGATGAAGGGCAAATCAGTCAAGTTATCAATAACTTGTTGATTAATGCCGATCAAGCGATGCCGGGTGGAGGGATTATCAAAATAGAAGCGGGAAATATTGTGGTAGCAGAAGGAACGGATTTGCCCATGCCTGAGGGGAAATATGTAAAATTAACCATCACTGATCAAGGGATTGGCATCCCGAGCCAATATTTAGATAAGATATTCGATCCATATTTTACTACCAAACAGAAGGGAAGCGGACTGGGTTTGGCGACGGCCTACTCAATTATCATAAAACATTCAGGATACCTGAAAGTGGGATCCCAAGTAGGGGTAGGCACCACTTTTCATATCTATCTTCCCGCTCAAGAAGAGAAGGCCGTTGCCGCTCTGGAGGAGCAAGTAACACCGAGTTTCGGTGAGGGGAAGGTATTGGTGATGGATGATGACGAAAATATCAGGGAAATTTTATGTCGTATGCTTGGCCGGTTGGGTTACGAGGCGGATTCTGCTATCGATGGATCCCAGGCCATAGAAAAATTCGTTAAGGAGAAAGAATCCGGGCGGCAATTTGATGTGGTAATCCTGGATCTAACCGTTCCCGGCGGCATGGGCGGCAAAGAGACCATAGAAAACCTTCTCAGGATCGATCCTCAAGTAAAAGCTATAGTTTCCAGTGGTTATTCGGATGACCCGATTATGGCAAACTTTAAAAACTATGGGTTCAGCGCGGTCATCGCCAAGCCTTATAAAGTTGTGGACCTGAGCAAAATATTGCAAAGAGTTATTTTAAAGTAAGGTAATTAAAGATCACTGCTATATCTACGCGGTAATAACAGTTATAATCGATATTCTTTATGGTTATCATAACTTCATATCAGGTTATGCCGCTTTTTTAAATTTGCACCAATGGCAGAGTTAATCTGATTTAGGCTTAATGGTTGTCAGGCTAACTCTTAGTCTTTACACCTATTCCTATTCGGGCTCTGTGGCCGTTTCTTCTACAACCGTGTCTTCCCCTTCATCTTCCTCGCCTGCCAGCGGCAAGGCCAGAATCTCCAAGGCTTCCGGTTCCGGCAGTTTCTCCACGGAACGGAGCCGGCGCTCGATGGCCCGGCTTCGCACCCCGGTCTTTTCCAGCGTCCGGCTGGCGGTGTAGAGCTGGTTCTTGACCCGGTCCAGGATATCGCCGAACTTCCCGAATTCTGTCTTGATCGCCGCCAGGACTCGCCACACCTCTACGGTCCGCTGCTCTATGGCGAGGGTCTGGAAGCCCATGCGCAGGCTACTCAAAATCGCCGCCAACGTGGTGGGACCGGCCACCACCACCCGATACCGGTGCTGCAGGTCTTCGACCAAGGCCGGCTGCCGCAGCACCTCCGCATATAGCCCCTCGGTAGCCAGGAACATGATCGCAAAGTCAGTGGTGCCGGGTGGGCTGAGATATTTATCGTGGATCTCCTTGGCCGCGGCGCGCACGGCCCTCGCCAGGCCATCCGTGGCCGCCTGAACTGCAGCCGGATCGGCTCTCTCCGCGGCTTCCTGCAGGCGCAGGTAGTCCTCTTGGGGAAACTTCGAGTCAATGGGAAGCCAGACGCAGGCCTCAGGGTCGTCCTTGGGGCCCGGCAGTCGCACCGCAAACTCCACACTCTCCAACGAGTCGGGCTTCACCCGGACGTTCTTGGCGAATTGCTCCGGCGTCAGGATTTGCTCCAGGATCGCCCCGAGCTGAACCTCGGCCCAAGTGCCCCGCGCCTTGACGTTCGTCAGCACCCGCTTGAGGTCTCCCACGCCCGTGGCCAGATTCTGCATCTCCCCGAGACCCTTGTGGACTGCCTCCAACCGGTCACTCACGAGTTTAAACGACTCTCCCAGCCGCTTTTCCAAAGTATGGTGTAGTTTCTCGTCCACCGTCTGGCGCATCTCGTCGAGCTTCTTTTCGTTGCCTTGCTGAAGCTCCTTGACCCTGGCGTCAAAGGTGAGGCGGACGCGATCCAGGGCGCGCTGGTTTGATTCGGTGAGTTCCCCCAACTGCTTCGTCATGCCTTCCAACTGGGTATGCTGGAGCTTGCCCATGCCCTCCAAGGTCTTGGCTAACACCTCGTTAGTCGATTTCAGGCTGCCTGCTACTTCTTCACGCAGCTCCCTTCCGGCGCTCCGGGCTTCCTCCCGGCTCATCCTAAGCTCGTCGCGCACTTCCCTCGCGGCGTCCTTGGAACCCTTTGAGGCTCGGAACAGGACGATGACGATCAGGACCAGGTTCACGACGGCCGCCGACAGGATTAGCCAAGGGAGAGCTTCATTCAGGTTCGCTCCCAGCCACGATACATTCATTCGTTTCCCCGCCAGTTCGTACGGCCGCCGCGCTTAGCTGCCGGCGCCGTGGGTATCCATCCACATAGACCAGTCCGTGGAGTTCCAATTATCGGAGTTGTCTGAAGTGTAGCCAAGATATTTGTGGCTCTCGTAAGATTTTTCAGCTTGTTCCATTTGCTCCCTGTTCCCGCGGCTCTCGTCCTGAATTTCCTGTCTGAGGTCTTGACTCGTCACCCCGCAGCCCAGCAGGGACAGGGCCAGTATGAGGAGGAATGGAAATATCCATCGGAGGACCATGATTGGACGCCTTTTATTCATGTCTTCAAGGGACGACCCAACGGCTCGTCCCTCATCCACGGGTTGGGTGGGGGGGGGTGGGGGGAGGGCAGGGGGCCTTGCCCCCTGGCCCTCCCCCCACAAATTCCTCACCCCTCCAGCACGATCCCGGCGTAGCCCACGAAGCTGTCGCCGGGCATGACGTCGTAGCTGGTGTAGTAGTCGTTGAGGACGGCCTTCCGGGCTCCCAGCTTCTTGGCGGCGGCCACCGCGGCCACGGCTCCGCCGGCGCTGCAGGCGCTCTGATCCTCTTGGGCCGCGGCGAGCATGCCGGCGCCGTCCAGTTTTAGGGCGGCGTCGATGAAGCGCTTGTCGTTGACTTCCTTGACCCACTTGACCGCCTCGGGGCCGCGGCCCTTGGGGGCCCAGCCGTAGTTGGGGCCGTAGTGGGTCAGGTCGGTGGAGCCGAAGGCCAGCAGGGAGACCTTCAATTCCTGGGCCACCGCCACCACTGCCTCACCCAGTTCCAGGGCCTTGGGGGAATGCGGGGCGCGTACGGCCAGGACCCTAACGTTGGGAAAGAAGTATTTCACCAGGGGGAGTTGCACCTCGATGGTGTTGTCGCCCGGGTATTCTTCCGCCAGGGTGAGGCGCTTTCTTAAGGGCTCGTAGAACTCGGTGGCCAGGGGCAGGTTTCCCAGGGGGGTCTCCCAGGCCTCGTCGGTGACCAGCAGGGGCGGCGAGTTGCCGCCCAGATGCCCCCCGAAGACCACGACCACCTGGGGCTGGGTCACCTTGGCGGTGAGGTAAAAGACCCGGGCCGCGGCCTTGCCGGAAAAGTACCAGCCGGCGTGGGGCACGATGCCGCCAAAGACCCTGGAACCCGGGGGACAGCGGCGCCACCCCCGCCACCTCAGCCTCAATTTCCGCCCGGCAGCCGCTTTGGCTCCCTGGATACCAGCCCGCCGGCAGCATCCGTTCCCGGATTCGCATGGTCGCCTCCCTTGGCCGGTTGGTGCGCGCCCTCCCGGTCTGTTTCTCGGGAAAAACTTTCTCGGGCCCGTTCCTGCGCCCGGCTGCCCGGATAACTGGGGCAACCGGGCCAGGCCGAAACCCTCTAAAATTCAAGGTCTTGCCGCTCAATTTAATCCGCGGCCGCCCCCTTTGTCAAGCTGCCCGTCGGTCAGGTCTCTTCATTATTCGAGAGAGCTCCGAGAGGCGGGCCTTAAAATTTGCAGGTTTCCCGGTGGTGGCGGAACGGCTAGACGCAAGGGACCCAAAAGGCGAAAGAGGCGACTTAGCAAAGATTAATACTAAGCCGCCTCTGTTAATTTCTTTCAGCTACAGGCGCCTGGGGCAAGATCTGCACCCTTTTGCTGGCGACGCCTCCAGCCGGAGAAGCGACGCTGACCATGGCCGGAGGAATGGGACAAGAAAAACCGCCAGTGCCAAGCAGCGCCCCTAAAGCAGGATTTACCAGGTTCAAAGTCTATTCCACATTTCCTTCCTTTCTCCGCCAAGTTATGGCATCATTAGCCTTAATCTTTCTATAATCTATTTCAAAACCGGTTTTTTTGTCATCCTGAACGAAGTGAAGGATCTCAACGTGTTGAAGAATTGTCATTCTGAGCGAAGCGAAGAATCTCGGGTTTCCCTTTGGAGGCAGCTTTTGAAATAGCTGGTAAGTTCTCAATTATTTGCCTTTCAACGAAAAACTAAAAACTAAAAACTCGAAACTCGAAACTGCCTTTTATGATTTATGGGATTGGAGTCGATCTGGTCAAGGTAGCCCGCCTCAAAGCCGCCATCGAGCGTTACGGCGAGCGCTTCCTCAACCGCGTCTTCACCCCCCGGGAAATCGCCTATTGCCAGCGCAAGACCCGCGGCCGCAACGAAGCCTTCGCCCTGCGCTTCGCCGCCAAGGAGGCCTTCTCCAAGGCCCTGGGCGTCGGCCTGCGCCAAAACGGCATCCGCTGGCGGGAGGTGGAGGTAGTCCCCAACCCCCTGGGCAAGCCCGAACTTCAGGTCACCGGCCGCGCCGCCGACCTCTGCGCCGCCGCCCACATCACCGCCATGCACCTCTCCCTCACCGACGAAGACTCCCAGGCCCTGGCCGTGGTGATTTTGGAGAAGTGATGTCTGAAGATACTCACCACCTGCCAAATCCATGAGAAATATCAGATTGGATTGAATGTGCACAATCCCGCTTGGACCGGGGACCCAGATGGGTTTTGTATCCTTCATTCCCAAGAAAGCGAATAAAGATCAGAGGCCTTTCGGGAAGGCGTTAAAAGATGGAATTAGGAAGACCTGGAATATTATGATTTTCGTGGAGTCTTTTTTCCTGGCCATTTTGATCCTCGATTTTTTGGAGATCGAGAATTTAAAAAACATGCAGATTTTTCGAGGGCCATCTTTTCAGGACAGTGCCGATTTTTACCGAAGTCAACTTTTAATGAAGGAGCTAGATTTTTCCAGATGCCACATTTTAGGAGAAGGCTGATTTTTAATCGTGGCCACCTTTACGGAAGTGCCAATTTTTCTGCGGCTAACTTTTAAGAAAGAGGCTGATTTTTCGAGGCTACCTTTAAGAAGAAGCATATTTTTCGAGTAATGTCAACCTTTATGAAGAAGGCCTATTTTTACTGAGCCACTTTTGAAGAATAGGCTGATTTTTCTGAGCTGAAATTTATGGAATGGTGAATTTTTCAGGATCCGTCAATCTTCATGAGGCAGGAGTTTTGGACAACGCCTGATTTTTCAATGGCTGATTTTCAGAAATTTCTGAATATTGAATTGACCAGAGGCAGTGTTGCGATTTCAGAGACCTGTCCTTGGCACAGTGCAATTTCAAGGCACCGATTTGCGCCAGGTGGAATTTCAGCATGTGCAGTGGCATCCTTACCGGGGCCGCCAGGCCATCTATGACGAGGTATTATTAAGGCAAGAAGAAAAGAAAACCCCTGGTTCTGGACCTGGCTCTTATACGATGAGCCCTATGCGATCCTCCTTCCTCCTGGACAGATAAATACGGCGAAGTGGAGCGCCTCTACCGCGATCTCAAGCTAAATTATGAAAAGGCCAGGGACTTACAAAAAGATGGGGGACTTCCACTACGGCGAAATGGAGATGCACCGCCGGGCCAGCAAATGGCGCTGGTTTCCCTTCTACTGGTACAATCTCTACTGGTTCTTGAGCGGCTATGGCGAGCGTCCTTCCCGGGCCTTTGGCTTGCTGATCTTCTTTCTCGCGGTCTTGACGGGCTTGCTGGCCTGGGCCGGCCTGGAAATCCTGGACCCCAAACATAGCGCCAGTTTCGGCAATCCCTTCTTTTACCTCTTGCAAAAGGTCACCCTCCAGCGCCCCACCTGGGCCGTACCGCTGGGCTTTTGGGGGAATCTGGTGGCCGGGCTCAGCGTCCTGCTCATCCCCGGCCAGGCGGCCCTGTTTCTCCTGGCCCTGCGCAACCGCCTGGGCCGCCGGCGGTAAGGAAAAAGGCTAGTGGCACAGGCCTCTGGCCGGTGATTTTACAGGCTGGAAGCCGGCGCTACCAGAGAAACCCACAGGCTGGAAGCCTGTGCTAAGGAACAGCCGAGGGCGGCAGCCTAATGAGGGACAGTCTCCGCCGTTGGCCTCAAGAGGGATTTGACCATGCAGGAATTCGAGTGGCAAATCGATATGCCCCTCCTCAACAACCGCTTCCTGCTCTACGACCTGTGCAAGGTGGTGGTGATTACCGGGGTGGTCTTTTTTCTGCTGCTCACCGGCATCAGCCTCGCCACGCCGGGCCGGTTTAAGCTGGAAACCCTCGCCGACCTGGCGAAGATCACCGGCCTGGGCATGCTGGGCCTCCTAATTCTCCTGGTTCTGGTGTGCCTCCTCTTTTTCTTTAACTACTTTCCCATGAGGTTTCAGCTCTCCCCCAAAGGCGCGCTGGTGGAAAGTATGAGCACGAGGGGCAAGTGGGGCAACCGCCTCGCCGTGGTCTTGGGGGCGCTCTCCGGCAAGCCTGGAGTGGCCGGGGCCGGGCTCCTGGGGATGTCCCAGGAGACCGTCTCCCTCGAGTGGCCGGAGGTTTACCGCCTCAAAGTTCATCCGGAGGTCCGGGTCATTTCTCTGCTGAACAGTTGGCGCGTGGTCTTTCGGCTTTACTGCACCCCGGACAACTTCGGCGAGGTGCTGGCCTCAGTCCAGGAGTGGGTTGAGCAGGGCCAAAAGGTCCGGGAAAGGGCGGCCCGGCGGGCGATCCCCACCGTGTGGCTGCCGCAAGTGCTGCTTTCCCTGGCTACCGTGGCGGCCGGTATTTTCCTGGCGGCCCTGCCCCTGAAGGTGCCGGCGGCCTTGAAAATGGCGGTAACCCTAACCGGTTTGCTGCTGGTCTGGCTCCCCTGGCGGCGTTTTTTGGGAGCAGCGGTCCTGGTCCTGGCGGCCAGTCTGGCGCTGCTTTTTCTGGGCCAGGCCCTGGAGACCCGGCAGCTCTTTCAGGAAGCCGACGTACCGGGAATGGGCCCGCCAGGAAGGCCGGACGCTGGAGAAAGTGCCGGAATGGGCCCTGTTCAAGAAGCGGCAATATGAAAGATTTGACACCGGGGACTGGGTGGGCACCGGGGTGGGGAGCCTGGGCTTGATCTTCTTCGGCTGGCTGGGCCTCTCCAGGTTCCTGGGCGCTCGGGGGCCTCGCCCCCCAGTTAATAAGTAGCCCAATAATGCCTCGGCCCCTGGACGATAATCCCGACCAGCGCCTCATCGTCTACGGCACCCTGGCGCCCGGGGGGCTGTATCACTATCTGCTGGCGGACCTGGCCGGCACCTGGGAGCAGTGCGTCATCCGGGGGCACATGGGGGATTACTGGGGCTTCCTGGCCTTTAACGATGACGAGCACGGCCCGGAGCACCCGGCCTGGCTTTTCACCTCAAAGGCCCTGCCCCAAAAATTCCCGGAGTTGGACGCCTTCGAAGGCGAGGCCTACCACCGCATTATCATCCCGGCCCGGGTGGGCCCGCGCCTGGTCCTGGCCCACATCTATGCAGGCAGGTCTTTCGAGTAGCCCGGCAGGTCAAGGCTTCGATCAATAAATGCAGTAGCTGGCCAATTAAGCCAACGCCTGGTTCTAGTGGCCCCCGTCGCCGGCCTCTCCGAGGCCGTTAGGTTCAACTTTGTCAGCATCCCGGCTCCCCCGGATGGCCGCAGCAACTTTCTATCCGGACTAGCTTCAGCCAGTTGTTGCGGAGCAGCAGGCGAATCTTTTCCGGCCAGGGTCTGGGGCCCGAAAGGTTGGTCCAAAAGGCCCGGGCGCTGGGCCGGGGCTGGCTGGGGTCGCACATGAGAACTCCTCCTGAAAACTACCGGGCGCCGGCAGCCCGGCTCTAAGGGTAGGAAGCCGATATTTACTAAACTAATTAGCGTAGGTTCGATTGCCAACCTGCTCTTGTTATTTTCCTGCCTGACCCTATTATAAGGTAAAAGGAGGGCAAACCATGCAAAGGTTTATGCTGCGGCTGGTGTTCACCCTGGCGCTGATAGGTCTGGCGGCCGCCGCCCCGGCCCAGCCGCCCACCACCTCCGGCGGCTCGGGGATGGCCCTGCTGAATCTCGACAATACCGTGGCCCTGCACGGCTACGACCCCGTGGCCTATTTCACCCGGCAGCGGGCGGTTAAGGGCAACCGAGGGATATTGGAAAGGGTCGGGGGCGCCACCTACTACTTTGCTTCCCGGGCCAGCCGCTATACCTTTTTGAAGAATGCCCCGGGTTATCAGCCCCAGTTCGGCGGCTATTGCGCCACTTCCATGGCCCAGGGGCGGCTGGAAGACATCGACCCGGAAATTTTTGTCATTTTCGACGGCAAGCTTTATCTCTTCAAAGACGATGGGGCCCGGGACCGATTTCTGAGCGACCCGAGAGGGACCATTGCCGCGGCGGCGCACAACTACTTCGAGAAGGCCCAGAGTCAGCGGAGATATTATTAGGATGGCGGCGGCCACGGGCCGTCCTATCCCTGGCTCGGTCGCGGCGCTGGCCTGCATCCGACTGATATGCTGTTTAATGGCAATGTTGATCCCCGCCGGAGCCGGGGCTGATGAGGCCTTCCAGAAGCCTGTGCCGGGCCGCACCTGGCAGTTTCCCGCCGACCACGGGGCCCATCCCCACTATAAGACGGAGTGGTGGTACTTCGTCGGGCACTTGCAATCCGAGGCGGGCGAGACCTTCGGTTACCAACTCACCTTCTTCCGGGCGGCCCTGCGGCAACCCGACCCCCGGGCCCGCTCGGCCTGGTCCCTGCACACTATTTATTTCGCCCACCTGGCCGTCTCGGACCCGGCCCGGGGGAGCTTCCGGTTCAGGGAAAAGGTGGGCCGCGGCGCCCTGGGGCTCTCCGGCGCCGAGGTGGGCCGCCTCAAGGTCTGGATCAACGACTGGCAGGCGGAGCAAGTGGGCCAGGCCATTCGTCTCCGGGCCCGGGACGAAGCCCTCGGATTGGACTTGAGCCTCACGCCCCTGAAGCCTCCGGCCCTCCATGGCGACGGCGGCTTCAGCCGCAAGGCTGCCGGTCTTGACGCCGCCAGCTACTACTATTCTCTCACTCGCCTGGGTACCAAGGGGCAACTGACCTTAAATGGCCGTAGCTTTGAGATAACCGGGGTTAGCTGGCTGGACCACGAATTTTTCACCGGTGCCCTGGCCCCCGGCCTGGTGGGTTGGGACTGGTTCGCCCTGCAACTGAATGACGGCCGGGAAGTAATGCTTTATCTCTTGCGCCGGAAGGACGGCAGCCTGGACCCGGCCTCCTCCGGCACCCTGGTGGACCCCGCCGGGCAGACGCGGCCTCTGAAGTTAGCCGACTTTAAGGTCAAAGCCACCGGCGCCTGGAAGTCGCCCCACTCCGGCGCGACTTATCCGGCCGGTTGGCAGATTGCTATTCCCGGTGAGAGACTTGATCTCACTCTGACGCCCACCCTGGCCGACCAGGAGGTGCGGGCCGGGGCCCCGGCGCAGGTGAGTTATTGGGAAGGCCAGGTGAAGATTCAGGGCCGGGAGGAGGGTCGGCCCATCACCGGCCGGGGCTACGTGGAACTCACCGGCTACGCCGGCGCCATGGCAGGGCGGTTTTAGGATGATAGGGGGAGGGCAGGGGCCAGCCCCCCACAAAAAATACGAGGGGTCCGGCATTGCCGGAGCCCCTCATCCTATATATCAAAGCCCTTAATCGGGCGTTAGCGCGTCAGCCAGCGGTCGTTGCGCACCGTGAGGAAGGCCCAGGGCTGGACCCAGTTGAGGAAGAAAAAGGCGAAGTAGGAGTAGAGGATGCCGTAGATAAACTCCAGGTCTCGTTCCTGCTGGATATAGTAATACATCCACACCAGGGTGAAGACTCCCAGGCCGGCAAAGAATTTCACCATGACGATGGGGTAAATGAAGAAGGAGAACAGCAGCATCCCCAGGAAGAGGTAGGTCAGGGGAAACTCAATCTGGGTAATGAAAAAGTCCATAATGGGCAGCAGCCAGTGCTTTTTCCGGTAGTTGCTGAAAATGAACTTAACCTGGACCCAATTTTCCCGGAAGTTGCTGCGGTCCCAACGCAGGTACATGCGCACCAGGCCCCGATAGGTTTCCGGGACCATGGTATAGACCACGGCGCTGCGCTGGTAGACGGTTAAGTAACCTTGGCGCAACACGAGGTTGGTGAGGGCCCGGTCCTCGCCGATGTTGGCCGGCAGGCCCATGAAGGTCTGGCGGCGCCATTCCTCCAGGACGGGTTTCAGGGCCCGGCCCCGGTAGGCGGACAGGGCGCCCGGGGTGCAGGTGACGCAGCCGTACATGGATTGGGAGGCCCTTAAGAAATCGAAGGCCAGGACGAAACGCACCGCCAGCATGCGGGCCATGAGGCAGCGAACCCGGTTGAAGACCTTGACGTTGCCGGCCACGGCGCCCACCTTGGGGTCCTGGAGCATGGGGGCGATGATCTGCCGCACCGTGTCGGGCTTGATGATGCTGTCGGAGTCGATGGTGACGAAAAATTCGCCCCGGCCCCGGGTGAAGCCGGTATAGAGCCCCTCTTTCTTGCCCCGGTTTTTGGGGAAACGGATGGCCTGGATGAGTTCGGGGCAGCGCTTCTGGGCCCGGTCGATATAGGTCCAGGTGTCGTCCTTGGAGCCGTCGTCGATGCAGATGATCTCGAGGCGATCCGCCGGGTAGTCGGAAGCGGCGGCGGCATAGAGGGCCTTTTCCACCATAGCCCCTTCGTTGTAAGCCGGAATGATGACCGTCACCCGGGGCAGGGGCCCTTGGGGCACCGGGTAAGATTTATAGCGCCACCAAAGGACGGTGCGCACTATCTGGAAGGCCAGATAAGCCAGGGTAAAGCCGGCTCCCAGGGCCATGACGGGCGAGCCGAAGCTCTTGCTGCTGAGGAGCTGGAGGTAGCCGTTGAAAGAGCCGACCTTAACGGAGACGACGAAACAGACCGACAAAATCAAAGGAACCATGATCTTGAGGATCAGGTCCAATACCTGGATCCGTTGCTCTTCTTTGTTCCGCCATTTGCCCTGAATCCAGGCGGCGGCAGTATTAGTGGTGCGCATATGTGGACAGACCTCGTTTAGGCAATTAAAATCAACCGTCATTTTAACTATGCAAATGACTTGCCAAAAAAAATTAAAAAAATAACGGCTAACCTATGGAATTAACGAGGTAATTAAATTGGACAAATTTGTCCGAAATTTGGTCGCGGCCGAAATTTCTCTACTTGAGAGAAGAGCCGGGAAGCATGATAAAAATTTCTCAAATTGATAAAAAAGCCGCCTGGGTTCAAATAAATTGAGCGGCAAAAGACGAAAGTCCCATGGTCAGGGGAGGGGCGGGGTTAAATAATTTTGTTTTGCAGAAAGCAGGAGGATGGCAAAAAGGGAAGAGGGGTCAAGGTCGGGGCTACCGCGGGCCACTTGAAAACGGCGTAATGGGCTGATCTCACTGTAAGCGGGCAAGCTTTTATTGTAAACGAGGCCAAAAAAGAAACGGTTTTTCCGCTGCCGCTCAAAGCCTTGGTTCACTTCTTAAAGATCTTATGGTAAATAGATTACGACAAACGGCTAGTTAACCTGGATGCAAACCGGGCCTCCGGATTGCCAACCAAAAGGAAACGTATGGAAGACAAGCGGACACCACCCTCGGCGGCAGAGACAGGGGGGCTGAAGTTATGCGAGCTGGGCCAGGAGGTGGTCATTTCGGCCGGCAGCCGCGTCGTCAGCCAGGGGGAAACCCCGGAATTTTTCTACGTGATCCAAGCCGGCCGCTTGCGAGTCTTTCGGGAGACCGCCGACGGCATCCAAACCAACCTGACGGAATTAGGATCCGGGGCCTATTTCGGCGAAGTGGCCCTGGTAACCGGCCAGCCCCGCTCCGCCTCGGTGGAGGCCTTGACCGAAGCCCGGCTGATTAAAGTCTCCCAGGTGGAATTCGACCGCCTGCTGGATCAGAACCCGAAGTTGGCCCGCCACATTATCAATCAATTGGCCACCTGGCTGGTGACCGGAGACAGTCGCCTGGAGAAGGAAGTGGTGCACCAGGTGAAGCTCCGCCAAATCTCCTGGTTCGATTACGCCCTCATGATTGGTTTGAGCATCGCCCTGGGTCTGGTCTTCAATATTTATAACGACAATAAGATTCCGCTCATCTACGGTTGGGGCGAAAAGGACAACATCCCCGAAATTTCTCTGCAGCAGGCCCGAGAAGACTACCAGAAGAACCAGGCCATTTTCGTCGATGCCCGGAAAAGCGCCTTTTATGACCAGAAACATATTAAGGGCACCTTTTTTAACTTGCCGTTGATCTTGACCGATATGATGTACCCCATGTTTCAGTTCACCCTGGAACAGACGCCCGGGGCCAAGGACAAGACCATCATCGTTTACGGCGGCACCTTCAGCCGGCGGTTCGACGTCGAACTGGCGCGCTTTTTGAAAAACAAAGGCCTGGACAAGGTAGCGGTGCTGAAAGATTACTCCGGCTGGGAGAACGCCTTTCCCCTGGAAGAGAAACCGCCCAAGGAAGCAGCCAGCATCTCACTGGGTCTGGCAGGTCTGCTGGAATGGCTGCCGTTGAGTATCTTTGTGCTCATCTTAATCCCCCCCATCCGCCGCAGTCCTTATCTGTCGGCGGTTTGCCGGCTGCTCCTGGGGGTGATCTTTATTGCCTTCGCCTTGAGTAAAATCTTGCGGCCCGCGGTCTTTGCCTTGAATACGGTGGATTACGGCATGATGCCCGCCTGGGGGGTGAACCTCTGGGCCCTCGCCCTGCCCTGGGCCGAACTGGTGGTCGGGTTGTTCCTGGTCCTGGGCATCCGCACCAGGGCCGCGGCCACCTTGATCGGCGCCATGGAGGTCACCTTCATCATAGGATTGATCTGGGCCATTTTGCACCATCTGCCCATCAACTGCGGCTGTGTCGGCGAAGTGGGGGAACCGGTGAACTGGTTAAAGGTCCTCAAGAATACCGGCGCGCTGGTTATGACCATCCAAATCTTCCTCTACGATCGCTTTTTTGTGCTGGATCGGGGAGGGTTCATCTTACGGGACAGAAAAATATGAAGATCAATTTTCTTAAGCTGGGGACGATCCTGGGTCTGATCATTTTTGGGCTGGTCCTGGGGGGCTGTGGGGAGTCCCGCTCTCCCTTCGCCGGAACGTATCGCTCCGTGGAGACCTTCGCCGGTAAAAATTATGTGGATCTCGACCTCAAAGAGGATGGCAAGGGGACCTGGACGGTGGCCGGCAAGAGCACGGATTTCACCTGGGTGGTTAATGACGGCAAAGTCTGGATTTATACCAAATCTGGCGCCATCCTCATCGCCACCCCCACCGAAGGCGGGAAAGTATTATCGGTAGACATGACCGGCGACTGGCACCCCGGTTGTCCCCCTAATGCTTGTACGACCTTTAAGCGGGTCCAAACAGGAGGATAAGGCAATTTTTAATTTCGCGTCCCCAGGGGCCAAGATTAAGGCTTGGAGCCTGGTGGGGATAATTGTCCTGGCTTTGGGAGGTGTCCTCAGCCCCCGGACGGGTTGGGGAGCCGGCGCCGTGGAAGTGCGCCGCCTGGGGTTGAGCAAGGTGGGGGAAAACACCCTGTTGACCGTGGTCCTGGATCGGCCCGCGGAGCCCCGGGTCACCACCGCCAAAACCCAGGGGAAACCCCAGTTGGTGGTGGAATTCCCGCAGGCCCGGGCCGGGCAGCTGCCGACCCGCCTGGAGGGGGATGACCTCTTGGTGCAGCAAGTGCAAACCCAACGCGCTGCCCCAGGGGGCGGGGTCCGGATAATCCTGGACCTCTACCCGGATCAACCATTTGCCTTCTGGCGGCAGAGCCGGCCCGGCGCCGGGGGCCAGACCCTGTTTATCCTGGGCCTGAAGCCCGACACCTCAGCCCGCAGTCTGGCGCAGATGCGGCCGCCGTTGCCCTCGGAACCGGCGCCCGCAGTTCCCGAAAGCCCGCCGGGACCGGGACTGGAACCGGAATGGGACTCCACCCAGCCGCCCGCGGAGCCGATCCCGGAAGAAAGCCGGCCAGCGCCGCCGGCCGGGAACGTCGTGCCCGGCAGTTTCTCCGAGTTGCAGCGTCTGATGCCCAAGGCCGGGACCTTGCTGCAAAGTCTGGAGAGGGACGGCTGGACCGTCGGGGAATCGCATACCTATGATCGTCCGGGACAGCGCTTCAGCCGCGATTTCGTCCTGAGCAACCGGAAGTACCCGGAACTGGCGGTAAAGATCGCCTATCTGCCTGCCAGTGGGCCGGGCACGCCCAATATCGGCATCGTCAGCCTCTGCACCGACAATATCGGCGGAGAGACTGCCGCCAAGTATCAGAATCTGCGCCAGTGGAGCTTCAATCGGATCAAAAAGGACTTTGAGGATATCGGCGATTTCTTCGAAGATGCGCTCAAACCCTTGCGGGTGAAGCTGCGGGAAGAGACCAAGGCCCTGACCCTCAAGGACGCCGCGGTGTTCCAGAACTTCCTGAAGGCCGCCTGCCCCGGCAACCCCCAGGTGGCGGACAAGGTCATGAGTCACGTGCGGGAAAAAGTGAACCCCCGGTTCGAAGGGGTGCAGTACACCGTCTCGGAAAATCCCCTGATCATTCTCAATCAGGTGGATTTCCTTTACGTCAAGGTCTATTTTCTGGATTCTCAATGAGGAGTTGAACTATGGCTAAGGAGATCACCATCTTCGGCAAACAGTCCTGACCTTTTACCCTCAAGGCCCGGGAGGCCAAAAGCAAGGAGGGTTTGCAGGTCATCTATCGGGATGTCGTGGCAGGATTCCCAGGCGCTGGAGGAGATGCTGCGCCTCAGCGACGGCAACCGCCGGGTCCCGGTGATGGTGGAAGGCGGCCAGGTGAGCATCGGCTTCGGCGGCTCTTGAAAAGTCTGAGGCAGCCCGCGGTCGCGGGTGACACCTGGCTAAGACGGGATTGGCAGTTGGTGGGGCCAGAGAGCGCCGGGGCGCTCCTGGCCCTTCTTAGGCGGATCTCCTTTTAAACGACTCCTCAACTTTGAATTCTCAGTAGCGGCATTCCTTCGGCCAATCGCGGCAAAGCGCCCTTCGTCTCCCACTACCGGCATCCCAGATAATTTTATATTCCTGTAGGATCAATATGTTAGCCAATTTGGAGCTAAACCTTTTTTATCTGTCTGCCGATATAATAATTACCGGTGGAAGGCTGCGAAGGGAGGTAAGGGGGAAAGATCGGTGCGGCTGCCGCAGGAGAAAATGAACTATTGATAGCGCTCTTGACGCCCAATGGGGAAAAAATTATTCGCCAACCTAAAGCAGGCAAATGGGGTGGCGCCGGGCCGCCCCCTAATTTTTCTGAAAAACCAGGGGGCCAATTTGGAGCCCTGGTTAACTGGGGATTTGGATTAATTTAATGCCGATATAACCACTAAATATTTCAAGATAAAATGTCTATATTAGCGCAATCGGAAAATCAAAAATTCAACCTAGAAAAAAACCCCACCAAGGGGAGAAAAATAAGAAATTAAAGGAAATTTCCCCCATTAGAGGCGGGAATAAGGCCGCTTTCAGCCCATAGATCGCCAAGAAAAATAGAATAAAATTGGCTTATGGGAGATTAATATACTTAATAAATCAGATAGTTATAATGAATTGCGAATTTTTTTCTTGACAGCCATTTTATTCTTGTGATATACGGTACAAACAATCACAGAGGTCCTTTTGGTCGTGCGCTTGCACTTAACCAATGGATTGATGGGGATGGGAACCTGAGACTGGGCGGACGTTAATACCGGGGGTTGTTCTCCGGCGAAGCGACCCAAGGCCGAAGGCGCAAAATCACTACCAAAGAATTCCGGGGCTTTGGCCCCAATTTTTTCCTGGCGGTTCCTTTTCTAAATTATTCCCCAGCCATCCGAAGCAATCCTGAACTGTCTGCAAAGGGAGGGAACGATGAAAACGATGGCGATAGTCTGCCTCTTAGGGGTCGGGGTAGTATGTGCCCCCCGACCTACCATGTGCGTCACCATGTCCATAGTCACGGTCACGGCTTATCATAATTGCCCCGGTTCCAGAACCCCAGGAATTACTGCCTCGGGGAAAAGGGTAAGAGCGGGGGTCATTGCGGTCAGCCGGGATGTGGAGAAGAATTTGAACCTGGATTTCGGTGACCAGCTCTTGTTGCACGGCCTGGGAGTCTTTGAGTTTCAAGACCGGATGGCCTCCCGCTGGCGCAAGAAGGTGGACATCTTCATGGACTGCGAAAACAAAGCCTCCCGTTTCGGGGTGCGGCGCTATGTGGTCCTGGTCAAACTGGTCTGACCCCGCCTAACCTTACTTAACCCGCTCAATATAGTTGCCGGTGCGGGTGTCAACCCGGACGCCGGTCCCCTTCGCTGATGAACAGGGGCACCTGCACGGTGGCGCCGCTTTCCAGGGTGGCGGGCTTGGTTCCGCCGGCGGCGGTGTCGCCCTTGAATCCGGGTTCGGTCTGGGCCACCTCCAGTTCCACAAAGTTGGGTAACTCCACGGCCAGCGGCGCCTGATTGAAGAAGAGGACCTCGACGTTCAGGTTTTCGATGAGGTAGAGGCGCGCCTCTCCCACCTGCTCCTCGGTGAGCATGATCTGCTCGTAGGTCTCGTTGTCCATCATGCAGTAGCGGTCCCCTTCACGGTAGAGATATTGCATTTCCCGTTCCATGAGGTCCGGTTTTTCCACCTTCTCCCCGGAGCGGAAGGTCTGGTCCACCACCCGTCCGTTAAGCAGGTTCTTCAGTTTGGTGCGCACGAAGGCGCCCCCTTTGCCGGGCTTGACATGCTGAAAATCCACGATGATATAAGGCGTCCCGTCTATTTCGACCTTTAAGCCTTTTTTGAACTCGGCAGTAGAATACATAAGCGCAACTTTCCTTCCTTAAATTAAATTCAAGCTAACCGGGCGTGGGGCGCCGGGTCCTTGGGACCGGCCGCTACTCCCGGGGCAAACCCCAGAGTCGCGGAAATTTAGCGGCTAATCAGTTAGTCCGGTCACCGGGCCTTTTGGGCACTGGGCTTGGGCGCCCCCTCCAGGGATTCCCAGGTCCAGGCCTTTTTGGCGCTGTCAGGCGGGGCCACCGGGTTTGACCGCAGGCTCATCCTTAGACACGGCACCGGCCGGTGTGGAAGCCTCAGCAGGTTTGCTTTGGCGGTCGGGAGGCAATTGGAAGATTATTTCGTTTTTCTTGACGAAATTCAACTCCCGCCGAATGAGGTCCTGGATCATTTCCGGATCGTGCTGCAGACGGTCGATGGTGCGGGCCAGCCGGGCGTTTTCCTCGGCCAGCCGGGCGTTCTCCTGATCCAGGCGCAGCCGTTCATGCCGGAAGCGGTAAATCTGGTAGAGGCCCCGGTGGCTGAAGAGCACCACCGCGACCAGTCACCAGCCCCAGGAGAACGGCCACCCCGGCCAGCAGCTTATGGCTGCCCTTGACCTTGACGCCCTCGACCGGAGTAGTCGGTGAAGTCATGTTCTCCCCCCAAACCAGACTTCTGTACTGATATTGCCTGAAAATTCCACCAGATGCAAGCAAAATTGGCGGTTTCGGGGCCGTCTGGCCCGGGGAAAACGATTTTTTTACCATAAACCGGATAATAAGGGAGGGGGAAGGGAGAAAGGTTTAGCGGTACGATTCTTGGTTAACCTCTTGGCCTGGTAACTTTTTAAGCCGATTTTTGCAGCGAGCAGCCCCGCTATTGACAAGGCTGGGGAAAAGGCATAGCTTCTTACATATTCTTTTGTGGAGCGAGATATGCTGTCATTAACGCCATTGGCCGCCACCGGCATCGGTTCGGTGCCCTTTACCGACCCCGAGGAGACGGTGTCCCTGATTATGGAGACCCTGCCGCAGATGCCCTATTGGCCGCAAATGGTGCGCCTGGGGTTTGGGGAGGAGATGACCGCCCAGGCCGCCCGGGGACTGGCAGCCTTGAAAATCGACGAGGCGGCCCGCACCGTGGAGCTGGACCCGGGATTGCCCCGGGATGAGGCCCTGGCTCAATTTTATGAGGCGGTCCTGACCGGTGAGCTGGAACCGTTTGCCATGGAGGAAGAGGAGGCCCACGGCTTCTTTGCCCTGCTCAGGGCCGTGGCCGCCGGCGAAGAGCCCCTGCCGGGCCTTGAAGGGCCAACTGGCGGGACCGGTGACCTTTGCCGGCATGGTCAAAGACCAGGACGGCAAGGCCATCCTCTTCGACCGGGAACTGACCCAGGCGGTGTGCCTGGGCCTGGCCCGCAAGGCCGCCTGGCAGGCCCAAAAATTCCGGGACCTGGGCAAAGATCCGGTCATCTTTCTTGACGAGCCTTACCTTACCGGCTTCGGCTCCGCCTATCTGCCCATTTCCCGGGAAGAAGTCCTGGAGATCCTTAACCCGACCATCGAGGAGTTGCGCCAGGCCGCCGGAGGGCCGCTGGCCGTAGGCCTGCACTGCTGCGGCAACACCGATTGGGGTCTGCTGCTGGAGGCCCCCATCGATATTCTCAGCTTCGATTCTTACGGCTATTTTGAGAGCCTGCGCCTATATGAAAAAGCGGTGGCGAAATTTTTCGACCGGGGCGGCTGGCTGGCCTGGGGCCTGGTGCCCACCGGGGCGGAAGAGTTTCAGCCAGGAAACCGCCGACGGCCTGTGGCAGCGCTTCACGCAGCAGGTGGCCCAACTGGCGCAAGACCTGAAGACCGGCCCCAAAGATATCCTGTCCCGGGCCCTGCTCACTCCGGCCTGCGGCATGGGGTATCTGAGCCCGGAGGAAGCCCGGCGGGGCTTGAAGGTCCTGGCGGACCTGAGCCTCCGGGGCCAGGAGTGGCTGGCCTCCCTGTGAGGCGGTTTTCGGTTTTCGGTTTCGATTTTCGGTGGAAAGATAGGGATTGATAGTCCATAATAGCGGCAGGGGAATTGCCTGCCTCTATAGGGTCAGTGAACGCAAAAATGGCCGCAAGCCGCTACGGATAATCATAAACTAAAAACCTGCGCCATTCTGATCTTAAGCTGGAATCGCCTCCTGGGAGACAGTGAATGAAGGTCAAAGAAGTGATGGTCAAGGAAGTGGCCACTCTGGATGTCAATGACGAACTGAGTCTGGCCAATGATATTATGCGCTTGGGGAGGATTCGCCATCTGCCGGTGGTGGATGGCACCCGGCTGGCCGGGATCATCTCGGAGCGGGACCTGTTTCGCACCTCCCTGGCCCAGGCCCTGGGTTACGGCGGCCAGGCCTCCCGGGATCTGATGAAGACCCTGCGCATCAAGGACATCATGGTGCAGGAGGTGGCCACCATCTCCCCGGAGGCGAAGCTGTGCGAGGCCGTCAGGATCATGATGGATAAAAAGATCGGCTGCCTGCCGGTGGTGGAGAATGACCGCCTGGTGGGCCTGATTACCGAGACCGATATCATGCTGCAATATCTCAAGGACTGCGGCGCCGATCTCTGAAATACGGTTTTCGGTTTTCAGTAATCAGAATTCGGTAAAAAAGGGCTTGGGGGATAATCTCCTCCAAGCCCTTTTTTAGCTTTTCACCACTAAACCAAAAACCGAAAACTGTCTTTAAATATAAGTCAGCCACTGCTGGTAGCGCGGGGTCCTTGCCCTTGACCACGTCAAAGAAGGCGGCCTGCAATTTCTGGGTGATGGGGCCGGGTTTGCCCGCGCCGATGATGCGGGCGTCCACTTCCCGGATGGGGGTGACCTCCGCCGCGGTGCCGGTGAGGAAGGCCTCGTCGGCCAGGTAGAGTTCATCCCGGGAGAAGATGTCTTCCCGCACGGGAATGCCCAGGTCCTGGGCCACGGTGATGATGCTGGCCCGGGTGATTCCGGACAAGCACCGCGGTTATCGGCGGCGTGCGCAGCACCCCGTCGGAGACGATGAAGATATTCTCCCCGGAGGCCTCGGCCACGTAGCCGTCGGTATCCAGCATCAAGGCCTCGTCATAGCCCAGAGAGGTGGCTTCCCGCTTGGCCAGGATGGAGTTGACGTAGTTGGCCGTGGTCTTGGCCTTGGTCATCATGACGTTGACGTGATGCCGGGAGAAAGACGAGATCTTGGCCCGGATGCCCTTGGCCAACCCTTCGTCCCCCAGGTAGGCGCCCCAAACCCAGCTGATGATGGCCACCCGGATGGGGTTATCCTGGGGATGCAGGCCCATGACCCCGTCGCCCACGAACACCAGGGGCCGGAGGTAGGCCGATTTCTGGCCGTTGCGCCGCAGGATGTCGCAGCAGACCTCTCTCGATCTCGGGTCCGGGAGAAGGGTATTTCCATCTGCATGACGTGGCCGGAATCGAACAGCCGCCGGACGTGCTCCTTCAGGCGGAAGATGGCGGTGCGGCCGTCCTGGCAATGGTAGGCCCGGATGCCCTCGAAGACCCCCAGGCCGTAATGCAGGGAGTGGGTCATGATGTGCACCTGTGGCTTCATCCCAAGAAATGAATTTGCCGTCCAGCCAGATATACTTCGCCTTTTCCACCATCTATCCATCCTCCAGAAAGTATCTTGTTGCAATTTTTATCGTGTCATAGGGCGCTTGTCAAACGGTTTTCCCCCAGTTTTCATTGCCTATGGGTCTCCTTTTCCGGTATGATGTGGCCTGGCCTGATATAAATGTTTCGGAGGGGCGCACCTGAAAATAGGGACACTTCCTATTTTTCTAGCCAAGACCTGATTATGCCGGGGAAAAAATAGGAAAAATAGGAAGTGTCCCTATTTTTCTTAACGAGGATATTTTTGCATGAATGCGCCAACAAAAGTCGGGGTCATCGGGGTCGGCTATCTGGGCCGCTTTCACGCCGAGAAATATGCCCACCTCAAGGACGCTGAATTAGTCGGGGTGGCCGACCTCAATGAAGGCCGGGCCCAGGAAGTGGCCCAGGCCCTGGGGACCCGGGCCTTTAACGATTACCGGCAACTCCTGCCGGAAGTCGCGGCGGTGAGCGTGGCCGTGCCCACCTCCGTCCATTTCGAGGTGGTCCAAGACGCCCTGGCGGCCGGCTGCCAGGTGCTGGTGGAGAAACCCATCAGCGTCACCGTGGCCGAAGCCGACGAACTGGTGCGACTGGCCCGGGAACGCGGCTTAATCCTCATGGTGGGGCACCTGGAGCGCTTCAACTCCGCCATGGAGGAGCTCAAGGCCCGGGTGACGTCAGCCCCGCTTCATCGAAAGCCACCGCCTGTCGTTTTTCAAGGAGCGGGGCACCGACGTGGACGTGGTCCTGGACCTGATGATCCATGACCTGGACCACGTCCTGAACCTGGTGCCCTCCCCGGTAAAAGAGATCCGGGCCGCGGGCATCTCGGTGCTCACCGACCGCATCGACCTGGCCAACGCCCGCCTGGAGTTCGCCGACGGCTGCATCGCCAACCTCACCGCCTCCCGCATGTCGTTCAAGAGCATGCGCAAATTCCGCCTGTTCCAGTCCGATGCCTACCTGGCCGTCGATTTCGAGAACCGGGAACTGACCGTGGCCTTCAAGAAGGAGGGCGCCATGGGACCCATCCCCGGGGTGGCCCTGGAAACCCGGCGCTTCCCCCAGGAAGATATTTTGAATAAAGAAATCATTGCCTTTGTGGAGGCCATCAAAGCCGGCCAGGAACCGCGCATCAGCGGCGAGGCCGGCCGGGCCGCCCTGAACCTGGCCCTGGAGATCATGGCGGCCATGAAAATCGCCAAGGGGTAGGAAGTTGTAGGAAGGGTCCTACGCACCATATATGCCTATCTTCGGCATCCTGGCGCTACCGGCCGCCCTTGATAATGGCCTCCCTGGAATCCCGGTCACACGGCCCCAAGACTTTAAGGCTCTTGGGGTCGGGGGTGAAGCGGTCGCCAGGAGAAAGGGAGCCTTGCAAACGGATCTTTTTCCCTTCATACGGAGATAGATCCAGATTTTGGACCCGGATGCGGTAGACGACGGTGCGGGAACCGGTCTCAGTGGCCGCCCCTTTATAGACCGAAAAGAAGTTGCCGTTGATCACGCACCCTTCCAGGGTCCGGGGCACCGGTCGGGAGGCCGGGGCCGGGAGAGGTAGGGCCAGGGCAATCACCAGCAGCATCAGGAAGAAATTTAGCGCTCTTTTCATGACTTCCTCACGTGACCGTGCTTTTAGGCCTGGTTCGATAAAAGAATACTAACCTTAAATCAGAAAATTAAAAATAAAATAGTGGCTGCTGCAAAATAAATATCTGGGGGTTGGGGGAGGGGGCTCGGGGGAGGGGGAAGGGGCCTTCGGCCCCTTGCCCCCTCCCCCGAAGATTCTCGTCGTCGCGGGGGAAGCTTCCGGAGACGGCCATGCCGCCCGCGTGATCGCGGCCATCCGTGAGCAGGAGCCCCGGGCGGAATTCTTCGGCATCGGCGGCGAGGCCATGGCCGCCCAGGGGGTGCGCCTGCTCCTCCATGCCTCGGATTTGGCGGTGGTGGGCCTCTCCGAGGTGGTGAGTCGGCTGGGCGTGGTGTTGCGGGCCTTGCGGGAGGTGGGCCGGGCCCTGAAGACCGAGCGCCCCGACCTGGCTATCCTGGTGGATTTCCCGGATTTCAACTTCTGGGTCGCCCGCCTGGCCAGGTTTTACCGGGTGCCGGTGATGTATTACATCAGCCCCCAGGTGTGGGCCTGGCGCACCTACCGGGTGCGCACCATCGCCCGCCTGGTGGACCGCATGGTGGTGATCTTCCCCTTTGAGGCCGACTTTTACCGGGAACGGGGGGTGCCGGTGACCCACGTGGGCCACCCGCTGATGGAGACCCTGCCGATTCTGGTGGACCGCCGCGCCCTCCTGGCTCAATGGGGCCTGGACCCGGCGCGCCTCACCGTGGCGCTGCTCCCCGGCAGCCGGGCCGGCGAAATCGAGCGTCACCTGCCGGTGATGCTGGCGGCCGCAGCCCTGATCCGGCGGGCCATCCCCCAATGCCAGTTCCTGCTGCCTCTGGCCTCAACCGTCCCGGCGGAGCTGGTCGAAGAGATGGTTGCCGAAAGCTATGAAGAGCAGCCGCCCCCGGCTGTTCAAGGCCCGGCGGGGGCGCCGGTGCCACATCTAAAAATTATCCCCGGCCAATCGTACGAGGCCTTAACCGCGGCCCATCTGGCGGTGGTGGCCTCGGGCACGGCCACGGTGGAGGCGGCCCTGGCCGGCACGCCCACGGTCATCGTCTATAAGGTGTCGCCCCTGACCTTCCGGGTGGCGCGCAGCCTGGTCCGGGTGGACCACGTGGGCATGGCCAACCTGTTGGCCGGAGAGCGGCTCTTTCCGGAGCTCATCCAGGACGACTTCACCCCGGCGCGCCTGGCCAAGGAAGTGCTGGGCCTGATCGGCGACCGGGAACGCCTGGCCGCCATCCGCCGGGGTCTGGCCCGGGTCATCACCCGCCTTAAGGGTCCCGGCGCCTCGGCCCGGGCGGCCCAGGTGGCCCTGGAATTGGTGGCGGCGGGGAAAAAGTAGAAAAAATTATTGCCCTTGCCTGAGTTTAGAGGCATCTTATCTTAATAATAATGAGGTAAATTCCGCCTGCATATAAGTGCCTCAAGAACCTTTAAACCAATGAGGCTAGCCTAAACGGGGGATTCCTTTTTATCGTAGGGGCGGGGTCTCCCCGCGCAATAAGACAAGGATGTTCAAACAAGGGCGGGGAGACCCCGCCCCTACAGGGCTTTTCAGTGAACCTCCTTGCTTCTCAGTCACCAGGCCGATACCGAAAACAGAAAACTGAAAACAGAAAACAGCTTTTTAGGAGGCGGCGATGACGATGATCAAAAAAATCCAATCCCTGTTGGGCCCCGAGGCCGACGAATTGCTGAAACATAAATGCCAGGGCTTCCCCAAGGAGAGCCTGCACCTGCCGGGGCCGGATTTCATCGACCGGGTCTGGGTGGGGAGCGACCGCTCGCCCGGGGTGCTGCGGTCCCTGGCGGCGCTGTTCGGCCACGGCCGCCTGGCCGGCACCGGCTACCTCTCCATCCTGCCGGTGGACCAGGGGGTGGAGCATTCCGCCGCGGCCTCCTTCGCCCCCAACCCCATCTATTTCGACCCGGAAAACATCGTCAAGCTGGCTATCGAAGGGGGCTGCAACGCCGTGGCCTCCACCCTCGGGGTGCTGGGCTCGGTGGCCCGGAAATACGCCCACAAGATTCCCTTCATCGTCAAGCTCAATCACAACGAGATGCTCAGCTACCCCAATTTTTACGACCAGACCCTGTTCGCCAGCGTGGAGCAGGCCTTTGAGCTGGGGGCGGTGGCGGTGGGCGCGACCATCTATTACGGCTCCGTGGAGTCCCGGCGCCAGATCCAGGAGATCAGCGAGGCCTTCAAAATGGCCCACGAGCTGGGCCTGGCCTGCATCCTCTGGTGCTACCTGCGCAACCCCGCCTTCAAGACCGAGCAGGGCGATATGCACGCCTCCGCCGACCTCACCGGCCAGGCCAATTACCTGGGGGTGACCATCGAGGCGGACATCATCAAGCAGAAGCTGCCGGAATGTAATGGCGGCTACAAGGCCATACCGAAGTTCGGCAAGACCAACGAACTGGTCTATACCAAGCTGGCGGGCAGCCACCCCATCGACATGTGCCGCTACCAGGTGGCCAACTGCTTCATGGGCCGGGCCGGCCTGATCAACTCCGGCGGCGGCTCCGGCAAGAACGACCTGGCCCAGGCGGTGCGCACCGCGGTGATCAACAAGCGGGCCGGGGGCACGGGGCTGATCTCCGGGCGCAAGACCTTCCAGCGCCCCATGAAGGAAGGGGTGGAGCTCTTCAACGCCATCCAGGACGTCTTCCTCAGCAAAGAGGTGACGGTGGCTTAAGATTTTAGGGGCGGCTTACGGGCCGCCCCTGCATCAACCCGGCGGTATTTAGCGGCGCTCGGCGGAGCGCCGTTTTTTTATGGGTTCCCCCCGGCGATAAGATATAGTAAAATTGTAAAATAAATTCGCCACTTCAGGATATTTGCCATGTTTACCGGCTTAGTGGAAGGGATCGGAGAGATCACCGGCCTCACCCCCATGGCGGAAGGATTAAGGATCACGGTCAAGACCTCGTTTCCGGCCGCCGAGCTGACCCTGGGCGAGTCGGTGGCGGTGGCCGGGGCCTGCCTGACGGTGGTGGCCATAAACCCGCCGGCGGCCAGCTTCGAGGTGTCCCCGGAGACCCTGGCCCGCACCACTTTCCCCTTGAAAAAGGTGGGGGACCGGGTAAACTTAGAGAGATCCTTGCGACTTGGCGACCGCCTGGGCGGGCACCTGGTCACCGGCCACGTGGACGCCGCCGGGGTGGTGCGCCAACGCCGGGAGGGGCGGGCCTTTTTTCAGCTGCATATAGAGCTGCCCGAGTCCCTCGGGCGCTTGGTCATTGAGAAGGGCTCCATCGCCGTGGACGGAGTCTCCCTGACGGTGAATGCGGTTCAGGGCAAAGCCTTCACGGTGAACATCATTCCCTTCACCGCCGGCGAAACCACCCTGGCCTCCTTGAAGATAGGGGACCGGGTCAACCTGGAAACGGATATCATCGGCAAATACGTGGCCCGGTTGCTGGGCCGGGAGGCGGCGACAGGGGAGGGGGTCAGCCTGGAACTGCTGGCCCGGCATGGGTTTTTGTGAGGCAGGGGTAGGGGTCAGAAAAAATGCCCAGGCCAGAGGCCTGCGCTACCAAAATACCGAAAACCGAAAACAGGAACTTAATATGGCAGTAGCATCCATTGAAGAAGCAATCGCAGATATCCGCCAGGGTAAGATGATCATCCTGGTGGACGATGAAGACCGGGAAAACGAAGGCGACCTGACCATGGCCGCGGAACTGGTGACCCCGGAGGCCATCAATTTCATGGCCCGCTTCGGGCGGGGCCTCGTTTGCCTGGCCCTGGACCCGCCGCTGGTGGAGCGCTTGCAATTACCCCAGATGGTGCGGGACAACCAGTCGGGTTTTAAGACCGCCTTTTGCGTCTCCGTCGAGGCCCGGCGGGGCGTGACCACCGGTATTTCTGCCGGTGACCGGGCCACCACCATTCTCACCGCGGTGGCGGAGCACACCCGGCCGGAGGATTTGGTGAGCCCCGGCCACGTCTTCCCCATCCGGGCCCGCAAGGGCGGGGTGTTGGTGCGCACCGGCCAGACCGAGGGCTCCACGGACCTGACTCGCCTGGCGGGTCTGAAGGGCGCCGCGGTCATCTGCGAGGTCATGAAGGACGACGGCACCATGGCCCGGATGCCGGATTTGGAGAAGTTCGCCGCCGAGCACAACTTGAAGATCGCCACCATTGCCGACCTGGTGGAATACCGGCTGCGCCATGAGTCCTTCGTACACCGCCGGGCCACCACCAAACTGCCCACTTATTATGGGGAATTTACCGCGGTGGCCTATGACAACGACGTCGACGATAACCAGCACGTCGCCCTGGTGAAGGGGGAGATCGACCCCCTCGAGCCGGTCCTGGTGCGGGTCCATTCCGAATGCGTCACCGGCGATGTCTTTCACTCCCTGCGCTGCGACTGCGGCGATCAGTTGGAAGCTGCCATGCAGATGGTGGAATGTGAAGGCAAGGGGATCATCCTCTACATGCACCAGGAGGGCCGGGGCATCGGCCTGGTCAACAAGCTGCGGGCTTATGAACTCCAGGATCACGGGGCCGATACGGTGGAAGCCAACGAAGCCCTCGGTTTCAAGGCCGATCTGCGGGATTACGGCATCGGCGCCCAGATTCTGCGGGATCTCGGGGTGCGCAAGATGCGGTTGATGACCAACAACCCCAAAAAGATCATCGGCCTGGAAGGCTACGGCCTGACGATGGTGGAGCGGGTAGCCCTGGAGATTCCCCCCAACCGGGTGAATCGCAATTATCTCAAGACCAAGTGCGATAAAATGGGACATCTGTTGAAGTTGGTGGAAAGCTAAGCCTCCTTGGGATTGCAACTCAAAACTCAAAACTGCAGAGGGGGAAGGATGCGTACGGTAGAAGGCAAGCTCATCGGTGCAGGCCTGAAATTCGCCGTGGTGGTCAGCCGCTTCAATTCCTTTATTACCGAGCGCCTGCTGGAAGGCGCCCTGGATTGCCTGCGGCGCCAGGGGGTGGCCGACGATGACCTGATGGTGGTGCGGGTGCCCGGGGCCTGGGAAATCCCGGTGGCGGCCAAACGCCTGGCCCAATCCAAGGCCCATGACGCCGTGGTCTGCCTGGGCGCGGTGATTCGAGGCTCCACCCCCCATTTCGATTACGTCGCCGCGGAAGTGAGCAAGGGTATCGCCCAGATAACCCTGGATACCGGGGTGCCCATCTCCTTTGGCATCCTGACCACCGACACCCTGGAGCAGGCCATCGAGCGGGCCGGCAGCAAGGCCGGCAACAAAGGCTTTGCCGCCGCGGAAGCCGCCATCGAGATGGTCAACCTCCTGAAAGAGTTGGGGGCCTGATTTTTGGGGGATTATTCCCGCAGCCAGTGCCGGGAATGGGCCCTGCAATTCCTTTATCAGGCCGAATTTGTGGGGAGCCGCGACCGGGAGGATCTGGACCGCTTTTGGGGCCATTTCCACCCGGAGGGCGGCGCGCCGGCTTATCTCAGGGAATTGGTGGCCGGCGTGGCCTCCCATCAGGAAGAGCTGGATGCCCTCATTGTCCGCTTTTCCGAACATTGGCGCCTGGAGCGCATGACCGTGGTGGATCGCAACCTTCTGCGCCTGGCCGCCTATGAACTCCTCTACCAGGCCAAAGTCCCCCCCAAGGTGGTGATCAACGAGGCGGTGGAGCTAGCCAAGCGCTACGGCAGCGATGACTCCGGCGCCTTTATTAATGGCATCCTGGATCAGATCCGGGCGGCCCATGAAAAAGTGAGCAGTGAGCAGTGAGCAGTAAGCAGTGAGCCGACGTCAATCAAGGGCCTTTGGCCCATCCATAAATCCTGAAAAATTCTCTTTACTTCTTGCCCCTGCCTTTGAACTTTGAACTTTTCCGGACTGGCATTTCTGGGCTCAAGTTGCCTTTAACCGATCCCTGATTCCTAACCCCTGGCCCCTACTTTTTAGGCTTGCATCTTTTGGAAAAAGAATTATTGATATATCCAATAAATTTTGCCATCCTGAACCTAAGAAGCTGAACCGGTCTGACCAGCACTGCGAAGGAGGTAGATGGAAATGTCCCGGAGAATTTTGGCGTTAGCGATAGTGGCGATTTTTACTCTGTCCCTGGCAGGCTGCCAAACCGAAAGTGGCTACTATGACCCGGGCCGTTCCGCCGGCGCCGGCGCCTTGGGAGGCGCGGCCACCGGCGCCGCCCTCGGGGCCATCATCGGCGCGGCCACCGGCTCTCCGGCCACCGGCGCCTGGATCGGCGCGGCCTCCGGCGCTCTCGTGGGCGGGGTGGGCGGCTATCTCTATGCCGAGCACCGCAACAGCCAGATCAACTCACAGCAGGCCGCGGCATTACAACCCGTCCCAGGGCAACCTCGTGTCCGTCGACATGGCGGATGCCAGCCCCCCGGTGGTGCGTCCGGGGCAGCAGATCAACCTGGGGATGACTTACACCATCCTGACGCCGTCCAATATGCCGGTTTCGGTCAGCCTGGTGCGGGAGGTCCGCCTAGGCGGGCAAGTGATAGGGCAGCCCTATCAGACCACGGTGAGCAATACCAACGGCACCTATAACGATTCCGTGGCCTACTCCATTCCCGGTAATGCCCCTTATGGCAATTATAGCGTCACCAGCCGGGTGGTCAGCAGTTACGGCAGCAGCTCGCGGGAGGCTTATTTCTCCATTCAGTAAAATTTTGCCGAGTAGGAGGGCAAGGGTGACAGTAGTTGCCCTTTCCCCATGCTTCCCAAGAAAGGCTAACTGGCCTGATTGCCGTGAGATTGTCAAGGTCCCGCCCTCCTGCTGGCACGCGCCCGGTTGACAGCCCCGGATCTTTCTGATAAATATTTCAATTTACGCTCCTTGCCCTGGGCCAAAGGCGCCAGGGCCATAAGACCATAAGGAGGAAGAATGCGACGTTACGAGTCTGTCTGGGTGGTGAACGGCGACCTCGCCGACGAAGAGGTCAAGGCCACCATCGACAAGTTTAGCCGGATCCTCACCGCCAATGAAGGCACCCTGGTGGGGCTGGAAGAATGGGGCCGCAAGAAGCTGGCCTTCAAGATCAAAGCCTCCGCCCGGGGCTACTATGTCCTGGTGGATTATGCCGGGACCCCGGCCACCGTCAAAGAGTTGGAGCGGAACTACCGCATCGACGACCGCATCATTCGCTATCTCACCAGCAAGAAATCTGACAAAGTGAACCTGGAGGCCCTGCAGGCGGAGATCGCCGCCAAGGCCAAAGCTGCCGCAGCCGCAGCCACCCCGGAAGTTACCGCCGGGGCGCCGGTGGCCGCGGAGCCGGTGGTGGCGGTGGAGGAAACCGCCGCGGCCGCTCCCGCTGAGGAAGCCGCCTCTCAGGGCAAGGAGGAGTAAGCCATGCCGGTAATGCCTCGCCGCAAACGGAAACAGTTCTATGTCCGGCGCAAGGTCTGCCGCTTCTGTGTGGACGCCAACTTGCCCATCGACTATAAAGACTTTAACACCTTGAGGCAGTTTGTCACGGAGCGGGGGAAGATCATCCCGCGGCGGATTTCGGGAAATTGCGCCCGCCATCAGCGGCGGGTCACCCGGGCCATCAAGCAAGCCCGGTTGCTGGCTCTGATCCCGTACGTCCCTCTGGCGCCGCCCACTTGATAGCTGGAGGTACCCGTTGTCACCAGGACGCGGCCTCTTAATCTGGTCTTTCTTTTTAAGCGGCCTGCTGTTGATTTTTATCGGGGCGCAATTAAGTCCCGTCGGGTACCTGCTGGCAGGAATTCTGGTCCCCCTGCCGGTGCTGCTGGCGGGCGAGTGCCTGGGAGACCGGGCCGCCCTGGTGCTGTCCCTGGCCGGAGTCGCTTTTATCCTGGCTCTCAAGCCCGGGCTGGAGACCCTCTGGCAGAATTCCGGGTTCTTGAGCCTGCTCCTGATGGGCCTCCTGCTGAGCGTCATGCAGCACCGGGGCCTGTCCGCCCCCAGGGCCATCCTCTTCACGGTGCTCACCTTGACCGGCCTGGCCTTGTTAGTCTTATTGGGACAGGCCTTCTATCAAGGCATCAGCCCCCTGGCCCTCATGGCCCAGCGGGGCACGGAAATCATGGAGACGGTCCACCAGGTGCTGGGGGAAGGCGACGCCGCCGGGGCGCCCTTGATCCCCGGGATCTCCCCGGCTGAGGCGGAAGCCACCCTGCAGCGCTTGCTGCCGGGCCTGGTGGTCACCAACACGGGGCTGGTGGCCTGGCTAAATGTGGTCCTGGCCCGGCAACTGGAATATTGGCGCACCGGCCAGATGCCGGTCCCGCCCCTTTATCAGTGGGCCTTGCCCGAATGGCTCATCTTCGGGGTGCTGGGCGCCGGGTTTATGCTGTTTATCCCGGTGAAGCTGTTGCGCTTCATCAGCCTCAACCTGTTGTTGATCCTGGTGGTCCTTTATTTCTGCCAGGGTTTGGCGGTGGTAGCCGCCTGGTTCAACCGTCTCAGGTTGCCCAGACTGTTGCGGGCCATCAGCTACCCGTTAATGTTTTTGAATCCGCTCTTTTTCTTGATCATCACCCTGGGGGTGCTGGATCTGTGGCTGGATTTTCGCCGGCTGCACCGGAAACCCGGGGACGCCGGAGGAGGAATCGAGAGTTGAAGGTTATTCTGACGAAAGACATTTCGGCCCTGGGGAACCTGGGCACCGTGGTGGACGTGGCCAAAGGCTATGCCAGAAATTATCTGATTCCGCAGGGCCTGGCCATGCAAGCCACCAAGGGCAACCTGGCCCAGGTGGAGCAGGTAAAAGCGAAGTTTGCCGTGGTCCGGGGCAAGGAGCAGGAAGCCGCCCTGGCCAAGGTCGCCACCCTGGAAGGGGTGAGCGTCACCATCACCCAGCGGGTGGGCGAGGGCGAGCGCCTCTACGGCTCGGTGAGCCGGGCCATGATCGCCGAGGCCCTGGCGGCCAAGGGCTTCGAGCTCGACCGCAAGCAGTTGGACCTCGAGGAGCCCATCAAAAAGCTGGGCACCTACGAAATCACGGTGCGCCTGGCCCCGGAAGTCAAGGCCACCATCAGCGTGGCCGTGGTGGCCGAGAGCGCCTGAATATTGCCCAAATCAGCTTGGGGAGGGGTCGACCCCGGCCTTCTCCCCGACCCCAAGCCGCAGCTCACGGCTGAGCTTGGTTCCCACTGTTGCTATTCTCGGATCAATATACTGCCATCCCTGATTAAAAAAGAGGGCCGGGCATCTTGCCCGGCCTCTTTATTTTGTGGTTGCCAGCCGGGCCCACGCTCAGTCGAGGAGGAGGACGTCGCTGTAAGGCATCGGCAGGCCCGTGCAGTCGCAGATGGTCAGGATGAGGTTGTCGGCGTAGCCGCTGATAGTGGTAGAGATGTTACAATTGTCATCATAGGCGAAGCCGTAAATATTCACTTTATCGTAAGCAAAGCTGATGCAGGAGTTTAGGAGTAAACGTTAGTGGTGAAGTTATCGCTGCAGTCAGCCCGTTTTGGTCCGTAGAATTGCAGGTCACCTTCTTATCCGCATCTTATATCCGGAGGGCGAGTATATTTCTGCCAGGGATATTTGTGCTGGCGTGATTGGCCGTCGGGATAGGGCTCCAAGGTGCATGACGGTGCGGTTCAAGGCCGAGGCCACCTGGTTCTTGAGGTCTTTGTCGCGGCCGGTCCAGCCCGTCGGTTCAGGGGACGGGGGCGTTCCCGCACCTAAGGCGCCATTGCACTAAAAATACATCCTTCAGTGGATGGGCTTATCGATATACGTGAGTCCTCGGTGGACGGAATTAACCGTGCCGGTAAGTTTAATGTGATTTTCCGGTTTTTGGGTTCGTGGCACGGAGCCGGACCACTGAATTAGGCTGCTGTCGGTGTTTTTGTCGTAATAGATAGTGAGAGTTTTGGCCGCGGTGCTGGCATCCCAATAAGCTCCAGCAATATTCGATATAGTTCGTTAAGGTACGTCGGCAGAAATTAGAGCAGGAAAATTTTCAATGCCGGTGCCCGGGAGCGATAATCATAGTTCGGAGATCACCAGTCGATTGAAGGGCGCAGGGGCCATTAGGAAGGCAGCCGCGCATCGCCTTTAATCGGCCGGGCCATGGCCCTTTGGACCTGCCATGAAGAAGTGGCACCATTTCTCAGTTCATAAAGCAGGGGGATTGCCGACGGCATCGACCTTGGTAGTGTCCCCGCAGGTGGCGCCGTTGAATTTCCCCCCAATACTATCAATGCGCGGGTTCAAAAAAGTCGAACACGGTTTTAAGTACAGTATGTACGTCGCTGGAATTGCTGTGGGGCTATAAGTTGGTTGTGATCCAGATGGTTAGCGGTCGTATTCCATGTAATGTGAAGTATAAACCGGAGTCTTAGGAACGATATATAGAGCCGCCCGGAGATAGAAACCGGTTTGATTGTCAGGCATCGGTACTATCCACCGCCTTGGCAGGTTGAAAATACCGGCCGCCGGCTAATCGTGTCCCGGGCCAGTTTGTCCAGGGTAGATGGAGTAATCGGCATAAGTTGTTAGGGTCGGGGACCTGATAGTGTGTTCTAAAATCTGTGGTATTTTTGTTGGCGCTCATGAGGGGGAAAGTGTGCCTCAGCCCACTTTAAGACGATGGAAATTGTCTGACGGCAGGGGTACCTATCTCGGAGTTAAGTTTGCCCCGTAAAAAACCAGATAAATCTGGTTCTCCGGATAGCCGGAGTGGTTGATGATGGTCTGCTTGGGCCCATGCACTATTCGGCGCCAGAGGGGAGAGGCGCCGGCCAGCATCAGGCGCCCAGCAGCAAAGCCGGCCAGGATTGCCATAGTCAGCCAAAAATTTATCCGTCGCATAATATCCTCCAAAAGTCAGGTGCAGCGCGTAAACTCAGGAAATTTGGTTAATGCCGTTATCAGTTGCATACATTAAGGATATTCCATAGATACAGGCTAAGATATTGTAAGCAATTTACAGAGATTGAACCAAGAGAATTATATCGGTATTCTCACAATTATTTTTTAATATTAAAAATTGAGCCCAGAGGCAGCCACCATAATTTGCTCACCCTGCCCCGATTATCCCTTCACTCATTTGCAATTCCGGTAGATTTTCGGTATGATGCTTTCCGGAAATGGCCCCAGGCCTGCGGGGCGACAGCCTAGGTTGGCCAGTAAAAAATCTTTTCAGATCAAGCAGTTAAACCAGCCCACCCTTTAATACAATTACCATCCTTGGAGAACTGACATGCCCAGAAGCACCCGGCGCGGGGCCCCGGCCCCGGGGACAGCGGCGGCCCCGGCGGCTATACCCCCCCGGCCAATCCCGAAGCCGAGCAGTCGGTCCTGGGGGCCATCCTGGTGCGCCCGGAGGTCCTGGACCGGGTGGCCGACGTCATCGAGCCCGCCGACTTCTACCGGGAGGCCCACGGCCGCATCTTCCAGGCCATGCTGGACCTCTACGGCCGGGGCGAGCCGGTGGACCTGGTGACCGTCACCGCCCTCCTCAAGGAGCGGGGCCAATTGGAAGGCGTGGGCGGCCCGGTCTTCCTGGCGGCCCTGAGCGAACAGGTGGGCTTTGCCACCAACGCCGATTATTACGCCGGCCTGGTGCAGGACAAGGCGGTGCTGCGGCGCCTGCTGGACACCACCCAGGAGATCGCCAGCGCCTGTTTCGCCCCGGTGGAGAATGTCGCCGAGTTCCTGGACACCGCGGAACAGAAGGTCTTCGAGGTGGCCGAATCCAAGGTGCGCGCCGGCTTTAAGCCCTTGTCGTCCCTGGTGGAAACGGAGATCGCCAACCTGGAGGCCATCTGGCACCGGGAAGCCGGCCGCATTACCGGGGTGTCCAGCGGCTTCAACGACCTGGACAACCTCACCGCGGGCTTCCAGAACAGCGACCTGATCATCCTGGCCGCCCGCCCCAGCATGGGCAAGACCGCCCTGGCCCTGAATATCGCCTATAACGCCGCCTACAAGCCCCAGGTGCCGGTGGCCTTTTTCTCCCTGGAGATGTCCAAGGAGCAGATGGTGCGGCGGCTCCTCTCCAGTGCCGGCGAGGTGGACGCCTCCAACCTGCGCCGGGCCTTTCTGAGCACCGCGGAATGGGCCAACCTGCAGACCGCCGCCGGCTATCTGCTGGATTGCCCCATCTATATCGACGACACCCCCGCGGCCACGGTTCTGGACATCCGGGCCAAGGCCCGGCGCCTCAAGGCGGACAACAAACTGGGGCTGGTGGTCATCGACTACCTGCAGCTCATGCGGGGCCGGGCCGACGTCCACAGCCGGGAGCAGGAGATCTCGGAGATTTCCCGCTCTCTGAAGGCCCTGGCCAAGGAGTTGAGCGTCCCGGTCATCGCCCTGTCCCAGCTCAACCGCCGGGTGGAGGAGCGCCCCAACAAGCGCCCGCAACTGGCGGATTTGCGCGAATCCGGGGCCATCGAGCAGGACGCCGACGTCATCATCTTCATCTACCGGGACGAAGTCTACCGGGAAGACTCTCCGGACAAGGGCACCGCCGAGATCATCGTGGGCAAGCAGCGAAACGGCCCCACCGGCAAGGTGAAGCTGGTCTTCCGGGCCAAATACACCGCCTTTGCCCCCTATGAGCGGGAAGAGGCCCCGGCGGGGTATTAAATATGTAGAGTGCAGCACTTCGCACCAGAATCCAATGTGCCAAATTTTGTTACATTTCTTTGCTGTCCTTGCGTCTTGGCGTGAGAATGATTTCCATCTTAATGCCTCACCTCCGCCAACCCCGCTAACCAACCCCGGCGGGGCTTAATCCTCCTCACCGTCTGTCTGGGGGCCTTCATGGCCACCCTGGACACCAGCATCGTCAATATCGCCCTGCCCCAGATCGCCCGGGAGTTTCACAGCACCCTGTCGCAGATCTCCTGGGTCATGGTCATCTATCTGCTGGTCAACGTCTCCCTGCTCCTCACCAGCGGCCGCCTGGGGGACCTGCTGGCTCCCGGCCGGCTCTATCTCTTGGGGCTGCTCATCTTCACCGGGGCTTCGGCCCTGTGCGGCCTGTCCCCCGGCCTGCCGGAACTGGTGGCGGCCCGGGCCCTCCAGGGGGTGGGGGCCTCCCTGATGCTGGGGCTGGCGCCCAAGCTCATCGCCCTCAGCTATGGCGAGGGCGAGCGGGGCCTGGCCCTGGGGCTGTTTTCCACCGCCTTTGCCACCGGGATCAGCGTCGGCGCCCCCTGGGCGGCTTCATCACCACCTACCTGGGCTGGCCTTACATCTTTTTCATCAATATCCCCATCTGCGCCCTGGCTCTCGCGGTGGGCGGGCGTTCCCTGGGCGGGCTCAAGGCGCAAATGGCCTGGGACCGGCGGGCCTTCGACCTCTGGGGCTCCCTGGTTCTGGCCCTGGCCCTGGGCTCGCTGCTCCTGGGCCTGACCCGCCTCCGGGAAGCGGGCTGGGGGGACGGCCTGACCGAGGGCTCGCCTGGCCCTGGGGGCCGGGCTGGTCCTGGTGCTGATCTTCCTGGAGCGCCGCCAGCCCGCCCCCCTGATCCATGGCGAACTCTGGCGCAGTTGGCCCTTCGTGGTGGGCTCCACCGCGGTGGTCCTGACCTTTGCCGCGGTGATGGGGACCTTCTTCCTGCTGCCGTTTTTCCTGGAGCAGGTTTACCGCTACTCCCCGGACCAGACCGGGCTGCTGCTGGCCGCCTTGAGCCTCACCAACGCCGCGGTGGCCGGCATGGGCGGCTACCTGGCGGACCGCTGGGGCAATATGCTGGTGCTGCGCACCGGCTGCGTCCTGATCCTGGCCGGCCTGGCCTCGCTGCTGTTCACCGGGGCTGGCAACACCACCTTGGGCCTGGCGGCCAGATTCATCCTCCTGGGCCTGGGCTTCGGCCTCTTTCAGGCCCCCAATCTCAGTGAAATTCTCCGGGGGGTGAAGCCGGACCTGGTGGGCCTGGCCGCCAGCACCAACGCGGTGTTAAAGAATCTGGGGGCGCTGACGGGCATCACCCTGATGGTGACGGTCTTTGCCTGGATGAATGTGCACCAGGTCAGCCTGGGCCCGGCGGTCGGCCCGGGGCTGTCCGCCTATCATTGGGCCTTCGCCGCCGCGGTCCTGGTGGCGGGCTTGAACCTGCTCACCAACCTCCTGCCCCGAAAAACCGGCCCGAATAATGCCAGCGGGCCCGGAGGCCCGCCCTAAGACTGAATTATTCAAAGGTTACAGATAATCAAGCATCATCGAGATATGTGAATATTTCAGGAATTGCTGATAGATAGCAGAATTGAACACGCCCGGGATGGGGTAGGGTACAGTCCTGATAATTATTTTCATCATGTAGCGCTATTTTCATTTTCAGTCGAGCAATAATAACTCCATAGTGGCCGCCCCTGGATTACTATAAAAACTTGGTTCAAGGGTGGTATAGGTTATCCGGATATTAGAAAAAGCAGCCTTTGCCGATATTCCGGAGTAAGCCCCAGCATTAGGGCCCGATCCACATGCTCACACTAACCCTCACGCCATAACTGGGATCGGTACCGGCTCCGATTGATTTCCAGGCTGCACCGTCCCAATAGAATCCTTCTACCTTGTTGCCCGTCCTGACCATCCGAAGCGTGCCGCTCGAGAGCGGTCCGGTAGCCAAGATATTATTATAATTAGTCATGCTGGTGAAATATACCTCTTGGCCACTCGGATTCATGGGAGCATTTGCCCGCCCTACTGTAGGCCAAGCTGGACCACCTTCATGTGCCAGTAAGGTTCCTATGCAAAGTTGTGTCCCGTTAGACGCGGGCCAATTAATCAAGGTGAACTCAACCTGCATATCGAAATCGCCTATCAGGGTAAACCCCCGACCCTCAAAATTGCGTACCCATCACCGGCTAAGTTGACCTCAAGGCGATTATTGATAACCTGCGGTGTGGCCCCCTGGCCAAATTGGCGCAAGCGCCACAATTTGGTATTATATTGATTATTCGTGAAATTTTCAGTAATGGTCCCACCGGCACCGGCATAGGGAGTCAGCAGGAAGGCATGCTGATAAGTTCCCGACGTATACCCGGAACAATCCAGCCGTCATCATTAATGGCAAAGGCCTGATAAAGGTTGATTCCGCCGGAATATTCACCGTCAGGTTATTGAGATCCTGCATGGCTTCGCCCTGGTTCTTGATGAAGGCGTGCCAGTCCCCACGGGCGATTTGTGACTGACCCACTATCTGGCCCTGGGCATTTATGCCACGAAAGTATGTCTGGGATTGGTCGCCCCCCAGGGTCCCCAAATCCTGCAAGGGCTGCCCCGGGTTCTTCAGGAAGGCATGATAGACATTAATTCCCGTGCCGTTGGCATTCCCCGCAATCTGCCCCTGATTGTTAATGGCCTGAGCCGAGCTGTAATTTCCACCAGGAAAGGGGTCCAAATACTCGAGGGGCTGCCCCGGATTCATGAGCCAGCCCCTAACATCAGGCGATTGCCAGCCCATCTGGGCATGTCCGACAATCTGCCCATTATCATTAATCCCCCAGGCGGCCATGTCAAAACTGCCAAAAGGATTATGGGTCAGCACCACCGCCTCTCCCGGCTTCTGCAAAAAACTATCGGGGAAGTTCCAATAAAGCTCGTTGGGCCAGTTGGGGTTGGCCTGGCCCACCACCTGGCCAAGGCTATTGATGGCCCGGGCACAGCTTACCATATCGCCGAGAAGGGCCTGCACGGGCTGTCCGGGGTATTTTATGATGGCATGATCCGGCCAGCCGCCATTATTACCACCGACGATTACGCCGCTGTCATTGATGGCCATGACGCCATATGGGCCCAGGTCCTGCAAGGGCTCCCCCTAATTTTTTAAAAAGCTGTTACCTGACCCTCCTACAATCTGGCCCTGATTATTAATGCAGATAGCTTGGCTTGAATTTACGCCTGGCAGGGTGCCCAATCCTGAAATTGGTATTGCTGCGCCGGCGTGAAACCCCGAAGAGTATTAGTCAGATGATAACCACCGCTACCACTGTCTGAGCCCCCAGCGCATAAAGCACCGCATTGATTACTCCGGACATTGGCCAAGACCGAGGTCCTGGCAATGGGGTGCAGGTCGTCCAAGTGTTCGAAACCGGGTCGTACGCCTCTACCGTATTGAGAAACCCATTTCCACCCATGGCATAAAGGATGCCGTTTACCACCGCAACCGTCAGACCCGCCGCGAGCCGCTGGGCATGGGCGCCTTGGTCGTCCAGGTGTCCGTGGCGGGATCATATTTCTTCCAAGCATTTAAATAGCCATTGCTATAATTGTAGCCTCCCACCACGTAAAGCTTGTTATAAATTACCCCTGCCCTGACCTCTTCTTCTGGCAGTCGGCATCGGGGCCTTGGTAGTCCAGTATTGTACCCGATCATATTCCTGCAACATATTAACCTGGTGGCACGGGCCAGCTTGGCCCGAATCTGGAGTTTTGCCCCCGGCCACATAGAGTTTGCCGTTAATCACCCCCGAGGCCATCGTACCCCGGAAAGTGGACAGCGGAGCCTTGGTGGTCCAGGTATCGCTTGCCGCGTCATAGACTTGCAATTGATTGCCCCAATAAGCTCCATACTCGGACCGGCGACCACATAGAGCTTGCCGTCGATTTCCCACAGCGTGGGCCCATACCGGCGTTGGCAGGGGCGCCTTGGCGGCCCAGGTGTTGGTTACCGGATCATAAACTTGCAACATATTCGTAGCAGAGGGGTTCCCCTGATTATCCCCGCCGGCAATATAAAGTTTTCCGTTAGTTACCCCAGCTTGTGAATTTTGGATAGCCTGCAACATGGAAGCCTTGGTGGTCCAGGTGCCTCCGGCCGCAAACGCATGGTGTGAAATGCTCGCCAGGGCCATAACCAAAATTAGGTACAGGCCCCTTTGCCAAATTGCACAGCCTCTTTTTCCAGTCATGCCTTTTTCCTCTTTTTGCCTTCCAACAAAACGAAGGCTGGCCTGGTCCACCTGGGGGAAAAAAAGGCGCTGCCTCTTGCGCGCCTGTAAGCACCTTGATATCCCTTAAATTATCTAGCCCAGCCTGCATGACCCCTTCTTTTGGGAGAATCAGCGGCAATTTAAGATTTAAATATCTTATTACAATATAATCCAATAAATTAATTAAACAATGTGGCTTAAATAATTTACAGATGGCGGAGGCAGAATTGGCAAGCCCCGGGTTTATTCAGGTGGGCACCCGGCCCCGGCATTTTGGGAGGAAGGGACACGTGGTTCATTAATAAGCAAGAAATCGGAATGAACTGATAGTGAGTAACTTGCCAAAATCTTCACTTTTGAAGGAGTTTCGATAACCTGCCCTTACAAGCCATTATATAATAAAAAAAGGGGAGGCGCAGGTCCAGGACCTGCCGCCTCCCCATGGTTAAGCAGATGATATTTGCCGCCGCCTCAGGCGGTCTTCACCCCGATCCTGCGGGTTTGGCCTTCTCCGCCTCAGGGAGGAGGGGTCGCGATCTCCCAGGCCAGAGCGCCCCAGGGGGTTGGCCCCAGAAAGGTGTCCATGGCCATACCTGGTCAGCGACCAAAAGGCCTTGACCGGCGGCAACTGCTCCTTGTCGAAGTGCGCACCTCTACCCCGAACCGGCCCGTCCCTCTTATAGACCTATAAATCATTTTTAGAATATTTTCCTCTGAAAACCGAAAATCGTTTCGTTATTCCCGGATGATCTTGTCTACTTGAATATTGTGGGCCTTGAGGAGCTTCCATAAGGTCACCCGGCTGAGGCCCAGGAGGCGGGCGGCTTCGCTCTTTTTGCCGCCGGTTTGGGTGATGGCCGCGATGAGGCGCTGGCGCTCGTCCGCGGCCCGGGCCGAAACTGCCGCCGGACGCGCCTGGGACTGAACCGGGCCTTTCTCAGTCAGCATGGGCGGGAAATGGTTCTTCTGAATGAGCCCTTCGGGACAGAGCACAAAGGCATACTCGATGACGTTGATGACTTCCCGGACATTGCCGGGCCAATCGTAAGCGGCCAGAGTTTCCAGGGCCTCTTCACTGATGCCGGTGATGGGTTTGCGGGTCTTGCGGCGCACCCGGTCGATGAAGGCCTTGACCAGCAGGGGCAGGTCTTCCCGGCGCTCCCGCAAGGGGGGGAGATGGATGGGGATGACGCCGATCCGGTAAAAGAGGTCCTCCCGGAAGCGACCCTGCGCCATTAAGCGGTGCAGGTCCTTGTTGGTGGCGGTGATCACCCGCACATCCACCCGAATGGGCGCCTGGTCTCCCACCTTTTCTATGACCTTCTCCTGGAGCACCCTGAGGAGCTTGGCCTGGGTGGCCTGGGGGAGGTCGCCGATCTCATCCAGGAAGATATCACCGCCGCTGGCCGCCTCGAAGCGCCCCACCCGGGTGCGGTCGGCCCCGGTGAAGGCCCCCTTGACGTGGCCGAAGAGTTCGCTCTCCAGCAGCGACTCGTTAAGGGCGGCGCTGTTCACCTTGATGAAGGGGCCCTGGCACCTGGGGCTGAGGCGGTGGATGGCCGCGGCCACCAGCTCCTTGCCGGTGCCGGATTCGCCGTAAATGATGACCGGCGCCTCGGATCGGGCTGCCGCGGAAATTAGCGTAAAGAGCTGCAACATCACTGGGGACCTGCCGATGATACCGTGAAAGGCGTCCTCGTGGCTGAGTTCCCGTTGCAAATGCGAGATAAAGAGCTGCATCATGTCCGGGGACTTTTCCGGTCGACTGCGGGCCTGGTCCTCCCAACTGAGTTCCCGGCGCAGATGCGAGATGACCCGCTCTTTGGCCACCACCTCGCTGAGGTCGGTGAAATTCTCCACCCCGGCCACCACCTTGCCGGTCCGATCCTTCAGGACCGCGGCATTTTTCAAGACGTGCCGCGCCGTGCCGTCCTTTTTCTCCATGGTGCATTTGCGGCGCCGGATAGAGCCCCGTTTGAATAGTTCGCACTCCTTGCACCGCCCGGAGGACAGGGCATCCAGACACAGGTGGCACTTGAAGATGGTGCAGGGCTGGCCCACCAGCTCTTCCCGGTGGTAGCCGCTAAGCTCCTCCATAGCCTGGTTAACGGCCAGGATGATGCCTTCCGGGTCCACGATCAGCAGACCGTCAAGCATGGTGTCGATGACGGTCTTCCAGAACTGCTCCGGTTCTCCGTCGAACAGATAATTCTCCAGGGGGACCGCGTCCGGCAGTGGTTTCATCAGGACTCCTGGCGAGACGTTGGCTTAGCTTATTCTCGGGTTAAGGTTAAACCGTTAAATCGTTAACGTACGTTAATCGTAAACGTTAACATTGTCAAATCTTTTTATAAGAGATATGGTAATAAGCATAATAATATCGTTATGTTACCATTTAGTTGGCCATTTCCTAATACTGGCAGGGTTCTTGCTCAGGTTCTCTGCTGAGTTAATCGCGACCAGAGCTGGCAATTCTTGCCGGGCCGCCAAATACCGGTCGATTAATTAATCTTCTGACATTTTTATAGATTTGGAGGTTGGTATGTCGAAAAAAAATCTGCTGACCATTGGGGTCTTGGCCGCTTTGGCAGTGCTGGCCACCTTGCTGCTGGCCGAACCGGCCCTGGCGGGCAAGCTGGAGGAGGCCATCGCCAAGACCCCGGTGGGCGAGGGTCCGGGGATGATCCAGCCGGGCGCCCCTCAGGGCTTCATGGGGATTCCCGGCGCGCCCCATCATTTCTTCCTGTTTTATATTCTGTGGGGCATCTGGGTCGGCTGGATCTTCTCCTCGGTGGGCGCCTTTGGCGGCGTGATGGCGGGGGTCGGCCATATTACGGTCTTCGGCCTGGCCGATTACGGCCGGAGCTTTAAAAGCACCAGCCCCCCGCTGAACAAGTTGCTCACCGACTCCATCCGGGTGTGCAACCAGTACCTGGTGGGATTGTCCGCCCTCATCTCCTCCATTACCTACTATCGCATGGGACGGCTGGTATTGCCCCTCGGGCTTTGTCTGGCCGGGGGGGGCGTCGCCGGCGCCTACCTCATTCCGGTGCTCACCGCGGGCAAGATTAATCTGAGCATGTACATCGGTTACTTCGGCATCGTGGTCTTTGCCGTGGCCTTCGTCCTGTTTTATGAAACCACGCCTGCCGGGCAAGCCAGGAAGAAAGCAGCCAAGGCCGCGGCCAAGGCCTTTGAAGAGGCCCATATTAAAAAGACTGCGGCGGTTTCGGCCGAACATGCCAAGGGAGTTTATGTCACCAGTTGGGGCCTCAGCAAGATCGTCTTTACCTTTTATGGCCAGGAATTTTCCTTTAATCCCGTCTGGCCCGTGCTGGGCGGTTTCTTCATCGCCGCCATTTCCGCCTTCATCGGGGTGGGCGGCGGCTTCCTTTACGTGCCCTTCCTGACCTCCGTGGCGGGACTGCCCATGTTTATCGTGGCCGGCACCTCGGCCCTGGCGGTGCTGGTGAGCATGATCACCTCGATTTTTACCTTCATGTTCGTGAAAAGTGTGCCCATGGATCCAATCCTGGTGGGCACCGAATTGATCGGGATTTTCATCGGCTCCATTCTTGGACCCATGACTTCCAAGTACATCCCGGAAATCTGGCTGAAACGCATCTTTGTGGCCCTGGCGGTGTACGTCGGCGTGGGCTACGTGACCAAGGGCTTCTTGGGCTACTCGATCATGCCGGGGATGTAATCTTAAGGTGAGGGGGCCTCGGTAGCCGGCCCCCGGCCATGGCGCAATTATGCAAATGCCTCCGCTCTTTCTGGCTCTGGACCCTTACTTGATCTGGTTTTACCGGATCACCGGCCACGCTCCGGTGGATTTTCTCCTGGGCACCCTGGTCCTGGCCTGCCAGGCCATGTTCATCGGGGAATGCTGTATCTCCCTGGCATTCCTGGCCGTGCGCCAGCACATCGACCGGGCCACCGCGGAAGCGGACCGATACCAGCTCCTGTCCCTGGAGGCCCTGGCCGAGGGCGATAAGGACACCTACCGGGCCGCCAACAAAGTGGCCAACGACGCCTTCGGCAAATCCTTTTTCATGCAGATCGCCCTGTCGGCTGCCTTTCTGTGGCCCATCTTTTTCATCCTGGCCTGGATGCAGTACCGCTTCGCCGGACTGGCGTTCCCACTGCTCGGCGGCTACTCCCTGGGCTATATCGGCGTCTTTATCCTGCTCTATCTCCCGGCTTATCTCCTGTTCCGGAAGGTCAAACACCGGCTGCCGCATTTCCGGCGCCTCAAGGCCATCCTGGACAGCTACGACCCGCCCGAGGCTGCGAGGCAACGGCAGGGTTAGGCAGCTTTTTGCCCCTTACAAAATAATGGTTAACCAATAATATGTTAAAATAAGCGTAAGAAAATCCTCTCGGGAAGGTCTATTATGGCCAAGGAAGTCTACAGCATCTGCTTCATGTGTACGCAACGCTGCCCCATCCGGGTGCTGGTTGAAAATGACGATGTTATCTGGATCGAAGGCAATCCCCATGTTGACCGCGGTTTGTGCGCCAAAGGCTCCGCCGGCCTGAGCCTGCTGCACGACCACGAGCGGCCCCAGTATCCCATGATCCGCACCGGCCCCCGGGGCGCCGGGCAGTGGCAGCGGGCCACCTGGGATGAGGCCCTGGATTATGTCGCCGCCAAACTCAAAAAGATCGTCAAGAAACACGGCCCCCACAGCGTCCTCTGGGGGGAGCGGAACAATCTCAACACCCACATCGTCAGGACCTTTATGAATGGCTTGGGCTCTCCCAACCATTTTACCCATGAATCCCTGTGCCGGGGTTCGTCGCTCACCGCCATCGGTGCCTTGACGGGCTACACCTACTGGCCTGCAGAGGTGGGCGTGGATTATGCCAACACCCGGCACTTGATCTTGTATGGGCGTAACCTTCTGGAATCCCTGGATAACATGAAGGCCACCAATAGCCTCCTGGACTCCATGGAAAAGGGGGCCAAACTCACCTATATCGACCCCCGGGTCTCCGTCACCGCCACCAAGGCCGATCGCTACTGGATGATTCGTCCCGGCACCGACCTGGCCCTCAATTACGCCCTGATCCGGACCATCTTGAAAGAGCGCCTCTACGATCAGGAATACGTCCAACGCTGGGTCACCGGCCTGGCCGAGCTCCAGGCCTTTGTGGAACCTTACACCCCCGAATGGGCGGAACAGGAAACCGGCATCCCGGCCGGGGAAATCGTCGCCCTGGCCCGGGAGGCGGCGGCAGACAAACCCGCGGTGGCCTTCCATTTCGGCTATCGGAGTTCGCACTATACCAATGATATCTATACCCGCCGCTCCATTATCATCTTAAATGCCTTGCTGGGCAGCATCGAGTCCAAAGGCGGCATAATTTTCAAGAAAACCCCTAAAGACGCGGGTCATGCCGGTGTCAGCAAGTATTCCGACCAGGAATTCCCCAAGATTACCCAGCCCCGGTTCGATGGGGCGGGAGAGGCGCTTTATCCCATTATCAACGCCTTCCACGGCAACGCCCAGCAGTTGGCCCCGGCCATCCTGAATGAAGACCCCTATCCCCTCAAGGCCTTGATCGCCAACCGCTTCGACCCGCTGGTGTCCATCCCCGATTCCACCGCCACCCGCCAGGCCCTTGATAAACTGGACCTCATCGTCGCCATTGAAGTAAACTTCAGCCAAACTGCCTGGTATGCCGACGTCATTCTGCCGGAGCCGATGTATCTGGAGCGGGACGACTGCATCCAGGTGGTCACGGGCCTCAAGCCCTCGCTTTTCATGCGCCGGCAGGCGGTGACGCCCCGATACGATTCCCTGCCGGCCTGGCTGATCATCAAGAAACTGGCCCAGCGCCTGGGCCTGGGGCAGTATTTTCCTTACGAAACCATCGAGGATATCTGGAATTTTCAGCTAAAGAATCTGGGGGTCAAGATCGAGGATTTCGCCGCCAAGGGCTTTGTGGCCTTGACCGACAAGACTCTGCTCTGGGACCGGAAAGACGGGATCAAGTTCAAGACCCCCTCGGGCAAAATTGAGTTGGTAAGTTCGTTGATGGAGAACGCCGGTTTTCCCTCCTTTGTGCCTTATACCCCGATGCCGGCGCCGCCCGCAGGACGTTTCCGCCTGATAGTCGGGCGCTGTGCGGCGCATACCCACATCTCCACCCAGAACAACCTCCACTTGAACGAATTGGTGCCGGAAAATGAATTGTGGATCAATACCCAGGCGGCCGACCGTTTGGGGATAAAAAACGGCGACTATGTCGAAGTGGCTTCGCCCGTGGGTGTCGGCAAAATCAAGGCCAAGGTGACGGATTTCATCCATCCGGAAGCGGTGTTCATGCTGCACGGCTTCGGCAAGACCGTGCCGGCCCAAACCCGCTGCTACCTGAAGGGCGCCAGCGACGCCCTGCTCCAGGAGAACGTCTCCGACCCGGTGGGGGGCAGCCCGGGCCTGCACGAGACCATGGTGCAAGTGCGCCCCCTGACCTGAGTTTCTCGGAGGAACCCTAATGAGTCTGTATTACCTCACTCAAGACCAGAAGAGATGCATCGGCTGTCTGAGCTGTGAAGTGCATTGCAAGACCAATAAAGGCCTGTCTCTGGGGCCGAGACTGGGGCAGATCATGCCGGTGGGTCCCAAAATGGTGGGCGCCGTGCCCCGGGGGGCCTTCGTGTTCATGCCCTGTTTTCATTGCGAAGAGCCCTGGTGCGTCTCCGTCTGCCCCACCGGGGCCATGCGCAAGCGTCCCAAAGACGGCATCGTCTTTGTGGAGCCGGCCCTCTGCGTAGGCTGTAAAAGCTGCATCACCGCCTGTCCCTGGGGCGCCCCCCAATGGCATCCGGAGAGTGGCAGGGTAGTGAAATGCGACTACTGCATGGACCGGGTGGACCAGGGCCTCTTGCCCGCCTGTGTGACCAAGTGCGTCACTCATTGCCTCCATTTCGGCCGGGCCGACAAATTGGACCAAAGCCGCCGGGAGCGGTTTGCCAAAACCGTGGCCTTTGAGCTGGAGACCGTGGTCAGCGCCCGGTGAAGTGTTCAAGAACTTTCAGTTGCGGGAAATCTGCCTGGCAACCTCTTCGGCAGGAAGTTGCCCCTTGCCTGCCCTCTCAGCCGGTTTCCCGCAACTGGCAGGAGGTTATTAGGTAAATGGTCATCGAGGACTCCCAACTCCAGATTAACATCTTCACCTTCCCCGGCCGAGGTTTAGCAGAAGCCGAAGCCGTGCGGGACGCCTTCGTCGCGGCCTTAAAGCAGCGGGGCTTTGACGAATTGGGACCCCTGGACGTGAACTTGATGGGCTGGCGGGGCATCGAGGGCCGGGATGTCATGGTGGAGGTGCGCCACCACGGCGATATCAGCTTGTATGAGTTGGTGACGCCGGATATGGCGCCCCGCATCGTCCAAAGCCACCTGGAGGAACACCGGCCGGTGCGGCGCTGGACCGTGGGCAAAGATTTCAAAACCTATTTCGAAGGCCAAACTGTTCGGGTTTCCGAGCTTTTGGGAAAAATTGAGCCCCTCAGCCTCGAGGATTATCAGGATTATGACGGCTACAAAGGGCTGCTGTCCTTTTATAGCCAGGGGTTCGAGTCCTTCTTGCAAAAAGTGGTGGCCGCGGGTTTCTGCGAATTTTCCCGGACCAGGAGCGCCCCCTGCGGCACCGCCTGGTGCACCCTCAGGGCGGAAAACCAACGCCCCATCCTGGTGGTGAACGCCGCCCCGCCTTTTGCCGAAGCCACTGCGGAGATATTGTTGCTGGAGGGTTGCCCGCATCAGGTCTTGGAGGGCATTCTCCTGACGGCCAAGACTCTCCACATCGAAGCCGCAGTCGTCTACCTGCCGAGCGACGCCCCTCTGGCGGCGGCGCGTCTCCAGGCGGCCTGGACCCAGTTGCTGGAAAGCCACATTCTCCCGGAACCGCCGCCCCTGCAACTGACCGTGGTTTCCGGAGAAGCCAGGTTTTTGGTGGAGGATGAAGACCTCTTCAGCCAGTCCCTCCAATCTCTGCTGCCTCGTGATTTTCTCGAGCATCACCCTGAGCCCGTCTGGCTCTTTCACAGCCTGGGCACCGTGGCGTCATTACCTTTCATTGCCCAGACGCCGGTTTCCACCTTTAGGAAGCTTGGGATCGCCTGCTCTTCCGGCACTCTGATCTTCCGCCTCATGGGTGCGGTGGAGAACCCGGGTTTTGTGGAGGTGAACGTCTCCTCCACCCTGGAAGAGGTGATTAACGGCCCGGGGGGAGGATTCCGCCATGGCCCCAAGCCCAAGGCCGTTATGGTGGGGGGGGCCCTGGGAGGTATCTACCCCCTGCACCTTTTAAAGCTCAGCCTGAACCATGAAACCATGTTGGAAATGGGGGGCTCGCTGGCCTTGGGGACCATCCAGGTTTTAGATGAACGGGACTGCCTCGTCGCCCTGGCGCGCGAAAATCTGAAGTTTCTGCTGAAGCAGCCGGGAGCCCAATGCGCCGGCTGTCGGGAGGGCCTCCTGCAGATCAGAGACCTGTTGGATCGAATCGCCGCCGGGACCGCCACGCCCCAGACCCTGAAGGAACTGGAGCTCGCCTGTGAAAGCTTGAAGGAAAGGGCCGGCTGTTCCCTCGGGCGCCTGGCGGTCAACCCCATCCTCACCTCACTCCACTACTTTCCGGATGAGTACCGGATGCACACGGACAACAAGCACTGTCCGGCCCGGGTCTGCCCCAACCTCCTGCTGGCCCCCTGCCACGCCGCCTGCCCGGCAGGAATCGACATCCCCAGCTACCTGGCCCTGGTGGCCCAGGGCCGCTTCGTGGAAGCCCTGGAGGTGATCCGCCAGGACAACCCCTTTCCCTGGATCTGCGGCCTCATCTGCCCCCATCCCTGCGAGCGCCACTGTGTGCGGCGGCATCTGGATCAGCCTCTTAACATCAAGTACCTTAAGGCCTTTGTGGCCGACTATGCCAGCCGGCACGGGGAATACGCCCCCTTGAGGCCGGCGGCATTCAACGGGCGCCGGGTGGCGATTATCGGCTCCGGTCCCGCCGGTCTGTCCTGCGCCCACTATCTGGCCCTGCAGGGCTATGGCGTGACCGTCTTCGAAGCCCTGGCGGAGGCCGGCGGCCTCTTCATGGCCGGTATTCCCGAATACCGCCTGCCCCGGGAGGTGGTGCGCCGGGAAGTGGACCTGATCCGCTCTCTCGGGGTGGAGATCCGGACCGGGGTTACCGTGGGTGCCGACGTCACTCTGGAGGAGCTGCGGCGACAGGGCTATGAGGCCTTCTTTCTGGGGATCGGGGCCCATCTGGGCTATAAGCTCAAGATCGAAGGGGAAGACCAATTTCCCCAGGTCTACGACGTCATCTCGTTTTTGCGCCAGGTGAACCTCGGTGTTAAGGAGAAACCCGCGGATCAAGTGGTGATCATCGGCGGCGGCAACGCCGCCATGGACGCGGCGCGCACCTGCGTGCGCCTGGGCTGCCGGGAGGTCCACGTCTCTTACCGCCGCACCCGCAAAGAGATGCCGGCCCATCCCGAGGAGATTGAGCAGGCCCTGGAGGAAGGGGTGCAGATCCATTTCCTGACGGTGCCCATCAAGATCGGCGGCGACCACGGCCGGGTGGCATACCTGGAATGTCTCCAGGCGGAATTGGGCCGCCCCGACGCCTCCGGCCGGCGGCGCCCCCTGCCCATCTCCGACAGCAACTATCGCATCGAAGTGGGGGCGGTGATCACCGCCATCGGCCAGCAGCCCGACTTCTGTCCCTTCCCGGAACCGCCGGTGCAGACTAGCCCCTGGTGCACCATCGTCACTGAGCCGGGCTGCACCTGCACTAACGTTGCCGATATCTTCGCCGGTGGCGATGCCGTCACCGGGCCCGCCACGGCGGTGGAAGCCGTCGCCGCGGGCAAGCAGGCGGCCCTGGAGATCCACCATTATCTGTCCGGCGACCCTGCGCCGATGCCGCGGTTTAGCCCCCAAAAACGCGCCAGGGTCGACTTCCTGGCCATTTCCGCCGAAGACAAAACCGCCGGCGGCCGGGTACCCATCCAGCTCTTGGACCAGGAGGAGCGGCGACATAGCTTCGATCGGGTGGAACTGGATTACACCCCGGAGGAAGCCCGGAGCGAGGCTCGACGCTGCCTGCGTTGCGACGCCTGCATCCGCTGCGGCGCCTGTGAGCGGGTTTGTCGAGACGCCATGCAGGTCCATGCCCTCAAATTCACCCAGATCAGCCCCGCGGAGCGGCTGCTCAGCGACTACCAGCGGGCCGGAGAGCGCTGTATCGCTTGCGGCGCCTGTGCCCAGGCCTGCCCCACGGGGGCCATCGATTATGTCGAAGGCCCGGACCACCGGGAGGTGCGCCTCTGCGGCACCGTCCTGAACCGGCTCGAGGCGCCCAGGTGCCAGGGTTGTGGCGGCCCCCTGCCCCCGGCGCGCTATCTTGATTACGTCACTGCCCACAGCGACGCCGTCATGGGCAAGCAGGTGCTGCGCCGTCTCTGCCCCCATTGCGCCCGGGAAAAGCGGGCTGCGGCGTTTGTAAAATTACCTTAACGGGGAAATCCCCCCCAGCCGTAAAGGCGTCCTCTTCTCCCCCAAAGAGCTGATTAGCCGGTCCGGCTCTCCCAATGCCTCCCGCCACCAGGAAAAATTACAAAAATTGTAGCGCCAGGGGTCGATTCACGATACATTTAAAAGTTGGGGAGAATGATTTTGCTACCGTCGCTGGTCGCTCGCGGCGCTCATATGCGTAAGCCCCTGCTGGTCTCAATTAGATAATCAAGGGAAGATGTATGTCTAGAGAAAAAGAACGCCCTAAAAATGGGCTGAAATTGGAAGTCACGGTGATCCCGGCCAAATATCTAGATTGCACCCTGGCCGAGATTGTCCGCCAATTGGGCAACGGCCCCCTGCTGTGGGCCGGCGGCGCCGGCCGGGCCCATGGCCTTAAGTTTGTTCCTTTTGAGATGAAGAAGAAACGGGGCCGTAAGCCCAAGCCCAAGGAGCAGCCGGCCCCGGCGGCCCAGCCGCGGCTCGCCGCCTTGACCTCGGTTTAAGCTCCCGCCTCCGTCCGATAGCGTTAAATATGCCCACCAGCAAGATCGTCATCCGGGGCGCCCGGGAACACAACCTGAAGAATATCGACGTGGAGCTGCCCCGGAACCGCTTCATCGTCATCACCGGCGTCAGCGGCTCCGGCAAGTCAACTTTAGCCTTCGACATCCTCTATGCCGAGGGCCAGCGCCGTTACGTGGAATCGCTCTCGGCCTACGCCCGGCAGTTCCTGGAACTGATGGACAAGCCGGACGTGGAGTACATCGAAGGGCTCTCTCCCGCCATCGCCATCGAGCAGCGCAGCGCCTCCCGCAACCCCCGCTCCACCGTGGCCACCTCCACCGAGATCTACGATTACCTGCGGGTCCTGTTCGCCCGGGTGGGGACTCCTTACTGCTACCGCTGCGGCCGGCCCATTTCCTCCTTGAGCGTGCCCCAGATGGTGGATCAGATCATGGGCTTGGCCGAAGGCAGCCGCATCACCATCCTGGCTCCGGTGGTGGTGGAGCGCAAAGGCGAGCATCACAAACTGCTGGAGCGGCTGCGCCACGAAGGTTACAGCCGGGTGCGGATCAACGGCGAGGTCCTGGAACTGGAGGAACTGCCGCCTCTGGACAAGAACCGCCGCAACACTATCGAAGCGGTGGTGGACCGGCTGGTGATCAAACCGGACCTGGGGGCCAGGCTCACCGACTCCCTGGAGCTGGCCCTGAAGCTGGCCGACGGCCTGGTGCGCCTCCCCGTGCAGGGCGGGGAGGAGCTGGTCTTCTCCGAGCGCTTCGCCTGCGACCACTGCGGCGTTTCGCTGCCGGAGCTCACCCCCCGGCTCTTCTCCTTCAACAGCCCCCAGGGGGCCTGCCCGGCCTGCTCGGGTCTCGGCACCCGGCTGATCATCGACCCGGACCTGGTGGTCCCCAATCCCAATCTGAGCCTGCGGGAGGGTGCGGTGCGGCCCTGGGCCCAGCGTCACTCCCTGCGGCACCAGCAGTTGCTGGAGGCCCTGGAGCAGCATTATCATTTCTCCATCCGCACCCCCTTTAAGGACCTCCCCCAAGAGACCCAGGAGGCCCTGCTTTACGGCTCCAAGGGGGCGCCCGTCAGTTTCTTCTATGAGCAGGGGGGGCGCCGGCTCTTCGCCCCCCGGCCTTTTCCCGGGGTGATCCCCTTGCTCCAGGAGCGCTATCACGAAACCGATTCTCCCCTGGTGCGGGAGGAGATCGAGCAGTACATGGGGGTGCGCCCCTGTCCGGACTGCGGCGGGGCGCGCTTGAGAAGGGAGGCCCTGGCGGTCAAGCTGGACGGGGCCAACATCAGCGAGGTGGCCGGCTTCACCGTGGGCGGGGCCCTCAGGTGGTTCGTCAACCTGGACCTCACCCCCCGCCAGGCGGAGATCGCCCGGCGCATCCTCAAGGAGATCACCGAGCGCCTGGGCTTCCTGGAGGAGGTGGGCCTGGACTACCTCACCCTGGACCGGGCCACCGGCACCCTGGCCGGCGGCGAAGCCCAGCGCATCCGCCTGGCCACCCAGATCGGCTCCAAGCTGAGCGGGGTCCTGTACATCCTGGATGAGCCCAGCATCGGCCTCCACCCCCGGGACACCCAGAAACTCCTGCACACCCTCAAGGCCCTCCGGGACCTGGGCAACACCGTGGTGGTGGTGGAGCACGACCCGGAGACCATCCTGCAGGCCGACTACGTGGTGGACATGGGCCCGGGGGCGGGCAGGGAAGGGGGGCTGGTGGTCTTCGAGGGCACCCCGGAGCAGCTCGTGCACCACGGCCGGTCGCTCACCGGGCTCTTCCTCTCGGGTAAGCGCCAGATCCAGCTGCCCGGCGCCCGGCGGCAGGCCCGGAATTTTCTCCGCCTCCAAGGGGCCGCGGGCCACAACCTCAAGCACCTGGACCTCGACATCCCCCTCGGGGTCTTCCTCTGCATCACCGGGGTCTCCGGCTCCGGCAAGTCCACCCTGATCATGGACACCCTGTACCAGGCCCTGCGCCAGAAGCTCTATGGGGCCAAGATCGCCGCCGCGCCCTATACTTCTCTGGAAGGCGCCGAGCACCTGGATAAAGTGATCAACATCGATCAGAGCCCCATCGGCCGCACCCCGCGCTCCAACCCCGCCACCTACTCGGGGCTCTTCACCATCGTCCGGGAGCTCTTCGCCCAGGTGCCGGAGGCGCGCCTTAGGGGCTATAAGCCCGGACGCTTCAGCTTCAACGTCAAGGGGGGGCGCTGCGAGGCCTGCCGGGGCGAGGGCATCAACAAGATCGAGATGCACTTTTTACCGGACGTCTACGTGCGCTGCGAGGTCTGCAAGGGGCTGCGCTACAATCAAAGCAGCCTGGAGATCCGCTACAAGGGCAAGACCATCGCCGAGGTCCTGGAGATGACGGTGGAGCAGGCCCTCGAGTTCTTCGGGCCGGTGCCGGCCCTGCGGGACAAGTTGCAGACCCTGACCGACGTCGGCCTGGGCTACATCCAGTTGGGCCAGTCGGCCACCACCCTCTCCGGCGGCGAGGCCCAACGCCTCAAGCTCTCCCGGGAGCTCTCCAAACGGGCCACCGGCCGCACCCTCTACATCCTGGACGAGCCCACCACCGGGCTCCACCTGGCGGACATCGAAAAGCTGCTCCACGTTCTCAACCGCCTGGTGGAGGACGGCAACACCGTCATCGTCATCGAACACAACCTGGAAGTCATCAAGACCGCCGACTGCCTCATCGACCTGGGCCCGGAAGGCGGCGACGCCGGCGGCTACCTGGTGGCCGCCGGCACCCCCGAAGACCTGGCCCAACACCCCGACTCCCACACCGGCCGCTTCCTCCGCCAAATCCTCCACTAATAATTTCGGGGCCGGAAGCCTTCAGCCCCCGGCCCCTCCCCCTACCAATCTCTCAATCCCCTTATCGCGGTTATCGTCATCATAACGAAGCGTTAAAAAAATTGTGACCCCGGCGATATATAGCAGTGAGCAACACCCGATAATTTACTCCTCTCCCTGGGGCAAGTTCACATCTTCCACTACCATACCTTCTCCAGACACGGCTCCGAGGCCTTGGCCGTGGCCAGGCGCCGCCACCTCGCGCAGCAGTTAGTGCCGCACAAGGCAGCTAATCTTGATCTCAAAACCGGCGACGTTAGCGGCCAATCGCTTAACCCGGGACATGAGTTCTTCGTCTTTGCACAGGTCCTTTTTAAGGTAAATGAAGACTTCGCCCTCCTTGGCCTCTACCTGGATAGAGGGGATATCTTGGATGAGGGCTGCCTCTATCCTGGCTGCCAGGGACATGTCAGCCACCAACCTTTGCCCCTCGGGGGTGGTCTGAAAGCAAGGGCCTTTCAAAGCGCATTTGATGAGGTCCACCGCGTCGTCCACCGTGATGCACTTGATATTGATCACCAGGTCATAGAGGCTGGGGTCCCAGGTGTCGATCCCATAAAGGTTTTTGCTCCATTTGTGGCGCTCTTCGTCGTCCTTCACCAAAATCCGTCGGGCTTCCTCGGCGGAGATATTTTCCCGCTCCATCTCCTCTTTTACCCGATCCTCCAAATTGGCTAGGATACGCACCTTGAGAACGTGAGGGAGGTCTCTGAGCAAAAAATGCCCGGCCAAACCATGGTAGACTATGTTGTCCTTCTGGGCATGTTTTAAAAGGGACGCCCGGATATAGGCGACATATTGCTCCCTGCTGAAAGTGAATCGCTCAAAAACGGAGGGCGCATCATGGATGGCTCGGATCAGTTTGATTTCCGGGATATTGAAGTGCTCTGAGGCCTCCAGGAGAATATCCCGGGACAGGCATTCATAACCCAAGCTCTGGGCCAATTTTTCCGCGACCCGCTTGCCACGGCTGTAAGATCCCCTGGAAATGGTAATGATGGACATTACTTTCCCCCTTGTCTTGATTGCAGATGGTCTTTTAACTCCATGGCAATTCGACAGTGTTTGGATTGTTAATTTAAAAGCGAAAATCACCTTGAACGACCATCTTCTCAGAGCTAATGAGGTATATCCTTGGTCCTAATGCTCAAGGAACATGATCGCGATGCGGATTCCCACCAGCCCCAGGGCCAGCGCCAGGCCGCGGATGATCCAGGGGCCATGCAAGCGGCTGGATAGTTGCGCCCCCACGGGGGCCCCAATTAGAACGCCGATGGACAGGCACAGGGTTTGTTCTACTCCCGATTTCAAGGCGCCCGTCCAAATGTGCACCAGCGTGCCGGTCAAGGCCATAATGGCCAGAACAAAATGAGAGGTGGCCGTGGCGATATGCACCGGGAAATCCAGGAAGAAAACCAGGGCCGGCACGTGAATGATGCCGCCGCCGATCCCCAGAAAACTGGAAAGATATCCCACTGCCAGGCTGATCCCTATTCCCACCAGGGGATTGAAATTGTAATAGTGCCTCTCTCCATCGGCCGTCTCCACAATGCGCCAGGCATGAGGGCTGTGCACGTGGGTCTCCGAGCGAGGCGCGACTTTGGGGCGCCAGGAGAGAAAAATGGCCGTGGCTATTAAAAGCGCCGCGAAGATGCCGTTGAACAGATGTCGGGGCACCGCGGAGGTGTTGAGGGCGCCGAGGATTGCCCCGGGAATGGTGGCTGCGGCGAATATCAGTCCCGATTTGTAGTCGATCCGCTTCATAAAGGCATAAGATTGGGAGCCGGACAAGGCGTTGAAAAAGACCACCGCCAGGGAAATGGCGGTCAGTTGGTCAGGGTTGGCCTCGGGATGCAGCATCAGGAGGATCGGCATCAACACAAAGCCGCCCCCGGCGCCGATGAGCGTGCCATAGGCCCCAACCGCCACCCCCAGGCCGATAAGCCAGAAATATTCCGCTGGACTAATGAGACCCACTTATCTTCTCCTTAGTTGAGATTATGCATCTTTTCTAAAAATGCAAGACATAGAAGTTCCGGCCAGCATCGCCCAATAATGTTACTTCAGAGGAAAAATTTGGGCGACACGTACATACTGCCCCTGGCCAAGGAATGACACCATTGTCTCAACCCTGTATGCTGGCGCAAGGCAATAATTTGGTGTAGAAACGGGAAGTAAGGATAAAAACTATCTTGCCACTATCGACAATATCAGTGAGGTGGAAAAAATTGCCGATATGATCTGGTGAGTGTATCTAAGCTTAATCGGGCCGGGGCGGTCTCCCGGCCCTCCGCTCCATTATTCACTGACCGGAGGCCTGTGCCGCTGCCTTTACTGACCACTGGCTACTGACCACTGACCACTGCTCACTGGCCTCTCTCCGCGCCAACTGTCTCTGCTGTTCTGGCCATTTCTCTCCCCTGGCTTTACCTTATCTGCATGTGTAACCTGACCGCTCTACCCCCGCACCGCCCGGCCGCCAAGCGGCACCAATGCGGTACAACAGCGGCGCTTCAGCGGTCCCGGACCGCTCCGGCAGCGGCCCCTCAGCGGACTAAAGTGAGCCAAATAAGGTACTTATCCGAACCAAACTGCGGCACTTTTTCAGGTACCGGCACAGCCTGGCCCCGATTGTGTCCTATCTTCGCCAGGCGAACTGCACCAACCTGGGTGCCTTCCCCGGAAAACCGAGGAATATTCACTACTTGGTTTATGCACAATTTTTCTTTCCCTAAGTTCTACTTCTCATTGCCTTTTTCGCCGCCAGGCCCACCCCTAGGGCAACTTAATCCCCTTAGCGCGGTTATCTTCTTCATAACGAAGCATTATTCCTGGTGGTCTGGTGCCGGTGGGACCGCTATAATCTTAGCATATGAAAGCCGTAGCCATTGTCAATCCGGTGGCCGGATTCCGGCGCGCTCCGCACGCCTGGCCCGGATTATTGAACCGGCTGGGCGCCGGGGCTTCCCAGGTAGTGACTTGGTGGACTAAAGGCCCCGGCCATGCCGAATTTTTGGCCGCCCGGGCGAGAAGATCGGGATTTGACCGGGTCCTGGCCGTGGGCGGGGACGGCACCATCTTCGAGGTGGCCAATGGCTTGTGGTGGGAGTCCGAAGGCCGCCTCCCCAGCCTGGGGATTGTGCCCTTCGGCACCGGCTGCGACTATGTGCGCAATTTCGAGGTCGGCCGCACCCCCTTTGATCATCTGGTCCAGGCCCTGGGGGACTCCGTCTTGAGCGTGGATGTGGCCGTATTTCAGGTGATGGGTCTGCACGGCCGGCCGATTTCCCGGGTGTGCCTCAATGTCCTGGGGGCAGGTCTTGATGCTCAGGTGATGGCCCGTTACCGCCGGCAAAAGATCCCCCTGTACGGCAAACTGCCTTACTATCTGAGCGGTATCCAGGAGCTTTTCAAGCTCAGCCATTTTCGGCTGCACGGGGAAATCGACGGCGAGGACTTCGAAGCGGTCTCCCTGATCTTCGTAGTGGGTTTAGGCCAATATTTCGGCGGGGGTATGCGGGTCACCCCGTGGGCTTCACCGCAATCAGGGCGCCTTCAGGTGGTGTGGGACCAGCAACTCTCCGGGCTCGATTTGCTCAGGATTCTCCCCCAAATTTATCTGGGGCGGCACCTTCAGCACCCCAAAATCCAGACCCGCCTGGCCCGGAAGGTGAAGTTGACGGCTGAGCCTCCCGCCCTGGTGGAGGCCGAAGGCGAACTGGTGGGCTCGACACCCCTGGAAGTGGAAATTTATCCTGGGGCCTTCCAGGTGGCGGCAGAAAAACTGAGAAAATCATAATACTTAGGCAATCATGAGTGCTGGCGACTTTGGCTGCCAGCCAAATTCAATTCGACGGAGGCTGGCAGAGCGGACACGGTTTATAGCCTTCTCGTTTAGCTGCCGCCAAGGATTTGAAGATTAGCAGTTCTTTGGGGGTTACGGTCTTGGCAGCTGCGCAATCGGGGTAATGATATTCGTGTGAGGTTTTGACCCCCACAAAGTTGCCGGCCACTGGGGCGGCGCTGGGGGGGGCCGACTCTGATCCCGCCTTGGCGTCGGTGCCAGTGGGGGTACCCACAGAAATAGCCTGGGTCATATGAAACAAGGCGTTTTTCGGGAAAAGGTCGACCCCTATTAGAAGGAAAATAAAGGCCGAGATAGTCAAGGCAAAGATAAGGACCATAACCTTGTGGTTTTGCCTTTCCACCTTGGTCAGGCGGTCCATCACCTGCGTAAGCCGATGAAGTCTCTCTTCTCTTTGGAAGGTCGTTTTAGTAGCCAGCGGTTCGAGGAGTGCATCAGATGTCGACTTCTTAAGGACTGCCATGCCGGTCTGCGGCTGGCATGATTCCTGGGAAACATGGTTATTCACGTCTTTCCTCCTCTCTGCAGAGTGGTCTTTTGGGGGCGGCGGCGAGATTTTCACCCGCAGTTGATCCGAGACCAAATCATCAATTAATTCCTGCCATTTTTTCCTACTGCTCGACAAGATTTCCTTCAGGACTTGGTCTGGTTGCTTCTCATTTCCCGACATGCCTGCCACCATCACCGAAGAGTATTTGTTGTAACGAAATTTAGATGGTCGCAACGATTTTTTAAATTGGGGAATCTACTGATATTCGCCTTCGTTTTGTTTGAATTAGGTACCCTCATTGGCGGAGAAAATGGCAGATTAAAATCGGGATCTTAACGCGCAGGAGGAGGTGAGATCTCCAGCTTTACTGGATTTATCCTTGGGGGGGTTAGGACTGTCGACTAGGTGAGGTTTTGCTCTGGAGGTCTGCCACTTAACCCCCAGAGGCCTGACCTTTAATCTTGTCGGCGGGCGGAGGCCTACCCCGGAGCTTTCCGAAAATAAAGGCACATCAGGAGAGTTGGTAATTTAAAGGCGAGCTTGAGGAATAGGGGTTCTTAAAGTTTCTTTAGGTGAGGTCGGTAGTCCGGCTGAATTGCCAGTTATAGGGTAGTTAGTCCTTCCTGGATGGCATATTTAACCAGATCGGCAAGGTTGTTGATCTTTAATTTATGCATCATTTGGCTCCGATGGCATTCCACAGTTTTTACACTCACATATAAACTGGCGGCAATTTGGCCGGACGTTTTGCCTTCACAGACCAGTTGCAGCACCTCGCGTTCCCTGGGGGTGAGAGCGGCATAAATTAATGATTCGGGTCCGGCCGGCCCCGTGACATAGTTGTTGACCACGACGTCACTAATTTCGGGGCTAAGATAGATTTTACCTTTCTTTACGACCACGTGGATCGCCTTGGTTAATTCTTTGAAGGCGCAATCCTTAATCAAATAGCCAGAGGCGCCTGCCTTGAGCATGTTGATCACAAAACGCCGGTCATCGTGCATGGAAAGCGCAATAATCTTGACGCCGGGATAATCATGGGTGATCTGCCTGGTGGCCTCTATGCCGTTTAGCGTGGGCATACTGACATCCATGATGACCACATCCGGCTTTAATGCCTCTACCATCTTCAGCGTGCTCCGGCCATCCTCGGCCGTGCCGATGATCTCCAGGTCCGGCTCCTTTTCCAGCAAGGACCGGAGACCATCCCGGACAATTTGATGATCATCGGCGATTATGACCTTTATCGTGGTTGTCATATTTTACCCCTGTCAATCTCCCCTGGGGCCGCGGAAGCTTATTTCCGGGGACCCGATAGCCCGCTCAGACATGAAATTTGCCGGAACTGCTTCGTGGTCAAGGTCAGTTGGCTTTTCCACGGCCTGGTCGAAAGGTATGCTCAAATTAACTTTACCCGAAAAGCCGGGGCCCGATTCGATCTCGATATTACCGCCATAATAGTGCAACCGCTCCTCTATGCTGAATAAACCAAAGCCCCAGACTTCCTCAAAGTTGGCTCTTTTGTTGAAAAACTTATCGTCTGGAAAGCCGACGCCATTGTCCTCCACGGAGATTTTCAAGTAATTGCCTTCTCTCCGGAGGTAAACCCTGGCCTGAGTCGCCTTGGCATGTTTGATCACATTGATTAACAACTCTCGCACCGCCCGGAAGAGAACGATTCTTTTCTCGATACTCAACTGTTTGGCGTGTTCATCACATTCCACCTGGATCTGGAGGCCATTTTGCTTGTGCATCTTTTCCGCCAGCCACTCCACCGCGGCCCCTAAGCCCACGTCATAAAGAATCGGCGGGCTCAACTCGAAGATCAAGGAACGGGTGATCCGGATCGAATTCTCAATGAGCCGATAAACCTCCATAATCGGCGCCCTCAGCCGCTGGTACGAATTTTTGTCTTGCAATTCCTCTAATTTGATCTTGGCAAAACTCAAAATCTGGCCGATATTGTCATGCAACAGTTCGGCCAGGCTCCGCCTTTCACGTTCCTCGGTCAAAGATAATTCCGAAGCCATTTTCTGTAGTTTGCTTTGATACTTACGAATCTGTTGTTCCTTCTGCTTGCGTTCGGTAACGTCTTCAACGATGGCGATAATTAAGTTGGGGTGGCCTCCCAGTTCCCGGACGGTCGACAGCGACTGACGCCACCAGCCGGTCTTGCCATATTTGCCGAGATAACGGTTTTCTCCGCGCAGAGTACCACCTCTCCCTTTCAGTAAATCCTTAAAGGATTTCATGGCAAACGGGGTATCTTCCGGATGGGTGAACAGGGAAAGATCTGCGCTTTCTAATTCCTCCGGGGAGTAGCCGAGGATAGTCTGGAAGGCCGGATTCCACTCCAGCAAACTGCCATCCACGTCTAACAAGGCTATGCCCAGGGCAGACTCTTTGATAATGGTGCGGAACCGTGCCTCGCTTTCCGCCAAAGCAGCCTCTATTCTCTTGCGTTCGCGAATCTCCTCCTTCATTTCGCGGTTAAACTTTAAAAGTTCTTCGGTGCGATTTTCGATTTGTTTCTCAATCTTGTCACTTTTATAGGTAAACTCCTGAATCATTGATTGAAATTTAGTTAAGATCAGGAATGCAGTAGCCAACGCCAGCAAGGTCCCGCTGATGATGAGGATGAGATCTGACCCGAGAGCCAGTTTTCCCGGCACCAAAGAAGATTCGATAAACCGAAAAACCGATATGGCTATCAATAACTGTAAAGAGATTAAAATCAGCTTGGGGACGGCTCGATTCAACATGCCAAATAAAAAATTGGCTTTCGGGCGTAAATCCGGCTCCTCTAATTCGACGCCGGCCAAATTTTTCGCTTCCATATAATTTTCCCCGAATAAATTATGAAAATTTTATCCTATGCTAAGCAATAAAAACTTCCCTCGCCTATCAGGGAACTCCTGATTTTAGGCTTCGAACTCCCTTAAATTTTGACGCTTGCCTTAGGTCCGCCGCCAGACCTGGGTCGATGAGCTGCAGAGCCGCCGGACAATTTTTTGCCGTGGCGGCAGTAAGGCATTCCTGTAATTTATCGGCTCGGAGGTGGGTAATAATTTTCCCCCCCAAAATCGTTCTCCTTAACTGCCGATATTCAATACAGGCGCTAATCTATAATTGCTTTTATTTTACAAATAATTCATGATATCATTTCATTGCAGGAGTACCGCATCTCGGCAGAAGTGGTTCACGGTTAACCATTGGCAAGAGAGGTACAGGCTATGAAAAGAATCTCAGGCACCATTCCTGTAAACTAAACGCGTCCGAGGATGGAGCAAGAATTATAACCGATAGAAAGTAATCAAAACGGAGGTAGGTCATGCAACTAATCGGCATAGTTTTTCAAATTATCGCCTTATTGCTCTTGACCTCGGGTGCCTTTGCCCAGTCGTTGTCTGCCGAGGCGATGGCAAATTTCCAGAATCAATTGGCTGCAGTTAAAGCTAACAAAAGTGCTCGCACGGCGGTCCAGAAGAAGATAAATGCCGCTATTGTGGACTATCTTCATGAAGTGGTCTTGAAAGACAGTCCGGTGATCTTGCCGAAACAAGATTATAATGTCTCTTTAAATGCCGCCAATGAAATATCGGTGGATATCAAGGCTAAGGTCAGCGATTCCTTAATTGCCACCATTAAAGCCCAGGGAGGCACCATAGTTAACGCCTTCCCACAATATCAGGCCATCCGCGCCAGCATCCCGATAACTTCAGTGGAAACCATTGCCGCACATCCGGATGTGATCTTTATCGATAAAGCGGCGGAAGCATTCTTCAATAAGAACACCACCTCGGAAGGCGACAAGGCCCACAACGCCCCGGTGGTGCGCAGTAAAGGAGACACCGGGCAGGGAATCAAGGTGGGGGTATTGTCGGATTCCATACAGTCGAGTCCCTCTAATCCCCTGGATTATGTTAATCAATGTATAGCTAGCGGTGATTTGCCATCGCCGATCTCTTACTTAACAGACCAGGCGGGTTCGGGCGCAGGGGAAGGCGTGGCCATGATGGAGATCGTCTATGACCTGGCGCCTTCGGCCTCGTTATACTTTGCCACCGCCAATCCCAGTCCGGCGCAGTTTGCCACTAATATCATCGCCTTAAAAAATGCCGGCTGCAAGGTTATCATTGACGATGTCGGTTATTTCAATGAATCACCCTTCCAGGACGACATCATCTCCCAGGCGGTGACTACGGTCACCAATGCCGGGGTGGCCTATTTCTCCAGCGCCGCCAACGACGGCAATAAACATTCCAATCACTCCGGCACCTGGGAAGGTAATTATAGCGACAGCGGCCAGATAACTTCTGATGGCTCTCATGCTCATGCTTTCAGCAGCGGGGTGATCGCCAATCAAATCCTGAACAGCACGCAGCGTGTCTTCCTTTTCTGGTCCGATCCCCTGGGTGGTTCCGGCAACGATTATGATCTATACGTGCTCGATAGTTCCGGAAATGTCATAGCCTATTCAAATAATACCCAAGATGGGACACAAGACCCGTATGAAGCCATCAGCACCGTCAGCTCCGGTATCGACTTAAAAGGCAATTACGTGGTGATTCTTAATTATCAAGGAGCAGCAGCCCCGAGATTCCTGCATCTGGCGGCCTATCGCACCATTTTGAATTATGCTACCACCGGGGCCACCAAGGGGCATGCCACCGTTGAGGCCGCTTACGGCGTCGCCGCCACCGAGGCCGGGGGCCGTACCACGGCTTTTACCGGCACCGAGGCGGTGGAATACTTTTCCAGCGACGGCCCCAGAAGGGTCTTTTATAAGCCGGACGGCTCCGCAATCACTCCCGGCAATCTGTTAGCAACGGGCGGCAAACTGCGTCTTAAACCCGATCTCACCGCGGCTGACGGCGTCGCCTGCAGCGCCAATTCCCCCCATTTCAATCCATTCCATGGCACTTCGGCGGCGGCGCCGCATGCCGGGGCCATTGCCGCCCTGCTGTATTCGGCCAAACCGACTATGTCCCCGGCGCTTTTACGCAAGGCCTTAACTACCAAGAACTTGCCATCGCCGCCGGTTTGGAATGAATATATGGGCTACGGCATAGTTATGGCGGATCGAGCCCTTGCGGCACTTACCTCGTCCAGCCCGGCCTCAATGATGCTGCTGTTATTGCAATAGGTTGGGGTGGAAAGACCTTTAACCGCCTAGCGACAAGCCTTTTAAGTCATCCTGAGCGAAGCGAGGAGTCTCCAGCAAGATTCCTCGCTTCGCTCAACTGCATTTCAGCCGGAAGTTTTTGCTATTATATGGAAGACCTCCATTGTCCATTTGCTTATCCAGATTGATAAGCTAAATAATGTAGCGTAAAACTGGTTATTTTCCTCCTGGTCGCAGTATTGCTGGCCGGCAGCGCCGCCTGGGCCAAACCCACCTCCCCAGACCAGGCTAAAACCGTGGTCCTGAACTGGCTCGGCTTGGACGCAGCGCCCCTGGGCGCAGATCAAAGCCCCTGGCCGCTTCCCCAGGCCCGCAGATTAAAGAAGTCAAAACCTATTATTATCAGGGAACCCCAGTCTATTATGTGGTTTACCTGAACCCTGCGGGTCTGGTTTTTCTGCCCGCCGACGACCTGGTGGAACCCATCATCGGTTTCCTGCCGGAAGGTCAGTACGATCCCTCGCCCGCTAACCCCCTGGGGGCCCTGGTGAGCCGGGCCGTTCCCGGCCGGGTCCTTGAGGCCCGGGAAGTGGAGGCCAAGGGCCTGGAGGCCCTGGCGCCCGAAGCTCCCCAGGCCGTGGCCCAGCGCAAGTGGGCCTGGCTGGCGAATCCCAGCACCGGTCAGGAAGCCTCGGAGTTCGGCATCCCCTCCGTCAGCGATATGCGGGTGGCCCCTTTGGTGCAAAGCAAGTGGGACCAAAGCACGGTAGGACGGCCGCGGTTAACCAGTTGCTCTTGCTGAATTGAGGTGGCCGGCGGGTGACCCCGCCACCGCTGATCTCATAGACCCAAAGGCCAGGTAATACCTGGCCTTTTTCATTGGAGCGATCATTGCCGTTGTGGGCCTACCGGGCGAGGCCCCTATTCAGGGCGCCGCGCCGGCCGGCCCCTCCGGTTCGCTGGTTTTCACGGGAACAATAATATTGGCCGGCGGCTTGGCCGAGGTTAAGGAGGGCGTATTCTCCCAGCCGCCGCCCAGCGCCTTGTAGAGGGCGATCAGGTTGGTATCCACGGTGCGGATGCTCACGGCCAGGGCGTCTTCGGTAGTAAACAGAGAGCGCTGCGCAATGATGACGTTCAAGAAATCCGACTTGCCGGCCATGTAAAGCAGTCATGGCCAGTTCCACGGCCTTGCGGTTTTGAACCACGGCCTCGGATAGGGATTTGCGGGTTTCCTGTTGCTTGGCATAGGCCACCAGGGCGGTTTCCACATCCTTCAAGGCGGTGAGTACGGTCTTTTGATACGTCAGCAGGGCCTGCTCCGCCAGGGCGTCCTGAACCTTGACGTTCCACCAGAGGCGTGCCGCCGGCGAAGATCGGCCAGGTGACACTGGGGCCGAAGGACCAGAATTTACTGTTGGCCAGATTAGATAGCTTGGTCAGGTCACTGGACGAAAAGCCAAAGGTCCCGGTGAGGGAAAACTGGGGGAACAGGGAGGCGGTGGCCACCCCGATGCGGGCCGTGGCGGCATGGAGCTGGGCTTCGGCCCGGCGGATGTCGGGACGGCGGCGGAGCAGGTCGGAGGGCAGCCCCACGGGGACCTCCGGCGGGTAGGGAGGAATGGGGCCTGTCTTGATCAGGTCTTTCTCCAGGGCGGCCGGTTCCCGGCCCAACAGCACCCCCAGGCTGTAGATGGCCGCCCGGGCCGAGGACTCGAAGATGGGTATCGTGGCTTCGGTGGTGGCTACCTGGGCCCTGGCGTTGGCCACATCCAACCCGCCCACAAAGCCGGCGTCATGCCGCTTCTGGATGATATCGGCATTGTGCTTTTGCGCCTCCAGGTTTTTACGGGCAATGTCGATCTGTTGTTGAAATCCCCGCAGGTTGACATAGTTGCTCCCCACGTCTCCCACCAGGGTTATCAGGACGTCGCGGCGGTCCTCCACCGCGGCCCGGAGATCGGCCCCGGCGGCCTCGATGTTACGCCGGACGCCCCCGAAAATATCCAATTCCCAGGAGGCATCCAGACCCACCTGAAATAATTCCCGAAACGGCGCCACTGAAACGCCCTCGGAGACGCCGCCGCCCGAAGAGCCGCCAGCTCCGCCGCTGGAGGAGCCGCCTCCCGAAGGACCAATGGCGACGATGGGACTGTGGCTCCGTTCATAGAGGGCGGTGGCATCCACCACGGGCCAGAAAGCCCCGCCCACCACCCCCAGGGCCGCCCGGGCCTGGCGGATGCGAGCCTCGGCCAGACGCAAATCCAGGTTGGCGCGGATGGCCATTTCCACCAGGGCACTGAGGGAGGGATCGTTAAAGGCCTGCCACCAGTCAATGAGCGCCGCTGGATCGGGGGTGGTCTTGCTGGGGGTATCCTTGGTAACGACCTCCTGCCCGTTCCAGTTGTCCGGGACCTTGGTCTCAGGCTTACGATAATCCGGGCCCACGGCGCAGCCGATCCCGGTAACCAGGACAAGGGCCAGGCCTAGACTACGCAGGAGCTTTCCACAATCCGAGGTGCAAATAGCCATTATAAACTTAAGCATAATTTTTCTTTGGTGGCACAGCCTTTCCAGGCTGTGCGTAAGGGCCGTCATCTTCGACCGGTGGCACAGGCTGGAAAGCCTGTGCCACCGGTTTCTTTGGTTCTTTTTTCCTCCGTCATCCTATTTTCTTAGCTTAAGGTTTCATTGCTGGTAGCATAACCTTCCAAGGCTGTGCGCGGTTTTTTTCAGGCGCTATTCATATCGCAACGCAATGATCGGGTCCAGACGCGAGGCTTTCCACGCCGGATAAAAGCCAAAGACGATGCCGACCGTCACGGAGACCGCAAAGGCCGCGACGATGGCGCCCAGGGATATTTCCGTCGGCCACTTCAGCAAGACCCTGACTAAGATGGAAATCCCCCGGCCGGCGATAATGCCCGCCACCCCGCCGCAGAAACAGAGAATGACGGACTCGGCCAGGAACTGCTCCAGGATGTCCCGGGCCCAGGCCCCTACGGCCATGCGCAGGCCGATTTCCCGGGTCCGCTCCGTCACCGACACCAGCATGATATTCATGATCCCCACCCCGCCCACCAGCAGGGAGATCAGGGCCACCGCCAGCAGAAGCTTGGTCATCATGTCGCTGGTGGAAGACAGGGCCTTGGTCATTTCGGTCATATCCCGGATGTTGAAGTCATCAGGCTCCCCCGGGCCAAGCCGGTGCCGCTCCCGCAGTATCTGGGTGATTTGTTTGATGGCGGCAGGGATTTCCTCGGTGGAGCGACCCGCGGTCAGGATCTGATCCACGTTGATAAAGCGCACCGGTTGGGGGGTGTCGGCGGCCTGGGTCGCCGATGGTAGGGGATAAAGTTGGTTTTGAGCATTGGGATAGAGCTGATTGAGACTATTCACCGTCGTGGAGGTGCTTGACCCGGAGGCCGCGCCGCTGGCGCTCTGGTTGGCGGTCGTCGCCGAAGAGCCGGTCACCCTGAATTTAATCGTCGTCCAGGGGGCGAGCAGGAGATCGTCCTGATCCATGCCCATCATGTTGGCCCCTTTGCTGGTGAGAACACCGACCACCCGGAAGGAGACGTTCTGGACGCGGACTTCTTTGCCGATGGGGTTTTCGCCCTGGAACAGCTCCCGGACCAGCCTCTGGCCCAACACGCAGACCTTGCTGGCATTGCGGACATCCCGATCCGTGAACATGTCGCCCTCGGCCAGGCCCCATTCCCGGACGTCGAGCCATGCGGGAGTAGTGCCATAAATAAAGGAGGGCACCCAGTTGCGGTTGCCATAAATGACCTGGGTCCGGGCCCGGACTACCGGCACCGAACCCTTGACCGCCGGGGACTCGTTCAAAATAGCCTCAGCGTCCTGGGGAGTGAGGGTCATGCTACTGCCGCCCCCGAAACTGACGCCACCGCTGGAGGCCGCGCCCGGCAGGATCATCAGATTGTTGGCCCCCATACTGGCAATGGTTGCCTGGATGGCGTTGGAGGAGCCGTTGCCGATCTCCATCATGGCGATGACCGCGGCCACGCCGATGACAATACCGAGCGTAGTCAAGGCAGCCCGCATGACGTTGCGGCTCAGGCCGTGCAGGGCGGTGCGCACCATCCACTGGAGCCGTAGCCACGCCAATCCTGAGCGCAGCTTTGCCCCTGAGCCCGCCGGAGGCGATGAACCAACCTCCCCTCCCTGAGCCTCGTGAGTTTGGGGTTCTTCGGCTTCCACCATCCCATCGGTAATCCTGATGGTGCGTTTGGCGGAGCGGGCGACGCTGGCGTCATGAGTGACCAGAATAATGGTCACGCCTTCCTCTGCGTTGAGTCGCCGGAAGAGTTCCAGGACTTCTTCACTGGTCTTGGAGTCGAGGTTGCCGGTGGGCTCATCGGCGAACAGGATGGAGGGATTATTGATGAGGGCGCGGGCAATGGCCACCCGCTGTTGCTGCCCGCCGGAGAGTTGCGAGGGTTCGTGGTCCAGGCGATCCCCCAAGCCGACGCGCCGCAGCAGGTCTGCAGCCCGCTGGCGCCCCTCCCGGTCGGAGAGGTGCGCCGCGGTGTACGACAGGGGCATCATGACGTTTTCCAGGGCGCTGGTCCGGGACAGCAGGTTGAAAGTTTGGAAGACGAAACCGATCTTCTCGTTACGCAGTTGGGCCCAGGCATCGGCGTTTAGGGCGGTGACATCCTGCCCGTCCAGCCAGAAATCCCCGGAAGAGGGGCGATCGAGACACCCCAGGATGTTCATGAGCGTAGTCTTGCCCGAACCCGAGGTGCCCATGAGGGCGACAAACTCCCCCTGAGAAACCGTCAGCGAGATACCTCTGAGCACCGGTACGTCGATCTCGCCCAGGTGATAAGTCTTATAAATATCTCGCAGTTCGATCAGTTCCATGGAGGCTCTCGTTATCCACCTTCCCAGGCTGGATGCTGCTCCAGACAAGCGCTTATTTGGGGGGATTGGCAGACCTCCGCATGATTTGCGGGGCAAAGGGGCTGGCGCCAGGCGCAGGTTTCGCGGCCGGCTGGCTTTCCATTTCGCCCACCACTACTAACGTCCCTTCCTTAAGTTCGCTGCTTTCCACTTCCATCAGGCTGCCGTCGTTCAAGCCGAGGTCGACGTAAACCGGGCGCACCAGGGTTCCCTGGGGGACATAAACGACCCCGCGGGTTTGCTCCTCCTTGCCGCCCTTAGCCGCGGGTTTGACCTGGGGGGCCGCCTCGGGCCCCGGAGCCTTCTTGGGGCTCCCCCGGAACTCTGCCACTACCTGCGACAGCTTGGGGGTCCAACGAAGCGCGGCGTTGGGGACGAGCAGGACATTCTTACGATCACCCACAATAAACGTGACATTCGCGGTCAGATACGGGAAGAGTTTGCCGCCGGAATTATCGGTATCAACTTCCACGGTGTAGGTGACCACATTTTGGGTCATGGTGGCGTTGAGCCTTATTTTGCCTACCTTGCCGGGAAAGACAACGCCGGGCTGAGCATCCACGGTGAAGGTGACTGGCTGGCCCGGTTTGATCCGGCCGATATCCGCTTCGTTGACCGAAACCCAAACCTGGAGACGATTCAGGTCCTTGGCCAACAGAAAGAGGCTGGGAGCATTGAGGCTGGACACGACGGTCTGGCCGATGTTGACCCGCCGGTCGACGATGACCCCTTTGACCGGCGATTCGATGGTGCAGTAAGCTCAGGTTTTGCAGGGCCCGCTTCAACTGGGCCTCGGCCTAGGTCGACGGCACTTTTGGCCTGGACAATGGCGGCTTTGCCAACGTCCACGTTAGCCTTGGCAACTTCATAGGCCGCACTGCGCCGCGTCAAAGTCGGTTTGCGACAGGGCGTCCGACGGTCCCAGCTTTTCGGCCCGCGTCCAGTCGTTGTCAGCCTGGAAGAGTTTGGCCTTGAGCTGCAACAGGTTCGCTTCGGCGTTCACCACCGCGGCCTTGTTCTGCCCCAGTTGGGCTTTGGCCGTAGCCCACATCGGCGGCGTAGAGGGCATCGTCAATCAGGGCCAGCACCGTCCCGGCCTCGACGACGGAGCCGTAGTCAACCTCCTCGCCATTCTTATCTTTCCCGAAGGACACGATCCTGCCGGCGACTTGCGCCCCGATATCGACCACTTCCTCCGGCTCCACCGTGCCGGTGGCGCTGATCGTGGCCTGCAGGTCGCCCCGCTTCACCTGGACGGTGCGGAATCCGGCCGACTTACCGGTGCCCCGGGTCAGGTATCCTATGAACAAGAGGGCGACAACCACTGCCGCGCCGGCAATGACCAGGCTGCGTTTACTATAAGGAAGATTCATCTTTTCGGATCCGGTATCCTGAAATCTTTTGGTAGTCTAGGCGTCGCACCTGTGAGCCCCGGGTAAAGCCTGCCCCCTGAGCCCTGCTGTCAAGATGAGCTAGGGCCTTTCCCACCGTGATTAAGAAAAGCCCCAGAAACGGGGCCGAGGGTGACAAAAAGGCTAAGTTATTTAAAAGCATTATGAATTGAATCCATAAGCCTGTCAAGATGGTTAGTAAATTTATCATTATTATATTAACTAACTCCCGAGGGAAAACCGGCGCAGAAAAATCAGACATTGGAATGAGGATTATTGTGGAAAAACTAGGCATAGGGCAGGCGGCACCAGGGGCCTAAGGCCTTGGGTCGGCCACAGAATAAAATTTTTTTAACAAGAGGTTGCATATTTATTAGTTATTTATATAACTATTACATTATGAACTACGAAGTCTCTCATATCCAGGATTCTCTGGGCCTGATGATCTACCGGACGGCCCTGGCCTTGAAGTCCGCCTTGCAGCGCGGTTTCAAAGAGCAGGGCTTTGAGGTCACGGCGGAGCAATGGGCCATCATTCACCTTCTGTGGGAGGGAGAGGGGCTCTCCCAGAGAGAGATCGGGGAAAAGGCTGCCAAAGACAAGCCCAACATCACCCGGATGCTGGATGCCTTGGAGAAAAAGCGCCTCATCTTTCGCCAACCCGATTCCCGGGATCGCCGGAAGTTCTGCGTTTACCTCACCAAGGAAGGCAGGCAGCTGCACGAGCGTCTCCTGCCCCTGGCCCAAACCCTGCGGGAGCAGGTCACCCGAAGCCTGTCCCAGCCGGAAATCGACCACATCAAAGAGACCTTAAGCAAAATCAACCAAAATATCGGCCAGCGCTGAAAATCTGCCTTGGCCATAACAACCGGGCCCGGCAAACTTCAGTCTGCCGGGCCCGGTTAAGTCAACGATTGCTAACTTAGCTGGCGCTAAGCTTTATTCCTCTTCATCCAACTCGACGCCGTCCCGCTCGAACTGGGCGTCACGAAGGGCGTGGCCCGCCTCGATCTCGGCCTCGCTCCAGGGCTCGTAAACCAGGCAGTTGGCCACCAGTTCCCAGAGGTACAGGGTCTCCTGGTAGTTGCCCATGTCCATGCGGCCTTCTTTGTGCTCCTTGCCCAGGCCCTTCATGAATCTGGTCCCGGCAGTTGTGGCAGGGGGCGATGACCAACTCGGCCCCGGTGGCCTTGATCTGATCGGCCTTCATCTTGCCGTAGGCCAGGCGCTCGGCGTCGTAGGGCATGGCCCAGGCGCCGCCGCCGGCCCCGCAGCACAGGTTGTTCAGGGGATCGTCGATCATCTCCCGATAGTGGCTCGGGTCGATGCACTGCTGGGCGATCCAGCGGGTCTTTTCGCCATTGTTGGGGCTATCCCCATAGGCCATCACCGACTTGCGCACGTAGTTGCAGGGATCGTGCACCGTAAAAGCTTCGTGATACTTCTGGGTGTTGAGCTTGATCCGGCCGGATTTGATGTAGTCCTCCAGCAGATCCATGACGCTGACGACCTTGAATTCCTTGAAAACTTCCGGAAACCACTTGTTGAACCCGACCCGGGTTGCGTAGTAGGCATGCCCTCATTCGGGGTACAAGATCGTTTTACACTTGAGTCGTCGGGCATTTTCGATGACCCGGCCCACCTGTTCCTTCCAGGCCGGGTCATCGCCGGAGAACAGCCCCCAGTTGACGCCTTCCCAGTTGGTGGAAGAGACGGTCCAGTCTTCCTTGGCGGCGTAAAAGATGCGCCACCAGAACTTCATGTCGTCCGGCTCGCCGAAGGGTTCCTTGGAGTTGACGGTGACGATGATGTTGGCCCCTTCCTTGTCCACCGGCACGTAGAAGCCGGGGGTGGGCTGATCTTCGTCGTTTTCCATCTCCACGCCCAGTTCCGCCAGCAGGAAGAGAAAGTCGTCCCGGGGAATCCCGAGGTTGTTGCCGCGCTCGAGATTCATCATCGTGCCCTTATGGATGGGGCCGGGCACCTTGTCCCGCGCCCGCTCGGTGCGGCAGGCCCGGAAGGTCCGCATCAGCTCAATGCCCATGGGACACTGGTACTGGCACCGGCCGCACAGGGTGCAGACCCAGGGCCATTTGGAATCGATGACTTCCTGCTCCATCCCGAAGACTATAGCCCGGATGGCCTTCCGGGAGTCCCAACCGGGGACCAGACCGGTGGCGGGGCAACCTCCGGCACAGGTGCCGCAGGTATAGCAGCGGTCCGCCAGCTCGGGGGCGATGTTCCCGATCTTGCGGTGCTTTCGGTCTACCCTCACTTCTTTAGGGGCCTCTTCTGCCATGTTTCCTCCATGTGGTGCTTATTCCACCAATTTTTCCACCCGCGCCTTGCTGACTTTGAACTCCGGGATCTTCGCCAAGGGGTCCAAGGCCTCCGAATTGGTCAGAACGTTGGTGGGGTTTTCGCCAAAATGAATGGGGAGGAAGAGATTGCCGGGAAGCACCTCCGGACTGATTTTGGCCGGGGCTTCAATACGGCCGCGGGGCGATGAAATCACCAGGACCTCTCCCTCCCGCACCTTCAGCTTGAAGGCGTCTTGCGGGTTGATTTCCACATAACCGGTGGGCTGTTCCCGGTCCAGAGCCGGCGACACCCGGGTCATGGTGCCGGTATGATAATGGGCGAACATCCGGCCGGTGGTCAAATAATAAGGATACTCGGCATCCGGCAGCTCTCTCGGATCCTGATATTGCACCGCATGAAACTTACCGAGTCCGCGGGTGAATTGCACCGGGTGCAAAAACCTGGTACCGGGATGGTCGGCGGTGGGGCAGGGCCAATGCAGTCCGTCGATGCCCAGGCGCTCGTAACTCATACCGGCATAGCTCGGGGTCAAGGCGGCCATCTCCCGGAAAATCTCTTCCGCATCGCGGTAGCTCATCGGATACCCCATGGCGGTGGCCAGGCGGCTGGCGATCTCCCAGTCGGGGAGACAGTTGCCGAGGGGCTTGATGGCCTGGCGCAGGCGCATACAACGGCGCTCGGTATTGGTGAAGGTCCCGTCTTTTTCGGCCGAAGAGGCAGCCGGCAAAACTACGTGGGCTCCCTGCGCCGTTTCCGACAGGAAGAGATCCTGGACGATCAAAAGCTCCAGGTTATTAAAGGCGTGCTTGAGGTGGTTGGCATCGGGATCACTCAATTTCGGGTTTTCACCGATGACATAGAGAGCCTTGAGCTTCCCCTCACTCATGGCGGTGATCATATCCGGAAGGGTGCGGCCCGGCTTGTCGGGCAGGGGTCGGCCCCAAGCCTTGGAGAATTTGGCATTGGCATCGGGGTTGCTCACCTGTTGATAGCCGGGAAAGACGTTGGGCAAGCCGCCCATGTCGCAGGCGCCCTGCACGTTGTTCTGGCCGCGCAAGGGGTTGACTCCCGAGCTGGCCACCCCGACATTGCCAGTGAGCATGGCCAGGTTGCAGACTGACTTGACGTTGTCCACCCCGGTGGTGTGCTGGGTGATGCCCATGGTGTATAGGAGGGTGGCGGGCCGCCGGGTGGCGTAGAACTCGCTCATCTTTTCCAGGTCGGCCGGGGAGACCCCGCTGATCTCCTGGACCCGCTGGGGCGTATAGGCGGCCACGGTCTCTTTGAGCTCCTCGAACCCTTCGGTCCGGGCCTTGATGAAATCCCGGTCTTCCCAGCCGTTTTTCAGGATGAGATGCATCATGCCGTTGAGCAGGGCGACATCGCTGCCCAGCCGCTGGTTTACGGCGACATCCGCAAAGTGGCTCATTTGGATGGCGCGCGGGTCGGCCACCAGGAGTTTGGCGCCTTTTTCCTTGGCACGCAAGACCCGGCGGGCGATGAGCGGATGGCTGGTCGAAGTGTTGGAGCCGATGATGAAGACACAGGCGGCGTCCTCGATTTCGGCGATGGAATTGGTCATGGCCCCACTTCCAAAGGCGGCGGTAAGACCTACCACCGTCGAGGAGTGTCAGAGGCGGGCGCAGTGGTCGACGTTGTTGGTGCCGACCACGGCGCGGGCGAATTTCTGGAGCAGATAATTTTCTTCGTTGGTAATCTTGGCCGAGACCAGGACCCCCACGCTATCGGGGCCGTATTTCTCAATGATGCCCTTGAGTTTCTCTGCGGTAAATTGCAGCGCCCGGTTCCAGGTCACGTCATGAAAGCGCCCGTTGACCTTGAGGAGGGGCGATTGCAGGCGCATGCGGCTGTTCACGAATTCATGCAGGTTCCAGCCCTTGATGCACAATTTACCCTGATTGACCGGATGGGTCTTGAGCGGCAGGGTTTTGAGGAGCTGGCCGTCCAGCACTTCGAATAACACCCCGCACCCCGTCCCACAATAAGAACAGACTGAGGGAACAAGTCGATACATGGTTTTCTCCAGGCTGCCCACCGTCAGACTGCCTTCGAGTGGGGTTCGGCTTCCGGGGGAGTACTCTCACCCAGGAGGCTGAAAGGTGGCTGCTCATGGCTGACCCCGGTTTCATAGCCAAAAAGGTCTTTGACGATGCCATTGACTTTGCGATACAGGAGCCGCAAGGGAATATCCACCGGGCAGGCCTCTTCGCACAAGCCGCAGTCGACGCAGCGGCCGGCCATGTGTACCGCCCGGATTAGATGGAACAGGGGGACCTCCGGTGGTAAGCCGCCGGTAGCCACCAGATCGTTATTCTCCAGGGAACATTCCTTACAAAAGCACACCGGACAGATATCCCGGCAGCCATAACATTTCAGGCATTTCTGGAATTCATACATCCACCGGGAATAGAGGCTCTCCTGATCGAGCTGGTCCATTTGGGCCACCGACATATTGTTATCGACGCCCAACTCCAGTTTGACCGCGCCGTAGGTCTGGGGCTGCAGGGTGGAGCAGGCTGCATGTTTCCGGAGTGGGGAGGGACAACAATTGACCTCCAGAATTTGAATTTGCCCGGGGGATATCTGTTGGTGCACGGTCAGGACATTCACGGCGCGCTGGTTGCAGTCGCGGCCCAAGATGCCGATCTTGAGCGCCGGTTTGATCGCCAGGATTTCGGCGGCCAGCTTTTCCAGGGCATAGCGGGCCGGACTGACGATCAATTCCCCGAGTTCCGCCAAATTTTCTTTACTATAGGCATGGGGCAAGGGATGGCCATCCACCTGTTTATAGCCCAGGAAGAGGTCCACCTTGCCGGTTTCCAGCCAGTCACGCACTTTATCCTTCATAGCAGTTATCCTTTCCCGCGGCTCGTCAGGCCCCTGCCGCTGCTTTGGAGCAGCCGCAGCCGCAGCCGGAACCGGTCGCCTCGCTCGGCGCCGGAGCTAAATCCAGGGACTCCAGTGAGTCCCCATAGTTCTTGGCCAGAGGGTTGGGCCCCAGGTTCCGAATCTGCTCGGTGAACTCGGTGACGACTTTGACAAATTTTTGGGCTTCGGCCGAGGAAATCCACTCCAGGCGCAATCTCCCCCCCAGGCCCATAAAGGGTAGTAATTCCATCAAAAAAGTCATGCGCTTCTTGGTCATGTGATTACCGTACAGGTAATGGCAGTCGCCGAGGTGTCAGCCGGCCACCAGGATACCGTCGGCGCCGCTCTGCAAGGCTCGCAGGATGTGATGCGGCGAGACGGTGGCGGAACACATGACCCGCAGCAGCCGGATATTGGCCGGATACTGCAAGCGGCTGACGCCGGCCAGATCGGCGGCTCCGTAAGCGCACCAGTTGCACACGAAGGCCAGCAGCCTGGGCTCAAAATTTTCCATCTTCGTCAGGTCTCCTCATCGTATTAGCCAACGGCCAAAGCGCTCTTGATTTGCGCATACATTTGCCGGTTGTTGAAGCCCATCAGCATCGGCGCCTCGCTGGGACAGGCGGCCGCACAGGCGCCGCAGCCTTTGCAGAGGGCTTCGTTGACCACCGCCACTCCCTGTCCCTGATCCATCCCAATGGCCCCAAAAGAGCAGACATTGACGCAGATCTGGCAGCCGGAACATAATTCAGGGGTGATCCGCGATATCAGACCGCTCACCTTGATGCTGCCCTTAGACAGGACGGTGGCCGCCCGGGCCGCGGCAGCCTGCGCCTGGGCGATGCTCTCCTCCAGGGGCTTGGGATAATGGGCCATGCCGCAGAGAAAGATGCCGTCGTTGGCGAAATCCACCGGCCGCAACTTCTGATGGGCCTCCAGGAACCAACCGTCGCCGTCCAGCGGCACCCGAAACATCTGGGCCAACTTCTGATCCTGGTGGGACTCGATGGCGGCCGCCAGCACCAGGAGGTCCAATTCCAGGCTCAGGGGGCGACCCAGGATGGGATCGGTAAAGGCCAGGCTCAGACCGCCATCCCGGCTGGTCACCACCGGTTTGGCCTCCAGAGAATAGCGGGCGAACAGCACCCCCTCTTCCCGGGCCGCCTGGTAGAGATCCTCCCGCGGGCCATAGGTCCGCAGATCACGATACAGGACCACCACCTGGGCCTCAGGCCGGCGGCGTTTCAGCAACAGCGCCGCATGCACCGAGTGGGTGCAGCAGACCTTGGAACAATAAGGGTGGTGGTCATCCCGGGAACCGACGCATTGAATAAAGGCGATGCTTTCTGCCTCACCCAGGCGATTATCCGTGCTCCGCAGCAGTTCGTCCAACTCGAGTTGGGTCACCACGGCCGGGTTTTCCCCGTAGAGATACTCTTGCGGCCGGTATTCCTTGGCCCCGGTGGCCAGCACCGCGACGCCGTGCTCGATAACCTGGGAGGCGCCGCCACTGGACACCTGGGTCTGGAAATTGCCCACAAAGCCCTGCACCTCAGTCAATGAGGTATTGAGATGCACCGTCACCTTGGGATCAGCCTGGACTTCCTGGGCCAGCGCCTCGACAAACCTGCCGACGTCCTCACCTTTATAGGTGTGAAGCAGTCGCCGGGCGGCGCCCCCGAGGACGCCTCCCTGTTCCACCAGATGCACGGGGTAGCCTTGCCGGGCCAGATTGAGGGCGCTGGTCATCCCGGCCACCCCCCCGCCCACGACCAGGGCGGCCTGGGTCACCGGCAATTCCGCCTCATTGAGTGGAGTGAGGAGGTTGCTTTTGGCCACGGCCATGCGCACCAGGTCTTTGGCCTTGCGGGTGGCAATGTCCGGGTTATGGGCATGCACCCAGGAGTCCTGATTGCGAATATTGGCCATCTCGAACAGGTATTTGTTCAAGCTGGCATTATTCATGGTTTCCTGGAAGAGGGGCTCGTGGGTGCGCGGTGAGCAGGCGGCCACCACTACCCGGTTCAGCCCCTTTTCGGCGATGATTTCGCTCATCCGGTCCTGCGTATCCTGGGAGCAGGTGTAGAGATTTTCTTCCACGTGCGTCACATGGGGCAGGCTGCGGGCGTATTCCGCCACTTCGGGGACGCGGATGATCCCGCCGATATTGATGCCGCAGTTGCAGATGAAGACCCCGATGCGCGGCGGTTCTTGGGCCACGTCCCGCTCCGGGGGATAGGTCTTCTGTTTGACCAGGGTGAAGCGCTGGTCACTGAGTTCGCTGGCCGCGGCCCCGGCTGCGGCCGAAGCCTCCATGACGGAATAGGGGATGTCTTTGGGGCCGGCCGCGGCGCCGCACACGTAGATGCCGGGCCGGGAGGTGGCCACCGGGGCAAAGGAAGTGGCGTCCGCGAAACCGTGGCGGTCTAATTCCACCCCCAGCTTGTCGGCCAGGGTGCGAAACTCCTCCGGCGCCTCCAAGCCGATGGACAGGACTGCCAGATCAAAAAATTCCTTCTTCAGTTCGCCGCCTTCATCCACGTAGGAAATTTGCAACTGCTTGCTTTCCGGGTCCGGCATCAGCATGGAGTGCACCCGGGAGCGAATGAAGCGCACCCCGGACTTATGCTGGGCATTTTGATAAAAGCGCTCGAAATCCTTGCCGTAGGTGCGCATGTCCATGAAAAAGATGGTGGTCTCCAGATCAGAGCCGCCATGCTCCTTGGCGATGACCGCCTGCTTAATGGCATACATGCAGCAGACGCCGGAACAATAGGAATGGGTGCCGGGCTTGGTGTCCCGGGAACCGACGCACTGCAGCCAGGCGATCTTTTTGGGCTCGGCTTTGTCGGCCGGCCGGATGAGATGGCCTCCGAACGGCCCGGAGGCGCTCAAGATCCGCTCAAACTCCAGGCTGGTGACCACGCTGGGCAGGTGGCCGTAGCCGTACAAGTTATTGGCCTTTTTGGGGTCAAAGGGCTGAAAGCCCGTGGCCAACACCACCGCCCCCACCTGCAGGGTCAGGTCCCGGCCCTGGTCTTCCAAGTTGATGGCGCCGCTGGGGCAGTGTTTTTCGCAGGCCTTGCAGGTTCCTTTCTTAAAATAGATGCAATTAGCCGCATCGATGGCATATTTCAGGGGCACTGTCTGGCTGTACCTGACATAAATCGCCTTGCGTTTGGCCAGGCCCACGTTGTATTCATCCGCCACCTTTTTCGGGCATTTCTCGGCGCAGAGCCCGCAGCCGACACATTTGTCCATATCGACATAGCGGGGTTGTTGCTTCAGCGTCGCCGTAAAGTTACCGGCTTCGCCGGTGACGGACTCCAACTCGGTAAGGGTCAAAAGCTCGATGTTTAAGTGCCGACCGCACTCAACCAACTTGGGCGAGATAATTCACATGGCGCAGTCGTTGGTGGGGAAGGTCTTGTCGAGCTGCGCCATGCTGCCGCCGATGCCGGCGTTCTTTTCCGTCAGATAGACGTAAAAGCCCGAATCGGCTAAATCCAGCGCCGCTTGCATCCCGGCAATACCGCCACCGACCACCAACACGGAGCCCCGCTTCTGTCCCTGGGTAAGGGCCTGACTCATAAAACTATCCTCCTGGCTTGTCTCTCCGGCAGTCCCCCGGCTGGCTCGGCAATCGCCCGGCGGCTCGGGGAACAGAGAAAAAATCTGCTGGCCGATCAAGAGCCACTATACCGCACCAACGTCCATTATATCAATATTAACCTAAGGGCAATTAAATGTAAATAAGAAGTTTCGAAACATTGAAAGTAATTGCAGGCCAGAGCCTGGCTAAATCAGGCCCAAGGCGGCTTCGACCTGGGCCGTTAACTGCGGCATGGAAAAGCCGGCCACATAGATCCCCTGCTTCGGACAGGTGGCCATGCAGGAACCGCAGCCTTTGCAGAGGATTTCGTTGATCTCCACCGTCTTTTTGACCTGCCCCTGTTTCATGTATTCCATCAGGGTGATGGCCTGGAATGGGCAGCCGTCCACGCAGAAGGCGCAGCCATCGCAATTTTCATCTATCGGGATGGAGACATGGGCATCCAATTCCAGATGATCTTTGGACAGGAGGGTGGCAGCGCGGGCGGCGGCGGCCAGTCCCAGGCGGATCGAATCTTCCAGGGGCTTGGGGTTGTGGCAGAGGCCCGCCAGAAAGATGCCTTCGGTGGCGCAGTCCACCGGCCTGATCTTGGCGTGGGCTTCGGAGAAGAAACCTTCCTGATTGAGCGCCACTTTATACAATTCCGCCAGCTGGGTATTGTCCCGGGGCACGATGGCGCTGGCCAGGGTCAAGAGGTCCACCGTCAACTCCAGTGGCCGCTTCAGGATGTGATCCGTCACCCGGATGTGAATCCTCCCGTCCACCTCCTTTACCTGGGGCGGGTCCTCCAACTGATAGCGGATGAAGATCACTCCTTTCTTCAGCGCCTGGTGATACAGAAACTCTCGTTCGCCATAGGTCCGCATATCCCGATAAAGGATATAGACCTCCATCTCCGGGTTAATTTCTTTGAACTTGAGGGCGTTGTCCACGGAACTGGTGCAGCACACCCGGCTGCAATAAGGCCGCTCCGGAATCCGGGAACCGACGCATTGAATGAAGGCCGCCGCCTGGGCATTCTTGATCAGGCGGCTATTGGTGGCGATCTCCCTATCCATATCCAGGGAGAGAAAAACATTGGGATTTTTTCGATACAGATACTGCCCGTTGGGGCGATAGGGTTCGGCGCCGGTGGCCAGCACCACTACGCCGTGTCGGATGAGGGCGCCGTTGGAGAGGCGCGATGTGAAGTTGCCGACGGACCCCCCGGCCTCGATCACGGTGGCCTCGAAGTGGACGTGGATATGGTCGTGTCTTTGGACCCGATCGATCAGTTCATGCAGATAGGGTTTGACCTGCTCGCCCCGCCAGGTGGTGTGCAGGTTAAGGGCGTGGCCGCCCAGGCGGTCGGTGCCTTCCGCCAGGTCCACTTCATAGCCTTGGTCCGCCAGGGCCAGGGCCGTGGTCATCCCCGAAACCCCGCCCCCCACCACCAGGGCCTTGTGGGTGACCTCGACCGTTAGGGAGTCGAGAGGTTGCAGTAACCTGGCCTTGGCCACCGCCATGTTGACCAGATCCCGGCATTTAGTCGTGGCCGCATCTCGATTGTATTGATGGACCCAGGTGCACTGGTTGCGAATATTGGCCATCTCAAAGAGATACTTATTCAGGCCGGCGTTGCGCAGCATGTCCTGGAAGATCGGCTGGTGTGTGGTCGGGCTGCAAGCCGCCACCACCACCCGGTTGAGATTATGCTCCCGGATCCTCTCGATCATCAGACTCTGAGCGTCCTCCGAGCAGGTAAAAAGATTTTCCTGGACATACGCCACATCAGCAATGGACCGGGCATATTCCGCCACCGCCGGCACATCGGCCACCCCGCCGATATTGATGCCACAGTTACAGATAAATACCCCGATCCGGGGTGCCTCCCCAGCCACCTCCTGTTCAGGCGGGTAGACTTTCTCTTTCAGCAGGCTGCCCCGGGCCGCCGCCAGTTGGCGGGTGGCCGCGGCGGCGGCGGCGCTGCCCTCCCGGACCGATTGGGGGATATCCTTGGGACCCGTAACCACGCCGCAGGCATAGATGCCGGGGCGGGAAGTGGCGACGGGCTCGAAGCAGCTATGCTCCACAAAGTTATAGCGGCTCAGCTGCACCCCCAGGGTTTCGGCCAACTCCCGGGTGGCGGGGGAAATCACCATGCCGGTGGCCAGCACCACCAGGTCGAAGGTTTCAGCGGCGACCTGACCGTCCTCGGTGACGTAAGATAGCTGTAAGTCCCCGCTATCCCCCAAGGCTTCCACGCTGTGGATGCGGGAGCGGACCAGGCGCGTCCCCTGGCTGGCGGCGCGTTGGAAGTATTTCTCAAAATCTTTGCGGGGCGTCCGCATGTCCATATAAAAGATGGCCATGTCCAACTGCTGGCCGATATGTTCCCGGGCGATGAGGGCCTGCTTGAGGGAGGTCATGCAGCAGACCGACGAGCAGTAGGCCTGCGAGCCCTCCGCGGTCGCTGCGCGACCCCACGCAGAGAATCCAGGCGATCTTTTTGGGCTCCCGGCTGTCCGACGGCCGCTGGACATGACCCTGGAACGGCCCGCCGGGGCTCAGGAAACGTTCAAATTCCAGGGTAGTTACTACATTGGGGTGGGTGCCGTAAAGATAGTTGAGGCCCCGGGGATCGAAGGGCTGAAAACCGGTGGCCAGAATAACAGAGCCGACCTCCAGTTCCGTGACTTCCGGGGTCTGAGCGTGGTTCACCGCGCCGGGCAGGCAGGCCGCCACGCATTCCATGCATTCGGAGCAGACGCCGCAGTTGAGACAGCGGCCGGCCTCGGCCCTGGGCCGCCTCGGGGTCCAGACCCAGGCAGATTTCCTGGAAACCCTGACCCCATTCCTCCAGGGGCAAGGTCGGCATGGGAGAACGCCGCTGTTTGGGATTGTTCTTGGGGATCGGCTGCCATTTGCCACCGGCCGGCAGCCGCCGCGGGAACTGGCGCCCCTCCTTCAAGTCCACCCCGCGTAGGTAACGGTCGATGGAGACGGCCGCCTCCCAGCCGTCGGCGATGGCGGCGATGGCCACATACGGGCCGGTGACGACGTCCCCGCCGGCGAACACCCCTTTGCGGGTGGTGGCCAGGGTGTCGGGGTTGGCCTTGATCAGGCCCCGGGGGGTCAGCTCAATGCCGTCGGCCACGGTGAGAAAGCGTAAATTGGAGCTGCGCTGGCCGATGGACATGATGACGATATCGGCGTCCAGGATGTCGAGTTGGTCCTCGAAATATTTGGGGGCGAAATGTCCTTGCTCGTCAAAGATCTGAGCTACTTTCTTCAACCAGACGCCCTTGACCTTGCCGCCATCGGGGAGAATCTGCTTCACCCCCCAGCTGTGCCTGATTTCGATGCCTTCCTTTTCAGTCTCTTCCAATTCCCAGGGCGAGGCCGGCATCTCGTCGGGTCCTTCCAGGCAGACGATGGTCACCTGGGAGGCGCCCTTTCTCAGGGCGATGCGGGCGGCGTCAATGCCCACGTTGCCGCCGCCGATCACCACCACCTTTTTGCCGGCGGTGGGGGCGATCCCGGTGGTGGCCACTTCTTTCAGATAATCCGCCGCCCAGACGACGCCTTCGGTCTCGATGCCGGGCACCCGGATGTGGACGGACTCCTGGCAACCGACGCTGATAAAGACGGCGGGATAACCGTCCCGGACGATGAGATCGCTGACGGTGCGCTCCGGGGTGATGGGCGAGTTGCAACGGATATCCACCCCCAGCCGCTGGATATAGTCGATCTCCCGCTGCAAAACCTTCCGGGGCAGCCGGTATTCCGGCACGCCGTAGCGCAGCCAGCCGCCGGGCTCCGCCGCCGCCTCAAAGATTATCGGCCGGTAGCCCATCAGTGCCAGCTGGTAGGCGCAGCTCAGCCCGCCCGGACCGGAGCCGATGATGGCCACCTCTTCATCGCGCTTGTCGATCTCCGGGACCGGCAGGGTGTCCCAATCCACCTGGTCCGCCACGAACCGCTTCAAGGCGCAAATGGACAGCGGTTCATCAAGGTCCTGCCGCCGGCAATTGCCCTCGCAGGGATGCGGGCAGATGCGGCCCAGGGTGCCGGGCAAGGGCAGCTTTTCCATGATGACTTTGAGAGCTTCCGGATATTTTCCAGCTTTGATCAACTGGATATAGCCTTGCGCATTGACGTTGGCCGGACAGGTGCGCACGCATGGCGCCCGGTCGAACTTCTTGATGGCAAAGGTGGCGGGAATGGCCTGCGGATAGGAGCGATAAATGGCCTGGCAATCGTTCAACCCCATGTTGAACTCGTCCGGGGTGCTGACCGGACAGGCCCGGGCGCAGTCGCCGCAGCCGGTGCACTTGGAGGCGTCGACGTAGCGGGGTTGCTTTTTCAGGGTAACCGTGAAATTACCCTCCTCACCGGTTACCTCCTGCAATTCGGTGAGGGTATGCAGCTCAATGTTGGTGTGCCGGCCGACCTCGACCAGCTTCGGAGAGATAATTCACATGGCGCAGTCGTTGGTGGGAAAGGTCTTGTCGATCTGCGCCATGGTGCCGCCGATGCTGGGGCCCTTCTCCACCAGGTGGACATAAAACCCTGAATTGGCTGCATCCAGTGCGGCTTGCATGCCGGCGATACCCCCGCCGACTACCATGACCGCGCCGCGCTTTTCCTCCGGAGAATGGCTCGCCTCCATAGATTCCTCCTACGCCTTTTGGATTGTTCTTGAGATGTCCTGATAGCCTGAGCCAGCCGTAACATTGAGCCGCATTTGGCCGGATGGAATGGCTCGGGATACCGCGGCAATTGCTGCTGCCACCCCCGGCCTGCGGCCATATTCCCCAGATCTTGACATTTCAGGCTGCTCCTATCCTTAGGTTAGCCCCCGCAGCCGGCAGCAGGCAGGAAAGGACAAACATGAGCTGTTTCTGGGTCAGCTCGCCGATATGCTCATTCAGCCATTTCAAATCGCCGGACAGGATGGCGGTCTTGGCCTCGAAGGACAGGTTATAGGCCTCCAGGGCCTCGGTCTGCAGGTCCATCAAGGCCCGGCGAAAGTCCTGGTCTTCGGAGGTGCGGCTCAGCACTCGAAAGACTTCCCGCTTTTGCATCTCGAGCGCTTCCTGGTCCACCGCCTCCGCCCGGAGTTCGGCCCCGGAGCTTCTCTTCCAGTTTCTGGTCAGGATCGGCAAGAGAAACTCCTGGACCAGAGGGCGCCAACCCAACTCCGGATAATGGCCGTAGACATCATCGATGATGGCGCCGCCATCCGGCAGGGTGACGCCCACTGCGGATTCCATGAGGTTCAACAAGCGGTGGGCCTCATGATCGATCCAGGCGGTGTTCATCTCTCCGGAGAGCAAGTTGTTCAGATTGCGCTGGAGGTTGTTGGGCTTGAACAGAAACAGCCAGCCTTCTCCATAAGGGTCGTCGTGGATCAGGCCGGGCCGCTGCTGCACTTTGGGGTTGATGGCTTCGATCACGCCATCCACCGGCGCCAGGAAGGGCGCCTTGTGTCCCTGCCTGACCAGGGCCGTACAGATGTGATCCTGATAATAGATCTTGCCGCGGTCGGGTAACTTCAGCCCGTCCGCCGGCCCCATGATTTTCTGGGAAAAGTCATCCAAGCCTACCCGCACCTGGCTGTCGCTTTCGAGCACGGCCCAGGCGTGGCCGCGGTGCAGATAATAGGCGCTGGTGGGCACCTGGAAGCCAAAGACTTCTGCCATCTGGGGTCGTGACGGCGGGGTAAAAACCTCCCGCTGACCTTTTTCTCCGTTATTTTGTTTGGCCATCACCGTCTCTCCTTTACGAATTACAGCCTGCGGATTATTGCCCTTCAGCTATGCTGCCTTATGGCAAAGCAAAGGCTGTGCCAGTTCCCGAAAAATTATCTATCTATTGGAAATGGCTATAAAAAACATGGCTATCACCTTTCCCCGGCAGAGACAACCTTATGTTTAATAATGCAACAGACAAGATTCGAAATTAAATAACTTATTAATATATCTAATTAATTATCTGTTGGATATTTCAACAATGGTCTCTCTGGCTGTGGAGGAAGTCGACAAAGGCACCGGCCGGCTGAGTGGTGCAGGAAATTCGGGGCGCGGCTGGCTGGAGGGCGGCCGCCAGAGGAGGCGGGCGCTGCCGGGGAGCGCCCCCACAACGGGTGATACCGGTTGCGGTCAAAAAAGTAATGTTGTCATTCTGAGCGAAGCGAGGAATCTAGATTCTTCACTGCGCTTCACTTCGTTCAGAATGACAGCGCTTAATAATACCTGTTTGAACGCAACTCGGTGTGTATCGGCTGTGCCGGCTTTAGTCTCGGCTTATCTGCCGGGATCGGTTGGGGTCCGGAGGTCCGCCCCACCAGAGCTAATATCCGTTGGCGACCAATGACAATTTTTCAGGTGGGCCGGGGTCTCGCCTGGGCATCGCCGGGTTTTGGTCAGGGCCTGGGGCTGTCACAAACCACCATTGGCAGGAGAATCGGGATGAGCTCATTATAATAGGGAATCGAAGGCCCCGGAAGCAGACGCCTCCCATGGCCGGTTTTGTCGACTTCCCCCGCTGTGGCAACCCATTGTCGAAATATCCAACAACTAATTAACCAGAAATATTAATGGGTTAATCTAAGAGCAAATATTGCCTGTCGTATTATTAGACACTGTGGTCAGCTCCGGCTGAACAGGGGCGGAAGCGCGGGTGCACTATATTAATAGTAAAATCAATCAGATATATCGATATCCCGTAACTGGCACGTAGCTTGCGTATGGCCTAGGCAAAGAGTTTCGCAAAGCTGCCAAAGGAGGGACAGGTCATGTCTCAGCAAAATACTGCAGTAAAAGATCAAATGGCGGAAGTCTTCGGCTTCCAGGTGCCCACCAGCAATTATTATCTGCACCGGGGCCACGCCTGGGCCCTGGTCGAAAGCGACAATCAGGTGCGGGTAGGCTTGGATGACTTTTCTCAGAAAATCTTGGGTCCGGCCGAGGAGCTCAGGCTGCCCGAGGTCGGCAAGGTCTACTACCAGGATCACCTCTGCCTGGCGGTGTTCAGACAAGGACGCAAAGCTTCCTTTGAGGCGCCGGTGGATGGTGTGATCGAGGCCATCAACCCCAAGGTGCGGCAACAGCCCCGCCTGATCCACGACGATCCATATGGGGAAGGCTGGCTGTTTTTGGTCAAGCCCAACAACCTCCGGCGCAATCTGGACAACCTGTTCTCCGGCGAGGCCAATGCCACCTGGATCAATGAAGAGTCCCATCGCTTATTGAACCTGATGGACACCACGGCCGGCGTCACCCTGCCGGACGGCGGCACCGTCGTCGATGATGTTTTCGGCCACTATCCGGAGCTGGGCTGGAAGCCTCTGGTCCAGGAGTTTTTCTTACAAAACCTGACTAAAAGGGGTTTCTTGCCCACCGCGAAACGGCAGAAATGAACCTGGAGCCATGGGATAGGGGGACGGGGCCGGCTTCCAAAGGCTCCCGTCCTGCCGGTGCAGATGGTTTAAATAGGAAGGGAAGACCATGGTAAACAAAGTTAAAGAGGGCAAAAAGCCCTGCATCTGGATGGAAGCCGGCGTGATCGATTTCAAGATCTGCAATCATGAGTTCGATTGCTCCACCTGTGAATTCGACCGGGCCATGACCGAAACCGCGGCCCAGAACCTGGCCCTGTGGAAGGCGGCTGAACCGACGACAGGCCCGAAAGCCCAGGTCTTACTCCGACAGGAGCAGAGGCGGCCGCGCCCCAGGGTGAAGCAATGCCGCCACATGGCCAGCGGCAAAGCCCCGGCCTATCTCTGCCGTGAGTGTTGCTTCGAGCAACTCCTGGAAGATCAAGCGGAGCTCCTGGCCGCACCGGACCGACCCAAGGTGCAGCAAGTCTTCGGCTTCGCGGTGCCGACCTCCAGTTATCTGCATCGGGGTCATACCTGGGCGGCCCTGGAGAACACCGGCCGGGTGCGCATTGGCCTGGATGACTTTTCCCAAAAAGTCCTGGGCCCGGCCGACAAAATGAAACTACCCAGCCCCGGGCAGGAATTTCATCACGACGCTGTGGGGCTAACCCTGGTCCGTCAGGGGAAAAAGGCTGCCGTCCTGGCGCCGTTGGATGGCATCATCGAGGCGGTTAATCCCAAAGTCCGGAAAAGCCCCGGTTTGGCCCATGACGATCCGTACGGCGAGGGCTGGCTGTTTGTGGTCACCCCGACCAATTTAAAGCCGGACCTGGAGAATATGCTCTTTGGCCAGCGCAATGTCTCCTGGATCGAAAATGAATCCCACCGGCTGCTGGGGCTGCTGGAATCTTCGCTGGGGGTCACTCTCCCCTCCGGGGGGACGATCATCGACGACGTCTACGGCCACTATCCGCAATTGGGCTGGGAACGTCTGGTGCAGGAGTTTCTCCTTACCGCTTAAAGTCAATGAATCAGCCCCTTGTCCCGGAGGTAATCGGCCAGCAGGACCTGGCAATATTCACAGAAGGCCAGCTTCTTCCGGTCCAATTTTTCCAGGTTGGCGGAAAAGCCCATGAGACAGGCGTCCTGCCGACAATGCCCCAGGCCGAAGGTGTGCCCCAATTCATGCAGACTCAGCTGGATGAGGCGTCTCAAGTAGACCTGCCTCGGCGGCATGACGCCGTCAGTGTCCCCCCGGGGCCGCGCCAACGAGATGATCGCGGCCTTCCCATCCAGTTGGGCTTCTCCAAAAACAAAAGTGAATATCGGGATGTAGAGGTCCACCGCGGTAACCCCTAAGATCCGAAAAGCCTCCGAATTATTTTCGGCTAATAAGTATTCCAATAGCTGGGTGGAATGGTACTGGTGCCGCACCACGTGGTAGGTGTGTAGGGGTAAGGGTTTGGGGCGGAGCACTCGCACCGGCAGGGAAAGAATTTTGGCGATGGCGGTGCGCAATCGCCGCAGGATCTCCGGATCAATCGGGCCCAAGGCCATCAAGCCTAAAAATGGACGGTGTGACATGTGCCAACTAGGCGATGAGGCCGGGAGGCCGCGGTGCTATCCGTTTTCAAGGCGCCAGGCCGTATTTCTTGATTTTGTGGTAGAGCGTGGTGCGGTTGATGCCCAGAACCTTGGCGACGTTGGAGATGTTGCCGCCTTCTGCGGCCAGTACCCGGGCGATGTGTTGGCGCTCCATCTCCTCCAGGGATAATTTCCCCATTTCTGCCGCCCCGCCGGCAGGAATGACAAAGGGCAGGTCGCCAAGTTTGATCTGCCGGCCTTTGCCCACCACGACCGCCCGTTCTATGGCATTTTCCAGCTCCCGGATGTTCCCCGGCCAGGGATACCGCCGCATCGCCTCCAGGGCCTCCGGATGGATGGAGTCGATCTTTTTGTTGGTCTCCGTGGCATAGCGTCTCAGGAAATGCTCGGCCAGCAGCGGGATATCTTCCGGCCGCTCCCGCAGGGGCGGCACCTGGATGTGGACGACGTTCAGGCGGTAGAACAGATCCTGCCGGAAGGTTTTGAGCCGGATGCCTTCCTGGAGGTCCTGGTTGGTGGCGGCGATGACCCGAAAGTCGCTGTGCAGCGAGACGGTGCCGCCCACCCGGGTGAATTCCCGGGTCTCCAGGACCCTGAGCAGATCGATCTGCATCTTCATGGAGATGTCACCCACTTCATCGAGGAAGAGGGTCCCGGCATGCGCCATTTCCAACCGGCCTTTCTTGGTATATTTGGCGTCGGTGAAGGCGCCCTTTTCATGACCGAAAAGTTCGCTTTCCAGGAGATGTTCCGTGAAAGCCCCGCAGTTGATGGCAATAAAGGGGGCATAGCACCGCGGACTCTGGGCATGGATGGCCCGGGCCACCAGTTCTTTGCCCGTGCCGGTTTCCCCGGTGATCAAGACGGTGGCGTCGGATTGGGCCACATCGACAATGGTCTCGAACAGCTTGAGCATGGCCGGAGCCTGGCCCACCAGGTTTTCAAAACGGGTAATAGTCGCCACCCGGTCTTTTAATATCAGGTTCTCCATCGCCAGGGTCTGCAGCTGGACCAGCTTCTCGATGGTGAAGCTGAGTTCCTCCAGTTCGAAGGGCTTGAGCAGATAATCGTAGGCGCCCAGCTTCATCGCCTCCACGGCGTCCTGGATATCGCCGTGCGCCGTCATCATGACTATGGTCGTGTCGGGATCGGTTTCCTTGATTTTCTTGAGCAGGGTAAGGCCGTCCATCTCCGGCATTTTGACGTCGATGAGCATGATGTCGTAATGATTTTCCTGAGTCATGGCCAGAGCCGCCGGACCGTCGGCCGCGGTTTCCACCTGATAGCCGTCCTGTTGCAGCCAGCCGCTCAAAGACTCGCGGATACTCAATTCGTCATCCACCACCAGGATCTTAATCTTTTTATGCGGCAGCACTCTCTTCTCCCGGTTTAAAGGCAGGCAGACGGATAGTAAACGTGGTCCCTTGCCCCACGACGCTGTCCACTTTGATGGTGCCCTTGTGGTCCCGGATGATGCCGTACACCACGGAGAGCCCCAATCCCACCCCGGAGCCGGCCTTTTTGGTCGTATAGAATGGTTCAAAGATCTGGGAAAAATGATTCCTTGGGGATGCCCACGCCGGTGTCGGCCACCCGCACCACCACCTCCCGGCGCCGGGAATTTTTCGTCGTCAGGGTCAGGGTCCCGCCCTGGGGCATGGCGTCCAGGGCGTTCAAGAGGAGATTCAAAAAGGCCTGTTTCATCCAGCCCTGATCCGCCATGACCGGGAGCAGGTCCGGAGCCAGCTGGCGTTCCACGGTGATTCCCTGCAGCCGCATCTGGTACTCGGTCAGGGATAAAGTCTCCCCCAGCAGGGCGTTGAGATCCACCGGTTTGAATTCCGGCTTGGTCTTGCGGGAAAACGCCAGAAGGTTGGACACGGTTTTGCTGACCCGGGAGGTCTCATTATAGATCATATCGAGATAATCGTTGCATCTTGGCCCAATTCTTCCTCGCCGGGGGCCCCCTTTTCCAGCATGCGCTGCATCAATTTGGTGAAGTTGAGGATGCCGGTCAGCGGGTTGTTGATTTCGTGCACCACGCTGGCGGACAATTTCCCCAAAGAGGTCATCTTATCATCGTGCAGCATCCGGGTGCGGGCCGTGATTTCCTTGGTGATATCCCGGGACAGGTCGATCACCCGGTGGACCCGGCCTTCCTCGTCAAACAGCGGGTGACAGACCACGTGAATGTAATGCTCCCGGCTGTCCTTGTCGAAGTGGACGTGGGTGGCTGAGGCGGCCTTGCCCGTGGCCACCGCGTCTTTCAAGGGACAGGGGTGATCGGGACTGGTGCAGGGCTTCTCCAGGTGGTGCGAGACCTCATAACAGTGTTTGCCCACCACTTCTTCCCGTTTCAACCCCACCATTTCCAGCAAAGCCCGGTTGACCTCGATGATGCGGTAATCCAGGTCGATCACCATCATGTGATCTTCGATGCCGTTGACGATCGTCTCCAGGAAGACCTTGCTCTTAGTCGCCTGTTTGAGCAGCTGGCGGGTCTTTTCCTCAGAGTCGTGCAGGGCCTCCTGCCAGTTGCTGGTGGGCGGTGACGTCTTTAATGACCTCGATCACCCTTTTCCGCTTGGCTTCCGGCGGGCACAGGGGCGACATGGTGATCTCGTCATACCGCAGCGTGCCGTCGGGGCCCGGCATAGGACTGCAAAACCTGGCCGGTCACACACTCGTCGAGGACTTGCGGCAGAGGACAGACCATGCCCCGCCGGTCGCAGGGCTCGTCCAACTGATGAAAGACCTCGTAGCAGTGTTTGCCGATCACCTCCCCGGCTTTCTTTTGGAAGCGGTTGAGAAAGGTTTGGTTGACTTCCTCGACTGGTATAATCGGGGTTCAGCACCAGCACCGGGTCGGGCAGGTAATCGAAGATTCTCTGAAAGTGGCTGCGTTGATCGGCTAATTTGATCTCGCTTTCCACCTTGAGGCGCAGCCGGTCTTCCTCTTTTTTGAACAATTCCCAAAACAGCCGGGACTTGGATATGGTCGATAATCTGGGTGTGGGCCGGTCTTCTGTTGGATGATGCTTTCCCGCACCTGCGGATCCCCGGTGAGTTCGAGGATCAGGTCGGGATTTTGCTCCAAGAGGGCGGCGGCATTCCCCAAACGTCGGAATACCCAATTTCTGCGCCAGCACCATCCCCGAGGCCTGGGGATCGGGATCGGCCACCCCGATGATGTTAATCCTCTGCCGGTGGCGCAGTCCTCTGGCCATCTGCTGCAGAACCTTCTGACAGCCCCTGCCGCCCCCGACGATGCCGATTTTTAAGGGGAAATATTCTTCGGTGAAGGATAAACCATTGGAGACGATGTCCCAAAAATCCTTCCCAGGAGTGGGGCCGATCGCAACTGAGGACCGACACCCCCTCCGGACAATGCGCCTGGAGTTCCTGGGTAGACTTCCGGCCGACCGGTGGCGTTGACGATGATGTCCAAGTTCCGGGAGTTGCAGTAAGTCGACAAAATTGACCGTAACAAAAAGATTATGCCGGTAGGCATACAAGATGCCGGGAGCTTCCGGGTTGAGATCGGCCACCCCCACCACCTGTAAGGGTTGATCATCCCGGCGGGCCGGCACCAAGGCCTCCAGGATGGCCATGCCTTGCCGGCCGGCGCCCACCAGACCCAGACGATATATCTGCTTGCTAGGACTCATGCTGAACTCCGGGAAAGGAGTCGAACAGTTTGCACTCCTCTCCTGGTAACTAGCCTAAACTACTGAAAGGCGCCTGTCAATCCAAGTTTGAAACCCATCTTTTTTTAACGTATGGTCATTATAAAAATTTTGCGGCGAATTAGAATCCCCATCAACCTAGGCTCAAAAAATGATCAGGGAAAGGCCGGCTACCGTAACCACCACCCAGGCCAGGTTAATTCTCAAAGCAATCAAGGCCATGGCCGCCCCGGCCATGATGGCCCAACTTGGCAGGTCAACCAGGGAGGCCCGGCCCAACTGGAGCGTCACCAGGACCAGCATGCCCACCAGGGCGGATAATATGCCCTGGATAGCCAGGCGCATCCCGCGGCCCTCTTTGAGCCGTTGATATAATGGGGTCAAAAAGATGATCATCAGGATGGGAGGCAGGAAGATGGCGACCGTTCCCACTAGCGCCCCCGCCAGCCCCTTGATCCAAAAGCCGATAAAGGTGGCCGTAATGACGATGGGACCGGGGGTGATAAAGCCGAGCAAGATGCCGTCCAGGAATTGCCGCAGGCTCAGCCAGCCCAGGTGATCCACCATTTCCCATTGGAGAATGGGAATCATGGCATAGCCACCCCCAAAGGCCAGGACGCCGACCTTGAGAAAGATCAGGGACCATCAGCCCCAGCCTCTGATCCAGGCGCCACAGGCCCCAGACCCCCAGAGCCAGAGCCAGGGCCGCAGCCAGCGCCCGGGTGGCGCTGCGGCCGGGTTGGCTCAGGCGCTCCTGAGACGCCACCGCGCCCAAACCGTCTGCCTCGGGGGTCCACTTTAGTCCCAGGGCCCACCGCAGTAACCCCGCCGCCAGGAAAACCAGGAGATAGCTGGCCCCGCCCCAGAGCGCCCCCAGGGTCAGCAAGGCGATCCCCGGGTCCAGCCAATGCCGCCCGATAATTTCCTTAAAGCGCCACAAGGCCTGGAGCAACAAGGCGATGACCACTGCGTTAAATCCTCTGGATAGCGCTTTGACCCAGGTGAGCTCGCCATACTCGAGGTACAGGGCCGAGAGACCGCACATGAGCACAAAGGCGGGGAGGATAAAGGCGCCGGCGGCGGCCAGGGCTCCCATCGTCCGGCGCAAACGGTAGCCCACATAAGTAGCCAGTTGCACCACGGTGGCTCCCGGCAGCAACTGGCAGAGGGCCAGTCCATCCAGAAAGTCCTTCTGGCTCAGCCAGCCTCGTTCTTGCACCACCTTACGGCGGATCGGCTCCACCATGGCCAGGCCGCCATAGGCGGTGCTGCCCAGATGCAGGAAGGTCCTGGTCAGTTCACGGAGAGACGGGGCTCTGATAATCTCATCTTCCTTCATCTTGGCAAGGTGCTCCCGGGTTGGCTGCCGCGACTGCGGTCGGCCTATGACCATGGTGGGATCATAGGCCCAAAGAGGCCCAATGGTAAACCTAAATCAGCTGCTGCCAAACCAGGGCGGGTTCTAATAAAAAGCGCCGGCAACCTTCCGGCCACCGGCGCCTATTCGCAACCTAGGTGCAACCAACTTCCTAAAAAGCTGCCTATCCTTATAAAAACTGGGGTGAGCGACGGGACTTGAACCCGCGACCGCCGAGGCCACAACCCGGAGCTCTGCCAACTGAGCTACGCCCACCATCCGCTTCTTATGTAACACAGGAGTGGCCTCCTGGCAAGGGTGCGGGCGGGCGAAATTGCCACAGAACCTGGGGAATCCCCTGATAGCAGGTCGCGGTTAAAGGTTGGCTTTTAGTAGGCCATGGTGCGTAGGACGCACCCGACAACTGCAGCAATAAAAAGGCAGGGCCGGCGCCCCGCCTTTTTTGACCTGAGTCGGCTCAGGACCAATCAATCAAGCAATAAAGACCTGACGGCCGGGCCGCTCATGGCTCCCTTGTAGTAAAGGGTGATGGCGGTGTCGGCGATCATGTAATGGGCGTCTTTGTTTTTGGCGATGATGCGGACACCTGCTTCATGGGGCAGCGTGTAGTGGGTGTAAAAGCTGCTGTATTTAGTACAGGTTCGAGGTGCAGGTAAAAACCCCAGTGCCGCCACTGTCGAACATCTGGGCCTCAGTGATGGGTTTATAACCATTGGTCAGCCAGGCCGGCATCCACAGGCCGTCCACCAGCACCTGCATTTGAACAAATTCAAGGTTAGCCAGCCCTTTGGGATCGCTTATCTGGGCGGTTATGGTCAGGGGAGTGGTATCCTCATAGGCCCATTGCTGCTTGTCGAAAGTGATGCTGCTGATGAGGGGTGCCAGACCATTGCCTTCCGGGGGGGCAACCATGTCGACTTGATGAATCCTGGCGGTCTGACCGTAAGGTTTGCTGGCCATGTAGTAAAAGCGGGCGTAGGTGCCGGAGGAATCGTCAACGAGGTCGGTAAGATAGTAGGCGCCGCTATTGGCCTCCCCAAAGAAGGGGTAGGAGATGGTGTCCCGCTGCTCCCCGGTGAGCAGGTTGACCCGGGTGGCATTATGGAAGGGTCCGTTGAACCGGGCGACACGGGTAAAGTAGCCGTCGTCATAAAGGGTGGGGAAAGTGAAAGGGCCGCCATCGCCACTGAGCAAGCGCTTCTTTTCTCCGGAAATGAGATCGATGTAGTACAGCTTTTCGTTTTGGCCGCTGTCCCGATAGGCGTAGAGGGCCGTGGCCGTGCCCTCAGGAGCGCCGATTTGCGAGGCGATGATCTTATTGGGAAGATTTTGCTCGTCCCAGACCGCGTTGTGGTCCTCCAGGGGCACCCTGACCGGGTCCTGGGAGGGGTTGGGGGGGTTGAGGGGGTGGGGACCCGCCACATGGCGGTGGAGTTCGAGATGGACGAATACCAGCGACAGAGTAACGAGCCGCCGTATTCGGAGGAGCCCAGATACCATAAGAGGTTGGTGTTTTGGTCCCCGGGCAGTTTGCTCATGGGCATCATCAGGTGGGCCGTATAAGTGTCATCGCCTACGTCGGCGTAATAGAGACCCGGAAAGAAATGCCTCCGGGAGAGGTGACATGTTTGAAAAAGAGCCTGGTGCCGTCATAGTTCACCGTGTATTTCACCCGGCCATCGCTGCCGGCCAGGCCCTTGAAGGCCGGATGAACCTCCCAGACGAACCAGGGGATCAAATAATAAATATCCTGTCCATAGACGCCGAAGAAAAAGATGCGGTTGCCATCGTGGCTCATGCGCAGGCCGTAAACGTTATCGGGGGTGACCCCCGCCGCGTTCAGATAGGGGGTGCAGTTTACCAAATCGGTGCCGTTGCCCCGGACATAGAGGCGTTTATCGGAGTAAATATCCAATTTGACCGTGAAGGCCAGGTGGTTATTGGTGGGGCTCGCCACGATCTCTTCAATGTGGCGGCCGACGGTCTCATAGCCATCGCCAGGCCAGCCCTGCAACTGGGTCTCATCCACGATCTTGGTCATGATCTGCCGGTATTTGATGGGTGCCGGGTAAGAACCGCCATGGGCCGCCAGCGCCCCCGCCAAGATCAGCAAAGGGGCGATAAGGAGACAATTAAGTTTAGCTAAGGTAGTCATATGTCCCCCCTATGGTCTGATTAAAATCATTGGTAAAAATATTCCAGGCTGCGGCCATAATATTAACACTTTTTATGTAAAAATCAAGTTAGATTTAACTTCGACCTGCTGGGAAATCAGGAGTGAAGGGGGCCGCCAATATTAATTTATCTCTCTTTCCCGTAGGTTGCCGTTGGCTTAAACTTTTCGACATACTCTGCTGGCGAGGTGGAACAGACCGCGGCGGTGGCCGAAGGGAAAAAGCCGCCCTGAGGTGACAGAAAGACGCGGCGATGATATGCTTAACACTATGCTGAAACGCACTTTTTTGCACCTCCCCAAGGTGGGGCCGCGGCGGGAGGGCCACTTCTGGCGCCAGGGGCTCGAAACCTGGGAGGACTTCCTGGCCGCGGCGCGGGTCTATGGCCTGTCCGGGGAGCGGGTCAGGTTCCTGAAGAAGGAATTGCGGGAATCGGTCGAGCACCTGGCCGACCCCGGCTATTTCGGGCCACTTTTGCCGCTGAATGAGCATTGGCGATTATTTCGCGCCTTTCCCCGGGTCGGCTATTTGGACATCGAAACCACCGGCACCTTCTGGCCGGGGCTCTTGGTCACCGTGGTGGGCCTCTATGACGGGGTGACCATGCGCCAATTCGTCCAGGGCTATAATCTGCAAGAGTTTCCCCGGGCCCTGGAAGACTTTGACCTCCTGGTCACCTTCAACGGCACCCAGTTCGATCTGCCGGTGCTGCGGGCCTATTTTGCGGACCTGGCCCTGCCGCCGCTGCACGTGGATCTGCGCTTTCTGTTGGCCAGATTGGGCTACCGGGGCGGCCTCAAAAAGATCGAGCCCCGTTTCGGCATCCACCGGCCCAGCGAGGTGAACGGCATGGACGGCTACATGGCGGTGCTTCTCTGGCAGCGCTACCAGCGGGGCGACCGCACCTCCCTGGACCTGCTCCTGAAATACAACCGGGAGGACGTCATCAACCTGGAGGTCCTGATGGAGCAGGCCTTTGAGATGCAGCAGGAGCGGCTGTTGCCGGGAAATGGAGTACGGCAAGAGTGGTTGGAAAAAAGAGAAACTGCTTAAGACCGGATTACAATTTGATCCAGATCACCCTATCGAGCTTATCCAAGTAGCTCTTAGGTTTGACGATGTCAGATCCGCTGCGTAACAAACTTTTTAAGATAATGGAATCGTCGGAGATTCTAACCCGCTTGAGGCACCCCCGTCCTTTTTCATCCACAAAAATGACCAGGGAATCATCGGTTATCTCTTGGAAAACGCTTTTACGAGCGTAAACCAGATTACCCTTCGCCAGAAGGGGTTGGAAGCAATCACCCTCAACCTCAATGCAGTAAATCCCATTCAGCGATTCCGTTCCGGGGGGAGCGGGAGCCATCCTTAGCACCTCGCTGTAATCGAATACTCTATAATCGAAGCCTTCATCCCCGCATAAAGTAGACATAAGGGGAACCAAACTTGGATCATAGAGAATTTGTCTTATATTTTTATCATATAAACTGGCAAATTTCTCAATATATTTTTTGCGCCAGGGCGTCTTGCCCAACAATAATCGACTCACATGTGGTTGAGTCAGGCCAAGCCCTTTGGCCAGCGCTTCCTGGGTGAGTTTCCCTTCATCAAATATCTTTTTGATCTTTGCCGTTATGAGCAAATCGGTTTCATGGAGAGTTGGCGACATATGCCTATCCAGTTGAGATTGTTATCAAAAATAAATTTAGCCCCAAAAGCGCAAATTATGCAAATTATTAAGATCATACAGTCTAGTCAAATAGTTAATAAATTTAAATAGATATTTTTTTATTAAAATTAAATTGACAAATAGACATTTTATGTCTATACATTAAATACATAATCAAAACCTCTCCAAGGATGGAGGGAGAGGTCGTGGCAATGATAAAAAATTATGAGTTGGGACCGCGCCCATGGTGGACCAATATCGGAAATAAAAGGCTTGGTGGCGGAAATAATCCGCCAATTACTCTCCTCCTGCATCCATTTAGGAAATGCCATGGAGGATCAGAAACATAATCCTAATTTAGCGCAAGCCGATCAGCAACTGACGCTTGCCGTGGAAACCATGCTCAAGATACGGGCCCTATTAATTGTTTCAACCTCTAAATGAACGGGCTCCCGGCCTTTGGGGCTATATTTTCAATACTATAGCCTAAATTGGGCGCCGTATCAAGGAGAATCACTATGCCTGGGATGTCCATTCTAATGATTATTATCGGCATGATTGCGGGAACCTTTATAGGAATTTGTTTGATCTCGCTTTTGACCCTAGCAGGGCATCCCCGCGATCATGCTCCAAAGATCATAGAGAAGGGCGAGCAGGAAAAATATTCGGGTGAAAATTTAGGGGTAAGGCCTGAGGAGGCGCAATTTCGCCATCCGGACGGTAGATTTACTTCCTCCACCATTGCCAAGGTTGCGCAGCCGCAAAATTAGACCCAGATTACCTGAATGCGCTCCTTAATTAATCATAGGACAGAGAGCAATCCCCACCTCCGCAACAATTAATCCTCATCCCCCTAATCCAGCAACCGCAATAAGAATTCTTTATTCATAGATTATTTGGTAGGGCGGGCCTCGGTGCCCGCCAATTAGCTGCACAGGCGAGACGCCTGGGTACCAAAACCCTGAGGGGCACAGCAAGCCGTGCCCCTACGTTTTTTCTGGGTCCTGGGGGCCGCGGTGGTGCAAATGAGTTGTGATACGGGTGGCTGGTATCGTAAGATAGATATGATAAAATCTAAAGAGGATTCGGGGTGCTTATGCTGTTTTCACGGATGCTCATTCCCACTCTCAAAGAGACGCCGGCCGAGGCGGAGGCGATTTCCCATCAACTGCTGCTGCGGGCGGGGATGATCCGCAAAGTGACCTCTGGGATCTATAATTATCTGCCCCTGGGTAAGCGGGTGCTGGCCAAGGTGGAGCGCATCGTCCGGGAGGAGATGGACCGGGCCGGGGCCCAGGAGGTGCTGATGCCCGCGGTGCAGCCCGCCGAACTCTGGCAGGAGTCCGGCCGCTGGGGGGTATACGGCAAGGAGCTGTTACGCTTCCTGGACCGCCATGAACGGGACTACTGTTTCGGCCCCACCCATGAAGAGGTGGTCACCGATCTGGTGCGGCGGGAGGTGCACTCCTACCGGCAACTGCCCCTGAATCTCTACCAGATCCAAACCAAATTCCGGGACGAGATTCGGCCCCGCTTTGGGCTCATCCGCTCCCGGGAGTTCATCATGAAGGACGCCTACAGCTTCCACAAGGGCGAAGCCGGGGCCGAGGCCTGTTACCAGGACATGTACGATGCCTACAACCGCATCTTTACGCGCTGCGGCCTCAATTTCAAGGTGGTGGAGGCGGATTCCGGTCCCATCGGCGGCAGCTTCTCCCATGAGTTCATGGTCCTGGCGGACACCGGGGAGGATCTGCTGGCCTCTTGTAACGCCTGCGCCTACGCCGCCAACCTGGAGAAGGCCGAGGTGCCCCTGGATTTACAGGAACCCGGGCCGCCCGCGGGTGATAAAGAGCTGAGGGCCACTCCGGGGGTGCGCACCGTGGAGGAAGTGGCGGCGTTCTTGCAGGTTACCTCCAAGGATATCGTTAAGACCCTGATCTACGAGACGGAGCGGGGCCCGGTGGCCATCCTCATCCGGGGCGACCACGAAGTCAACGAAGTAAAGGTAAAAAACCTGCTGGGGGTTACGGACCTGGCCCTGGCCGGGCTGATCCGGGTCCAGGAATTGACCGGGGCCGAAGCGGGCTTCGCCGGACCGGTGGGGCTCGAGATCCCCATCTATGCCGACCAGGCGGTGGTCCGGATGAACGCCATGGTCACCGGGGCCAACCATGATAATCACCACCTGCTCCGGGTCCATCCCCAACGGGACTTCAAAATCACCCAGGTGGCCGACTTGCGGGCCGCGACGGCCCAGGACCCCTGCCCCCGCTGCGGGGGGGAGCTCACCATCCTGCGGGGCATCGAAGTGGGCCACATCTTCAAGCTGGGGCATAAGTATTCCAAGGCCCTGAAGGCCGTCTACCTGGACCAGGAGGGGGCCGAGCAATATATTTACATGGGCTGCTATGGTATTGGGGTGAGCCGCATCGTGGCCGCGGCCATCGAACAGGGCCACGACGACCACGGCATTATCTTCCCCATGGCCCTGGCCCCGGTGCAGGTGGCTCTGATCCCCATTTCCCTGAACGACGCCGCGGTGCGGGACTGCGTCTTTAAGCTGCACGAGGAACTGGCAACCGCGGGAATCGAAGTCCTCCTGGATGACCGGGACGAGCGCCCCGGGGTGAAGTTCAAAGATTGCGATCTGCTGGGTGTGCCGCTGCGGGTGGTCATCGGCGCCAAGACCCTGGCGCAAGGCCAGGCGGAAGTGAAAGAGCGGCGGGCCAAAGAGCCGGAGTTTGTCGCTTTGGCAGGCCTGACGGATTACCTGAAACAGCGGATTACGGAACAAATGTTGTAGGGCGAATCTTGTATTCGCCCCGGTGGCACGCACACGACGTTCGTCCAAATGGGCGAACCCAAGGTTCGCCCCTACGGATATTAAATGACCAGCCGCATCATCCGCCTCCAGGATATCGTCGAGGAAGTGCTTAAGCACCATCCGGAGGAGGATACTTCGATCATTGAGAAGGCCTACGTCTTTTCGGCCCGGGCTCACGAAGGGCAATTGCGCCTGAGCGGTGAGCCCTATCTTTCCCACCCCCTGGAAGTGGCCTATCTCCTGGCCCAGATGGGCCTGGGGCCCGTTACCGTCAGCGCCGGCCTGCTGCACGATACGGTGGAGGACTCCGCCGCCACCCTGGACGACCTGGAAGAGTATTTTGGCGACGAAGTGACGGACGTGGTCAACGGGGTCACCAAGATCGGCCAGCTCACCTTCGGCGACCGCCAGACCCAGCAAGCGGAATACATCCGCAAGATGATCCTCTCCATGTCCCACGACATCCGGGTGCTGCTGGTGAAGCTGGCTGACCGGTTTCACAATATGCGCACCCTCGGGTTCATGGAGCCGGCCAAGCGCAAAAGGATCGCCCGGGAGACCCTGGAGATCTATGCCCCTCTGGCCGGCCGTCTGGGCATGTTCCGCCTCAAGGCCGAACTGGAAGACCTGTCCTTCTTTTACCTGGAGCCCGAGGCCTACCAGCAGCTCCAGGAGGGCCTGTCCCGCAAGCGGGGTGAGCTGGAGAAATACATCGAGGAGGTCTGCCAGCAGCTACGGGATAAGCTGGTCGAACAAGGCTTGAAGGGCGAGGTGAGCGGCCGCCTCAAGAATTACTACAGCATCTACCGCAAACTCCAGGCCCAACAGATTAGCCTGGATGAGCTCTACGATCTCCTGGCTTTTCGCATCGTCGTGGAGACGGTGGCCGAGTGCTACGAGGCCCTCGGGGTGATCCACGCCATCTTCCGGCCGGTGCCGGGCCGCCTCAAAGATTATATCGGCATGCCCAAGGCCAATATGTACCAGTCCATCCACACCACGGTGATCGGCCAGTTTGGCGAGCGCCTGGAGATCCAGATCCGCACCCGGGAGATGCACCGGGTGGCCGAAGAGGGCATCGCCGCCCACTGGAGCTACAAGGAGCGCCGGGCTTATCACGAGAAAGACGCCCAGCGCTTCACCTGGCTCAAGCAGATGGTGGACCTCCAGAAGGAGTTGAAAAACCCCCAGGAACTCCTGGAAGGGGTGCGCCTGGAGCTCTACCCCGAAGAGGTCTATGTCTTCACCCCCAACGGCGACGTCAAGGAGCTGCCCCGGGGCGCCACCCTGGTGGATTTTGCCTATGCCGTCCATACCGAAGTGGGCAACCGCTGCACCGGCGCCAAGGTCAACGGCCGCATGGTGCCGCTGCGCACCGAGCTCGCCAACGGCGATACGGTGGAGATCATCACCTCGCCGCACCACCACCCCAGCCGGGACTGGCTGCAGTTCGTCAAGACCACCAAGGCCCGCCACAAGATCCGCCAGTGGCTCAAGGCCGCCGAGCGGGAGCAGAGCATCACCCTGGGCAAGGAACTGCTGGAGCGGGAGCTGCGCAAGTCCGGGGCCAGCCTGCAGAAGCTCTTGAAGGACGGGGAGGAACTCAAACGGGTGAGCCAGGAGTTCTCCTTTGTGGGCGTCGACGATTTGTTAGCCTCCATCGGCCATGGCAAGCTGTCGCCGGGGCAGATCACCGGCAAGCTTTTCCGGGTGGCTCAACCGCCGGAAGAAGTCCAGCCGGAGCCGGAGCGCAAAGAGAAGCCGTCGGACGCCGGCGGCAGCCTCCGGATCAAGGACCTGGACGACATGCTGATGCGCCTGGCCAACTGCTGCCAGCCAATTCCCGGGGACCCCATCGTGGGCTACATCACCCGGGGCCAGGGGGTCACCATCCACCGGTCCGACTGCCCTTATCTGGCCAGCACCGAGAGCTTCCGCCAGATCCCGGCGGAATGGGACGGCGGCGGTGGCGCCGGGAAGCTCTATCCGGTGAAGATCCAGGTAGTGACGGTGGATAAGCCCGGCCTGCTGGCGGACATCACCAGCGCCCTGAAGAGCGCCGACGTCAACGTCACCAAGGCCTCGGTGGAGACCCAGGATAATAAGGGCATCGCCCATTTCACCATCCAGGTGGGGGACCAGCAGCACCTGGACAGGGTCTTCGGGGCCCTGAAGCGGCTGAAGGAAGTGATTTCGGTCCGGAGGAAGACGGGGTAGGGCAGGGGGTAAGAGGGGAAAAGGTTAAAAGGGGAAAGGGGAAAAACTCAAGCTTAATCCTTTTCCGCCCTTTCACCGTTTTGCCCAGAAATAGGGCGGCCTGTGGCCGCCGTAGGTTTCTGGCAATTGATTTTGCCTCAACCTAAATGTGTGGCAAAATAGTTAAGGCAGGCACGGAGGCCTGCCCCACTACTGATTGAATTTTTTAGCTGACCGCTGATAGCTGTAAGCTGAGAGCTTTTCAGGCCGGTTTGGCCACCAGGCCGGAGCGCAGGCAGCGGGTGCAGACCCGGATATAGCGGATGGTGCCCTGGCTGACGGCCCGGACCTTGCGCAGATTGGGCTTCCAGCGGCGCTTGGTATGGTTGTTGGCATGGCTGACATTATTGCCCACCACGGGGCGTTTGCCGCAAATGTCACAGACGTAAGACATGAGACAACCCTCCTCAAACTTTTTAACTATATAAAAATTCTCGGGGAATGCAAGAGGGGGAGAGGCAGTTTTCAGTTTGCAGTTTGCAGTTTTCAGTAAAAGCCGTAGTTAATCAATAGATTAGCATTAATCGCAAAATGAGAACAGCACCCGCTGCGTTTAGTGGTGGCACAGGCGTCCCGCTGTGCCAGAGTATCGCCTGTCATTCTGAGCGCAGCGCAGAATCTCATATTTTCGGAAGATTCTTCGGTCGCGTCGCTCCCTCAGAATGACAAGATAGACGGCTTCATGCCCCCTCCCCCTTGAGGGGGGAGGGCTGGGGTGGGGGTGGCATTGTCGGGGCGGTTCACGAACCGCCCCTACACCTCCTTGACCTCAGCCGAGTGAGGAGGAAATACTGGTGGCAAGAGAGGAAAGCTAGTCATGGCTAAGAGATTTTTGGGGGTGGCGCTGATTTTGATCTTGATTCTGGCGCTGGCCGCCCCGGCCCCGGCCCGGGACCTGACCCCCCAGGAAGAAGCGGCCCTCTTCTCTTACGGCGATCTGGGGAAGGTGGACCTCTCCCCCAAGCAGGTGGAATTGGAGGTCTACGTCTCCCCCAGCCCGGAGCTGGCCGCCTGCCGCCGCATGATCGCCCAGGTGCAGGAGCAGGTGCAGCAGTTCTACGCCCGCCTGGGGGTGTACCTGGTCTATGTCCCGGCCGGGCCCACGCCCGGGCCCCTGGCCCCGACCCGGCGCCTGCGGGTGGAACTGCTCTCCGACAAGGAGTGGCTGGACAAGAGCTTCAAGGCCTTTGAGGTGGCCCCGCCGCTCCGCCTGCGCTTCCTCCAGGTCTGCCGGGACAAGTGCGCCTACTCCCACGTGCCCCTGTCGGTGACCCACATCTCCTTCAAGCGCTTCGAGCAGGCCCAACTCTCAGCCGACCCCAAGGACGACTCCCTGAACCGCAACTGGCTGGCCAACCTGCTGATCCACGAACTGGGGCACCTCATGGGCCTCTACCACGCCCACGAATTCGTCAACGACCCCATCCCGGTGCGCCTCCCGGACAAGACCCCCAATTTCATGAGCCAGAAGATCGCCTTCAAAAAGACCATGGGCTTCGTGGAGTTTCAGCGGCTCCTGATCCACAGCTACCTGGGGCACGGCAAGGTCTACCAGCAATACCAGGCGGTCAACTTCGACCCCCTGCGCTACATCGAATCAGTGAAGGCCGCCAACGACTACCGGGAGCCGCTCTCCGGTGGCCAAAATGGCCCAGCGGGTCAAGAAGGGCAGCCCCAAGACCTTCGACGACGACGATGATGATGATGACGACGATTGAAAGGGAGCGGTCAGCGGTCAGCTTTCAGCAGTCAGCTAAAGGCGGGCAGTAAAATGTAGGGTTGGGTATTCCCCATTTTATAAGAGGGGAACAAATTGGATGGCGAAGGGAAGATGGATAAAATATTATATTCGAAACGAAAGCATTCTCCTCCAGCATTTCTCCGATATGATGTCCCTCCGGACATCCGCACCCGGATACTTGCAATCTTCAAGGATCATTCATATCCGCCCCATGGTGGATTTGACAAATTACTGGCGGAGTTCGGGAATGTGCTGTTTAAGCAATATGGTAGCCTTTCCCAATCAATGTACCGAATGGCCCCTACAAAGTGACCACCCTGTAATTGAGCACTTTCTTTCCTGTGAACATGAGCATGCACTGGATTTTATCCAGGCTTGCTTCCAACAACCTGCTTATAACGGAGGACAGACAGGTGTCAATGAAATCAATGAAATTTTCCATGAGACAGGAATTGGATATGAACTAACTCCTTTTACTGAACACCTAGTGAAGACTTCGCTATTCGGACGGTGGCGTCAAGGCATTCAATATGAATTCCCTAGAGTGATACGTCGTGATGATCAACTCGTTCATCAGGAAATCATTGAACCTGTATTAAAGCTATTGTCTGATCCCCGACTCCGTGTTGCCAACTCAGAGATGCTAAAAAAGCTTTTTTGGCTCTGCGGCATGGTGAATTTGAAGATGCGATTACTCTTTCTGGCTCTGCCTTTGAGAGTTTGCTTAAAACAATTTGCGACATCAAATGGGCGGGCTTATGATCTCAATCGTGATACTTGCTCAAAGCTTATAAGTATCTGTCGAGATAATGATTTGTTTCCGGCTTTCTATATTTCGATTTTTGGGGCAGTCGGCGCGATGAGGAACAAGTTAGGTGACGCACATGGCCGTGGGCCGGCACCTGTGTACAAGGTTTCAAGGACATGCCGAGCATATGGTCCAAATGACTTCTTCGCATATGTTACTCATGAACTAAACGCTTCGTGTGGAGTAAGCCTACCGACTCCATGGTCATAATCCAGCCTTAGACCGCAGTCCTTGTAAAAGCCAGACCCCACTTTTTTCTCGTATCCCCAGATAGTTACGTGTAGTTTTCTCCTTAAATCCAATCAGGAGGAAAACTATGGGAAGCTCACGATCAGATGCAAGAGGATTTGCTCCTCAAGGCTTACAGCCCGCATACGCAGAGGAACTACCTGCGTTGCGCCCGCCATTTCGCCAAACATTACCTGAGGTCCCCGGAGGACATGGGGGAGCAGGAGGTACGCGGCTTCCTCCTCCATCTGGTCCAGGATCGGCAAGCCTCCCCGGCCACGCTGGACATGTACGTCAACGCTCTCAAGTTCCTTTACAACGTCACCCTCAAACGACCCGAGGCGGTGGAGGGTTTTCCCATCCCAAACGGCCCAAGACCCTGCCGGTCATTCTCAGCCCGGAAGAGGTTTTCCGGATCTTTGCGGCCATCCGTTCAGTGAAGCACAAAGCCATCATTGCCACCGCCTATGCGGCTGGACTCAGGATCTCCGAGGTATGCGGACTGCGGGTCGCCGATATTGACAGCCAGAGGAGGCGCATCCACGTCCGCTCGGGGAAGGGCAAGAAGGATCGCTACGTCATGCTGGGGGAGAGCCTCCTGGCCCTGTTGCGCCAGTATTACCAGAAAGCACGGCCGCAAGGAGAGTATCTGTTCCCGGGATATAAACCCCATCGCCCGATCTGCACCAACGCCGTGCGCCAGGTTTTGCGGAAGGTTGTCCGGGAGACGGGATTGACCAAGAGAGTCACCATGCACACCTTGCGCCACTGCTTTGCCACCCATTTGCTGGAGGCGGGCACCGACATCCGCATCCTGCAGGTCCTCCTGGGCCACAGCTCCATCCGCACCACCCTGCGTTACACCCACATCACCGACCGGCTGGTCCAGAAACTGGTGAGCCCCCTGGATTTGATCCACCCCGCCTCGTAAAGGGGGTGGCCCCATGTCCAGACCAGCCCTGGAGGTGGCCCAGATCTTTCGCCACCATGGCCCAGACTACCGGAAAAACCATGGCCTCAGCCTGGAGCAGCACAAGGCCATGCGGGATATCGAACGGTGCCGCACCGCCCGTTTGGGCGGACACGTGGATGTTTGCAGCCAGGGCTGCGGCTACTCTGCCATCTCCTATAACTCCTGCCGCAACCGCCACTGTCCCAAGTGCCAGAGCCTCAAGCAGGCCAAGTGGCTGGCAGAGCGCCTGGAGCGGCTCCTGCCCACCCATTATTTCCATCTGGTGGTCACCCTGCCCCATGACCTCCAGCCGCTGGCCCGGTGCAATCCGGGAGCTCGTCTTCAATCTGCTTTTTGAGGCCGCCTCCCGAGCTCTATTGCAATTGGCCCGGGACTATGAGCGCCTTAAGGCCCAGATTGGGTTTACTGCGGTCCTGCACACCTGGGATCAGGACCTCAACTTGCATCCCCATCTGCACCTGGTGGTAACGGGCGGCGGGCTCAGTTTGGATGGCGAAAGATGGATTGCGGCCAGAAACAGCTTCCTGCTCCCTGTTAGGGCGCTCTCCAAGATCATCCGGGGTAAGTTTCTGGAGGCCCTGGAGAAGGTCTGGCGTGAGGGCAGACTGCGGGACCGAGTCCCCGGTCTTGCAAGACCCGGTGCAATTCCCGCGCTTCCTCAGGAAACTCAGACGCAAAAAGTGGGTCGTCTATGCCAAAGAGGCTTTCGGCGGCTCCCAGAAGGCCTATTATTACCTCAGCCGCTACACTCACCGGGTGGCCATCTCTAACCACCGCCTGGTGAGCCTAGCCGAGGGCAAGGTCTCCTTCCAGGCCCGAGACAATAGCCGGCCCGGGCAAAAAAGGCTGGTGACCATCACCGCCCAGGAGTTTATCCGCCGCTTCCTGCTGCACGTTCTTCCGCCCCGGTTCGTCAAAATCCGTCATTACGGCCTCATGGCCCCCCGCAATGCCAAAACCAAACTGGAGCAGGCCCGGGCCCTCATCAGCCTCCAAAAACCCGGCCCCCGAGGAACCCACCAGACCAAGAGCTTGACACCCCGAGCGAGACCAAAACCTGGCAGGAAATGCTGCTGGCCCTCACCGGCATGGATCTCACCACCTGCCCCCAATGCGGCCAGGGCCGGCTGATCCGCTGTCTGCTAACGGCAGTGAAGGCACCCTGGCGCCGGCGCCATGGGATTCTTCATGAACTACTGCTTGTTCCCTTTGAGCCTTATTTCCCTTGTCCAGAGTGCCTTGCAGAGCATGAGAGGGACACGTTCGCCCCAAATCCCTCCCCGGCCCTATCCGCGCCTGCCCCTTGTTCTCGGGGCTCATCTCCTGGGCTTAAAATATCCAGCCACGGCCTGTCCCAGGGCCTTAAAAACATCAGCACCCCCCAAACACCTTGCATTGAATCCCCATAGCTAAAAACTGCACCAACTCTTCGAAACCCCGGCTTAGTTCATGATGACGATTATGAGAATGGCTGCGCGATTCTCACAATCGCCTATTTCATATATGCAATCTTTGCCAGTTCAGTGATAAGTGAACGGTTTGGCAAGATAACCGCAGCTTGACGGCCTTGAGGCTCTTGATCAAATCTTCAAGCCTGCCAGGCGCAAGCCGTCCAGAAGACCCTCAACCAGGTCGGGGAATCTGCCATAGCAGCTAATGAGAAAGCGCCCGGCGGTGGGGAAATCCGGCCTGAGATGGAGCAACTCCGCCAACGCCTGGGCTCCTTCCTCCTCTCTTCCCAAGCGGCCCAAAGCCGCGGCCCGCAAAAGTGGATCCCAGAAGAGTTGAGTGATCTGGATGGCCAGGGCTTCCTGATAGGCTTCCTCCCACCTCTCTTGAAGAAAATAATAAAAATACGGGGCCACATGAAACCACCCCGGGTAGTGGGGATTCAACTGAATACCTTTTTCCATGATGGCCAACCCCTGCTCCCACTCACCATAGAGGGCCAAGAGCCAGCCGAGAAAGCCAACGATAAATGGATGCGTTGGGGTTAAGGGCTTAGGGCAATTTCAGCTTCCGACAAAAATAAATCCCGCTCACTGCGGAAGAAATGCATCTGGGCCAGTGCCGCACGAGCAATCTGGTTCTCCGGTTCCAGGAGCGCCCCCTTTCGGGCCGAGGCCAGGGCCTTTTCCAGAGTTGTCCCCATGGGGGAAAATTGCAGAGAATAATTTTGGCCATAGAGAAAGGCCAACAAGCTCCAGGCCAGACCGGATTCTGGCTCCCGCCTAACGGCTTGCTCCAGTGCACTCAAAGACTCGGCAAAAGCTTGAGGGCTCATATATGGTGGCATGATGGTAAAACCGCAGGAAGGCCTCGTAGGTCTCGAGAGATTCAGGGGCCTTCCGGCGGGACTCCCGGGACAGGGTTCGTAGGATGATGCCGTACTAGCTGCCGATTTTCGCCGACCACCTGCCGGGCGATCTCCTCTTGTAAGGCGATGAGACTGTCAGCCTTAAGCTCCCGGCAATATTGCTCCCCCCAGACCCGCTGGCCGTTTTGTGTATCTACCACGTGGAGGTCAATCTTCACGGTTTTGGCATCCTTCCGGATACTGCCCTCCACCAGAAAGCGCACCCCCAGGTCCTGGCCCGCGGCCCGGGGGTCTATCTTCTTGCCCTTCCACCGCCGGGTGGACTGATAGGCGATGACCCGCAACTCCTGGTAGCGGGCCAGTTCACTGGTCAATTCTTCGGCCAGGCCTTCGGTAAAATACTCCTGTTTACGGTCCCCCGTCAGGTTGAGCAAGGGCATAACCGCCACGGAGGGGCCTGAGGGGAGCGCCAGAATTGGCTCCTGGCGAACCTCAGGAATGACAATGCCTGCGCCCTCCTGCCTCGAGACCGAGCGAAACACGGGCACATAAGAGCCCTTGGGCACATCGATGACCACCCCATCGCTCTTCCCCTGCACCCGGTAGTACTGATCCAGGGCCCGGCGCAGCCTGCCCGCCTGAATCCGGACGATGGGGTCCAGGTTCGGGTCAAAGTCCGCCTTCCTTCCCAGCACCTGGGTGGCCACGGTGTAACCCTTGATGTCGGCGGACTCGCCGGCCAGGGTTTTTTCCACGATGAAGCGGAGAAAGTTGCGCAGATTTGGGGAGTTGACAAACTGGGGGCTAGCCAGGATTTTTGCCAGTTGTTGCCGGATGGCCTCCTCCGTGGGACTGGAATTGGTGCCGGAACCGGGAGGAGGTTGATTGCTATCTTCGGCAGCCATGGAAACTCCTGGACGAGAGAATTATAAAGATGAACGTTCATGATGATAACAGAAACGACCCGAGGCGTAAAGAACCGTAATGTTACCGTAACATTACTTTTAAAGGTCCAGCGAATGAGTTAATAGAGTTTACTAAAATTCGAACCCTCCAAGGTGAACGGTATGACCCCGGCAGGCCGCAATGATGCTCCCCCAACAGCAGCCCTGGCATCAGTCCTGGAAAAGTTTCCGGAGGGGGCGGCAAGAATCCGGGAGCTTTTTCAACAGAGTCCTTCCTTTCAGTCCCTTTGCGAAGATTACCGGGATTGCCTGGCCGCTTGGCAGTACTGGCGGCAGGCCACCTCCGAGGAAGCCCCGGCCTTGTGTCAATCCTACGCCGAACTTCTCCAGGAACTGGAGCAGGAAGTCCGGCAATATCTGGAGCAGGAACAAGCTCCAGGTTCAAAGCCGTGAGGATAGCGACAGATTGTTACAGAGGATGGCAGCGACAAAAGTTTGGCGAGTAAGCGCATAAGCTCCACGCTGTGGCTGGAGCAGCGACATCATAATCATGGAGGTAGTATGAAAAATCGGCAAGGCAATTTGGCAAAGGTGTTGTCCCTGTTGGTCATGGGGACCCTGACGGTAATGGCGTTCTCCTCCCCGGCCCTGGCCCAGCAGGCCCAATGGATGAAGGACGCTCACAAAATGATGGAAGACGGCTGGAAGCAGTTCAATGACGGCCAGCGGCATGGTCATCCAGGGCAAGGAGATGAACGACCTGGTGGCCGTGCAAATGGGTTTCCAGGACAAGATGGCCCAGGGAAACAAGATTATCCAGGACGGCCGGAATACGGCCACGCAGGGTGCTAAGTTGTTTGCCCAGGGTGAAAAAACCTTCACGGATAACCTGACGAACCCCAGTGTAGCCCAAAAGGGCCTAAAAATGATGGTGGACGGCTTTCATATGACCAAAGACGGGGCGGATATGATGGCCCAAGGGGTGACGATGAACAACAAGGTGGCTCAAGCCGCGGGCGCCACCGAGAAATTCACCCAGGGGAACCAGGTTATTAACACCGGCCAGGATACCATGGCCAGCGGGGCCAAGCTGTTCCTGCAAGGCGAAACCATCGTCTTGAAGAATCAGAAGTGATGAGCCAGGCCCGGCCGCTTTTGCCGGCCGGGCCTATCCAAGAGCAAAGTATGAGAGGGAGAAGAAAGGGACTTAATCTCGGCTTGCTCATCCTGGCCCTAACCTTTTCTTTGGCCGGCTGTGTTCAGAGCGCCTCTATCCAGCAACATGAGCAGGTAGAAATGGTGCCGCAGCCCTCCGGGCAATCTACGGACTGGTCCTCTATGAAGAGATGGAGGGCGGACGTTAAACAGCACCGGCAGGAGACCGAACTTTTCGACCCCTGCTTTGGCTGAAGCCGGGAGTGGCGGCAAACCCGGTTGAGGAAGGAAGGGGAAAACATGAAGAGACTGAGACCAGCTATTATTGTTATCTTGTTACTGGTGTGCCTTTCCCTCAGGATACGCCGCCGAAGAGGCCGGTAATCCTCCGGAGGCGGCCAGCGAGTGAGCCAGGCGCCAGCCGATAAAACTAAGGAAGATGACCGCCTGCCGATCCACAAGCAGGATCAATGGCAGTTTTTCCTGTCTCCATATATGTGGGTACCAGGCGTAAATATTACCATCAATTCCTTGAAGAGCTCGCAAGGCATCAATGTGCCCTGGTGGGACGTGGCTCCGCACCCTGTTTTCCAATTCCATAGGGATGATGGGCCGGGCGGAGGCCTGGAAAGGCAGGTGGGGTTTTTATCTGGACGGCTATTTTACCTACCTGGGAGCCTCTGGCAGCCAGGTGGGAGCCTCTAAAGAGAAGAGCTTTTGGTCCGGTTGACTTTAGCATCGATAAACAGCTTCATCTTGGCGGCGCCACCATCAATGTTCCCATCCCGGGGCAGATATGGCCGGGAAACGTCACCCTGACCCCCTCCGGTTCCGCCAAATTCATCAACCGGCTCGGCAACCTGGATTTGGGCGGCCGGTTTTTGGTCGGCACCTGGCCACTCAATGCCGAGAAGCCCCTGCCGGCTTTATCCATGGAACTGTTGGGCGGCCCCCGGTTTAACTCCATTAACCAATACATGCGGATTAATTTGAGTACCATCAGGGTCGGCAATGTCCCCATCGACATCGGCAGATTTTCTCTGGTGGGAAAACATCAAACGGTCAAAAACGGCTCTTTGGTCATCGATTATAACAACCAATATGTTGAGCCTTTTTTGGGATCCGCTTCGGCCTGTGGCTCAACCAGAAATTTGTCATCAACCTCAAAGGCGACGTGGGCGGTTTTGGCCTGGTGGCCGACGATCATGTGGACTGTAATTTGGAGGCTTTGCTGGGTTATCGGGTCAATAAGAGTATCTATGCCTGGGTGGGTTACCGGGCCCACGGCTCCTGGTACGATTCCGGGAAAGATCTGGCCCAGGTTAGTTTCTCCGGGTGGGCTCATGGTCCGGTCTTGGGAATGACGTATGCTTTTTAGGATGCCACACTGTCTGGACAACTTGCTAAATGATATTAATCTCCAACCATTGCGTTTAAAGATTACGAGAAGCGAAGAATGAGAGTTCGTTGTTTTAAAGCAGTGAGCGCTCCGGTTACAAGTGGAGGGGCTCCTCTTTGAGATGGATGCCGAGATGGCCTTCGATCCGTCAATGAAAGGATGCTCTTATTGAGAGGGTTTATGAAGAAGAGTGAACGGAAAGGAGACGAGAAGTACAAAAGCCTGGAACAGACAGCCAAACGACGGATTTATGTCCACTTGGTCGTCCTTGTCCTCCTGACAGTTGGCGTCTTTGCCGCCATGGCCTTCGTCATTTCCCCACAGCAAGTACGCCGGGGCGCAGTCCACCGCACCACCGGCGGCCAAGGAATCTGTCGCACAACCTGATTCTAAGATAGGGTTCGAGAGTTTGAAGGGCCGCTGGATGCGACCCGACGGCGGTTACGTCCTGGAAATCAGGGACATCGATGCCATCGGCAAAATGACAGCCGCCTATTTCAATCCCAGGCCCATAAACGTCTCCCAGGCGGAGGCCGCATTGGATGGTACCACCACCAAAGTGTTCATCGAACTCAGGGACGTGAACTATCCGGGAGCCACTTACCACCTGACCTATGATCCGGAGAAAGATCAGCTCCAGGGTGTCTATTTTCAACCGGCCTTGCAGCAGAACTTTGATGTGTTCTTTGTCAGGATGAAGTGATTGCCAACTTCAGAGCAGGCGTAAAAGAGAAATACCCACACAACTGCATATCCAGGAGAAAGTGAGATCGTCGGCAAGGGCAGGAGGTATGAAAACTTTCTTCAAGAATTACCACTTTGAAAGAGGAGGAAAAGATGCCGCGAAATCGAAAAACCATCTTCCAATGTTTCCTGCTGGGCCTGGTCCTGCTGCTGGCCGCGGTCCCGGCCCTGGCCCAGCAGATCACCAAACCCAAGGGCGTGCCGCAAAGCGGCAGCCAGCAGGTTACTGGCGTGCTGGGTTCGCCCAGCGCCACCACCACCATCAGCGGGAAACAGCTTCCGCCGCCCGATCCGAAATTCGGCGGGGTGATCAAGGAAAAGGCCTCGGAGTCGAAGGCCTGGTGGGCGCCACGCGTCGTGCCGCCGAAGGGCGCGCCCAACGTCTTGCTCATCATGACGGACGACGTCGGCTTCGGCGCGCCGGGCACGTTCGGTGGCGTCGTTCCGACACCGGCCATGGATCGCATCGCGAAGAACGGGCTGCGTTACACGAATTTCCACTCCACGTCGCTCTGCTCGCCCTCGCGCGCGGCATTGATCACCGGGCGCAACCACCACGTGGCCGGCTTCGGGGTGGTGGGCGAAATCGCGACGGGGTTCCCGGGTTACGACTCGATCATCAGGAAGGAGAACGGCACCATCGGCGCCATCCTGAGGGACAACGGGTACGCGACCTCGTGGTTCGGCAAGGATCACAACACGCCCTTCTATCAGGCGACCCAGGCCGGGCCTTTCGACCAGTGGCCGAACGGCATGGGCTTCGAGTACTTCTATGGCTTCGTCGGCGGCGACACCAGCCAGTGGCAGCCGAACCTGTTCCGGAACACCACGGCCATCTACCCCTTCGAGGGCAAACCGGGCTGGAACCTGACCACGGCCATGGCCGACGAGGCGATCCAGTACATGAAGGAGCTCAAGGAGGTCGCGCCCGACAAGCCGTTCCTCGTCTATTACGTACCGGGCGGCACCCACGCGCCGCATCATCCGACGCCGGAGTGGATCAAGAAGATCAGCGACATGCACCTGTTCGATGACGGCTGGAACAAACTGCGCGAGACCATCTTCGCCAACCAGAAGCGGCTGGGCATCATGCCCGCCAACGCCAAGCTGACGCCGTGGCCGAAGGATCTGCCGGAGTGGGATTCCCTCAGTTGGGACGAGAAAAAGCTCTTCATCAAGCAAGCCGACGTCTACGGGGCGTACCTCGCCTACACCGACCACGAAATCGGCCGGGTCATCCAGGCGGTCGAGGACCTGGGCCAACTGGACAACACCCTGATCATCTACATCAGCGGCGACAACGGCGCGAGCGCCGAAGGCATGCTCAACGGCACACCGAACGAGTTCACCACCTTCAATGGCGTTCCCGTGCCGGTCAAGGACCAGTTCCTCTGGTACGAGTTCTGGGGATCGGACCGGACCTTCCCGCACTTTGCGGCACCCTGGTCGTGGGCGCTGGACACGCCGTTCAAGTGGATGAAGCAGGTGGCGTCGCATTACGGCGGGACGGCCCAGGGCATGGCCATGTCCTGGCCCGGCCACATCAACGACGCGGGCGGCATCCGCCGGCAGTTTCACCACCTCATCGACATCGTGCCGACCATCCTCGAAGCGACCGGCATCCGGGCGCCGGATACGCTCAACGGCATCAAGCAGCGCCCCATGGACGGCGTGAGCATGGCCTACACCTGGGACAAGGCGAACGCCAACGCCCCGTCCCGGCACACCACGCAATATTTCGAGATGCTCGGCAACCGCGCCATCTACCACGACGGCTGGGTGGCGTGCACGACCCCGGCGACGCTCCCGTGGGAACTGAGCAGCGCCCCGCCGCCCGACGTGATCACCGGGTACAAGTGGGAGCTCTACAACGTCATGGAGGATCCCACCGAGTCCAACGACCTGGCTGCCAAAATGCCGGAGAAGCTCAAGCAGATGCAGAACATCTTCTACGCCGAGGCGAAGAAGCATGACGTGCTGCCGCTCGACAACTCGTCGCTCGCGCGCTGGAATACGCCGCGTCCGAGCCTGACGGCGGGACGAACGGTCTTCACCTACTCGGGAGTACTGACCGGCGTGCCGGCCAGCGGCGCTCCGAGCATCCTGAACAAGTCGTACACCATTACCGCCGAGGTCACGATCCCCGAAGGCGGCGCGGAAGGCATGATCGTCACCCAGGGCGGGCGCTTCGGCGGCTACGGGCTGTTCCTGAGCAAAGGCGTGGTGGGATTCGAGCGGGGCAGGGTGGTGTTCCTCTACAACCTGCTCGACCTCAAGCGGACGATCTGGGAAGGGCCCGAACTTAGCCCCGGGAAACACACCATCGTCTTCGACTTCAAGCCCGACGGCCCGGGTCTGGGCAAGGGCGGCACGGGCGTGCTCTCCGTGGACGGCAAGGAAGTGGCCAAGAAATCCATGGAGCACACCACCCCCATCACCTTCCCGGAGGACGAAGACTTCGACATCGGCCAGGACACCCGCACCGGCGTCGCGCTGCTGGAGTATCGCTACGATGTGCCGTTCAAGTTCACCGGCACGATCAACAAGCTCACCTTTAACCTCGGACCGGAGCAGTTGACGGCAGAGGAGAGCGAGGAGTTGCATAAGGCCCTCGCCCGGGCACGCGATGAGCTTTAACCTCGGACCGGAGCAATTGACGGAAGAAAGGCGCAAGCAACTTTCGGCCATTGCCGACGCGGTCGCCCGCGCGAAAGACCAGGTGTTACCGGCGCGATGAAGAGGGTGCTTATTCTTGCCGCTGTCGGCGAAGCCGCGACGGGCTTGGCGTTGCTGATCGTTCCATCGCTCGTTGGGCGGTTGTTGTTGGGTGAGGAACTGACCGGCATCGCCATACCCGTCGCACGCGTGGCCGGCATCGCCCTGATCGCCTTAGGGGTCGCCTGCTGGCCGGGCCCGCCGCTGGTCGGTATGTTGATCTACAGCGCGGCCGTCACGCTTTATCTCGCCTACGTCGGCTTCGCAGGCGGTTTGACCGGCATTCTACTGTGGCCGGCGGTCATCCTGCACGTGATCCTGACGGCACTTTTGACTCGGGCATCAACAAGAAACAAGGAGACGAAAACATAGAGGAATAAACCGCGCCCACCTGGTCTTACCCGACTAACCTCTACCGGCCCATTGGAGCCCTGGTTCGCCAAGACCTGGCGGCCGGGTGAGATCGAGTTACAGCCATAACCTACCAACACCGTTATTGGTTGTAGCGCTATGCGAGCACCTGGCCGGCGTTATGAGATTGAGGATAATTCCTACATATAGGAGGAAAGGATGCGACGACCACCTAAAACGTTTTTCGTGTGGGTCATGGCAACCCTGGTCTTGCTGTTGGTCGCGTTCCCGGTCCTGGCCCAGCAGATCACCAAGCCCAAAGGGGTGCCGCAAAGCGACCGTGGGACAAGCTCAGTGAGCCTACAGACCACCGGCACGCCGGGTTCGCCGGACGCGACCACGACGATCAAGGGCGACCAGCTCCCGACCCCTGACCCGAAATTCGGCGGCGTGATCAAGGACGGCGCCCTCCAATCGAGAGCCTGGTGGGCGCCACGCATCGTGCCGCCCAAAAAGGCGC
>CAWCKU010000014.1:0-183362 GCA_963796215.1 uncultured delta proteobacterium | reverse complement strand
TGATCTGGATATGGAAAGTTTTTGGAGCCGTGATAAGTCCAGAATCATAGCATTTAACAACGCTTTAGAAGGCACTAGGGACAACCAACCGAGCCTCATTCTCCGTTTTTAGGCAGAGAAAAATAAAAGGTCGCCCCCACCCCCACCTTGCCCTCGGCCCAGACGCGGCCGCCGTGGCGTTCAGTAATGCGTTTCACTATGGCCAGGCCGATGCCAGTGCCTTCATAGTTCTCGACGCTGTGGAGACGCTGGAAGACTCCGAAAAGTTTATCGGTATAACGTTCATCGAAGCCAATACCGTTGTCCTTGACGTAGTAGATGGTTTCGCTGTCCTCGTCCTTACCGCCGACCTCTATGAAGGCGGTTGTTCTCGGCTTGGTGTATTTAATGGCGTTAGACAGCAAATTCTCCATGACCTGGTAAAGCAAGGATTTATCGCCCCGGCCCGGGGGCAGGTCGCCTATGGTCAAGCGCAGGTCCCTTTCCGGAGCCTGAACCCGGAGTCGGTCGAAAACCTGCCTGGCCATGGCGGTTAGGTCGACGTTGCCCTTACTGATCTCGTGACGGCCCAGACGAGAAAGGCCAAGCAGGTCGTCAATGAGATGATACATGATTTTGGTATTGTCTATGATGACCTTGAGCAGCCTGAGGCCCTCGGCATCGAGCTGCGCCGCATGTTCGCCCGCCAGCATCCGGGAGAAGCCCTGGACGGCCCGGACTGGGACCTTGAGGTCGTGGGACACGGAATAGGTGAAGGACTCCAGTTCCTTATTGGCGGTCTTCTAGTTGCCGCAGGTTAAGCAGCAAATCCTTATTGAGCTCCTTAATCCGGGCCTCGGCCCGCTTCCGCAAGAAAGACTCGACCATCGCCGGCGCCAGCGCCTCGATGGCAACCTGATCGGCGAGCTGGTAACCTCCCGGTTTATTCGCCAAACCGATCATGCCGATAGTCTTGTGAGCCTGTTTTAACGGCACGCCCAGGAAGGCCGTGAGCGGCGGGTGTCCTGCCGGGATGCCGACCCTGTCGAGATTGCTCGCCGGATCATTGACGATGATGGCTTTTTCATCCTTGATGGTCCGACCGAAGATGCCGCGAATATGGAACCCTTTGGGAATTACCGGCTCGGTGGTTCCCGGTATCCGGCAGAGCTCCCAGCCCGTGTCGCTGATGGCGATATTGTCCAGCAGGCCTTCCCGGTTGATCTCGGCGATAAACCCGCATTTGCTGCCGGTCAAGTCTTCGGCCGCCGCCAGGCAGGTGCGGCCCAACTCTTCTTCGGTTTCGCAGGTCATGGCCTCGTGAAAGATCCGGTTGATCCCCGTCAGGATTTGCGCCTGCCGCTGGGCCCGGCCTTCGCTTTCCTGCAACTCCTCCGTCAGAGTTCTGAGTTCCTCATTCTGCGCCTGCAATTCTTCACTCTGAGCCTCCAGCTCTGCGGCCAGGGCCTGCAACTCGGTTTGGGCCTTGAGAAGCTGGCCGTTCCTTTGTACCGCGGCTTCATAGGTGGACAGCAAGAGGTTGAGGATCTGCAGGCGATCCGAATTGATGAAATATTTTTGACCCTGGAAAACGATTTCCAGGCCCACCTGCACCCCTTCATGTTGCCGCAGACTTTGATTTAACAGGAAAAGTTTTACCCGTTGGATCAGGTTCTGTTCTTCAAAAGGCTTGATGATGAAGTTGTCGGCGCCGCACTCCAGGGCCCGCAAGACATCCACCGGATCGGACAGGGCGGTGAGCAGGATGACCGGAACTTCCTGCAGGTTTTGGTCCTCGCGGACGAACCGGCAGAGCTGGTAACCATCAACCTCGGGCATCAGGATATCGCTGATCACCAGGTCCGGCTTGTGCCGGGCCAGCAGGGCGGCGGCCTCCCGGCCGTCCTTCGCCGCGGTTACCCGATAGCCATTTTTTTCCAGGACAAAGCGAAGCCGCTCCATCTGCGTGGGACTGTCTTCGACGATAAGAATTTCTTCCGGGTCCTTCCTGGTAGTCATTACTGGCCTCTTGCTTTCTGGGCTTTCCGGTCCGGTTCAATTAGGGTCTTAAGTAGTTCGGCGATTTGCTCCGGCCCCAGGATGTACATGGCTGCCCCGAGCTTGATGGCTTCCCCCGGCATGCCGTGTACCACTGAACTCTCTTTGTCCTGGGCGATGGTGACGGCGCCCTTTTCTTTCATCCGGGCCATTTCCGCCACCCCGTCATCCCCCATGCCGGTGAGCAGGATACCCACGGCCCTGGGGCCATAGAACTGGGCCAGCGACCGGAAGAGCGCGGCAACAGTGGGTCGCAGGCCGTCAATCGGTGGGCCGTCGCTGAGTTCGATCCGTCCCCCGCGATCCAGGCCCATATGACAGCCGTCGGGGGCCAGATAGGCTTGACCGCCTAAAATCTCCTGGCGGTCTTGAGCCACCTGCACCGGAAAGCCGGTGGATTGCCGCAGCCATTCGGCCAGCCCCGGGACGAAGCCCGGCGACATATGTTGCACGATCAGCACCGGTGCCGGAAAACCGGGGCCCAGGCCTGCCAGGATCGTTTTTAAGACCAGGGGGCCGCCCGTCGAGGCCCCCATGGCCACAACCTCGATCTTGTTCGCCGCCGGCTTCACTTCGATCCTGGACGCCGCCTGGGCTGGGGCTGCGACCGGGGCCTTGGGCCAGCGCCGCACCACCTTGATCTCGGACATCAATTTAACGAAGCGGATCAATTCGGCGGACCGGGCCTGGAATTCCGGATGCCCGATCCCCAGGGGCGGCGGCAGGATGGTGAGGGCGCCCGCCTCCACTACCCGGAGAGACCTGGCCACATCCTCGGGGTCATAACTGGAACTAACTATGATGATGCGGGTGGGGGAGGTCTCCATGATGCGGCGGGTGGCCTCATAGCCGTTGATCCCCGGCAGGTTGATATCCATGGTGATCACGTCGGGCCGCAGGCGGGCCGCGGCGGCGACGGCCTCCTCGCCGCTGGCCGCGACGCCGACGATGGCTATTTCGGGATCACTGCCGAGGATATGGGTGACCAACTCCCGCATCACCGGGGAATCTTCCACCACCAGCACCTTGATCCGGCTCATATGATTCTCTTGATGGTCTCCAAAAGGTTGCTCTGGTCAAAGCTGCTTTTGACGATATAGGCATTGGCCCCTGCTTCGACGCCTCGTTCCCGGTCTTCCCGGGATTCCAGGGCGGTGACCAGAACCACGGGGAGTTCAGCCAGCTCCCGGTCACGGCGAATCCTCTCGGTCAGATCGAAGCCGTTCATCCTGGGCATGTCCACGTCGGAAATCACCAGGCCGAAGCCGCCGCCCTGAAGTTTGCCGAAGCCGTCCAGGCCGTCGACGGCCGTCTCCACCCGGTAGCCGGCTCCTTCCAGGATATTCTTGAGCAGGGTCCGGGCCGTGATGGAATCCTCCACCACCAGGATGGCGGTCTGCTCCCGTTCCTCCGGGGCCGCCGGGGCAGGCCGGCGGCCGGCCAGACTTACCTTTACGGCGGACTTCAGCAGGTCGGCGACATTGAGGATCGGTGCCAACTCGCCCGTCCCCAGGATGGTGACCCCGGAGAGGTTCCGGACCCGGGAGAGTTGGCCGCCTAAAGGTTTCTCCAGGACTTCCTGCTCATAGAGCACTTCGTCCACCCCGAAGGCGATGCGCCGGTCGGCGGCAGTGAGCACCAGCACCGGCAGGAAACCGTGGTTCGCCCGGGCTCGGGCCTCCTCCGGCAGCTCCAGAACTTCCCCGAGGCGCACCAGGGCCACGGCCCGGCCGTCCAGCTCAATGGTTTCCCGGTTTTCCACGGTACGAATCTTGTCCCGGCTCACCCGCCGCACCTGCTCCACGTTCTTGGTGGGCGCCACGAAAAGGCGGTTGCCCAGGCGCACCAGGGTGCCGCGGAAGGTAGTCATGGTGATGGGCAGAACCAGTCGAAAGGTGGTGCCGATCCCTGGGTTGCAGGCCACCGAGTACGTGCCCCCCAGCTTTTCCACCTTTTCTCGCAAAATGGCCAGGCCCAGGCCGCGGCCGGAAATATCGGTGATGATCGGGCTGGTGGTCAACCCCGCCTCGAAAATGAGGGGCCAAATCTCGGCTTCTTCAGCTTGACCGGCCTCGGCCGGCGTCCTCAAGCCCAGTTTCACCGCGGCTTGCCGCACCCTGGCCGCGTCGATCCCCGCCCCATCATCCGCAACGCTGATCTCCACCTTGCCGCCCTCCAGGGAGACGATGGCCACGGTGATTCGCCCCACGGGCGGCTTGCCGCGCCGCCGCCGTTCCTCGGGCCTCTCGATGCCGTGATCGATGCAGTTCCGGACCAGGTGGATGAGCGGGTCCTTGAGTTCATCCAGCACCCGCCGATCGATCTCGATCTCACCACCCCGGATGAGCAGCTCTGCCTCTTTGCCGCTGGACCGGGCCAGGTCCCGGACCAGCCGGGGCAGGATTTCCAAGGCCGGCTGGAAGGGGAGCATCAGGACCTTTTTCAGGTCCGCGGTCATGGTCTCCACCAGGCGGCTCAAGAGCCAGTAGCCTTGCTCCGCCGACTTGGCCAGATGGGCGACCCGGCCCTCCAGGGATTTGTGCTGGGCCTCGTTCCACTGGAAAAACTCGAAGACCTGATCCAGCCGCAGCTCGCGGGACGATTCCAGGCCGGGAGCGGCAGCGGTTTCCAGACCCCGCTGCTGTTCCCGGAGCAGGGGCTGGACCTTGGCCCATTGGGTCCGCCAACTCCTCAGGGCCGCGTCAACTTCGTCCGCTTCGGCGAGGATTTGCCCGGCCGCCAGTCTGGCCGAGAGGAACTCCTCCGATTGCTGCAACAACTCCTGCAATTTGGCCAGGGAGACCCGCACCGACTCGGCGGGGTCAGGCCCGGTATCAGTCGTTGCCCCGGAAATCTCCGGCTCGGAGGCAGGGGGAGCCGATTTTTGCTCCACGGGCGGCCGTCCCGGGGCAGAGGCCACCTGCCCCAGGGCCGCCCGTTCCAGGCGCCGGATAGTCGCCTTGACCTCCTCCTGATCAACGGCCGCCGAGCCGCTGAGGCCGGCCGCCGCCAGCCTGGCCAGCAGGTCCAAAACCTGGTACAAGGCATCGAACTCTTCGGGCGAGGCTGCCGCCCCCTGCTGCTTCCAGCGAGCAAAAAGACTTTCCAGGGCCTGGCAAACGGCCTCCACCTCACCCAGGCTCACGGAGCGGGCCGCGCCCTTGAGGCTGTGGGCTTCCCGGAAGACGTTTTGGACGATGGCGGCCCGCTTTTCGGGCGAGGCCTCCTTCTCCAGTTGCAGCAGCCCGGCGGAGACGGCCTGCAAATGATCCTCGGCCTCCACCTTGAAAGTGGCCAGCAGCCTTTTGAGAAATTCTTCGTCTTTAGTGGACATTTGCAGTTTTCAGTTTTTAGTTTTTAGTTTTTAGTTAAAAAAGATGCCCACCGATGTCATACCGGGTTCGCCTTCACGCGAAACTCGAAACTTGAAACTCGAAACTGCCTTTAAACCTTGTAGCTTTCAGCCAGTCCTTTGAGCCTGGCGCCGACCCCATGGAGATCTTGGGCCGCGGTCTCGGTTTGTTGGGCCGCAATGAGGTTTTGGGCGCTGGCCTGTTTGATGTTCTCCATGGCCGAGACGATCTGATCCATGCCCACCAGTTGCTGCTGGGTCGAGGCCAGGATCTGCATGGCGGCCTGGGCCGATTCGGCGATGCTGTCGGCCAGGGTGCGGATGGACTCGCCGGCCACCACTGATTGCTTGACGCCGGCCTCCACCGACTTGGTCCCCTGCTCGGTGGCCAGCACTGCGGCGTTCATGGCCTTTTGGATGTCAGCTCAGGATGCCCTTGATGCGGCCGGTGGCCTGCTTCGATTGTTCCGCCAGAATGCGGATTTCCTGGGCCACCACCGCGAAGCCCTTGCCCGCCTCCCCCGCCCGGGCCGCCTCGATGGCGGCGTTCACCGCCAGGAGGTTCGACTGCTCGGCCAGGTCGTTCACCGCATCGTTGATCTCGCCGATGGCCTGGCTGTGCTCGCTCAGGCGCAGGACGCTGTCGGCGATGGAGTTGATCTGGCTGCGGATCTGGCTCATGTTGTCGATGAGGTCGGCCATGGATTTCTTGCCGCTTTGGGCGATCTGGTCGGTCTTTTGGGCGGTATCCGAGACATAACCGGCCTTTTGGGCCGACAGTTGGGCCGCCTGGTTGGCCTCGGCTACGGTGGCCGTGGTTTCGTTCACCGCGGCCGCCGACTCCGCGGCGCTGGAAGAGATTTGGCTGGTGGCGGCCACGATTTCGCTGGCCGCCGAGGCCAGGACCTCCACCCCGCCCCGCACCTCCTTGGCCAGTTCCCGAATGTTGGTCACCATGGCGGCAAAGGCCCTGCCCAGCACGTCCTCGTCGGCGCGGGGCTTAATCGTGACGGAAAAGTCCCGGGCGGCCAGACTGTCGGCCACCCCGGCCATTTCCTTGAGATATTGGATCATCCGGGTGACCGCCTGCCCCAGTACGCCGACTTCATCCGCCCGGTCCTGCATGGAACGGCCACCGCCAGGTTCCCCGAGGAAATCTTGGCCGCCACCTGGGCGATATCCTGCATGGGCCGGGCGATGAGGCGGGTCAGGTACATCACTAGTAGACCGCTGATCACCACCGCCACCACTGCGACGATCAGGAAGATGAGAATAGCTCTGGAGGCAGCATCCTCAGACTCCTTGGTCGCCTGCGCCGCCCTGGCCTTGGCCTTTTCCGCCATTTTTAAGGCGATGACCCGCAGCTTCTCGTATCTTTCATCTTGAATGCCCATGGCCAATTTTCTGGCCTCGTCATTTTTCCCTTGAAAAATTAAGGGAATAACCTCTTGCTCCCGGGTCTGGCGAAAGACCATCAAAAGGTCTTTAAATTCATTCAAACTCTTGATGAAATCAGGGTCCTTGCCGCCGGCCCGGGCCAGCGCCTCCAGGATTTGATCATGTCTTTTGAACACTATCTTTAATATCCTTCTCGATCGCACTCTGTTCTCTTTTATCGTTGGAAAAGCTCATCTTCAGCACAGCCAGCTTTTGATGGTTTAGATCGGCTCTAAATTCGATGAGATTGGCCACCACTTCGACTTCTTCCTTGATTACCGATTTGTAGCCATCCTGGATCGATCTAATCCCCTCATAGGCCACGATGACCACCAAGGCCAGTAACAAGACGATCAAACCAAAGCCGCACAGGAGCTTATTCCGGGTGGAGAGATTCACGAACCAGTTCATCGCCTAAAGTCCCCCTTTGCTTACTTGATTGGCAGTTCCACTTCTTCGCGGATGATCAATTTCGGATCGGCCAGAATCTTCCGAGCATCGAGAACCACCAGGGCTTCCCTGGTTATACCCTTGAGGTAGCCGGGACTGAGGCCCTCCAGGGTGGGCGGGGGGGCCTGGACCTCTGAAATGGAGACGGATCGCACCCCGGAGACCGCATCCGCCAGGATACCCGCCTCCAGGCGGCCCTGGCGCAGGATGATGACCTTATTGAGGTCGCTCAGGCCCTGGTCCGGCAGGTTGAAAAATTTCTTCAGGTCGATAACCGCCAGGATTTGCCCCCGGACATTGATGATGCCCAGGATAAACGGCGGGGTACAGGGCAGTGGGGTAAGTTCCTTCAAGTGCTGGACTTCCCTGACATAGGCGGTTTCCAGACCGTACCGCTCAGAAGCCAGGACGAACTCCAGGACTTCGACCTGGCCCTCAGGCTCGGCCTCGATCTTTGGTTCCCGGGCCAGGGCCCGCGCCCTGGCCTTGAGAACCTGTCGCCGCGCGGCCAGGTCGGTCAGGATTTCCTTACCTGGCGACGGCATGGCGTTCCCCCAGCTTCCTCATGGTCATGGTGGAGAGCACGATTTCTTTGAGCCGGCCGGCGGTAATCCCCTCCGATTCGGGTAGTTGCTCGTCCGGTGGCTGGTCCTCCAGGAGGGCCAGCACATTGTCGAAATGCTTCCTGGCGCCCCGATGGTCGGCCTGCCGCAGGGCCAGGTTGCCCAGGGCAAAATGGGCCATGACGAAGTCCCGATCGAGATATAGGGCCTTGCGCAGCGAGAGGATGGCTTCAGCCACGGCGTCCTGCTCTTGCAGGATTGCGGCCCTAAGGTAATGCCAGGCCGGATTGAGCCGATTCGCTTTGAGCGCCTGTTCGCACCAGGACAGGGCGGCGGCCAGGTCGCCCTGGTCGGCGCAATTACGGGCCAACCTGGCCATTTCCTGGACCTGCGCCGGCGATGGCTCCGGGCCTGGTGCGGCCGCGGCGGCTTCGGCCTTCCGGGTTGGGCGTGGAGCCGCCGCCGGCGGCGTCCGCGGCGGCTGGGCCGGCAACCGCTCCCGGCCCCCTGGGATCTTAGGCCTTACTGTTATCCTATCGGTGAATTTTACCACAGGCTGAAGCGTCGGGCAGGCGGCCCCGGTCCCCAGTTTTCGCAGGCTCTCGGAATCCTTGCGGTACACCATGGCTTCGGGGAAATTCACCATCATCAGGGGCGAGAAGCGCAGGATAGAGGTTTCGGTGAGGCTGACGATGAGCCAGCCGCCCTCTACCAAGGCCCGGGCCAGATTTTCCAGGACCCTGCGGGCCTGTTGGGCGGAGAAATACATCAGGACATTGCGGCAGAGGATCAGGTCCATGCCGTTGGTCCGGGTCACCAGGGAGGGATAAGGGTCTTGCACCAGGTTAAGGTATTCAAAGTTCACCAGGCGTCTGAGGCGGGGCAGGATTTCAAACTGCCGCTCCCGCCGGAGAAAATATTGCTCGACGATCTCCGGTGGGGTGTCCCGGAAGGACCATTTGCCGTAGCGGCCCCGGACGGCCTTCCGGAGTGCCTGGGGATTGAGGTCCGTGGCCAGAAGGTGAATCTGCCAGCTATCGAGATCGGCGAGCAAACGGTGGAGCAGGATGGCGATGGTATAGGCCTCTTCGCCCGAGGCGCAGCCGGCGCTCCAGATTCGCAACTGCCGTCCTTGCTGCCGGCGGTCGCGGATCAGCTCCGGCAGGATGTGGTTTTCCAGGGCCGCCAGGCTCCGCTTCTCCCGGAAGAAATAGGTCTCGCCTACGGTAAGGTGGCTGGCCAGGATTTCTATCTTCTCCCTGGTCAGAGGGGATGATAGAAGTTGTTGGGCGCAGTGGGCGGCGTGGTCACAGCCCAGATCCCGGGCGGCGGCGGCCAGTCCCCGGGCCAGGTCCGGCCAGCGCTTAGGCGGAAAAAATAAGCCGGTCTGGGCGGTCAAGAGGTCGCCGACCCGGGCCAAGACTTCGTCTGCAAGCTTCTGGGTCATTTCGTCCCGTTTCCCTTCAGAGCCTCTGCCAAGTACTTTTCCTCATCAAGGGAAAGGAACCGATCCAGGTCGTGGATGAAGATCAGACCATCCTTGAGCCGCATGACGCCTTGCAGGTATTCCAGACCGGGAACAATCTTCTCCGCCGCGATAATCTCTTCCTCGGGACAATCGATGACCCCGGCCACCGCATCCGCCATGAAGGCGAGTTCCCGCCGGGAAGTCAGCGCCAGGATCAGAAAGTCGTAAATTTCCGTTTCTTTGGGCGGCAGGCCGAATCGCCGCCGGATATTCACCACCGGGATGATCCGGCCGGAAAAATTGACGACGCCGAGAACGATCTCCGGCGCCTTGGGCAGGGGGGCCACTTCCACCACGTGGACGATCCGCTCCACTTGGGACAAAGGCACGGCATAACCATGCCCTTCCAGGGAAAACCCCACCAGCTGATGCAGACGCCTCAAAATTCAGCCCTTACCAATACAGGATGATAAACACTAGAAGCTTAAGACTCTTTTAATCCTTTTCGGATTAGAATACAACCTTCAAGGGCTCGGGGAATTTTTTGTCAGAGTTTCTCGGGCACTACCCTCAAATACAAAAAGGCGGCCACCAGGCCGCCTTGAGGTTAAGGTCAGGTTATCTCTTCATGAAGGACGGTTTTTATCCCTGGCGGAGAGGTCGAACAGGCCGGTTTTGACCCAATTCAGCAAATCCTCCCGCAACCCTTGGGCCGAATGAAACAGTTCGCGACTTTTGACGAGCTCCAGTCTCATTCGCAACGGCATGGTAAAGTATAGCGGACTTTCCATGCACAACTCGATAACCCTTTTCCTCCCCATAATATCCTCCCCCAGGACATTATGCCCGATGTCAGCGACCTTGATTAGTTCCCGGAGTTCCCGGCTTCCGGGCGCTTAATCGCACCCGCAAGATGCCGCTGAAAGGTGATAGTCTGGTTAGTAAATTCTCCCCCTTGATCCACGGTTAAGTTTATCGTACCCGCGCCGGTTACCTCCTTTCGGTTGATTAGATTCCAAAAAACTGTCTATTTCTCCATGGGAGCATATCTTAGTGCCCAAATAAGATCTTGTCAATGTTATTTTGTTATTAACCGGGATTAATTCAGCAGCCTTGGCCGCCGCACTGGAAAAAATGGTTTTGGCACCTTTGTATCTGCACCAAAGTCCGACCGGTAAAATCAAGGGTGACCCTATGAGAAACCGTGGAGAGGTGATAACCTACCTAATAATCCCGGCTCAAAGCTGATTGAAGGAGGGGGTATGAGAATAGCAATCATGGGTACAGGTGGAGTGGGGGGATATTATGGCGGGCTCCTGAGTCAGAAAGGCCAGGAGGTGATTTTTATCGCCCGCGGGGCACATCTTCAGGCTATGCGCGCCAAGGGTCTGCACGTGAAAAGTGTCCATGGCGATTTCCTGGTCTCACCAGCCCAGGCAACTGCTGACCCCGCCGAGGTAGGGCCGGTAGACTTAATCCTCTTTACCACCAAGACCTATCATACGGACGTCGCCGCTCAAGCCATTAAACCGCTGGTCGGCAAAGAGACGGTAGTGGTGCCGCTGCAAAACGGCATAGACGCAGCCGAGCGCATTGGGGCTTATGTGGGCAGAGAACACCTCGTAGGTGGGGTAACCTGGCTTTCAGCCGCAATTGAAGCCCCGGGGGTTATTGGGCAGTACAGCCAATTCCGCCGGGTTGTGCTCGGAGAGTTCGATGGTAAGATGACGGCGCGCCTCAAGACGATTTATGAGACCCTGCAGGCAACCGGCATAGCCGTGGAACTGAGCGATGACATCTTAAAGGTCCTGTGGACTAAATTTGTGTTCATCTCTTCAGCCAGCGCCTTAGGAAGTCTCACCCGCGCCACCATAGGAGAATACCGGCAGGTTCCGGAGACCAGGGAAGTCCTGACCGAGGCTTTAAGAGAAGTAGCTGCCGTGGCGCAGGCCAGGGGCGTGACGCTGGAAGAAGACTTAGTGGCTAAAACGCTCGAGTTCATCGATAACGCCGCACCCGACATGAAAACCTCCATGCAACGTGACGTGGAAGCAGGCCGGCCAAGTGAACTTGAATCCATGATCGGGGTGGTGCCCCGGCTGGGCAGGCAAACCGGGGTATCAACCCCGGTGCTGAGGCTAGCCTATGCGGTGCTCAAGCCCGGAAATTTAAAAGTGCAAGGGAGCTGAGACAAAAATTGCCCTTACCTGGTAATTCCCTTGATGCTCAGAATTAAAGATATAGTGCTTTTGATCGTGGTCTTTGGCAGCATGGCAGCAGGTGTGCTTTGGCCGAATGAGACCCGCAAGTTAGGCCCCTTCCTGTCCTGGTTCCTGATGGGTATGTTATTCCTGGCCTTCCTTAAGGTTTTCCCGTCGGAAATTTGGGACACGCTGCAGCGCTATTCCGTCAAGCTGCCCCTGTTAATTCTGGCCAAGCTGATAGTTATCCCCCTGCTAATCTATCCCCTGGCCAGCAAGTTTCTTCCGGCCTATGCTCTGGGTCTAATCTTGTTGGCCGGGGTCTCTACCGGTTTGTCAGCTCCCTTTTTTTCCGGTTATGTCGGGGCCAACATTCCTTTGGTACTGGCCATGACCGTGGTCACCACTTTATTGTTGCCCTTGACCCTGCCGCTTCTGGTAAAAATCTTGATTGGCAGAGAACTGCAGTTCGACCTGATAGGCCTCGCCGGGTTCATGGCGGTCTTGATTTTTCTTCCTCTCCTGGTCTCGGTTTTTTTTCGGCGACTGCTGCCGAGAATTTCAGGTTGGTTAGACGAGCAGTCTTACCCCATTTCTCTGGTCCTGCTTGCAGCCATGAACCTGGGCGCCTTTGGTCTTTACACTCCTTTCTTAAGAGCTCATCATGCCGAGGTAGTTATCTCGGTGCTGGTTGGCTCTGGCTTAGCGGCGGTTCTGGCCAGCGCCGGGGTGGTTTTATTCTGGTCATCTCCGCCCCTGGAAAGGGTTGCGGCTGGCGGGGCTTTGGGCTGGATTAATAACGTCCTGGTCATCGTTTTAGGCAATTATTTCAATGACCCCTTAATTTCGGTCTTGGCTGCCCTTTACCTGGTTCCCTATTATCTCCTGATCGTTCCCCTGGGCCATCTTAGCCGAGGGTTGGAGAGATCCGGGAGATTGACCCAAACTCCGTTATAGTTACCAAAGTCACTGCTTCCCGAGTCGATCAACCAGACTTGCTAGTTGGTCACAAAGGACCTTAAGTTCCAGGTAAGTTGGTTTTTCTACTACTGATTCTCTTTTATCAGGATGACTTGCTAAGGGCAGAGAGTCTAGCTGACGTTCACGCCGGTGGTTGGCCAGGTAACCGGTTTCCAGCAAGGCGATGAAATGGTCGGCGATCTCTTCGGGGGAGAAAACTTCCTTATCCGGTTTGTACCATTTGTAGAGCCAATTACACATCCCCAGGATGGCATACGCCTGTAGTCTGGCATCGACGGGCTTGAAAACTCCTTTTTCAATACCTTCCTCAATGATCTTCATGACAAGTTTGGTGTATTTCTTTTTCTCGGTGCGGATCCTCTGGAAATCTTTGCTGGGAAACTGATTTTCCTCCGCGAAGAAGACGGAAAACATGGCGATATCACTGGTGATGATATTACAAATATGATCCCGGATGATTTGTCTGAGTTTCTCTTCAGGGGAGACCGGCGAGGCGGAGATTTCATAGATTCGGTTAAAGATCTTTTCAAAGGCCTGGCTGTAGATCATTGACAGAAGTTTGTCTTTGCTGGGAATGTAATTGTACAGGGCTGCTTTAGTTAAATTCAATTCTTTGGCCACTTCATCAAGGGTAGCTGCTTTGAAGCCCTTTCGATGAAAAAGGCCGGTAGCTGCCTCAACGATCTTTTGCATCCTGATACTTCTGTCCAGGCCCTTGAAATCGGTTTGAGTCCGTTCCATTTTTTAAGCTCCTTACCCAAGGGTTATCTCATCGTCCCGGGCCAGCCTCCTGAGTTTATGGGAAGACCGCAAAAACAGTTTGACAGACGGGAAAATTTTTTCTATATGTTAAGTTACCCATCGGTTACTTATTATGACTCATTAGTCGCATAACCGCCCAAAAATGTCAACCGGGTAGGCCTGTCATCAGCGCCAAATCTGCATTTATAGAGCTATTTCAGGCCCTGGGGGAGCAGCCAAAAGCGTTAGGAGGTGAGTATGCCGGAGAACAAGCCGTCACCCGGAGCCCCTAAGGGGGTCTGGTTACAGAGCTGTTATCCTTTTCAGCTGGAGAGAAAAAAGCAATTCCACTCCTTATCCGGAATCCCGCTGCAGCCCTTCTATACCCAGGACGATCTGCCCCATTTTGATGGCCAGGAAGGAACTCGGCTTCCCCGGTGAGCCGCCTTATACCAGGGGGATTCATCCGACCATGTACCGCGGCCGCCTTTGGACGATGCGCCAACTGGCAGGGTTCGGTTCCCCGGAGGAAACCAACCAGCGCTATAAGCTCCTGTTGTCCCACGGAGCCACGGGCATTAATAGCGTTTTTGACTATCCTACCTTGCGGGGCTTTGATTCCGATCATCCGGACGCGGAGGCCGATGTCGGCCGCGGTGGGGTCGCGGTTGACAGTCTCGCAGACCTGCATCTGCTGTTCGAGGGCATCCCCCTGGATAAAACCAGCGTTTCCCTGGTTACCTGTCAGCCGGTGGGGACCGTCCCCGTATTCGCCATGTATCTGGCTCTGGCCGAACAGCGGGGGATTCCTTTCGAGATGCTCCAGGGCACCACGCAGAATGATTTCCTGTTGGAAACCGCGGTCACCATCGGCATGCACACCCTGCCGCCGCAGTACTCCTTCAAATTGAGCTGTGACGTGATTGAATACTGTGTAAAACATGTGCCTCGCTGGAACCCCATCAGCATTGCCGGCTACAACTACCGCGAAGCGGGCGCCAATGCCGTACAGGAGTTGGGACTCTGTTTGGCGCACGGGATTGCCTGCGTGGAGGAGCTGGTGCGGCGAGGGCTTTCGGTGGAAGAATTCGCCCCGCGCCTCTCCTTTTTCCTCAACGCCCATAATGATTTTTTTGAAGAGATTGCCAAATATCGCGCCGCCAGGAGACTCTGGTGCCGGATCATGACGGAAAGGTTTCAGGCGCAGGGACCCAAGGCCAAAAAGTTCCGCTTTCATGTCCAGACCGCGGGTTCAGCTCTAACGGCCCAGCAACCCTTAAATAACATCGCCCGAGCCGCCTACCATGGCCTGGCCGCCGTCCTGGGCGGGGCTCAATCGGTGCATATCGACGGCTATGACGAGGCCCTCTGCACTCCCACCGAGGCCTCGGCGCTCATTGCCTTGAGGACGCAGCAGATCTTGCAGCACGAGACCAATGTCACCTCCACGGTCGATCCTTTGGGCGGCTCCTATTTCGTCGAGAGCCTGACCAACGAAATGGAGCAGCGGGTGGCAGATTACCTCGGCAAGATAGAGAAACAGGGGGGCATCGTGGCCGCGGTGGCCAATGGCTGGGTCCACGCTGAAATTGCTGATTCGGCCGTGGCCTATCAAAGAGCCATCGAAACCGAAGAGATGCTGGTGGTGGGAGTCAACTGTTTCAAGGTCGAAGACGAGCCACCGGTGGAGATCTTTTGCAGTCCGGAAACCGGCCCCAGACAAAAGTCCAAGTTACGGGAACTGAGAAACCGCCGGGATGGCGCCGCGGTGCAACAGGCTTTAGAAGACGTCCGCCTGGCCTGCCGTCGGCAGGATAACCTCATGCCGGCCGTGATCCAGGCGGTCAAGACCTATGCCACTGAAGGGGAGATCACCGACATCTTCCGGCAGGAATGGGGCGTCTGGGACCCGCCCCTGCCTCTGTGAGGGCCTGAAGGCGGCGTCAAGGAGATTCATATGGCGAAGAGCGGTAAACGGATATTGATTACCAAGGTTGGCATGGATGCCCACTGGCGGGGAGCCATCATCGTCGCCAAAGCCCTGTGCGATGCCGGTTTTGAAGTCGTCTTGGGGCGCAATATGTCTCCGGCCGCGGTGGTAGCCACCGCCGTGCAAGAAGCCGTGGATTATATCGGCATCAGCAGCCTTTCGGGGAACCACCTGGTGACCGTTCCCCGGATTATCGAGTTACTTCTGAGACAGCAGGCTGATGATATCAAGGTCATTGTCGGCGGTATCGTGCCCTCCGCGGATAGACAGAAACTGCTGGACCACGGGGTCTTGGAAGTATTCGGCCCGGGTCAAGACACCAGGACAATTATTGAATTTTTGGAAAGGCACTAAAGTTGCCGGTAAGTTATCCAGAGGATCCCATGAAGTTTGAGCTGCGGATAAATCGCCTGCAAGAAGCCATCCGTGATCGTGGCTTGGCCGGGGCGATCTTATTTTACTCCCGGGATATTTACTATTACACCGGGACGTCCCAGCCCGCCTACCTGGTGGTTTTGCCGGACGACTACCGGCTTTTGATTCGCCGGGGATATGACATTGCCCGGCGCGAGTCCGGACTGGCGGCCGCACGGATTCAGGACGAGAGGAATCCGCCGGCCATGCTGCAGCGCCTGTTTCCCGGCCCGGGCACCGGCGAGAAAGTGGGGACTGAGCTCGATATGCTTACCGTCCCTCATGCCCAGAGCCTCAGTCGGGCCCTGGGCGGGCGTCAACTGGTGGACCTTTCCGCGGTAGTGCTGCAACAGCGGATGATTAAAGATGCCGGAGAGATCGAGAGTATTAAAAAGGCCTGCGCCGCCATTCAGGCCGGGCACCTGGCCACTCGTCTCCTGCCTGCGCCCCGGCCTGAGCGAGCTGGAGCTGGCCGCCGCCGTGGAAAATGCTCAACGCCTGGCGGGTCACGAAGGTTGTTTCTTTATGCGGCTTACTGACTTTGTGATGAGCCGCGGCCCCTTAGCCTCAGGCCCCAACCTGCGTCACACCAGCGGCACGCTTTTTACTCTCTCGGGCGCGGGACTGAGCAGTGCCGTGTCGACCGGACCTTCTCGCGCGGATCATAAAACGCGGGGATTTGGTGCTGGTGGATATCCCGGCTTGTGTCGAAGGCTACCATGCGGACCAAAGCCGAACTTATGCAGTGGGCCGGGCGCCGGCAAGGGCCTCAGACCTTTTTCGGCGCTTGCGAGAGGTGGCGGATCATCTAATCGGGCGCCTGCGTCCCGGCCTGACCACCGGAGAGGCCTTCGCCCTGGCCCAGGCCCGGGCGGTGGAGTTGGACCTCGGGGAGGCCTTTATGGCCTTTGCCTCCGGGGCCAAGGCTCATTTTGTGGGACACGGTATCGGCCTGGAACTCAATGAGCCGCCTTTGCTGGCGCGACATGGCGATACGGTCCTGCAGGAGGGGATGGTGCTGGCCATTGAAATGCATCTGATGGAGCCGGATGGCCTGACCTTGAAGCTGGAAGATACGGTGCACCTTACTGCTCAGGGGACTGAGATACTGACCCTGAGTCCACGCGAACTTCCAGTGGTCGACCTGCCTTAGAACGCCCCAATCTTCAACCCCCTCTTACCTTCCTCATTTGCTTCAGGCTATTACCTTCTAAATCCGCTAACTGTCAAATGGATTATTTGAAGAGGAAATAAAAATAAAAATTAGCGAATAACTTGCTAGTTCCTTCACCTATCATCGAACCGGCAAAAAGTCGGCGCCGGGATCGGCGTGGTCTCAATCACCATGTTGGTCAGGGCGTTCTTGGTGTCGGCTAGCTGGGCGCGTGGCTAACTTGCCATTATCCGCAAATTCTTTGAAAGGCATGATAGTCGAAGCTATGATCCGCTCATCGATCGGGCTTCTCGGCGGGGGGTAAAAAGGCAGGAACGCGACTAGCTGCTAATCGACCGGCTGCCTGGAGCGCTTCACCCATTCCGGGATAGTCGCCTCCGGAATCGAGTCGCCCTTGGGAATATAGGGCTTCAGGTCGACGATGGGGGTGCCGTCCCGGGCATCCAGGCCGGACACCTCCACGACATTCCCGGTAAGCTTCACCAGGCGGACCGCAGTGAGGCCGATGAGGTTGGGGCGCTCCGGGGCCCGGCAGGCGAAAACCCCGGTCAGGGGATTGGCCGGGTCCCGGCGGGGATGGACCTGGAGGGTGGCCCGCCTCTCCGGAGTGTCGTTTTCGTGGAACCAGTACACGACCCAGAGGTGCGAGAAGCCTTCCAGACCCTTAAGGGCTGCGGCATATTGCGGCTCGATTTCCACATAGGTCCGGTCGCCCTGCTGCTTGACCAGGCCGATGGGCTGCATTCGCAAAGAGGTTGATTCCATCATGGTTGCACCTTTTGGCCCCGCACCGGGGCTGTCGCCATAACCCGGCCCCACTAGCCAGAATACCAGCAAAACCGCCAGCGCCAGGTTCCGGTGGATCATGGCGACATAATCTCTGCCAACGCCTCGCCCACCAGCGGCCTAGGCACGTCCTCCCGAACCACCGCCTCCCCCAACCGGCGCAGCAACACGAAGGGCACCCCGCTTTCCTGACGTTTTTTATCCCGGCTTAAGGCGGCCAGCACGGTCTTGGGGTCCAGAGGCGGCAGGGCACGGCGAGTAAGCCCGAGGTCGCGGATGAGTTGCCGGCCGCGCCGGGATTCTGCCGCGGGCAAACCCGCCAGCTTTTCCGAGAGGCTGAAAGCCGCCAGCATGCCCCAGGCCACGGCCCGGCCGTGGGACAGCTTGAAAGACGAGGCCTGCTCCAGGCCGTGGCCCAGGGTGTGGCCGAAGTTGAGGATGCGGCGCAGGCCAGCCTCCTGCTCATCTTGGGCCACCACTTCGGCCTTAATGGCCGCGGCCCGGTAAATTACCTCAGTGAGGTCCTCCGGATGCCGGAGCAGCCGGGCCGGCCCGGCCGCCAGGCGCCCCAGCAAATCGGCGTCCCGGATAAAGGCGGCCTTGAGAACCTCGGCCAGGCCGTTGAGGAACTCGGCCCGCGGCAAGGTTTGCAGAAATCCCGGATCGCTGGCCACCAGCCGCGGCTGGTGGAAGGTTCCCAGGAGGTTTTTCCCTTCCTTAAGATTGATGGCCGTCTTGCCGCCGATTGACGCATCCACCATGGCCAGCAGGGTGGTGGGCACCTGGATGAAGGGCAGGCCCCGCATAAAGATGGAGGCCAAAAAGCCGGTGAGGTCACCCACCACCCCGCCCCCCAGGGCGATGAGGAGCGAGCCCCGGTGGGCCCCCTGCGAAAGGAGTTCCCGGGCCAGGCGCTGCACCACCGGCCAGCTCTTGGCCCGCTCCCCGGGGGGCATGGTGAGCAGCACCGGCTCAAAGCCGGCCGCCTCCAGGACTTGCCTCACCTCGGCCCCGTGCAGGCGGGCCACCCGGCGGTCAGAAATCAGGAAGAGCCGCTTGGCCGGATTCAGGGAGGTCAGCAAGGAGCCCAGACGGAGACGCAGACCTGATTCGATCAGGATCCGGTAGCTCTGGTCCCGTCCCGGCAGAGAGAGGTGGACCTCCCTCACTTCCAGCCCCCGGGCCGTAAGGTTTTAATCTCCTCCATCAGGGTGTCGAACTGGTCCGGGTAGAGGGACTGGGCCCCGTCGGACAGGGCCTTTTCCGGTTCATGGTGCACTTCGATGATGAGACCGTCGCAGCCCGCCGCCACCGCGGCCCGGGCCAGGGGGGCCACCAGGTCCCGCCGCCCGGCGGCGTGGCTGGGGTCCACGATGATGGGGAGATGGGATTCCCGGCGGACCACCGGGATGGTGGCCAGGTCCAGGAGATTGCGCACATGGTCGCCGATGGCCCTGACCCCCCGTTCGCAGAGGATGACCCGGGAATTGCCTTCGGCCATGAGGTATTCGGCGGCCATGAGCCATTCTTCCACGGTGGCGTACATGCCCCGCTTCAAGAGCACCGGTTTGCTGACCCGGCCGGCGCAGCGCAGCAGGGAAAAGTTCTGCATGTTGCGGGCGCCGATCTGGACGATGTCGGCATACTCCACCACCAGTCGCAAAGATTCCTGGTCCACGGCCTCGGTGACGGTCAGCAGGCCGGTCTCTTCCCGCACCTTTTTCAAAATCTTCAGCCCGTCCTTGCCAAGCCCCTGGTGGCTGTAGGGCGAGGTGCGGGGCTTGAAGGCCCCCCCCCGGAAGATTTGGGCCCCGGCGGCCTTCACCCTTGCGGCGATGGTCAGCGCCTGGGTTTCGCTCTCCACCGCGCAGGGCCCGGCCATGACCACAAAGCGGCCCCGGCCCACTTCCAGGCCGGGCCAGCTGACGATGGTGTCTTCCCGCTTCATCTCCCGGCTGACCAGCTTGTACGGGCGAGACACCGGAATGGCTTGAATCACCCCGGCCATATCCAGGAAGTGGGCCGGATCCACGGGTCCCAGATTGCGCAGGATGGCGACGGCCACCCGCTCGCCCCCGGGCATGGGTTGGGCCGTGTATCCCAGGGATTGGATTTTCTGGACCACCGCGTCAATTTGCGCCGCGGTGGCATCCCTATCCATCACAATGAGCATGTCTCATCTCCAGCAGCACGCTAAGGGGGGCCGAATCTCCACCGGCTAGCTGAGCCCCTCAGGAAAATAGTGCCGTGTTTCTTAATTATCTTTGATAAATCCGCAGCGTCTAACTATTGATCCAGACTATCAGGGATCGGCGGCAAAATCAACTTATGGCGCTTAAGGCAGCCAAAATCACTTAAGGTTTAGAATTCGAAGAACTAGGCTCGCGTGGGGGCAGTGTGACTGGCAAAAAGCACCGGAAGGACGTTGCCGCCCTCTCACTACACTTACGCTAAAATCTGACCTTAGGGTCCGCAGAGAGGAGAAGACAACTATAATTTGGCTTTGCTTGGCGGAACTTGGGCGCTATCCGGGGATTTCCAGGAACTCAGTTGACTTTCTGGGGATGGTTGGGGGTCCTGAGGGTACCGGCGATAGAGGCCCCGCATCACGGACCGACTAATCTTGGCGTGCCCGAAACCCCTAAGTACGTTCCCTTCCCTTCGCCTGGAATAGCATCGGGAGAATGATAATCTGTTACAAAATGCCCATCAATGGATTTACTACCAAGACCGGTGACTTTGAACGCCGCGAACCCGATGATTGTCTGCCAAGTTTTTGTCGGCACGCCCGGGGGGGGGAGTCGGCCGGGATCGACCACCGGCACTATAATTGTCTGTCCTACTATACTCGAGTCATAAAGGGTAGCTTTCGCCCCTGGCGCTATATAAATTTGTTGTTGCCCATTAATCTGATCATTTCTACGGATGGTCGGGACGTCATTTGACCCATCTAGGTTAAACCACTGGCCATTATCTCCCCAGCCGAAGTCTTGTGGAATTATGTTAATGGTATGATCAGGATTAAAAACAATCTCTTTCCTTACTGCCATTGTAAAGGTATTTTTGGCGATACTATAGCCTTCAGGGAGAATTGCGATTGCTGTGGCGCTCACTGTTTGTGGACTGGATATCCCAATAAGCGGTGCTAAATACATAGTGACATTTCTACTTAGCGTCACTATTATTGCCGGCATAGGCACATAAGCTGATGTAGTGGGTTTAGCTGTGGGTAGTGGTGGTTGGACATAACCTGATGGTGGCTTTAACAACCAGTATCCGTAATCAACAGTGCCCTCTGTATCGGTAAATTTAAGGTTATCAGCTTTATTACCTTCTTCAGCAATCATGGTGTGGGCCTTAGCCTGTCCTTGAGACCAGTTTGGCGTTTCATAGGTCCCACTGCCGGTGTAGGGCACCAAACCTGCCGCGCCGGCCAAGACCGCGGCATCCGCAGTCCTCTGTAACTCGGCTTTTACCGACATCATATGGCCGACATCCACCGCCAGGGCCGCGAACCCCAAAAAGATAGGTAACATCAGGGCTATGATGAGAACGGCAGAGCCTTGCTGATCCTTAAGAAAAGCGGGCAAGTTTTTGGGTATCTGATCATTTTTCATGAGCGGCCTCCTTATTCCAAGGTCATCGTCGTGGTGTTTGAGAGTTGCGCGGGCAGATTACTCACATATTGGCTGTAGGAAGCCCAGAAATATCCAATGTTTTATTTTTCGTCACCGTGACGGTAAGCGGGTCTCCCGATATTTTGCTGGTTAACCCCGTGCCAGCTCACCGTAACCGTTAGATCGGTTCCGTAATTCGATTGTACCAATTGTTGAATGGCGGCGGTATTAGGAGCCAGACGCTGTCCATTGGCATCCACTTGATACCGGACCCCATAGCGAGCGCCGGCCCGAGAGGCGTTAGTGACTACTTGTTTAGTATAAAAGGCGTCACCGAAATCGATGATCCCCGCAATTACCAACAGGAGAGGAATGAGGCAGAGGGCGAACTCGACCGTCGCCGCGCCCTCCGACCAATATCCAGAAAGAGATCTTTTCCCTCGACCCGGCAATTCTTCCCCTCGCGTCATTTTTCCAAAAAAGTAAATAAAATTATCCTCCCAATTACTGCACCAGCCGGGGAGCGGCCGCGGCGATTATCGCCACCGATCCCTTCTGGTTTGCAGACCTGCTCAACCTCCCGACTTGCTCCGCCTCATTGTTTCCAAGGCGGCCACGGAAATTATCCCCCTTAGGCCTTCCCCAACTCCTTCGCCGGGAAAATGCCATTCGGTCAATTAAGAGAACCAGAGCTGCCGCCCGCAGAGCACCGCCATTCCCAGGGCCAGGGCCGCCCCATAGGGAATCTCCAATCCCCCGGCCTCAACCCGGGCCGGAACTTTTAACCGGGATTGGCACAGGACCCAGTTTTGCAGCTGGATTGAGCCTCGCCTGATCTGGGTCCAGAAGCGCCCCTGCCAAATCAGGACCGCGATAATGATCAGACCCCCGGAAAGGCCCATGTAAAAGAACAGATAGAAGGTGCGCTCCAGACCCAGCCAGGTTCCCAAAGCGGCCAGGCCCTTGACGTCTCCCGCGCCCATGCCCCCTTTAAGGTAGGGCCAGAGGAGCAAGGAGAAACCCAAAACCGCACCCCCTAAGCCGTCCAACAGGCCCGGCCAGCCGCGGCCGCCCAACTGAAAGCCCAATCCAGCCACGGCTCCTCCCAGGGTCAGGTAGTTGGGAATCCGGCGCCAGACTAGATCCATCCCGGCCATCCACAGGCTGAGCAGCAAGGGCAGCGAAAGTTCGCTATGACAGGCGAGGCGGACGGCGCCGGTGGAGCACAAGTCGGCCACGGATGACCTCCTAAGGATTCGACCTCACTGCTGTTATTTAGGTGCTCAGCAATCTTCGGCTGCTGAAAAATCTAACCATAAAGCCTCGCACGGAGGTTTTGGCCCACCCCAACCCGGGCCGGAAACCTCCCCTTCTGATTATCTATCGGCATTTATTGGAAAATTCTTTATTCTACTGAACCCTTGGACCCGGTTGCGCTCCTCCGGCCTGAGAAGGAGCGGCAAGGGCCGGATCCCATTTATTACTCGGAGCGGAAAAACCAGTCCATTCGCCCCCACCCTAGCCCTGCCCCCTCAAGGAGGAGGAGCCGCCACCGCCGCCTTTACTGCGGAAATCGCCGGAGGCGCTACGCCCTGCCGGACGGACCAGGCTGTGCCTGGCAGCCACCGGCCCCGCCGGGTGTCAGAGAATTGGCGAAACTGAGCCGCACTTGGGAGGACTGAGCCATTGGATCGTCCTGACCGGCAGCGATGGCTAGAAGATCCTGGCCGTCTCCCTGGACCTGGAAGGCTCCCGGCGCTGGCGCCCGGAAAGCCGCCAGCGCTTCGGAATCACCCTATGAAGATGAGTCGGGAAGATAAGATTCGGGACCGGCGGCTCCCGCGCCGACGACAGATTACCGTCCGAAACCTCCAAGTAAAATTTTATATTGCCGAAGCTTTTCTTGACATTGGCGAAAAAATCCTTATTTAATCGTCTAGAACGAGGGGCGGCTATTAACTTCAAGCTCGAATAAGGAGAGAAATGATGCGACATTCACGGAACTGCTTACTTTTCTTAGTAATTCTATCCCTGGCCTTTGCCATCCCGGCCTTGGCCCAAATGGCTCCAACCGGCGGGGCTAAAGGCCCGGGCCAACAGACGGCTCCGGCCGGCACCATCCGGGGCGGCGCCATGATGCCGGATGATGTTTACACCCCGATATCCAAAGGTTATGACTTCATCCGGGATGGCAAGTATGAGGCCGCCAGAAATGAATTCGCCAAGGCGGTACTACTCGACAAATTTAATCCCTTTGCCCTCAACAACCTGGCAGTTCTGGATGAAAAGGACGGCAAACTGAACGACGCCTTGGCTCACTTGAAGGATGCCACCATCCATTCAGCCCAATACAAAGACAAGGTGGCGCAGACCTGCTTCGCCGGCGGCGGTTGCATGGCGGTTAAACCCGTCCGGGCGGTAGGGGAAACCAGCGAAATCAGCAAAATCATCCAGGAAAATACCCTGAAGCTCCAGGATAAGATTGCCAAAACCGGAACGCCTCCGCCAGCAGGGTCGCCCCCCCCGATAATGCCAGCGCCTAAAACGAAGTAAACCCAAGGGGCCTTCGGGCCCCTTCCGCCCCGTTCCTCGTTTTGGGTTAGGCTATTGGGTTAATGAGGACGAAAACCGAGCCACACTCTCAACTCATCTCATTTTGGGGGCCAGCGGGGCGTAAATCCCCTGGCCCTTATCTTTTCCTACGCCTTGGCCGGCCGGCTCTGATCGTTTTATCCCCGTTCGCCTTCACCGGCATGAAAAGGTCGGGGCGAACCTTGGGTTCGCCCAGTAATTTAGGGCAAAGACCAGGATCGCCCCTGGGATCTTAGCAAAGTAGCTAGACACCTGTCTCGGTGTCCACGGCAAATGATAAGATCTGTGCCTCGGCCCAGCAGGTTTTGGCGACGGCCTGCGGCCACCCGGAACCACCATTGGCAGGCGAAGCGGCAAAACTTCCTAGTCTGAGATCGAGCTCTAAGGCCGGGAAAGAAGCTGGTGCAGTTCCCGGAGCCCTTGTTGGGCGTTTCGCAGGGATTGCCGGAGCTGTTGGGGCTTGGGGATGTGAGGGGGCAGGTAGGTCTGGAGCGGCGGCAAAGAATCTTCGGGAACCCGCAATTCAGACAGTAAAGAGGTCAGTTCCCGGATTAAATGGAGATAAATGGCGCCCAATGGTTCGGCGGCGCCATGGCTCAGAGGGACTGGCGGCAAATGCCGGCCGGCTTCCTCCGACTGTTCGGCCAGGGCCTGCGTTAAAGGCAGCTTTGCAAGCTTGGTCGTTTTGCCGGCAAGCTGTTTCTTTTTTGCCATATCTCCAAGAATTCAAGGGTAAGTTGTAAATAGTCCTGGGCCCCGGAAGATCTGGGCTCAAAATCGAAGATGGCCTTCTGGGCAATCTGGGCCTGATTCAGGGCCTCGTTTTTATTGATCATGGTTTTGAAGGTCTTATCCCGGTAAGGCGCCAGTTGCTCCAAAATATATTCATTGGTGATCCGGTTGCGTTTATCATACATGGTGAGGAGGATCCGGAACAAGTCCCCCTCAAACAACTCCTCCATGGCCAGGCTCTTGACCGTCTCCACGGTGGTGAGCAAATCCGCCAGGCCATCCAGGGAATAGCGGGAAATTTGACAGGGAATGATGATAAAGTCGCAGGCGTACAAAGAGTTGGTGGTGAGCACTCCCAGAGACGGAGGACAGTCGATGAGGACGAAGTCGTAATCCGCATCTTTGAGGGATTGGGCCAGGATGGCCTCCCGAAAGACCCGGGTGTAGACCTGCTCCGCCGCCCTGGCCAAATGGATGTGGGCCGGCGCCAAATCAAGCCCCAGAATATAACTGGGTAAGACCACCTCACTGATGCTCAGGCGGGGGACGGTCATCACGTCCGCCATGGAGGCGGTGATGGTGTCCGTATCCAGCCCGATGCCGATGGTAGTATGGCCTTGGGGGTCCAGGTCGATGATCAGGGTGCGGTACCCCTGATAAGCCAGGCCGGCCCCTAAATTCAGGGCGGTGGTGGTCTTACCGGTGCCGCCCTTCTGATTGATAACCGCCACTACATGAGACATGATCCAGCCTTCAGCCCCTTAATCATCGGCAAAAATGGCCTTCTCCCGGCAATGATAAAGTAAGGGGTCAGTGGCGTCAAGGAATATCTGGGTGGCGTATCTTGGCCTCATCCAAAGAATTCCCGCTCTTCTGGCACACCCCCTGCATAAAAATTTAAGGATTATTCTCAAATTGGTGAGTTCATTATGTCCTCCTCCCTGGAAAGAAGGCGCTTTAGCCGGTTTATCATTCCTTTGGAGGTGCGCTATCAAACTCGATGCCCGGTGAGCGGAGAACTGCACCAGGGGCAGGGGTTATTAAGAGATATCAGCCTGACGGGGAGCTTTTTCCACGTCGACCACCCGGTGGACTTCCAACCCGGCCAGATCCTTTCTTTAACCATCGCGGCGCCTCTGCCTTTTCTGGATAATCACCTCATTTCCCAATTCACCGCCGCAGGAGAGGTGATCCGGCTGGAACCGCCGGGTCCGACTAACCCCAACTTTGGCGTCGCCATCAACTTCATCCAACCCCTCAGCTTTGCCCCCGCCTGAACTTTCTGTTATCGTAATACCAGAATGTTCAGTTCCATGAACCTGCCGTTCAAGTTAATTGGCAATCAGGTTTAAATATATTAAAGACATGTTCACGTTAATTATTTTTTGATTACATAAATCTTAAAGGTAATTTGAAACCATCGGATATCTTGAACATGCCCGGGCTTGATCAACGAGTGGCCGTGGCTCTGAGCGGCGGCATGGACAGCGCCATAGCCGCGGCCTTGCTCATCCAGCAAGGGTGCCAGCCTTTGGGAGTTCACTTGCGTCTCTGTGACCACGGCCCCCCAGCCGGACACTTGGCCACCCTGGCCCGGGGCCTGGGCCTGCGGCTCAGAGAAATGGACCTCAGGCCAGAGTTTTCCCGGCGGGTAGTGGACTATTTTGTCGCCGAGTACTCCCGGGGCCGCACTCCCAATCCCTGCGTCCAATGCAACGCGGCCATCAAGTTCGGCCGCCTCTGGGAGTTGCTCCGAGCCGAAGGTCTGAACCGGCTGGCCACCGGTCACTACGCCCGGCTGCAAACCGCGGCGGACGGCGCCCTGGGACTCTACCGCGGCGTGGACCGGCGCAAGGATCAATCATACTTTCTCAGCCGCCTGCCCCGAGAGTTGCTGCCGCACCTCCTCTTCCCCCTCGGGGAGATGACCAAGACGGAGGTGCGCCGCCGTTACCGGGAACTGGGCTTGCCGGTCAACCCGGACTGCCCTGAAAGCGTGGAACTCTGCTTCATCCCCCAGGGCCGCTACCCGGATTTTATCCGGGCCCGGCGCGGGCCCGGGACCCCGGGGGAACTGGTGGACCTGGAGGGGCGAACCCTCGGGCGGCACCGGGGGCTGGAGCATTATACCGTAGGGCAGCGCCGGGGCCTGGGAATCCCGGCCCGGGAACCTTATTACGTGGCGGAAATCCGCCCCGAGACCAACCGGGTGGTACTGGGCTACAAAAATGAGGTCAGGTCTCCGGGCCTGATAGCCGGCCGGATCAACTGGCTTATTGAGCCGCCGGCGCAGGCCTTGGAGGCTCTGGCGGTCATCCGCTACCGCCATCCGGGCGTGGCGGCCCGGATCACGCCCTTGAGCGCCGCCGCCGCCCAGGTGATTTTCGCGGCGCCGCAGTCGGCCGTGGCCCCGGGCCAGGCCGTGGCCTTCTATCTTGACGACCGGGTCCTGGGCGGCGGCTGGATTGAAGAGAGGCTTAAGTGACAGACCAGTTTTCTGTTTTAGCTGCTCGCCCGGCCGCGGGCGCTGAGCTGATTACCACTGGTTTTTGTGGCTACTAACGGCGGCAAACTGGCAGTTCTTCTGCTTTGGGGCTGGGGGCTCTCCTGCGTTTGGGGCCCCGGCTTGGGGTCTGCTGAACTCATGAACCGCGCCGAGATTCGGAGCAATCTGAGAACCCACCTGGAACACCTCAGCGTCAAGCTGGGGGAACGCTCCGTCTATCTTCCCAAGAACCTTAAGGCTGCCGAAGATTATGTCTTTGAGTGCTTCGCCCGGCTGGGCTATGAACCCCGGCGGCAGAGCCACACCTATCTGAGCCGGGAAGTGAGCAACATCGTGGCCGGAGAGCCGGCCGCCGGCGGCTACTATATCCTGGGGGCGCATGTCGACACGGTGGCCGGCACCCCCGGCGCCGACGACAACGCCAGCGGGGTGGCGGTGCTCCTGGAGACGGCCCGCCTGGCCCAAAATCTCCCGCCGCCCCGCCCCTGGACCTTCATCGGCTTCACCTGCGAGGAGCCCCCGGCCTTTGCCACCCCGGACATGGGCTCCCGGGTCTATGCCCGGCAGGCCCGTAAGCGGGGGGACAACATCCTGGGCATGCTCTGCCTGGAAATGGTGGGCTACTATAGCGTCGAGCCGGGCAGCCAGGACCTGCCCCTGAGCCTGCGTCTCCTGGGCTACCCCACCACCGGCAACTTCCTCGGTTTGGTGGGCGATGGGCGTTCCAAGCCGTTGCTCCAGCGCCTGGAGGCCGCCATCCAAGGCGGCTGTGGCCTCCCCACCGTCTCCCTGGCCGTACCCCCGGGGGTCCAGCTCCTGCTGCCCGAGGCCAGGCTCAGCGACCATGCCAGTTTTTGGGACGAAGGTTACCCGGCGGTGATGCTCACCGACACCGCCTTCCTGCGCAACCCCCACTACCATGGGCCGGGGGACGTCATGGCGCATCTGGATCTGGAGGCGATGACCGATCTGGTCCTGGGACTGGTCAATTTCCTGCGGCAGGAAGGGAGCTAAGTCAGTGGCCGGTGATCAGTAATCAGCAAAAACCTCCGGCCTTAGCCACTCATTACTGATCACTGAAGATGACGCCGAAAATCGCGGTGGAATGATTTCTAGGATGGGTAGAACGATCCGCCGGAAAATGATAGAATTCCGCTTAACCTAAAAGAATTAAGGAATATTCATGGCACCAAGAAAATTTATGGGAAAAGTCCACCAGGACCCCGGGGAGGCCCTGGCCAAGGGCTCCCGGGAGGTGATGGCCTCCATCTGGGAAGATTATCTGGCCGCGGTTCTGCAAATCTCCGCCACCAGCGGCCGCTTCAAGATCCTGCGCCGCCAGATCGACGCGGCCGCCGGCTTCAAAGAGGTTTTCGACAACTGGAACACCTTGCCGCTGGCGGCCCGGGGCGCGGCCTGGCGCCGGCTGATGACCGCCGCCGGCAACCGGTTTAAGGAGACGCAGGAAACGTGCGTCCGTTGCGGCGAGTGCTGCCGCTTGGGCAGCCCTACCCTGCTGACTCATGATCTGCCCCGGTTCCAAGAAGAAATTCTCACCTGGAACGATGTCTACACCCTGCGGCCCGGGGAGCAGGTGACCAACCGGGAGGGGACGGTCGAACCCCTGCCGGAGGAACGCCTGAAGGTCCGGGAAGTGCCCGGCAGCCGGCAGTGCTGGTTCTATCTGGCGGCCACCGACTCCTGCCGCATCTATGACAACCGTCCGGAGCAGTGCCGCCGCCAGAACTGCTGGAGCGACCCCGCCCGGCCCCCGGCAGTGGCCCAGCTATTGACCCGGCAGCACCTCTTTGCCGAGGTGCCGGAAATCTGGGATTTGATCAAGGAACACCAGGAGCGCTGCGACTACCGCAAGGTGGCCCGGGCCCTAACGGAGTTGGACGCCGGCCGGGAAGAGGCGAGCGAGACCCTGTTCGAGGCCCTGCATTTTGACCATTATTTACGCCAGCTGCTCATCAGCGACTGGGAGCTGACCCCGGCGGCCACCGAGCTGCTCCTGGGCCGTCCCGTGGCGGCTTTCCTGGAAACCCAGGGGATCGTCGCCACCCTCACCCCGGAAGGTGTCTTTAAGTTGGAGCGCCAGGAAGAGACAACTTAAAAATTTCACCCCAGAGACACAGAGAGCCCAAAGAAGACGGGAGACCGGGGACGGGAGACGGGAGCCCAACCCCAGTCCTCGGTCCCCGGTCCCCGGTCTTCTCTCGGTGAAGGAGGTTGCCATGATCGCAGAGTTGGTCAAAGGAAACCGCAGCTACCGCCGCTTCCACCAAGGGGAGCCGGTGTCGCTGGAGACGCTACGAGGACTGGTGAACCTGGCCCGCCTGTCCGCCTCGGCGGCCAACCTCCAACCCTTGAAATACCTGTTGGCCTGCGAAGCCGAGAAAAACGCCGCCATCTTCTCCTGCCTGGCCTGGGCCGGCTACCTGAAGGACTGGCCGGGGCCGGCGGAGGGCGAGCGGCCGGCCGCCTACATCATCATCCTCGGGGACACGGAGATCTCCAAAAACTTCGGCTGCGACCACGGCATCGCGGCCCAAAGCATCCTCCTGGGGGCCCGGGAGCAGGGTCTGGGCGGCTGCCTGATCGGCTCCATCCAACGGGACCGGTTGCGGGACCTACTCAAGATTCCCGCCACGCTGGACATCCTCCTGGTCATCGCCCTGGGCCGGCCCCGGGAGACCGTGATCGTGGAAGAAGTGGGCCCCGGCGGCAGCATCAAGTACTGGCGGGACGATCAGGGAGTGCACCACGTGCCCAAGCGGCGGCTGGAGGATATTATCCTCGGCTAACTAGCGGCGGCAAGGGAAATTTAATAAGCGTTCCTCTAAGGGGATCATCAAATCCTTCACCTTCTTTTCGTTTGGCAGAAGAACCTCCTGCAGTTTGACATTACTCGGCAAGGATTTGAGATCCCGGGCGACCTGCGCCGCGCGCCACTTCCTAATTTATAGCAACGGCCAGATTAAGATACCATGGCTCGTAGCGAGTATTTTGAAGGCACGGCGTGGATGGAGGGAGAACAGAAGGAATGGGTTTGACCAGAAGAGAGGTGGACAGCGGAGAGGGGCAGCTTGCCCTGAGAGACCGGGGGATAGTGCCGCCCCTGCTGGGAAAAAGCTGGGGGTAGGGGAAGGTTGGCAATCAGGGATTAATGGGCCGTTTAACTCCCGGCTTTTTCCCACGACGGCCTGTTGCCAAAAGATCCGCCAGGCTAATGGCTTTGAGCTTATCAAACATGGCTTGGGCCGCCTCCTGCCAGATGAGGCGAGTCGGGCAATCCTGGGAGCGCTCGCAAAGCTCGGCATGCAGCACGCATTCTACCAGACTAGTCCCCTCCTCCAACAGGGCGACGATTTCCCCCACGGTGATCAGCTCAGGTGGCTTGGCGAGCAGGTGGCCCCCCTTGGGGCCCCGCACACTCTCCACATAATGGGCCTTTTTCAGGGGGATGATAATCTGCTCCAGGTATTTCAGGGAGATATTCTGCCGCTTGGCAATATCCCCCAACTGTACCGGGCCCTGGTTGTAGTGCTGAGCCAGGTCAAGGAGCATCCGGGTTCCATAGCGGCTCCGGGTAGAGAGCTTCATCCTTAGCCTCCTAAAACGGCCGTGGTCTTATTAGCTTAATCAACACCGCTAACCTCACCGCAGGCTCGCAGGACAGTTCGTGAACCTGTGGGACTATAATATTATTTAGATACTATATAGCATAATTATATGGATTAAAGTCAAGGTAAAGTATGGTAGCAAATCTCTTTCGGCAGCACCTTTCCCCAGGGCCAGGAGATCCCGGCGCCGATCGGCCGTAAAAAAGGCGGCCCTTTGGCCGCCTTTTGATTAATCAGAGGAAAATGTCGGGTGCGTCTTACGCACCCGCATGGTCGCCGGTTTTAGCGGTAACCACCGCCGCCACCGTAGCCGCCCCGGCCACCGCCACCGCCGCCGCCGCCGCCGCCGCCGCCGCCATAGCCACCCCGGCCGCCGCCGCCGCCGAAGCCGCTTTTTTGCTGCGGCCGGGCTTCGTTGACCTGCAGCGGCCGGCCGTCCACGGTGCGGCCGTTGAGCATGGAAATAGCCTTCTGGCCCTCCACTTTGCTGTCCATTTCGACAAAACCGAAGCCCCGGGGCTGCCCCGTCTGCCGGTCGGTAATAATCTTGGCCGAGGCCACATTGCCGGCCTCGGAAAACAGGGTTCTCAACTCTTCTTCGGTCATGCTGTGGGGCAGGTTGCCCACGTATAATTTGATACTCATCGCTTCTCCTTATGAATCTTGCGGGATACCGATCCCGGCAGGGTCGGGCTCATTCAAACTAAGATCTTCCGCCACCTCCGGCATCTCCTCCACCGGCGCGGTCTCGGTTTTACCCTGGCGACGTTTCATCTTTTCGTCGTTCTTCTGTTTGCGAGCCATCTCTTTGGCGCGTTTTTCCCAACCGTAACGATTCCGTGCCATGTCTTCACCTCTCCAATACCAAGTTGAGACCCCGGCAAAAGCTAGATTGTCATCCTGAACGGAGCGAAGGATCTCGTATTTTTGAGATTCTCCCCTGAACTCTCCCTCAGCAGGACAGGGCCAAACGGTACTGCGGCCTCAAGTTTACGTCAAAATGCAGGTCTAGCCAACCGAAATCCTTCTGAGGGCTACATGGTCTAAAGACAAAAAAGGAGGAACTCCGACGGTCCTCGAACCGCCGGAGTTCCGGCCTGCATAAGCGTTTCAGCCTAGAGCTTTACCACGTTCTGGGCCTGGGCGCCTTTGGGGCCCTGGACCACCTCAAACTCCACTTCCTGGTCTTCGGCCAGGGAACGGAAGCCTTCGCCCTGGATGGCACTGTGGTGCACGAAGACATCGGGGCCGTTATCCCGAGAGATGAAGCCATAGCCCTTGGAATCGTTAAACCATTTTACTCTGCCCGTTTCCTTCACGGTGCAACCTCCTAAAGATTCTGCTCTTGATTATTCCCGCCAAAAAAGCAGGGGCCAGCAGTCAGGCATAAAAAAAATCGGCGAAGACCTTTAGCATCTCCGTCCGATTCGTGTCCAGGACTTGCGGCCCTGCTTTCAGTCTGACATGCTAAACTAGATATATTTTAAAATTAAATATGCCGATGTCAAGTTAATTTAAAGAAAATTTGCCCCCGCACCCGCCGGGTGTCCCGGTTTTCGGGGCGCCGCGCCGGACTGGCAGCAATTCTCTGTGAGGCGCAGATAACCTGATGATCCTGCCGAAGTCATTTCTCTAAGGGCTAAGGCGCCGGGACCCCGGCGGGCTTCAGGCCCGCCGGAGTTCCGGCCGTCAGGCGTTGCCGCCTAAAGTTTCACTACGTTTTGGGCCTGATCGCCCTTGGGGCCCTTGACTACCTCGAACTCCACTTCCTGCTCTTCGCTCAGGGAATGGAAGCCTTCGCCGACGATGGCGCTGTGATGCACGAAGACATCGGGGCCGTTTTCCCGGGAGATGAAGCCAAAACCCTTGGAATCATTAAACCATTTTACCTTACCAGTTTCCTTCATTCCGAACCTCTTTCTTATTGCTACCAAAATATTCCCGCCAAAAAAGCAGGGCGCACAGCAGTCAGGCAAAAAAAATCGGCCGGGAGACTTAGCATCCCGTCCGATCATTGTCCAGGACTCGTGGCCCGGCTTTCAGTCTGACATGCTAAACAGGTTATATTTTAATGCTGAATCGTTTAATGTCAAGTAAAATTGAAAGAATCGTGAAAGATATCCGACTCCTGCATCCCAGGCGCCCTGGCGCCCTGGGCCCAACTTTTAGGATTTAACAGCTTTTTTGGTAAGATTAAAAAAGCCGTCCGGCGGCCTGTCCTCTGGCCAAATTCCTAGAATTTTTAGTATAATGCCTCCGTGGATCTCCTCACCTTCCTGCAGCAGTTGATCAACGGCCTGTCCCTGGGCAGTCTCTACGCCCTCATCGCCATCGGCTACACCATGGTCTACGGCATCCTGCGCCTCATCAACTTCGCCCACGGCGACCTGTTGATGGTGGCCGCCTATGTCGGCGGTCATGGGGGTGGGCCTCTTTGCCTGGCCCTGGCCGGTGGCCTTCGGCCTGGCCATCGCCGCTCACCGGCCTGCTGGGGGTGCTCCTGGAGCGGGGCGCCTACCGGCCTCTGCGCCGGGCCCCGCGCATCTCGCTGCTCATCTCCGCCATCGCCGCCTCGTTCTTATTGGAGAACCTGGCCCTGGTCATCGTCGGCGGCCGGGCCAAGCCCTTTCCGGTGCCCGCCGTCTTCAGCGGCGTCCTCTCCTTCGGGGGCCTTTACCTCCCCCGCCTCAGTTTCCTGATCCCGCTGGCCACCGCCGTCTTTCTGGCGGGGCTGTTTTATATCGTCTACCGCACCCAGGCGGGCCGGGCCATGCGGGCCATCGCCCGGGACCTGGAAATGACCGGCCTCATGGGCATCGACGTCAACCGCATCATCGCCTTCACCTTCCTGCTGGGCTCGCTCCTGGCCGGGGCCGGCGGGGTGCTGTGGGCCATGAAATACCCCCAGGTCAACCCCTTCATGGGCATCCTGCCGGGCCTCAAGGCCTTCATCGCCGCGGTGCTGGGCGGCATCGGCAACGTCAGCGGCGCCGTGCTGGGCGGCCTGCTCCTGGGAATGCTGGAAATCATGATCGTCGCCTTTTTTCCCAGTTGGGCCGGCTACCGGGACGCCCTGGCCTTTGTCCTGCTCATCATCCTCCTGCTGGCCCGCCCCACCGGCCTGCTGGGAGAGGCGCTGGGGGAGGAGAAGCTGTAGGGTGCGTCCTAGCACCATTAGTCAGCAGCAAGTTCTCATAATTGGTGCGTAGGACGCACCCTACAGGAGTATCCGCCATTCGCAAGGCCTTACTAAATCTAGCCGCCGTGGCCCTGTTGTTCCTGCTGCTCGGCGCGGCCAGCCGCTGGTGCAACGAGTACCAGGTGCGCCTGCTCAACAACGTGGCCATCTTCATCACCCTGGCGGTGGCCTACAACCTCATCAACGGGGTTTGCGGCCAGCTGCACCTGGGGCCCAATGCCTTCATCACCCTGGGGGCCTACACCGCGGCGCTCCTGACCATGACGCCGGCGGAAAAGACCCTCAATTTCCTGGTCACCCCCATCTGGGGGCCCTTGAGCCACCTGACCCTGCCCTTCCCGGCGGCCTTGCTGGCCGGGGGGCTGGTGGCCGCGGCCTTCGGTTTGCTCACCGGCTTTCCGGTCTTCCGGGTGCGGGGGGATTATCTGGCCATCGTCACCCTGGGGTTCGGGGAGGTGGTGCGGGTCCTGGCCAACAATTTCCAGGGTCTGACCAACGGCCCCCTGGGCCTCAAGGGCCTGGCGCCCTACACCGATCTCTGGTGGTCCTGGGGGGTGGCGGTGGCGACGGTGGCGGTGGTGGCGGCCCTGGTCAATTCCAGTTACGGCCGGGCCATGCAGGCCATCCGGGAGGACGAGACCGCGGCCCGGGCCATGGGCATCGATTCCTTCCGCCACCTGATGCTGGCCTATGTCCTGAGCGCCTTTTTCTTCGGGGTGGGGGGCGGGCTGCTGGCCCACCTGATCACCACCATCTCACCCTCGCTCTTCACCTTTTTCCTCACCTTCAACCTGCTCATCATCATCGTGGTGGGGGGCCTGGGCTCCACCACCGGGGCGGTGGTGGCCGCGGCCTTCTTCACCCTGGCCGGGGAGTGGCTGCGGGTGGTGGAGGAGCCGGCCCAGCTCTGGGGCCTCAACCTTCCCGGCATCCCCGGCCTGCGCATGGTGCTGCTCTCCCTGGCCCTGCTGCTGGTGATCCTCTTTTTCCGCCGGGGCCTGTTGGGGCGCCGGGAGTTTTCCTGGGACCTCCTGGGCCGCCCCTGGAAACGGTGGCTCAGTCCATGAAAATGCTGCAGATCCAGAACCTGGGCATGCGTTTCGGGGGTCTGCTGGCCCTGGAGGATTTTTGTCTGGAAGTTCCGGAAGGCGCCCTCTACGGGCTCATCGGCCCCAACGGCGCCGGCAAGACCACGGTCTTCAACCTCATCAGCGGCTTCCTGCAGCCCAGCAGCGGCCGCATCTCTCTGGACGGCGCCGACATCACCTCGCTGCCGCCGCACCGCATTACCGCTCTGGGGATCGCCCGCACCTTCCAGAATATCCGCCTGTTTCAGGAACTCAGCGTCCTGGACAACGTCCTGGTGGGGTTTCACTGCCGCAGCCGGGCCTCCTGGATCGAGGCGGTCCTGCGCCTGCCCCGGTACCGCACTGAGGAGCGGGAGCACTGCGCCCGGGCCCTGGAACTCCTGGCGGAGGTGGGCCTGGAAGCCGCCGCAGCCCAACCGGCCGGCAAGCTCCCCTACGGCCACCAGCGCCGCCTGGAGATCGCCCGGGCCCTGGCCACCGGGCCCCATTTCTTGTTGCTGGATGAACCCGCGGCCGGCCTCAATCCCCAGGAAACCTTGGACCTGATGGAATTCCTGCAAAGGATCAAGGAGCGTTACCGGCTGACCATGCTGGTCATCGAACACAACCTGCGGCTGGTCATGGGTCTGTGCCAGCACCTGACGGTCCTGGACTACGGCCTCACCATCGCCACAGGTTCGCCGGCCGAGGTGCGCCGGCACCCGGAAGTGATCCGGGCTTATCTGGGAAAATGAGCAGTGAGGTGAGCAGAAAGATGGCCTCGAATCTGCTAATGTTTTGAGCTACGCATGCTTATGTTGCTGGAAATTCTCGGACCTCAAAGTCTCTTACGGCGCCGTCAAGGCCCTGGACGGCGTCACTTTGAGCGTTCCCCGAGGCGCCATCGTGGCCCTGCTGGGGGCCAACGGCTCCGGCAAGACCACCACCATCCGGGCCATCACCGGCCTGGCGGCGCCCCAGGCAGGCCACATCCTCTTGGACGGGCGCCCACTCACCGGGCTGCCGCCCCACGAGGTGGTGCGCCGGGGCGTGGCGGTGGTGCCGGAAGGCCGCCGGATCTTCATCAACCTGTCGGTGCACGAGAATCTCCTGTTGGGGGGCTACGTGCGCCGGGATCAGGAATCCCTGGCCCGGGACCTGGACGAGATTTATGACACCTTTCCCCGCCTGGCGGAGCGCCGGGGACAAATGGCCGGCACCCTGAGCGGCGGCGAGCAGCAGATGCTGGCCCTGGGCCGGGCCCTGATGTCCCGGCCGCGGCTGCTGCTGCTGGATGAACCCTCCCTGGGCCTGGCGCCGCTCTTGGTCAAGGAGGTCTTCAACATCGTCTCCCGGCTCAACCAAAGGGGCGTCACCATCCTCCTGGTGGAGCAGAACGCCGCCGCGGCCTTGCAAATCGCCGGCTACGGCTATGTCCTGGAGACCGGGCGGGTGGTCCTGGCCGGCACCGGGGCGGAACTCCTGGAACACCCGCAACTGCAGGACGCCTATTTGGGGGATGGGGTCGGTGAGGCTGGATCAATGATACTCTCCCGCTGAGCGCCGCGCAGGTTCTCAGGTTTTGGTGGCACAGGCTTTCTAGCCGGTGCGGGGTTTTCGGCACAGCCTGGAAAGGCTGGCTACCAAAAAACGAGATTTGCTTCGCTCAGAATGACATTTCACTCTGAGTAAATTCCGGTAAATCTCTTCCCTGGTTTTTTTCGCGCCGGATGGGGCGGTGCCCAGGGTTCTTAAAGATAAGTCGGTTTGTTCCCCCTTCAAAAATCCAGGCTCAGCGGAGGACTGCATGGAGATGAAACCATCGTTGACCAAAAGGATTGCCGCCTTTGGCGGCATCGCTGTTTTTCTGCATCATGGCCCTGGAAGTCATGATCATGATCAGTCCCTTCGCCTTCTTCTTCTATTCGGTCTTCAGCCCCGTGTTCAACTTTCTGGGCCAGCACGCCGCCACCCGCTGGGCCACCATGTTCTTCCTGCCCCATATGATCCTGCCGCCGACCGCCTTTTTGCAGACCGTGCGCATCGCCGGCTCCGTTTTCTTTGTCGTGGGCTTTCTCGGCTTCATCATCTGCGCCCTGCAGGTCTATCTGGGAAAGATCTTCAAATGGGGCATCGCCTCCAGGGGCATTTATCGAATCATCCGGCATCCGCAATACCTGTTGCTGGGGCTCTGGGGGATCGGCATGGCCATCCTCTGGCCGCGCTTCATCGTTTTGGCCAGCCTGTCGCTGATGTTCGTCCTCTATTATTTCCTGGCCCAGGACGAGGAACGGCGGATGTTGAACCAGTACGGCGATTCTTACCGGGATTACCTGGACCGCACCGGCATGTTCCTGCCCCGGAGCCTGGAGCGGCCGCTGGCGGCCCTGATCAAGCGGCTGGTCCCTCAGGTTCCCCTGAGACACGCGCTCATCCCGGTGCTAATGGTCATCCTGGTGCTGGGCAGCGGCTTCCTCCTGAGGGCCATCACCTTGCACTCTCTGTCGCTGACCAGCGAAAATAACCTCACGGTGGTGCCCATTCTCCCGGAAGACAGCCCCCTGAGCGGCCGGGCCGATCGGCGGCATCTTAACTGCCGCCGGGAGCCGGGATGTTCCTTTCCTCAAAGGCGACCATGATTATCTGGGCTATCTGATGCCCGCGGACTACGTCATGCAGGGGATGATCGCCGATACCGGCGGCCATTCCCACCTGTTTAAGCACCATCATACCGTGGCCTTGATCACCGATTGGGTGCTGCACCCCTTCGCCCATCTCCGCAGTTCCCCGATGGCGCAGATGGCGGCGGCGCGCGGCGTGGACCCGGCGGTGGCCCGGCGGCATCACTGCCCGCTGGAGATCGACCGGCCCGACCTGGCCTGCGACACCTGTCCCTACCGGCGGGTCATCCTGGTGGAGATCGATCACGGCGCGGCGGGACATATCTCCGGGAGGAGCCTGCTGGCCGGCGGCGTGGTCAGGACCCCGGTGGGCTACATCGACCTGGAGGTCGCCACCGGGAAGATCGTGCATATCCGCCCGGTGGACAAAGGCACGGCCTGGAAGGATGTGCCCACCCCGGAGATTTGAACCGGCAGGGGCAGCGCCTCAGCCCTACCCGCATAATTTCATAATTTTAAAAGTTCCTTACCCAGACCCTCCCCTCACCTCAACCCTCTCCCCCCGACCGTGGGGGGAGAGGAAATTCTTGCTACAGCCCCCGGCCAGGCTGCTTCGCCAAAGATTATGACGATCCTCAAGCCTTTAGCCCCACCGCAGTCGCAGGGGGCAAGGCTGGCAGTCCGTAACGCCAGGGCCGGACTCTTGGCAGCACCTTCCCGGGTGCTTATATTAAGGTTAACCGCATTAGTTCCACAGGCGAAAGGCTGGGCTGGCCATGAGATTCGGGATGAGAGCCTCAATGAAACCATATTTTGAGGTAGGATTTTTCTGGGCTATCTGGGAATATTTTTTTTCCCAGGCTTTGCACTTGGCGACACTCAGGTTGATCTGGACCACAAATTAGCCGCGGGGGAGATCATTGTCTCTACTAAAGAAGTTCCTGGAAAATCCCTCAAATGCGCTGAGATGATGGGGGTTGTTGATGCCCCCCCGGAGATCGTTTGGCAGGTGATCACTGATGTTAATAATTTTAAGAATTTCATGCCGCGGACTCGTAATAGTATGGCTGTTGCTCCGGAGAAAATCCCCGTGATCTTGGCAAAGAAACCGACCCGGGCTGAAGAGGTTGAGCAAATACTCGGCCCTATCCCGGCAGACCCGGCCAACTATCGCCTTCCCGGGGGGATATATCCCGAGTATTTCTATAGCGATCTTGATTTACCGTGGCCTTGTAATAACAGATGGTACATCCTCAAGGGGTTAAAGGATGAGACCCGGGCTGCCCAACATTACTACCATAGCTCGTGGACGCTCGTAACCGGTAATCTCCTGGAAAATTCGGGCGAATGGATTTTGGCACCATTTGGCGCGGCTAAAACGAAGGCTACCTATAGGCTTTGTACCGATCCAGGCGGCTCCATCCCAAAGTTCCTGGTCACGCAAGGTACTTGTACAACCATGCCCCAAATCATTAAAGCGGTCAGGAAGCGGGCTGCTAACCTTTTGGGACCAAGACAACCCTAATAACGCCAGCCCAGGCTCGTCCTGACCTTTCTGCAAAATTTCTGACAAGATCTTCCCGGTTCGATATGACTGTCATATCTGGATTTTTTCCGTTCCGGTGATAAGTGGCGTTCCTGGCAAGATAGGTGGCCCCGAGCCCGGCGCCCAAGACCTTGAGCCACTTTTGGCTTGACCCGAGAGGACATCTTTGATAAGGATAACCAGAACCCTCGTATTTTTTGCCTGTTGTCGAAGAATCCCCTTTTTTGCAGAATTGGCGCCAAGAGAGAGGACCGATGTTTCTCAAGGGAGTCTGGTTCATAATCGCCGGGGTTTTCCTGCTGGGTCATACCCCTGCCCTGGCTGAGCCATACCTCAGGGTCTCCAAAAATGGGGTTGTCTACTACTACTTTAATAGCCGAGAACCCACCCAACCCAGACAGGCAGGCAAGAACACCCCCAAACTGCGCGGGAGAGGCCTGGGTCCAAGTACCGTCACCGCGCCATAATCTCTCCCCTGCGGCGGTCAAAGCTCCACTCCGGGTGGCATCTAAGGCCAAACCCGAGGCCGTTTCTTCCGTAGGTGACCCAGCTCTGCTGCCATTAAGGCCGGAAACGGCTGAGGATTTGCAAGTCGTCAATCCCTATGATGCCAAAAGCATGATTTTGGCAGGCACAGACCATCTGCTGAGATTATTGACGAAATTAGGTTGCCGCTACCCCCTGGCTTTGCCCGCACTGCTGCCGGTATCCAGCGGCTGGGCCGTCATGCGGCTGTTCCTGCCGACCAAGCGCCCCAGACTAGCTGCTCCGGAGGGGTGGGAAAATTTACTTGACTACGCTCAGAAACAGCCTGCCGAACTGAGCCTGAGTCGGCTCATTCAGTTATCGATTCCCGGTGGCTGGCCCCTTTTCCTTTCGAAACACCTGGGGCGAAAGCCGCGATGGGGGGCGGAGGATTCATCGGGCGGTCGATATCTTTGCCCCGGAGGGGTCGGAGGTCTATGCCATAACCACCGGGGTCATCGCTTCCTTGACCACTCTTCCGGAAGCTGGCATTACCCTGTTCTTGCGAGGTCAAGACGGCAAAGGATTTGGCTACATGCACTTGCAAGGCTACGCTCCGGGCCTGGTAGAGGGCAAGGTGGTGCAGACGGGAGAACTGCTCGGCTATGTGGGCCGCACCGGCATGACGACGTCGGCTGCGCACCTGCACCTTCAGGTTTATGCCGACCATCGCTTATGCAGAGATGAACTCCTTAACCCCTATGGTTTTCTGGTCCAGTTGTGCCATGGCGTCGGGGTCACTGACTTATACCAGCAGCAAATTGCCCGATTAGAGGCGCCGGAGATAAGAGTCAAAGGGATACAGGTTTCCAGACGTCCTAACACTGCAGCTCTAAGGGGGCGCGTTGATCAATTTAGCGTCAAGGACTCCTCAGTATTGGTAATCAAAAATTTTTAAGAATGAGAAATTCCTCAGATTTTAAGGCTGATCATCTCTGATATGGTTAGATACCTGTAAAGTTCAGGATCGCCCCTCCTTGGTTCAACCCCACCCAGGCATGATATTCAGATCAAATCTGGAATTTTTAGCACTGCGACGATAATTGTCGATCGTGGCAGGGTAGATGGAATGGCATAGGTTGTATGTGAAGAATATCCACCAGCTTGATCTAGGTATGCGCCTCGGTCTTAACCCCGCCACCTGGTTTCTTTCCAAAAGACCTTAACCATCTGAGAGCTAAAATACGCTCAGGTCAGCCGAGTTTAGGAGTACTTCTGCGCCTTTTTAGTCTCTCAGCTTGATTATTAAGTCAAGATTACTAACTTGTCTAATAATATCAGCAGTCGGCCAGTGCCAAGGTTAGCACGCCGGACTCGGGCAATCGGGAGGAAAGCCATGACTGGGTTAAGGCAATGCTTCAGCGGTTGGGATCGGGCCTATCGGCCCGCGGCGGTGATCATCCTGGTGGCCCTGGCCTTGAGCCTGGCGCTACCGCAGCCTGCCCGGGGGGCGGCAACCTGGACCGCCACCGGCTCCCTGGCCACGGCCCGCATTGTTCAAACGGCCACCTTGCTCCCCAACGGTAAGGTCCTGGTGGCGGGGGGTGATGACCCCGTCTCAGGCACCCCCTCAGGTCCCCTGAGTAGCGCCGAGGTCTTCGACCCCGCCACGGGGACCTGGACCGCCACCGGCCCTATGGCCACGGGCCACGAATCGCACACTGCCACCCTGCTGAACAACGGCCAGGTCCTGGTGGCGGGGGGTTTTAACCCTTTCACCGGCTTAGCGATCAGTAGCGCCGAGCTCTTCGACCCCGACACCGGGACCTGGACCGCCACCGGCCCCCTCAATACCGCCCGCTCTGGGCACACGGCCACCCTGCTGAACAACGGCACGGTCCTGGTAGCGGGAGGCATTTATACCACAAACGGCTACCTGGCCAGCGCCGAGGTCTTTAATCCGGCCACGGGGGCCTGGACCGCCACCGACTCTCTCCACGTCGGTCGCACCTCTCACACCGCTACCCTCCTGCCCGACGGCCGGGTCCTGGTGGTCGGGGGCGAAAGCGGCGGCACCAGTCCCGGCTCGGAGATCTACGACCCGGTAGCGGCCACCTGGGCCCTCACCGGCTCCCCGTTTGTGAATCGCGAGTTTCACACGGCCACCCTGCTGGCCACTGGCAAGGTCCTGGTGGTAGGGGGATTTGGTGCCAGCGGCTACCTGGCCAGCGCCGAGCTCTACGACCCGACCACGGAGCTCTTTACCAGTACCAGCTCGCTGGCTACGGCCCGCCTCGGTGCGACGGCCACGCTCCTGCCCAACGGCCGGGTCCTGGTGGCAGGGGGAGTTGGTGCCAGCGGCTACCTGGCCAGCGCCGAACTCTATGACCCGGTGGCGGGGAGTTGGGCTGCCACTGGTTCCCTTAATACGGGCCGGGCCTCTCACACCGCCACCCTGCTGCCCAACGGCCAGGTCCTGGCGGCGGCGGGCCTAAAACACGACGCCCCCAACCCCCCCGCCGCGCTGGCCAGCGCCGAGCTCTACGACTCGCACGGGGGGGGCTGGGGCGGCACCGGCGCCCTGAGCACGGGTCGCTACAGTCACGCGGCCACCCTGTTGCCCAACGGCCGGGTCCTGGTGGCCGGCGGCTTGGGGAACAGCGGCCCCTTCCTGGCCAGCGCCGAGCTTTACGATCCGGCCACGGGGACGGGGACCTGGACCCCTACGGGCCCCCTCACCACGACCCGCTACGCTCCCACGGCCACCCTGCTGCCCAACGGCCTGGTCCTGGTGGCCGGGGGCTTTGGTGGTGCTACTAATACATACCTGACCAGCGCCGAACTCTACGACCCGGCTAAGGGAACCTCTACCGCCACCGGTCCTCTCACTACGGGGCGCTACGATCACACGGCCACGCTCCTGCCCAACGGCAAGGTATTGGTGATGGGGGGTTTGGATAGTAGCGGAGAACTGGCCAGCGCCGAGGTCTACAACCCGGCCACGGGGACCTGGAGCCCCACCGGCGGCATGGCCGCGGCCCGCAACTATCATACGGCTACCTTGCTGCCCAACGGCCTGGTCCTGGTGACGGGGGGCGTGGGTAGCAGCGGCCAAAAACTGGCCAGCGCCGAGCTCTATAACCCGGCCACGGGGACCTGGAGCGCCACCGTCCCCCTCAATACCGCCCGCTCTGGGCACACGGCCACCCTCCTGCCCAGCGGCAAGGTCCTGGTGGCGGGGGGCTTTGGTGGTGCTACTTTTACATACCTGACCAGCGCCGAGCTTTACGACCCCACCGCGGGGTCCTGGGCCGGCACCGGCTCCCTTACCACGGGCCGCGACTTTCACACGGCCACCCTGCTGCCCGGCGGCCTGGTCCTGGTAACGGGGGGACAGGGGAACGGCGTCACCATCCTGCCCAACGCCGAGCTCTATGACCCGGCCACGCGGACCTGGACCGCCACCGGCCCCCTGGCCACGGCCCGGGAATTCCACACGGCCACCCTGCTGCCCGGCGGCCAGGTCCTGGTGGTGGGGGGCTTTAGCGGCAGCATCCAGGGCAGCGCCGAGCTCTACGACCCCGGATTGGGTTTTGCCGCGGCCTGGCGTCCGGTGGTCAACTCCTTCACTACCAAACTGGTCCCGCACTTCCCTCTGGCCCTCAGCGGCAGCGGCTTCCGGGGGATTTCCGAGGCTTGCGGGGGCACCTTTAATAGTTCGCCCACCAACTATCCCCTGGTGCAGCTCCGCAGAATCGACAACGAGATGGCATTCTGGCTGCCCCCAGACCCGGCGCATCCCTTCTCCGCCACCGCCTTCACCTCGTCCCCCCTGGGGCAGTTGCCCAAGGGCCATTACCTGGTGACAATTTTTGGCAACGGCATTCCCAGCGTCTCCAGCCTAGCCGTAGCCCCGCCCCCCGCCAATATTACCGGGGCCCTCAACCTGTTCCTGCTTGATTAGGCTGCCTGGCGGCGGCCGGCGCCACCGGGCCAGGCTCAACCCCCCAATCTTTATTGGTGGGGGCTGAGCCTGGCTCCGAGCCAATAGGTAAGCATGCGTTAATATCTGTTTTATATCCACTGTTTGTGATTAAACTCTCGTTTCTAAATGCCAAATAAAAAAAGGTGGGAGGATCACTCCTCCCACCCTGGCAAATTTTTAGTTGGTTAAATTAAGGGCTTAGCGGCCCGTGGCCTTGGCCAGCTTCTCCCGCTGGGAGGCGCAATCACGGCACAGCGACGCCTCCGGCATGATCTCCAGGCGTTTGGGCTGAATGGGTTGGCCGCAGACTTCGCAGAGGCCGTAAGCGCCGGTTTCCAGGCGCTGCAGGGCCTCTTCAATGGCCTCCAGTTCCTGGCGCTTGGGCCCCAGGAGGGTGAGGCTGGTTTCGGCCATCAGGCTGACCGTGGCCTGGTCTTCTTCATCCCGGGCGGTGGCCAGCATCTCCTGGTAACCGTCGCCGATGCTGGTTTTAAGCTGGTCCTTGACTTCCAGCCACAGATTCCTTTTGCGTGACAGCAGGCGGTCTTTTACTTCCGCCAGTCTCTCAGGGCTCAGTCCTGCCATACTTGCTCCCTCCACAGGATTGGGCGGGGCCGCCGGACCGGGGCCGACCCCAAAGGGTTACTCAAGAAAATCCTCCAGCGCCGCTTTGCGGGTGGGGTGCTTGAGACGTTTCAGGGCCTTTTTCTCGATTTGGCGGATGCGCTCCCGGGAGACCTTGAACGCCCGGCCGATTTCTTCCAGGGTGTGTTCCACTTCGTCCCCGATCCCAAACCGCATCTTCATGATCTTCTCTTCTCTGGCGGTGAGGGTGGTGAGAATGGTATCAGTCTTCTCACCCAACTGTGACTCGAGGATGGCCTCGTAAGGGGAAACCGCCTTGTCGTTGCGGATGAAGTCGCCCAACCGGTCGCCTTCGTCTCCCACCGGGGTCTCCAGGGAGATGAGCTCATCGGCCAGGTTGGTGACCAGGAGGATCTTATCCTCGGGCACCCCGGAGCGCTCGGAAATCTCCCGCAGGATGGGCTCCCGGCCCAATTCCTTCAACAGATCGTAGAAGGCCCGGTAGCAGCGGTTGCGGATCTCCTGCAGGTGCACCGGAATCCTGATGGTCCTGGTCTTGTCGTAAATGGCCCGGGTAATGGTCTGCCGGATCCACCAGGAGGCGAAGGTGCTGAGGCGGTAACCGGTGGTGTAGTCATAGCGGGTCACCGCTTTCATCAGCCCCAGATTGCCTTCCTGAATCAGGTCGGAAAAGGTCAACCCCCGATGGAGGTATTTCTTGGCGATGCTCACCACCAGGCGCAGATTGGCCTTGATCATCTGATCCCGGGCCTCGTTGACCTCGGTTTCGGTGAACTGGATGCACTTGGCCAGTTCTTCGACCTCGGCGGCCTCGGGATGGACCTTCCGAATCTGGAAAAGCTGCTGATGAATGACCTTGAAGAGTTTCTCTTTGCCTTGGGCACTCTTCTCCGGGGTATTGAACCAATCCTGGATCTTTTTTTGGAGTTTGAGCATCTCTGCCAGCCCGGATACCGCCCGGGAAACCAGTTCGAAGATGGACTCCTGCCCTTCTTTGATGATGCGCCCCAGATGGCGCTCCTCTTCCGGAGAGAGAATGGAATAGCGCAACATCTCCCGGAAATAAGCGGCCACCAGGCCCTCATGCTCCGGGATTTCCTCGACCTCGACGTCCTCCAGTTCCTCCTCCAGGCTCTCATCCACCAGACCAACGTAGCCCGCCGCGTCCAACTGGTCGGTCACTTCCAGTTCTTCGTCAGCCGGGGTTTCGTAAGGGCTCCGGAAATCCAGAGCTTCCCCCTCTTCTGCGGGCACCAGGAGGTTATACTGATCATAGGCGACTAGCTGCTCGTTGCCGCCCCCCAGGTCGAGGAATTTCTTCAGATATTCTTTTTCCATGTATGGTATTCCTGTGGTTACCCACCGTCCGTTAAATATAAAAAGGTTAGTATATCCCTTTATTGATTCCAGTCAAGAAAAAAAGTTAACCTTTTTTCTGCCGGCGGCTTCAATAAGGAGTATATCGGTAATTTCTTCAATGAATTATAAGATAGTTACCCTAAATAGGTTGTCAAGTGGATTATCGGTCCTTTCTGCACAAAATTTTTTCCATATAACCATTTCTTGACCCGCCTTCTCCCTGGCGCTATGATGGCCCTACTCCCAATGACGAGGACCGCCGTGGCCCATCAAAACATCGACCAACTGCAAGAAGGCGCCCTGGTGCACCAGTTCTTTCTGCTGCGCCAGGTGGAGGAACGCACCGATAAAACCGGCAAACCCTACCTGTCCCTGGTGCTGGGCGATAAGAGCAGCACCATCGTGGCCCGGGTCTGGAACAAAACCCTGGTCAAATGCCCCGGTCCCTTCGCCCCGGGGGACTACGTGGGGGTCCAGGGCCAGGTGGACGCCTACAAGGGTGAGCTCCAGCTCACGGTGAACTACATTAATACGGTGCCAGCCCTGGAGGCCATGGGTAAGGACCTCAAGGACTTCGACCCGGAACTCCTGCATCTGGCCACGCCCTTTGACCGCCAACAGCTCTGGCAGGACTTGCGGCAGTTGGCCGAGGCCCACATCCAGCCGCCCCTGTCACAGTTGGTGCTGAGATTGCTGGACCGCTATCAGGAACTGCTCCTGGTGTGCCCCGCGGCCCGCCTCTACCATCACCCTTACCTGGGCGGCCTGCTGGAACACACCTGGTTTGTGGCCCGCCATGCCCAGGCCTCCCTGGCCGTCTATCCCGACCTCAACCCGAGCCTGGCCCTGGCCGGCGCCATTCTCCACGATTTGGGCAAAGTCAAAGAGATCGCCAACCCCACGGCCCCTGAGCTCACCGTCCCCGGCCAACTCCTGGGCCACATCGTCCTGGGCTGGGAGATGGTGCGGGAGGAAGCCCGGGCCCTGGAATTTCCCGACGCCAATCTCCTCATTCAACTAGAACACATTATCCTGGCCCATCACGGCGCGCTGGAATTCGGTTCCCCCGTCCAGCCCAAGACTCGGGAAGCCTTGCTGGTCTATTGTCTCGACGACCTGGACGCCAAGCTCAAGATGATGTCCACCCACCTGCAAAGCCACTCGGGGGACAGCGACTTCACCAGTTATCACCGGGTCTTGCAGCGGGGTCTGTACAAAGGCGGAAAAACCGCTCCGGAGAAAAATTCAGAAAAATAGCCACAAGTCTTTATGGCCTGGATTGACAACTTTGTAGATCGTACCTATGTATTAATTAAAATTCAGGCAGGGTCGCGCGAGGCGGCATCTTCGACTAGGCCCAGCGAAACTTAACCGGAGGGCATTATGTTCAAGAAGGTTTTGGTTCCTTTAGATGGCTCGGAAATTGCGGCGAAGGTTCTCCCCAAGGTAGTGGAAGCGGCCAAGCTTTGCCAGGCCAAGGTAACCCTCTTACACGTCTGTTACAGCGGCGTCGGCGCCTTCGTGGGCGAAGCATCCCCAGGCGTAATCAAGAAGGCAGAGGCCCAGGAGCAAAAATTCTGTTCCACCTTCCTGGCCAAGGCCGGCAAGGAACTGAAGGAGCAGGGTCTGGACGCCGATTGGGCCTGTGTGGATGGCGTGCCGGCCCGGGAAATCGTGGCCTTCGCCCAGGACAAGGGCTATGACCTCATTGTCCTGGGAACCCACGGCGCCGGCGAAGTGGCCTGGTACATGGGCGGGGTCGCCGACCGGGTGGCCACCCACGCCACCGTGCCGGTCCTGTTGTTGAAGACCCTGCAATTCAAGCCACCGCTGCTGAAGGAAATCTATTCTCAAGTGCCAGGGGAAAATTTCCCCAAGTAAGTCAAGCGACTTTTTAAGATAAATAATTCGGGACCACCGGGCTTCGGCCCGAGGGTCCCGTTTTTTTGGGGCCGCCGGTAGGGGAAGAAAGCTGGAACGCCCACGGCCAGTCAACCTCTCCATCTATTTTTAGGGCAAAGTGAAATAAATTGCCGCCCTTTCGGCCGGCCTTGCCCTCAGCCCAGACCCGACCTCCACGCCGGTAGACGCTGCGCCAGGGAGTGCCGGTAGAGGAAGGACGCCCCCTTACGGAAGTCTCTGGCCCCCGCACCAAAGCTGGACCTTCAAGTCAAAAAAAAAGGGCGCGAGACCCTGACAAAAATCCCCGGCCCTCCCCTCAAAGTGAGAACAAGATGTTCTTACTAAAAAATCGCGTACTCTTCCAGTTCTGCTTCCCGGCCCATCTCCCTCAGGCGCTGGGCGCAATCTTTACAGATATACTTGTTCTTGCCGCTGTCCCAGATAATGATCGGCTTGGTCTTGAAGACGTCCAGGATCTTGCTGGGCACCCCCGTCCCCATCAGGTCGGCAGCCACTTCAATCACCCGCCAGCCCACGATTTCCATGTGGATCGGGATGTCGGCGTAAACCGACAACCGTTCCACTTTGCTGATAGCTAGAGGCTCCCTGGCTTCTTTTTGACAGGCGCCGCATTGAAAAGTGATTCCTTCCCCCCAGAAAATGTTGTAATAACCGTCTTTGGGCAGGTCCCGCCCTCTGAACCAACTAAGCGCCTGGTCCAGAGAAGGGGCGAAATGGAGCTTGGGAGGATTTTCGTTCAACAGGTAAAATCGCCCGAACTGAAGATCCTTGGGTTTTGCCGCGGTTTGAAACAGTTCTTCGGCATACATTTCCTGGCCGTGTTTTCTTACCCGGACCTGGTATCGGGTCAGGTCGGTACATAATTTATTTTCCACCACCTCAAACTGAGGTTTCTCGGCGCCCCCCCCTCCGAATATCTTGCTAAACAGGCCCATCTCATATTCCTCCCGTCAGGCGCCGGCATCCAAAAGCACATTTACAGTTGACGTTAAACCAACCAGTTGTGCCCATGTGATTCTATCACTCTACCCGCCCGATTATATACCCAAAATTAGGCAACAGGCAATTTTTGTTAGGGCCTAAGATTTTGGGCCACCGGGCTAGGAAATTCTTCCCGGGCAGGGGCGGACCCGAGGTTGCCAGTTTCCAGAGCTTCACAGGTTTGGGCGACCCGCGGCTCCCTTTGCTCTCTCTCGCCTAGCCCTCACGGGCCAGGTTAAGGGCCCCGCCCCCCACCACCAGGCGGCGCTGCCGGACCGAGAGGTCCACCCGGACCCAGATTTCCCGGGAGCCCACCTTGAGGGGCAGCCGTTCGGCCCCAGCCAGCAACAGCCGGCCGACGCCGGGTAACTCCAGGGTTTGGTCCTGCGCCAACAGCTCATAGTCGCCGGGATTTTCAAAGGTCAAAGGCAGGATGCCGAAGTTGATGAGGTTGGCCAGATGGATGCGGGCAAAGCTCTTCACCAGCTTCACCCGCACCCCCAGATACCGGGGCGCCAGGGCGGCGTGCTCCCGGGATGAGCCCTGGCCGTAATTTTCACCGCCGATGATGGCCCCTTCGCCCCGGCCCTGGACCCGCTGCGGGAAACCGGGGTCCAGGCGGGTGAAGGCAAACTGGCTGATGGCCGGCAGGTTGCTGCGCAAAGGTAGGATCTGGCTGCCCGCCGGCAGGATATCGTCAGTGGTGACGTTGTCCCCGGCCTTCAGCCAGATCTCGCCGCGCCAGGTCTCGGGCAGGGGCGATAGTTGGGGAAAGGGCACGATGTTGGGGCCCCGCACCACCTCCACCGGGGTGCCGGCCGGAGGTGGGGCCACCAGGTCACGGCCGTCCGCCAGGTAATGACGGGGCGCGGCGACCCGGGGGGCCTCCCCCAGGCTGCGGGGATCCCGCAGTTCGCCGTAAATGGCCGCGGCCACCGCAGTTTCAGGGCTGGCCAGATAGACCTGGTCGTCCTTGGTGCCGCTGCGTCCGGGGAAGTTCCGCGGGAAGGTGCGCACCGACACGGCCTGGGTGGGCGGGGCCTGGCCCATACCGATGCAGCCCCAGCAGCCCGGCGGCATCACCCGGGCGCCGGCCGCCAGCAAAGGTAGGAGCCCCCCGGCCAGGGCCAGGTTTTCCAGGACCTGGCGGGAGCCGGGATTGATCTCCAGACTCACCCGGGGGTGCACCCGGCGGCCTTTCAAGGCCTGGGCCACCACCATCAGGTCCCGGAACGAGGAGTTGCCGCAGGAGCCGATGAGCACCTGCTCCACCGGGGTGCCCTCCACCTGCTTGACCGGCACGACCTTATCGGGCGAGCTGGGCTGGGCGATGAGAGGCTCGAGGCCGGTCAGGTCTATTTCCTGGATTTCGGCATAGTTGGGCCGGCCCTGGGCCTGCAAGGGACGGAAATCCGCTTCGCGCCCTTGCAGGGCCATGAACCGGCGAGTCTGCCCGTCCGCCGGAAAGATCGAAGTGGTGGCCCCCAGTTCCGCTCCCATGTTGGTGATGGCGGCGCGCTCGGGCACACTGAGATATCTCAAGGCCGGACCGAAAAACTCCAGGATCTTGCCCCGGCCGCCCTTGACCGTCAAGCGCCGCAGCAGTTCCAGAATGACGTCCTTGGCCGACACCCAGGCCGGGAAGCGTCCGTTGAGGCGCACCCCCAGGATCTCGGGCATCACCAGGTAAAAGGGCTGCCCGGCCAGGGCCAGGGCCACGTCCAGGCCGCCGGCCCCGAAGGACAGCATGCCGGCTCCTCCGGCCGTGGGGGTGTGGCTGTCGGAACCCAACATGGTCTTGCCCGGCACGCTGAAACGCTCCAGATGCACTTGATGGGAGATGCCGTTGCCCGGCGGTGAGAAATAGAGGCCGTATTTGGCGGCGATGGTCCGCAAAAACCGGTGGTCGTCGGCGTTCCTGAAATCGGTCTGCAACAGGTTGTGATCCACGTAACTCACCGCCACTTCGGGCCGGGCCCGGTCCACCCCCATGGCCTCAAACTCCAGATAGGCCAGGGTCCCGGTGGCATCCTGCGTCAGGGTATGATCGATCCTCAGCGCCACCTCGGCGCCGGGGGCCAATTCCCCTGAGACCAGGTGCGCCGCCATGATTTGTTCCACGATGGTTTTGGCCATAACTTATTCCTTAAACTGGAAATTTTTTTCAGTAACCAGTAGTCAGTTGTCAGTTGTTTTTTCTGGCTACTGGCTACTGGCTACTGACTACTTCTTTCAGCCGCAAGACTTCCTGCCGCAGGCCCAACCCAATGGCGTCGTAGTCCGAAGCGTTGGGGTCGATCTCCAGACCTCGCGCCAGCAGTTCCTGCCAGGAATACTGTTGGCCGAAGACTACCCGGATGGGATGCGGCCGGGGCAGGCTGGCGCCGGCAGGCCAGGCGGCATAGGCGCCTTGAATATAAACCGGGACCAACTTCACATGCAATTCCCTGGCCAGGATGGCCACGCCCTTCTTGAATCGGCCCACCTCGCCGGTGGGGCTCCGGGAGCCTTCGGGGAAAATGGACAAAATCTGGCCATTCTGGAGGATAAAGGACGACACCTGCATGGCCGTCACCACGTTGCGAGCCGAGTCCACCGGAATCACCCGAATCAGTTTGAGGAGCGCCCGGAGCACCGGAACGTCGAAGTAGCGGGCGTACCCCAGGGAAAACAGGCGGGGCCGCAAGGCGCGTGGGACCGCGCCGGCCAGGATGAAGCCGTCCAGGAAGCTGGCGTGGTTCGGGCAGAGGATGTACCCCTGGGCCTTGAGCCCCTCCCGGCCGTAAACCTTAAGGTCGAACAGCCATTTGAATAACAAGCTCAGGGCCGACCCCAGCCCCTGGGTGACCATCCTGGCCTGGAATCCGCCGTTCATGCCGAGATGCCGCAGCAAGGCCGGTGGTGGCTCGTTCTTGAGAAGGTCGGCCCAAGCCGCCAACTCCTCGCCCTGGTCCTGGGCCGCGGCGGGATTTTTCGCTTCGATAAAACCGATAAGTTCCCGGACCGTGAAGATCCCGAGAAATTCTTCGTCCCGGATCTTGAGGTTGAACCGCCGCTCCAGGGAAGAGAGCAGTTCCACCAACCCCAAGGAGTCCAGACCCAGGTCCAGTTCCAGATGGTCGTCCAGGGAGATGCGGTCGTCGCCGAGGCGGCGAGCCAACACCTGCACCACGGTCAGGCCCACCTTCGATATGCCCTCGGCCACGGCCAGCTTTTTGGCGACATATTGTTTGCCGGCCCGCTCCTGGTAGAGGCGCTGGGCTTCGTGAATCCTGACTTTCCCCAATCTGGTTTTGGGGAGTTCTTCGTTGATCAAGACGAAATCCCGGACCCGCTTGTAGGGCTCCAGACCACGGGAGAGCAGCTCCAGGTCCCACTTCACCTTGTCGTAAATGTCCGTTTCCCCGGTTTTCCGGAAAAAGTCCAGGTCCGGCACCACCACCGCGGCCAGCTTCTCGGCCCGGGCGTCGGCGGTCACAAAGATCTCTTTGATGGAAGGAGCCTGGAGGTAATACTGGCCCACTTCTTCGGCGGAGATGTTCTTACCCGAGGCTGAGGACGATGATCTCCTTGATCCGTCCCTTGAGAGAAAGGTAGCCATCCCGGTCGAGATGACCCAAATCGCCGGTGTGAAACCAGCCATCTTTGATGGCCTCCCGGGTGGCGGCCTCATTTTGCCAATAACCGGACATAACGTTGTCGCCCCGGACCAGAACCTCTCCGACGCCAGCCGCGTCGGGGTGGAGAATCCTGACTTCCACCCCGGCCAGCGGCCGCCCCGCCGACCCCAGGCGGGGGGCCTCCGGCGGGTTGAAGGTGACCACCGGCGCGGTCTCGGTGAGGCCGTAGCCCTCCAGCACCGTAAATCCCAGCCGCGCCAGGTTCTCCACCAGGGCCTCGGGCAATTTGGCCCCGCCGCTGACAAAGAAACGAAACTGCTCGCCTAAGGCCCGGTGGAATTTCCGCAGCAGGGGCCGGGCGGGATTTATCCCGAGAGCTTGGGACACCCGCCAGGAAAAGTGAAGATAGGCCAGCACCAAGGGACGCAGCGGCCAGGGAAGCGTCCGCAGCTGCCGCGCCATCCCCTGATAGAAGTGCTGGAGGACCTGGGGGGTGAGCACCAGGATGGTGACCTGTTGCTCATTGAGGCAACTCAGAATGGCCTCGGCCTTCAGGGTATCCAGATAGGTGATTCTCGCCCGGGAAAGGAGGGGCAAGAGCAGGGTGGCGGTGAAGGGAAAGGCGTGATGCAGCGGCAGGATGGCGAGAAAATTGTCCTCCGGCCGGATGGCGTTGAGTTGGGCGATGCCCCGGCAATTAGCGCAAAAATTCCGGTGGCTGAGCATCACCCCTTTGGGAGGGCCGGTGGTGCCCGAGGTATAAATGATGGAGGCTAGGTCGTCAGGGTCAGGGGCGCCGGGGCGCACCGCGGGAGGTCCTGCCGCCCTCCCGGGGGATTGCCGGACCTCCGCAAAAGTTGTGAGGTTCCCGCCCGCTTCCCGGGTCTCCCCCACCACCACGATCTTTTCCAGGAACGGCAGTTGTTGCAATGGGGACAGGGGGGCTTGGGGAAAGGTGAAGATAATCCTGGCCCGGGTCTGTTCCAGGGCGTACCGGATCTGGTCCCAGCGGGAGACCGGGTCCAGGGGCACGGCCACCGCGCCCGCCAACACCGTACCGAAATAGCTCATGGGCCATTCGGGCCGATTCTCCAGGAGGATGGCCACCCGGTCGCCTTTTTGCACCCCTTGGGCCTTCAGCCAGCCGGCCACCGCCAGGCTGTGCCGGTAAAGCTGCCCGTAGGTGTACTCCGACACTTGGTCATCTTGCCGATGGAGCAAAGCCACTCTGTCAGGAGCTTCCCGGGCCGCTGCGGCCAAGATGCCAGTCAAGGTTTCCGTGGCAATATCCATAATTTCGCAGGTAGCACAGGCATTCCAGCCTGCGTGTAGGGTGCGTCCTACGCACCATTAATATCGGCAAAGGAATTTGCCGATAGTCCTTTGTGCGAAAGGCAAATGTGGGACAGGCGCCTCGCCTGTCCGGGACAGCCGGGGCGGCTGTGCCACATTATTACAATACCGGTTCAAAAAGATGACTTATTGCGTTAAGTTGTGGCTACGAATTATGTCTCGTAAATGAGCCATAATCTCCCGGGGCCGGTTGGTGCAAATGGCCTCCAGATTCAGGGATAGGTAAGGTTCCAGGATTTCCGGATCGTCGATATTCCAGACGCTGACCCCAATCTCCCGTCGATGGGCGGCCTCCACCAGTTCCCGGTCGACGTAACGATAATTCAGGACCAGGGAGTCGGCCCGGGCGGCGTGCGCCAGGCCGGCCGGGTCGGCGGGGCAGCCCACCAGGAGGACCCCGGTGTGCAGGCGCGGTTCTTCTTCTTTCAGGGCCTTGACCGCCGGGTGCCAGAAGGAGATGACGCGGGCCGCCTCGAAGGCCTGGTGTTTCCGGAAAAACTCCAGCAGGGCCGGGGCCGCCTCGGGCTGCTTCAGCTCCACCGCCAGGTGGGCCCGGCCTCTAACCAGTTCCAGGACCTCCTCCAGGGCGGGGATGGACTCACTCTGGCCCGCGTCCAGCTTTTTCAGAGCTGCCAGGGTGAAGTCTCGAACCCGGCCGTGGCCGTTGGTGGTGCGGTCCAGGGTTTCGTCATGGATCACCGCCAGGCGGCCGTCCCGGGTGAGCTGCACGTCCAGTTCCACCGCCGCCACCCCCAGGTCCAGGGCGCGCCGAAAAGAACGCAGGGTATTTTCCGGCTCTTCCGCCGGGGCCCCACGATGCCCGATGATGTTGATCATTAAAGTGACCTTTACGCTAAGAAAAATGTAGCCGCAGGCTTCAGCCTGCGCCGGCTCCCAGCGGCGGGCGAGACGCCCGCCCTACAAGCAGACCGCTGATAGCTATTGTGCCCGCGGCGCAATTCATATATTAGATGAAAGACCAGTGACTGGCAAGCCGGGAGGAAGCGACGTGAACTGGCTGGGGTTTTCCTTGATGGCCCTGGGTCTCTGGGGGCTTTGGGGCTTCCTGAGCAAGGTGGCCGCCCTGCAACTGCCCCCCGGGGCCGCTTATTTACTCGCCATCACCGGGCACCTGGCGGTGGTCGGCTATCTGGCGGCCACCGGGGGCCTGACCATCCCCTGGCAGCCCGCCGGCCTGGCCGCCGCGCTGGGAGCCGGAATCTGCATGGCCTTCGGCTTGCTCTGCTTTTTTAAGGCTCTGGCCGGGGCCGCCGCCAGCGTGGTGGTGCCGCTCACGGCCTTGTATCCCGTGGTCACGGTGATCCTGAGCTGGACTCTGCTCCACGAGGGCTTCACTCTGCAGCGCCTGGCCGGGCTGGCCCTGGCTCTGGCGGCCGTCTGGCTGCTGTCCAAATAAAGACCGGGGACCGAAGACCGGGGACAGGTTATTTTCTCCCGTCTCCCGTCCTCCGTCTCCCGTCTATAACTTAGGAGGCGGTTCATGGTGGAAGGGCCACAATCGCCGGAGCGCCGGGAAGTGCGAATTCTCGCCCTGGACGTGGGCTCGAAGCGCATCGGCCTGGCCGTCAGCGACCCCCTGGGCATCACCGCCCAGGGTCTGGAAGTCTTGACCCGCAAGGACCGCGCCGCCGACCTGGCCCGGCTCGTGGAGGTGGCCCGTCAGTGGGGGGTGCAGCGGGTGGTGGTGGGCCTGCCGCGACATATGGATGGCCGCCTGGGCCAGGCCGCCCCGGAGATCCTGGCGCTGGTCGAGACCCTGAAAGAGGCCTTGGGGGTGGAGGTGGTCACCTGGGAGGAGCGCCTCACCACCGCGGAGGCCGAAAGGGTCCTGATCCAGGCGGACGTGAGCCGCCGGCGCCGCCGCCAGGTGATAGATCAGCTGGCCGCGGTGCTCATCTTGCAGAACTACCTGGACTACCACCAGCAGCACGGGGGCGGCTGAAAACTGCGCCCCATTTCGGGGCCAGCTAGCCATTCATAGCTTTGAAAAATTGCCGCCCCCGAAAACCCTTTTTTGTCGGGGCGGCTCGCCAGCCGCCCCTACAGGTACTTTCACAGAGAGCCTGCGGCTGCCTTTGTCCTCCCCGACCTCTTAGGCTTAAATTGGACCCAACCCTTCTGAACCCCTGCGCCCTGAAAAATGGGTTATGACGATTCTGTCAAGCATTCAAGTGGGATAGAGCTGCAGCCCTTCAGGCCAAGTTGCCCGCCGAATGGGTGGCCCGCCCATAGCAGGGTCCTACACACCCTAATCCTCTCCTCTCTCTTTAACCCCTAAGGCCGGAACCGGTTTTAGCCAGGGCCAATAAATTTATTCCGGATTAACTTTTTTTCTTGACATCTCCCTAAGAAAGGGCATTATTAGAGTGCGAGTGGGGGAAAGTGGAACAGAGTGGGAGTGGATGGGGGAACGATGTTCACCGGCAGGCATTACCACTTCATGGATAACAAAGGAAGGGTCAGCATCCCTTCCCGTTATCGCGAAATCCTGCAAGAGCGCAAAGACCGCCAGCTCGTCCTCACTAATTTCCAGGGTTATATCTTAGCCTTCCCCGCCGCCGAATGGCAGAAGATCGAAGCCAAGTTCGCCGAACAGCCACTCTTTCGCAAAGACCTGCGTAACTTTCAGCGTTTTCTCATCTCCGGGGTGGAGGAATGCCCCCTGGACCGCCAGGGCCGCATCCTGGTGCCGCCCAATCTGCGCGACTACGCCAAGCTTTCCCGGGAAGTCTGCCTGGTGGGCGCGGTCCGCTGTTTTGAAATCTGGGATAAGGTCGCCTACGAAGCGCATTGGAAGCAGTTGGAAGACTCCATTGACGAAGGGATGTTAGACGAATTATTGATCTAAACTCAGACCTGATTCCGGTGCACGAACCGGTTATGGTGAAGGAGGTGCTGGTGGGCCTCAATTGCCGGCCTGGCTGTCTTTACGTGGATGGTACCGTGGGTGAGGGGGGGCACGCCGCCGCCATCCTGGACTCGACCCGCCCGGACGGGCGGCTGTGGGGTTTGGATCAAGACCCCGCGGTCCTCGAGACGGCCGCCGCCCGACTGGCGCACCACACCTCCAGATTTCAACTGTTTCACTGCTCTTACAGCCAATTGGGGGAGTTGCTGGCGGCAGCCCAGGTGAAAGAAGTGGCCGGAATTCTTCTGGATCTCGGGCTGTCTTCCCAGCAATTGCAGGCTTCGCAGCGGGGTTTCTCCTTTATGGGAGACGAGCCCCTGGATATGCGGTTCAACCCCGAAGATGGGGGGAGGACCGCGGCCCAGTTGCTTAACCGCGCCCCCCGGGCCACCTTGGAAAAGATTTTTTGGGAGTATGGGGAGGAGCCCCACGCCCGGCGCCTGGCCCGCCTGGTAATCCAGGCCCGGCAGCGGCGCCCCTTCCGCACCACGCAGCAACTGGTTGAAGTCATTAAGCAGGCTATGGGACCCGGGTGGCGCAGGGGGAGACTGCATCCAGCCACCCGGGTCTTCCAGGCCTTAAGGATTGCGGTAAACCGCGAACTGGAGCAAATTGCCGCTTTTTTGGAGCAGGCCCCGGGGTGGTTGGCAGAGGGAGGCCGTCTCGTGGTGATTTCCTACCATTCTTTGGAAGACCGGCTGATCAAGGAGAAAATGGCGGCCTGGGACCGGGCCGGGGTGATGGCGCGGCTGACCCGCAAACCGCTCACGCCCACCCCGGAGGAAGTAGCCGGCAATCCCCGGGCCCGCAGCGCCAAGCTGCGCCTGGCCGAAAAGATCGTCACCCTCTCAAACCAGGAGAACAGCCATGTCTGCTGAAGCCGCTCAGGTTCTGATCTTAAAGAAGGACAGGGAATCAGGTTTCTATAGTTACCACAGCAAGGCGGACCAGGACGATAGCCGCCAGTCCACCAGGTTTTGGGATGAGATGGCCCAAAAATGGCCCAAGGAACGGTTTTCCAGCTTCTTCACCTTCGACCAAAACGCCTGATCAGAGGGTAACACAGGGAGGTAAAGGGGGATGCCCGCCAATTTAGCTCTTCGCTTGAGCGCCGCCGGACAGATTTTTATCTCCAAGAATCGCAAAGTCAGCCACCCCTGGCTCTGGGGGCGAGCCGTGGTCGCGGGGCTGGTCCTGGCCACGGTGGGGGTACTCTTCACTTGCATGTTTCTGGCCTGGGCCGATCTGCAATATATCACCCAGAGCTATCAGATCTCCCAGGCCCAGGAGACCAAGAAGCAATTCCTGGACCTGAACCGCAAGCTGCGCATCGAGCTCTCGGTGCTGACAGCCGTTCCCCGTCTGGAGAAGCTGGCGGCTCAGCTCGGCATGGAAGCGCCCCAGCCCTTCCAGGTCGTTAATCTGCCGTGAACCCTACCATCGGCAAATGGGCGCGCGTCCGCGTCGGCCTGGTAGGCCTCGGCCTGGCCCTGCTGGGCTTGGTCATTTGCGGCCGCTTCTTTTACCTCCAGGTGGTTCTAGGGCCGCAGCTGCGGGAGGAGGCCACCCGGGAGTATCAGAAAGCCTGCCCGGTGCTGCCCGTGCGGGGAGCGATCCTGGACCGCCGGGGCCTGGAGCTGGCCATCAGCACCCGGGTCTCTTCGGTGGTGGCCCACCCCACCCAGATCAAACACGCCGAGCGCTTGAGCCGGGAACTGGCGCCCATCCTCGGCTTTAAACCCAAAGAGTTAAAAATGCTGCTGACCCGGGCCAGTACTTTTACCTGGCTAAAGCGCCAGCTCACCCCGGAGCGGGAGGCGGCCTTCATGGCCTGGGCCGCCGACGCGGACCGTAAGGCCTCGGCCGCCAAGGTCACCGGCCGCCGGGATACGGACGTCGTCTATCTGGTGCCCGAGGCCAAACGTTACTATCCGCAGCTCTCCCTGGGCGGGCAGGTCCTGGGATTTTGCGACGTCGACGGCAACGGGCTCGAAGGGGTGGAGCACCAGTTTAATAGCCAACTCTATGGCAAACCCAAGCAGTGCTGGAAGATGATGGACGCCCGGGGCCGTATCGTCACCTCGGGTGAAAAGGCCTGGGATCCGGAGGTCATGGGCAACAACGTGGTCCTGACCCTGGACCGCACCCTGCAGTACATCGCCGAGAAAGAGCTGGCCCGGGGAGTGGAGAAATATCACGCCGCCGGCGGGCTGGCTCTGGTGGTCCAGCCGCAGACCGGGGAAATCCTGGCCATGGCCCAGTTGCCCTCCATGGACCCCAACCGTTATGTCCAGTTCCCGGAAATGGCCCGGCGTAACCGCCTCCTCACCGACGCCCTGGAGCCCGGCTCCACCTATAAGATCTTCGTCGCCGCCACGGCCCTGGACGCCAACGTGGTGAAGCCCAGCGACACCTTCAACTGCGAACACGGCATCTGGCACATCGGCGCCAAGGAAATGATCCACGATGTCCATCCTTACGGGACCCTGACGGTGCAGCAGGTCATTCAGAAATCCAGCAATATCGGCGCCGCCAAGATCGCCAACAAGGTGGGCGGAGCCCGCCTGGATAAGTATCTTCGAGACTTCGGCTTCGGCCACAAGAGCGGCATCCCGTTCCCCGGGGAGAGCAGCGGCCTGCTGAGAAATCTCCGGACCGCCCGGTCCGCCATCGACCGGGTCACCGTGGCCTTCGGGCAGGGGGTCTCGGTCACCGCCCTGCAAATGACCATGGCCCTGGCCGCCATGGGCAACGACGGCGTCTTGATGGAGCCTCACATCGTTAAAGAGATCGTCAGCCCCCAAGGAGAGAAGGTGGAGGAGTTCGCCCCCCGCCCGGTAAGAAGGGTGCTGTCCCAGCGGGCCGCCCAGCAGATGCTGGAGATCATGGCAACGGTAACCCAGCAGGGGGGCACGGCCAAAGATGCGGCCCCGGAGGGTTTCACCGTGGCCGGCAAGACGGGCACCGCCCAGAAACTGATAGGCCGGGCCTATTCCCACAGCAAGTTTAACGCCCTGTTCATCGGCCTGGTGCCGGCGGAGAAGCCGGTCCTGTCCATTGTCGTCATCATCGATGAACCCAAAGGGGCCATCTTCGGCGGCGTGGTAGCCGCCCCCATCTTCCGGGAGATCGCCGCCCAATCCCTGCGGGTCCTGGGCTATTATCCCCAGAAGGAATTGCCCAAGGACAAGAACCTGCCGGTCCAGGCCAAGGGGGCGCCGGCCCCGGTCAAGGGGAGCAAGGGGGCTAAGGAGGTAAAGGTGGCTAAGGCGGCTGCAGCTCCGGCTCCGCCCCCGGCCCCTAATCTGGCCCAGTTGTTGCCGATCAAGTTGGAGATGCCCAAGGAACCGCTGACGGTGATGCCGAACCTGAAAGGCTACACCATCCGCCAGGTTCTGGACCTGCTGAACCGCTCGGGGTTGAGATGCCGCCTGGAGGGCAGCGGCATGGCCGTGGGCCAGGAGCCGTCGCCGGGAACCGCCATCACTCCCGGGGGCACTTGCCTGGTTAAATTCCAGTCCAGTTCCTGATTTCTCCCGAACGGGATGTTCTTGCCAAGAACCGGAAGTTTTTATAGAATTAAACAAGGCGGTGGGACTTGAGATTAGATCTCGATCTGCAAATCCAAAAATCGCGCCACCGACAAGGGCAGGCCTGAGGGCCTGCCCTTTGGCGTATCTGATAATCAATCCTGTTTTATAATTGTTACTTATCTTAACCGCCCGGTTCATAGTTCCAAACTTAGATGGCTAATAGTTGAGGCTCTTGGGCTCGAAGCATCGGGCCTAATCAGCGAGGGCAGCGTGCACCGCCACTATCCGTCCCCCATAACTCTAAAGCGCCTCCTGGCCGGCCTGGAGGGCTGCTGCATCCGGGGTGACGAAAATCTCGTCGTCACCGGGGTGGCTTATCACTCCGGAGAGGTGGAGCCGGGTGGGGTCTTCGTGGCCCTCAAAGGGGCGCGCACCGACGGGCACCGTTTCATCAATGAGGCCATCAGGCGGGGGGCCGCGGCCATCGTCAGCGAACCGGAACTGGAGGCCCCCGCCGGCATTACCGTGGTGCGGGTGGCCCAGGCCAGACTGGCCCTGGCCCATCTTGCCGCCGCGTTTTACGGCCATCCCAGCCGGGAGCTGACCCTGGTGGGCATCACCGGCACCAACGGCAAGACCAGCACCGCCTACCTCCTGGAAGCCATCCTGAACCGCGCCGGGCACACCGTTGGGGTGCTGGGCACCATCAATTATCGCGCCGGGGCACAAACCTGGCCGGCCCCGGTGACCACCCCGGAATCCCTGGACCTGCAAAGGCTCCTGCGGGCCATGCGCACCACGGGCGTCAGCCACGTCTGCATGGAAGTCTCCTCCCACGCCCTGGATCTGCACCGGGTGGATCGGGCCGCCTTCGATGTGGGGGTCTTCACCAACCTCTCCCAGGACCACCTGGATTACCACCGGGACCTGGAGGATTACTTTGCCGCCAAGTCCCGCCTGTTCTTGGAGATTTTGGGCAATGGCGCCGGGGCTCCGGGCCTGGCGGTCCTCAACCTGGACGATCCCCGGGGCCATGAGTTGCACCGCCGGGTGCGGGTCCCGAGCCTCACCTACGGCTGCCACCCCGACAGCCAGGTGCGCCCGCTGACTTATAGGTTCCGTCCCGACGGCATCGAAGCCCGGCTCACCAGCCCCATGGGAGAGCTGGAGATTGTCTCGCCCCTGGTGGGGCCCTTCAACCTGGCCAACATCCTGGCGGCCGCGGCCACCGCCCTGGGGCTGGGCTTAGCCCCCGAAGCCGTGGCCCGGGGCATCAGTGCCCTGACCGGCGTGCCGGGACGCCTGGAGCGCTTTGGGCCCCCGGCCGGCCCCGGCGGTCTTCGTGGATTATGCCCACACCCCGGCGGCGATTGCCCAGGCCCTGGGGGCCTTGCAGCAGTTGGACTTTGCCCGGATCATCACGGTCTTCGGCTGCGGCGGCGACCGGGACCGGAAGAAACGGCCCTTGATGGGCCGGGCCGCGGCGGCGGGGTCGCAGTTGGTGGTGGTCACCAGCGACAACCCGAGAAGCGAAGAGCCGCTGGCCATTATCCAGGAAATCGAGCCGGGGCTTAAGGCCGCCGGCCTGGACCAAATTACCGGGGCCGCCGCCAAGCAGGGTAAGCGCGGTTATCTGGCGGTCCCGGACCGCCGCGAGGCCATCCGCCTGGCGGTGAGCCTGGCCCGCCCCGGAGACGCCGTCCTGGTGGCGGGCAAAGGCCATGAAAATTACCAGATCTGGGGCACGGAGCGCCGCCATTTCGACGACCGGGAGAGGTGGCGGCAGCAGAAGTATAGGAATTGCCTAGAAGCGGCCTTAGAAGGGAGTAATCGACGGAAGGCCTAGGAATGGCCCTGCCTAAGCCTTCTACCATGGCGCACTGACATCATCCTGACCGCCACCGGCGGCGCCCTGGTGCAGCGGGGCGGGTGGGACGCCTTTTGCGGCGTCAGCACCGACTCCCGCACCGCCCAGACGGGGCAGCTCTTCATCCCCCTGTCCGGGGAGCGCCACGACGGCCACGAATTCATCCCCAAGGCCTTGCAGCGGGGCGTTCGGGGGGTGCTGGTGGAGCAACAGTGCCTTGCCAGCCATGCCCCAAGCATACCCTCTGAGGTGACCATCATCGCCGTAAACGACACCCTCACCGCCCTGGGGGACCTGGCCCACGCCTGGCGGCGCCGCTTTGCCGGGCCCGTGGTGGCGGTGACCGGCAGTTGCGGCAAGACCACCACCAAGGAGATGGCCGCCCAGGTGCTGTCCCAAGCTTACCGGGTTCACAAAAATCCCCTGAACCTGAACAACCTCATCGGCCTGCCCCTCACCCTCCTGGAATTGGAGCCCGGCTTCGAGGCCGCGGTGGTGGAGATGGGCATGAACCGCTTCGGGGAAATCCGGCGCCTGACCGAAATCGCCGCGCCCACCGTGGGGGTGCTCACCAACGTCTATGGGGCCCACACCGAAGGGGTGGGGGACGTGGCCGGGGTGGCCCGGGCCAAGGGGGAGATCATCGCCGCCCTGGACCGGCAGGCCCGTTTAATTTATAATCTCGATGATCCCTGGATCGCCGGCCTGGCCCGGAATTTTCGCGGCGAGGCCTTGAGCTTCGGCTTGCAGCCCGGGGCCGGGTTGCGGGCCCGGGAGCGCCGCCCCCAGGGCAGCCGCGGCCAGAGCGCGGTGCTGGACTATCAGGGGCAGAGCTGGCCCCTTAATCTGCCCGCCACCGGCGAACACATGCTCTATAACGCCCTGGCCGCCACCGCCGTGGGCCTGGTCCTGGGGCTGTCGCCGGGGGAGACCGCCGCGGCCCTGGCGGAGTTCCGCCCGATCCACCGGCGCTCTCAAGTCCTCACCCTGCCCGGCGGGGTCCACCTGCTGAATGATTGCTACAACGCCAACCCCGGCTCCATGGCCATGGCCTTGAAGACCCTGATGGAGCTTAAGGACCGCGGCCGGGCCGCCGCGGCCCTGGGGGACATGCTGGAGCTGGGCGCGGCCGCGGCCCAGGAACACCGGAACCTGGGGCGCCTGGCCGCCCAAGCCGGGGTGGATTACCTGGTGATCTACGGCAATTTCCGCCTGGAAGTGGCCGCCGGGGCCCGGGAAGGGGGCCTGAGCGCAGCCCGTATCTTCCCCATCCGTCATCTGGCCGACGGGGCCCGGGTGCTGCAGGAATTGCTGGACCCGGAGGACTGGCTCCTGGTCAAGGGCTCCCGCTCCATGCACATGGAGGGGCTGGTCGATTTGTTGGAGGAAACCTAAAGGTAGGGCGGGCGTCTCGCCCGCCATCCTTTGCACGAAGCATTGTGGTCTTTGCTGACAGCTGATCGCTGACCGCTGACAGCTCTCAAGGTGGGGAATTAACCGGGGGGGGGAATACCGTTGCTTTACCATCTCTTATATCCACTGAAGACGGTCTTCGGCGGCTTCAATGTCTTCCGGTACATCACCTTCCGGACCATCTTCGCCATCCTTACCGCCCTGGTCATTTCCCTGGCGGTGGGGTCCTGGTTCATTAAGAGACTCAAGGCCATGCAGGTCAGCCAGACCGTCCGGGAGGAAGGCCCCAAGTCGCATTTTGCCAAAAACGGCACCCCCACCATGGGCGGCCTGATGATCATCTTCGCCACCCTGGCCGCCACCCTCCTCTGGTCGGAGCTGAACAACCCCTTCATCTGGATGCTGGTCCTGGTCACCCTCGGCTTTGGCCTCATCGGCTTTTTGGACGATTATCTTAAGGTCATCAAGAAGCACAACCAGGGCCTCAGCGGCCGGGCCAAGCTGGTGACCCAGACCCTGGTGGCCCTGGTGCCGGCCTTGTGGCTCTATTCCAGTCCGTCCTTCAGCACCACCCTGACCGTGCCCTTCTTCAAGCAGTTTCAGCCGGAGCTGGGCTGGTTTTTTATTCCCTTTGCGGTCTTTGTCATCGTGGGCACCGCCAACGCCGTGAACCTCACCGATGGCCTGGACGGCCTGGCCATCGGCCCGGTGACCATTGCTGCGGCCTTTTACATGATCTTCTGTTACCTGGCGGGTAACGCCAAGATCGCGGCTTATCTGCAAATTCCCCACATCCGCGGGGTGGGCGAGCTCTCCATCTATCTGGGGGCCCTGGTGGGCGCCGGGGTGGGCTTCCTGTGGTTCAACGCCTATCCGGCCCAGGTCTTCATGGGGGACGTGGGGGCCCTGGCCCTGGGGGGCGTTTTGGGCACCGTGGCCCTGGCCACCAAGCAGGAAATCCTCCTGACCATCGTGGGCGGCCTCTTCGTGGTGGAGGCCCTCTCGGTCATCATCCAGGTGGGCTTCTTCAAGGTGTCCAACGGCAAGCGCATCTTCCGCATGGCGCCGCTGCACCATCACTTCGAACTCAAGGGCTGGCCCGAACCCAAGGTCATTGTGCGCTTCTGGATTATTGCCATCATTTTGGGACTGGTGTCGTTGAGTGCTTTGAAACTGAGGTAATGATCTGTTACTGGATATCCTTAAAGTTTTGTTTATAATGGTTATCTTTTTTTGAAAAGTCTGGTTGTGAAGATGCTGGCGGTCGAAGCAGGAATTTGCCTTATTCCCTCCCCCTTGATGGGGGAGGGTTAGGGTGGGGGTGGGGTAAGATTAGGGGTCGGCTCACCAATATTTCCAGGGCATTAAGACAAAGAGGAACTGACGCAGAGAATCGTCTTTGGTTTCACCTGAAAGGCAAGCAGTTAGAAGGCCTCAAATTTAGAAGACAAGAGCCAATCGGTAATTTTATCGTCGATTTTGTCGCCTATGAAAAGCGCTTGGTGATAGAACTCGACGGCGGTCAACACGCCGAAGAAAATGACCAGGCCAAAGACAGCCAGCGCGACGAATGGCTTAACAGTCAGGGGTTCAAAGTTTTAAGATTTTGGAATACTGAGGTGTTGCAGAACCTTGAAGGTGTGCTGGAAACTATCAGAGCCAACTGCTTAAGCCACCCTCCCCTGGCCCCTCCCATCAAGGGAGGGGATAAAGACTTAGATTGGTGGTCGATATGTCGAGACTGGCGCTACAAATGGAACTTAACGACAAAAAAATTTTAGTAGTCGGCCTGGCTCGCACCGGCGTGGCCCTGTGCCGTTTCCTGGCCGAACGGGGCGCCTGGGTGACCGTGACCGACCAGGCGCGGCCTGCGGACCTGGCCGAGCCGCGCCGGGAAATTGCCGGATTGGGGGTCACTGAAGAACTGGGGGTCTCCCAGCCCCGGTGGCCGGGCTATGACCTCATTATCCCCAGCCCGGGAGTGCCGCCGGAAACGCCCTGGCTCAAGGCGGCCCGGGAGGCCGGCATCCCGGTCTGGGGGGAGCTGGAATTGGCCGGCCATTTTATGGCGCAGCCGATCATCGCGGTGAGCGGCACCAACGGCAAGACCACCACCATCACCCTGGTGGGGGAATTCCTTCAGGCCTCGGGGCTCAGGCCCCTGGTGGGGGGGAATATCGGCACCCCGGTGATCTCACTGCTGGCCGGGCAGGCGGCGGCGGACTGCCTGGTTTTGGAAGTGAGCAGCTTTCAGCTGGACACCGCGCCTCACTTCCATCCCCAGGCCGCCGCCCTGCTCAACATCTCCCCGGACCACCTGGACCGCTACCCCTCCCTGGCCGCCTATGGCGCCTCCAAGGCCGGCCTGTTTAAGAACCAAGAACGGCGCTGATCTCAAGGTTCTCAATGCCGACGATGCCGCGGTGGCGGCCCTCGCTGCCGGGCCGGGCCGGGTTTACTACTTTTCCACCACCCGGCCCTTGAACCGGGGCGCCTGGCTGGCCAACGGCTCGCTGCGCGTCAGGCTGGGGGACGCCGGGGCCGAGGTCTTTTCCCTGGCTGACATTCATCTCTCCGGACGCCATAATTTAGAAAATATCATGGCCGCCCTGTTGCTGGCCCTGGACGCGGGCGCTTCTCCCGCGGCCTGCCGCCGGGTGCTGGCCTCTTTCCAGGGGCTGCCGCACCGCCTGGAGTTCGTGGCGGAGGTGGATCGGGTGGAGTTTTATGACGACTCCAAGGGCACCAACGTGGGGGCGGTGGCCGTGTCTCTGGCTCACTTCGCCAAGCCGGTGATCCTCATTGCCGGCGGCCGGGACAAAGACAGCGATTTCACTCTCATCTCGCCGCTGATCAAGGAACGGGTCAAGGCCCTGGTCCTGCTGGGGGAAACCCGGGAGCACCTGGCCCGGGTCTGGAAGGGCCTGGCCCCGATATGTCTGGTGGCCAACCTGGCTGAAGCGGTGCGGCGGGCCTATGATTTGGCCCGGCCTGGAGAAGTGGTGCTCCTGTCCCCGGCCTGCGCCAGCTTCGACATGTTTAAGGATTATGCCCAGCGGGGCGAAACCTTCCAGAGATTGGTGAAGGAGCTGCAACATGGCATCGGAAGCTAACGCCACCACGGCCTCGGGGGTCCATACCGACCTGATCCTGCTGGCCAGCGCCTTCTCGCTGATGTTTTTGGGGCTGGGCATGGTGTTCATCGCCAGTAACGTCATGGCCCAGACCAACTACGGCGACCCCTTCTACTTCGTCAAACGCCAGGGGATGTACGCCTTCCTGGGCGTGGGGGCGCTCCTCTTGGGGCGGAAAATCAACTATCAGAGTTACCAACGCTGGGTCTATCCCGCTTTATTTTTTAGCCTGATTTGCCTGATCCTGGTGTTTATCCCCGGTATCGGGGGCAAGGTGCGGGGGGCGGCCCGCTGGATCCGCCTGGGGCCCTTCACCTTGCAACCGTCGGAGTTCGCCAAGATCGCGGTGGTCCTGTTCCTGGCCTATTCCTTTGCCCGCAAACGGGAGAAAATGAAGTATTTCGCCATCGGCTTTCTGCCCCACATGTTGGTGTCCGGGCTCTTCATCGGTCTGATCGGCATCGAGACCGACTTCGGCACCGCCCTGACCCTGGCGGCCATCGTCTTCACCATGCTATTCGTCGGCGGCACCCGCCTCACCCACATCGTCCTGTCCCTGGGCGCGGTCATTTTCCTCGCAGTCATGGCGGTGTTAAAAGATCCGAAAAAATTCGACCGCATCCTCTCCTTCCTGGACCCCTGGAAACACGGGGCGGATGTGGGCTACCAGTTGAAACAGTCCCTGCTGGCCATCGGCTCCGGCAACCTCTGGGGCCTGGGGCCGGGACAGAGCCGGGCCAAGCTCTTCTACCTGCCGGACGCCCACACCGACTTCATCCTCTCCATCTTCAGCGAAGAGTTGGGCTTCCTGGGATTTCTCCTGATCCTGGCCCTGTTCACCACCCTGGTGATCCGGGGGCTCCGCCTGAGCCTCAAGGCTCCGGATACCTTCGGCTCCTATCTGGCCCTCGGGCTGACCCTGGTCATCGGCCTGCCCGCGGCCATCAACATGGGGGTAGTGAGCGGCATTTTGCCCACCAAGGGGCTGTCCCTCCCTTTTCTCAGTTACGGGGGCTCTTCCCTGATGGCCAGCCTGCTGGCGGTGGGCATTCTGCTCAATATCAGCAGCCAGGTCAAACGCCCGACCGGATCGCCCGCCCAGGCCGCGGCGCCGGCTAAAGACAGCGTGCCGTCCGTGGTCTGAAAGGCCGCCGATATCGTCGGGCGCGACAGACGCGCCAACTATTTTTAGTCCTTTTCAGAGCAAAACCAGGTTTATGGCGCGTCAAACGCGCCCTACAAAACTTTGGCAAATAAGGTTTCTCGAGAGGCCGATGGACCTTAGAATCGTCATCGCCGCCGGGGGCACCGGCGGCCACCTGTTCCCGGGCCTCGCCGTGGCCCGGGAGTTTCAGGCGCGCCACGGGGCGACGGTCACCTTTATCACCAGTCCCCGGGCCGTGACCACCAGGATTCTGGAGGGCTGCGGCTTCCCCTGGGAGGCGGTCGCCAGCCGGGCCTTGAAGGGCCAGGGGCTCTTCTCCCGGCTGCGCACCTGGGGAAGTTTGCCGTGGAGCATCCGGCAGGCCCGGCAGCGCCTCCAGGAGCTTAAGCCCCACCTGGTGCTGGGCATGGGCGGCTACACCTCCGGCCCGGTGGGCCTGGCGGCCTGGTCCCTGAAGATTCCCCTGGCCCTGCATGAACAAAATGCCCTGCCCGGGTTCGCCAACCGCTGGCTGGCGCACCTGGCCGACCGGGTCTTCGTCTCCTTCCCGGCCTCCCTGGGACAATTCCCCGGAGACCTGGCGGTCTTGACCGGCAACCCCATCCGGGAGGAATTTTTTAAAGAAGCAGGCCCCGCGGCCGGACCAGCCCTTCACCGTGCTGATCACCGGCGGCAGCCAGGGGGCGCACCACCTGAATATGGAGGTGCTGGCCGCCCTGCCGGAGCTCGCCGATTTGAAGGACCGGCTCCATTTTCTCCATCTGACCGGCGAGGCGGACCACGAGGAGGTAGCCGCAGGTTATGACCGGGCCGGTTTTGCGGCTCAGGTAGCGGCCTTCAGCCAGGAGATGCCGGAGCTGATGGTCCGGGCCCACCTCATCGTCTGCCGGGCCGGGGCCTCCACCCTGGCGGAACTCGCCGCCCTGGGCCGGGCGGCGCTCTTGGTGCCCTACCCTTTCGCGGCCAATAACCACCAGGAGTTTAACGCTCGTTTCCTGGCCGAAGCCGGGGCCGCGGAAATTATCCTAAATAAAAATTTTACCGCGGCGGTGTTCGCTGGTAAGATAAAAGAGTTCCTGGCGCAGCCCGAGACCCTGACGCGCCATGGAAGCGGCCGCCCGCCGCCTGGCCCGCCCCGAGGCGGCGAAAGAGATCGTGGCGGGGTGTTTGGAGTTGATCGGAGGTAAAACCGAATGAAGGAGCCGTGGGCGCCCGACATTTTCTTGGGATGATTTTCTATGTGTTGTCTGGATATTCTGCTTTTTTTGAAAAAAGTTTATCTATTTCTTAAAAATCTGGCCCACTCTATTTTTCTGAAATTTACCCAGGGGTGAAAATTTAGGGTGCGCCTCAGACATAATTTTAAAGCCGGGAAGGAATTGTCGGACAGTTCCCACTCTACCTAAAAGGGTACCGCGATTATGGACTTGAAAAGATTAGAATATATGTTTAAAGAAACAGTCTGGATGATAAATCCATTTTATAAACTTCTGGTACTTATTGTGTATGTTGGCGGGCCGCTAACGGCCTTATTCGTTATTATGCTGACTTACACCAGTCCAAATACCACCATTTTTATCGCAGTTATTATCTTATTGAGTTTGGTTGTCGGCTTCAAATTAGGGCCATCGCCCTTCTTTTTAGTAAATTGTTCCTGGATTTATTTCAGGTTTGACAAATTTGGGATGTGGCTCCCCATTATTGCTTATTTATTGGCGCTAACCATATTCGGATTACAGTTCGCTGCCGACCGAATATTAACGCCAAGCAATGAGTAAGGTAGGAGCTTGGCTCCATAACGAGCTACTCATAAGACGGGTGCCACCCCCACCCGGTGTCGCCCCCTCAAGGGGGAGAGGATAAAGAGCGGCAGCTTGGTGGGTTGATATGAATGATCTGGTTAGTCTGTAGAAATGTGGTGCACTGCCCACTTTAATCCTTAGTAGCTGCCTGGAACCGAGAAACGCTTGCCACCCCCACCCTAACCCTCCCCCCTCAAGGGGGAGGGGATAAAAGCCGAGCATTTTGGGGTTGGGTGATATGAATGATCTTGTCATTCTTTCCAGGAATTTGAGAAAAAGACAGACTGATGCAGAAAATTTAATATGGCGGCATTTAAGAGGAAAACAAGTAGAGGGATTTAGATTCAGGAGGCAACAGCCCATTGGGAGATACATCGTCGATTTTGTCTGTTTGGAAAAACGCTTGATCCTGGAAATTGATGGTGGTCAACATGCTATTGAAAAAGATAAGGATGAGGAAAGAAGTAACTGGCTTATTGCCGAAGGGTATAGCATCTTAAGATTTTGGAATAACGACGTCTTAACAAACTTGGAAGGCGTCTTGGAAACGATTAGATTAAATGTCCTTTCCAATCCTGATAATTTCTAGATAAATAGGTCATAAAAGGGCCATGCAAGCAGCAATAGAAGCGGCAATAAAAGCAGTGGATCATAAAAGCCATAAGGTGTCTTTGCTTTTATCCCCTCCCCCTTGAGGGGGGAGGGTTAGGGTGGGGGTGGCGTAAAGCATTTGCTTTTGGCCCTATTCTAGCTTTAAGAATTGGTGAGCAGGAACCTTATACCCGATAATTTGGGGAAAATCTCGATTTTAAATTTGAATATGTATTTTGATTGAATAATTCTTAAGGACATTGGTAGGCAGTGCCCATCTACAATGGATAGAAAAAAGGGAATAGAATCAAGCAATTATGTGATTTAGCATAACTTGAAATGTGCTGAATTATATTTGACATTAAGTAATGAGCAATATATGCACATTTAATGCGTGATGATCAGATTGAGTTATGTTGATTACTTGCAGAAGATGATGAAGCTATGAGGGAATTATCTTATGCAAAGTAATTCTTACTAAAATTCATGTACAATGCTTGCTTGCAATAAATAGATTTGTGCTTGAATTGTCGAAATACAGATGGAAATGATTAATAAATATTGCTATCCAGATTAATTTAGAAAATATTTTGAATGAAAAGTTGACAATAATTAGTATATTACAAGATAATTGTATAATAGGTTTGCACTAAGTATTTTAAATATCTTCATAAAAGAATTTGAAATATCTGAATAACATGGCAAATATCAAACTATCCTACCACTTCATCGGCGTTGGCGGCATTGGCATGAGCGGCCTGGCGGAGCTCTTGGTGCGGCGCGGCTGCCGCGTGAGCGGCTCGGATTTGGCGGCCGGGCCGATTACCCAGCGCTTAGCGGACCTGGGGGTGCGGGTGCACCAGGGCCACCGCGCCGATAACCTGGGTGCGGCCGACATTGTGGTCCACACCACCGCGGTCAAGGAAGACAACCCGGAACTGGCCGCGGCCCGGGCTCAGGGCCTCACCGTGCTGCGCCGGGGCCAGATGCTGGCCCGGCTGATGGAGGGCCACCAGCAAATCGCCATCACCGGGGCCCACGGCAAGACCTCCACCACCGCCATGGTGGCGGCGATCCTTAGGGCCGGCGGCCTCGACCCCACCGTGGTGGTGGGCGCCCTCTGGGACCATCTCGGCAGCAACGCCGTCCTGGGCCGGGGGGAGTATTTCGTGGCCGAGTCCGACGAAAGCGACGGCTCCTTCACTTATCTACGTCCCCAAACCACCGTGGTCACCAACCTGGACCGGGAGCACCTGGACTACTACCGGGATTTGGCCCATATCCAGGAGACCTTTGCCGCCTATTTCCAGAAATTGCCGGCCGGCGCCCGGGTCATTGCCTGGGCCGACGACCCGCATCTTCAGGCGGTGCTGCGCCACCATGCCGGCGAGCTCATCACCTACAGCCTGAATCCCGGCGCCGACTTTCGGGCCACCGACCTGGAACCTCGGGGCCTGGGCTACCGCTTTAAGCTTGAGCCACCAGGGCCGGAAGCTTGGGACCCTGGAGGTCCCCCTGGCCGGGATCCCATTACGTCCTCAACGCCATGGCCGCCTGCGCCGTGGCCCACAGCCTGGGCCTCGATTTTTCCGCCTGGCAGACCGGCCTCAAGGCCCTGGGCCAGATTCACCGGCGCTGCCAGGTGAAGGGCGAGGCCCGGGGCATTACTGGTGCTGGACGACTACGGCCATCACCCCACCGAGATCGCCGCCACCCTGGCGGGGTTGGCCCAGGCCTTCCCGCAGCGCCGCCTGGTGGTGGCCTTTCAGCCCCACCGCTACAGCCGCACCGCCGCCCTGCTGCCGGAATTCTTCCCGGTCTTTGCCCGGGCCGGGCTGGTTTTGATCACGGAGATTTATGCGGCCAGCGAGTCTCCGGTAGCAGGCGTCTCGGGCCGGGCCGTTTGTGAAGGCATCCGGGCCAGCGGCCACCCGGCGGCACATTTTGTTGAAGAACAGAGCGCCGTGGCCGATACCATTTTGGAGCACTTGCAGGAAGGCGACCTGGTCCTCACCCTCGGGGCCGGGGATATCTGGAAGACCGGGGAGGACTGCTGGCCCGGCTCAATGGCAAGACGAGACCGGAGACCGGGGACCGGAAGGGACAGGTGATCGATGCAAGCGGATTTTTGTCTGTCTCCCGTCTGGGCACCCGTGCCTCCGTCTCCCGTCGGCTTACAGGAGGCCCTCTCATAAAGAAAACCACCACGCCCCGGACATACGCGTAATTCGCGGAATACCTATAATTCGCGCCTGGCGCCCCAGGCGGCCGGTGAAGAAATCGCGGCCTGTTCTCCCGGGGCAAGCCCAGCAACAGTTATCGCCGCTCCCGGGGCCGCGGTTCCCCAAGGTCCTGGCTCAGGATGGCTCTGGTCACCTTCGGACTTCTGGGTTTGGCCGGGCTCTGCCTGGGTCTAATGATCCTCTACCATCAACTCTTGACCTCTTCGTACTTTTGCATTAAAGATATCAAGAATATCGAAATCGACGGGGCCCGGAGTCTGACCCCGGAAGTTATCCTGAAACTGGCCAATTTAGGTCCTGATACCAACCTTTTAGCCATCCGGCCGGGCCGGGTGGAACGGGCCTTGCTGGCCCACCCCTGGATTTCCGGGGCCGAATTGACCCGGAAGTGGCCCCACCGGATCCACCTGGTCATCAAGGAGCGGGAGCCGGTGGCCCTGGTGCAGATGGGGGAGGAGCTCTTTTACCTCGATCGCCAGGGGAGCCTGTTTAAACCGTTATCACCCGGGGACCCGCATAATTTTCCGGTAATTACCGGATTGAAGCCGGAGAATCTCCAGCATCCGGAGGGATCGCTGGCCCCCCTGGTGGCCCAGACCTTTCAATTGCTGGAAGTGCTCAAGGAGGTCCCGGCGCCCTTCAACCTGGAAAACGTCTCCGAGGTTCACCTGGACCTGGATCGGGGTTTCACCCTCTATGTCAACGGCCTGGGGGCGGCCCTGGACCTCGGCTTTAACGATTATTTAGAAAAATTGCAAAAATTTGCCCAGGTTTTGCCGGCCTTGGTCCACAAGGGCTACCTGGCCAAAACCGGGCGCATCAATCTCGACTATCCCCAACGGGTGCTGATTAACCTGAAGGGGACGGAAGAGGCTCAGATAGGATGGCAAAGTGCCCCAAGATCTAATCGTCGGTTTGGACATCGGCACCACCAAAATTTGCGCCGTGGTGGGGGAAGTGCGGGAAAACCAGGTGGATATCGTCGGCCTGGGGTGCTCCCCCACCAACGGCGGGCTCCGCAAAGGGGTGGTGGTCAACATTGAAAACACCGTCCGGGCCATCCGCAAGGCCGTGGAGGAAGCGGAAACCATGGCCGGCTGCGAAATCCGTTCCGTTTATGCCGGCGTGGGGGGCGGCCAGACCAAGGTGATCAACAGCCAGGGGATCATTGCCATCAAGGACCGGGAGGTGACCCCGGCGGACATGGAACGGGTCATCGACACGGCCCGCACCGTGGCCATCCCCTCGGACCGGGAGGTGATCCACACCCTGGTGCAGGAATTTTTGATCGACGGCCAGGACGGCATCAAGGACCCGGTGGGCATCCACGGGGTGCGCCTGGAGTGCAAGGTCCACATCGTCACCAGCGCCGCCACTTCCCTGAATAATATTCTCAAGTGCGCCAACCGGGCCGGCCTGGAGGTCAACGGCATCGCCCTGCAAAGCCTGGCCGCAGGCGAAGCGGTGCTCACCGACGAAGAGAAGGAGTTGGGCGTGGCCCTCATCGACTTCGGCGGCGGCGTCACCAATCTGGCCATCTTCGCGGAGAACGCCCTGCGGCAAAATTTCGTCCTGCCGGTGGGGGGCAACAACCTCACCAACGACATCGCCGTGGGTCTGCCCACCTCACTCCATTCCGCCGAGGAAATCAAGAAGCATTACGGCTGCCTGCCTCAATGCCCTGACCGACCCCATGGAAATGCTGGAAGTTCCGGGGCTGACCGGACGGGATACCCAGCAGCTGCCCCGGGCCCGCCTGGCGGAGATTATTCATCTGCGGGTGGCGGAGATCATCAATCTTGCTGGGCAAAGAAGTCCAGCGGGCCCGGTTTAACCACCCCCTGCACTCCGGCGCCGTGCTCACCGGCGGCACCGCCCTGGTGCACGGGCTCCCGGAACTGACCGGTGAGGCCTTCCAGATGCACACCAGAATCGGCTATCCCGTAGGGGTGGGCGGCCTCATCGATGTCATCCACGACCCTTCCTTTGCCACCGGCGTGGGCCTGGTGCTCTATGGTTTCAAGACCCAACAGAAGGCCCAGCGCAAGGCCGACCGCTGGCCCCAGGGCGGCGGCTGGTCCCGGGGACGGGGCGGCGGCGGCCTCTGGGGCCGCGTCAAAAAATGGTTCCGGGAAGTGGTATGAAATATTTAAAAGTGGTATCATGACCATGAGGGGGTTGTAAGGATGAAGATTCAATTAGTCCCCAATGAATTGTCGGCCAAGATCAAAGTTCTCGGCATCGGCGGCGCCGGCGGCAATGCCATCAATGATATGATCACCTCCCAGATGGTGGGGGTAGATTTTATCGCCGCCAACACCGACGCCCAGGCCCTGGAGCGGAGCCTGGCCCCGGTGAAGATCCAGCTGGGCCCCAACGTCACCCGGGGGCTGGGGGCCGGGGGCGATCCTGAAATAGGCCAGAAGGCGGCCCAGGAAGACGCCGAACGCCTCCAGCAGGTGCTGCAGGGCGCGGACATGGTCTTCATTGCCGCGGGCATGGGCGGCGGCACCGGCACCGGCGGCGCCCCGGTGGTGGCCGAACTCAGCCGGGAAATGGGCTCCCTCACCGTGGCCGTGGTCAGCAAACCCTTTGAATTCGAAGGCAAGATGAAGCGGCGCCTGGCCGAAAACGGCATCGATGATCTGCGCAAGGTGGTGGACACCATCATCACCATTCCCAATGACCGCCTCTTCAGCCTCAGCTCCAAGAACTCCCGCATCAAGGACGTCTTCGGCATGGCCAACGAGGTCCTGGGTTTCGCGGTGCGGGGCATCTCCGACCTCATCATGGTGCCCGGCTTCATCAACGTGGACTTCGCCGACGTCCGCACCGTCATGAAGGAGCGGGGCATGGCCCTGATGGGCACCGGCATCGCCAGCGGCGGCAACCGGGCCGGCGACGCGGCCCAAAAGGCCATCTCCAGCCCCCTGCTGGAAGACATCTCCATCCGGGGCGCCCGGGGCATCCTGATCAATATCACCTCCGCCCCGGACATCTCCATGGAAGAACTCAAGGAAATCTGCAGCATCGTCCAGGAAGAGGCCCACGAAGAAGCCATCATCAAGTGGGGCCTGGTCTGGGACGAAGCCCTGGGCGACGAGATCCGGGTGACGGTCATTGCCACCGGCATCGGCAAACGGGCCGAACTGGAGCGCCCGGCCTGGACCCCGGCGGGCCAGCCGCCGGAGGACCTGGAGATCCCCACCATCCTGCGGACGCCGGAGACCGCCCCGGAACCCCGAAGTGCGCGGCCGGAACCCGCAACCCAGCGGCCCGCCGCCAACCTGGGGGTGGTGGGCCAAAAGCGGAACATCGTCCACCCCGACCTGCAATACGAGGAAAGCGAACTGGACATCCCGCCTTTCCTGCGCAAGGCCGATCAATAAAGACAGTTGTCGAGTTTTGTCAGTTTTTAGTTTTCGGTGGGGGCGTGATTTATCACGCCCTTACTTGTTAAAATAATAATAAGATGGTGGGGCGGGCCTCCGTGCCCGCCATAAATTTGTAGGGTGGGCACTGCCCACCAATTCACTTAGCTTTCAGCCAATCATGTCCGCCAAAATAAAGCCCGCCTGAAAAGGCGTTCACGCCCAGGCAAAAGGCGCCGTGGTGCGGGAGTGCGGCGCCCGCTAGCCCGTGGCCCTGATCTATCCGCAGCTCTACGCCGGTGGCCATGGGGAATCTGGGCTTCCAGGCCAGCTACTCGGCTGCTCAATGACACCTCCAGTCTGCACTCTCGAACGCGTCTTTCTCCCTCGCCCCGGAGGACCTGGAGAGGAATACCGCCTGCAACCTGGCACCACCCATCCTGTAGCCTGGCATCCCAGCCTGTAGCGCGGGAAAGCGAAGCGCCTCCCGCCATTAGTAATTACGCTTGACTGCTTTCCCGCCCTCATGGCTCTCTCCATCTGCGGGTCAATCATCTATTCTTTTCTGGAAATTTCTCCCACCCTGAATTAACTTATGTCCAAGTGGAAATTGACCGATCGATAACCCCGGACCGCCCGGCTTCCCAGCGGCACCAAAGCGGCACGACAGCGGGCTGGCAGCGGCATTGTCGCGGTTAAATAACGGTTTCTCACCGAACTAAAATGAATTAAATTAATAACTTATGTGAATCATTATGCGGAATTTATTTTTCTCGCGGCACAAAAATGGCCTGATTGGCCCTTTATTTAGGCTTAAAGCCCTACCAAAAAGGCCTGTCCCGCCGAAAAACCATAGTAATATGCGCAACTTGGATTATGCACCGGTTTTTAATCCCTAAGTTGCATTAATGCTTAACTTTTTCGCCGCCAGCTTAAGTCTGGCGCCCATTTTTGTGCAAGAGGTCCCCCATTTTCACTTATTTTTTAACCGAAAACCGAAAACTGAAAACCGGAAATTATTCAATGTCCGCCAAAATCAAAGCCCGCCTGAAAAAATTATTCTCCCAGGAAAAAGGCGCGGTGGTGCGCGATTGGGGCGCCCGCTGGCCCGTGGCCCTGATCTATCCCCAGCTCTACCCGGTGGCCATGGGGAATTTGGGCTTCCAGGCCATCTACCGGCTGCTCAATGACACCTCCAGCCTGCACTGCGAGCGCGCCTTTCTCCCCGCCCCGGAGGACTGGGAGGAATACCGCCGCACCGGCACCCCGCTGCTCAGCCTGGAGTCCCAGCGGCCCTTGAAGGACTTTGCCGCCCTGGCCTTTTCCATCTCCTTTGAGGCCGACTACCCCTACGTCCTGCAAATCCTGGCAGGCGCCGGCGTGCCCCTGCTGGCCGCCGAGCGCGGCCCCGGCGACCCCCTGGTAATCGCCGGCGGGGTGGCCACCTTTCTCAACCCCGAGCCCTTATCTCCCTTCGTGGACGCCTTCTTCCTGGGGGAGGGCGAGGCCGGGGCGGTGCCCTTTCTTTCAGTTTTTGGCCGAAGCCGGGCCCGGCGCCAGGACCGCCACCGGCCGCTGCGGGAACTGGCGCAAACCATCCCGGGGCCTACGTGCCCGCCGGCTACCGGCCCCGCTACCACCCGGACGGCACCCTGGCGGCCTTCGAGCCCGAGCCGGGCTTTCCTCCCCAGGGTGACGGCCCCGCATCTGCCGGAGCTGGCCCCCTACCCTACCCACAGCCATATCCTGGCCCCCCAGAGCGAATGGGGCGAGATGTTCCTGGTGGAGACCGGCCGCGGCTGCTCCCGGGGCTGCCGCTTCTGCGCCGCGGGCTTCGTCTACCGCCCGCCCCGGGAGCGCCCCCTGGAGGAGCTCTGGACCCAAATCCAGGCGGGACTCATGGCCAAGCGCAAGGTGGGCCTGGTGGGGGCGGCGGTCTCGGACCACCCGGAGGTCAAGGAACTCTGCCGCAAAATCTTGGCCGCCGGGCGGCGATATCGGCATCAGTTCGCTGCGGGCCGACTCCGCCGACGAGGAGCTTTTCCGGCTGCTGGCCCAAGGCGGCGTGCGCAGCGTCGCCCTGGCCCCGGAGGCCGGCAGCGACCGCCTGCGGCAAGTCCTGAACAAGGGCCTCAGCCGGGAAGACCTGGCCCAGGCCGCGGTGGCCGTCAGCCGGGCCGGGATCCCGCAACTGCGCCTCTACTTCATGGTGGGCCTGCCCACCGAGACCCTGGCGGACGTGGAAGAAATTCCCCGACTGGTGCGCCATCTGGAACACTGCGTCGTCAAGGACAGCCACGGCAAGCGCCGCCTGGGCCTCATCACCCTGAGTATTTCGTCCTTTGTGCCCAAGCCCTTCACCCCCTTCCAGTGGATCGCCGTTTCTGGAAGTGGCGGAGTTAAAAAAGCGCCTGAAGCTGGTGACCCGGGAGTTCCACGGGGTCAAGGAGGTGCGGGTCCACACCGACCTGCCCAAATGGGCCTACGTCCAGGCCCTGCTGGCCCGGGGCGACCGCCGGGTGGGGGATATCCTGCTGGCGGCCCACCAGCACGGCTGGAACCGGGCCTTTAAGGAAAGCCCGGTCAACCCGGACTTCTTCACCCTGCGGGAACGCCACCCCGACGAACTCTTCCCCTGGGACTTCATCGACCACGGCCTGAAAAAAGACTACCTCTGGGAGGAATACCAGCGGGCCCTGGCAGAGAAAGAAACCCCGCCCTGCCGGCCCCTGGTGTGTAAAAGTTGCGGCATTTGTCAGGGAGAGGCAGAAAATATATGAGATTCCTGAGCTGTAAGCCAATCTCCAGGTGCGAACTTCGTTAGGAGCCAACCTCCAGGCGGCGAACCTCTAGTTAGCTAACCTATCCGGAAGCGCTCCCGTAAACGCTATACTCCAGCGCGTCTGATACTCTAGAAAGCTAACCTCCAGAGCGACGGATCTCCGTGATTCCAAACTCCTTGGGCGCATACCTCTTTAAGTCCAACCTCCTGTCCACGGACCTTAGCTTATCCAACCTCCAGCGCTCTAACCTCTACCTCTCTAACTTGCAGTATTCTTTCCTCGCGCATCCTATCGCAGTCCTCTCCTCTACCTACCTCTTTCTCACTTCAGGGAGCCTACCTCTTTGTAGCGTTTCTCTTTGTCTCGCATGATGCATCCGTTTACCCCCCTACTCTCAAACATTTACAAGAAGGACTTAGCGAAATATGCGTTTTCTCGTGGAAAATCTTCCTGGGCCTGTCCCTCATCGCCCTGTCGGTGCTGCTTTACTCTATCAATTACCTGATCTTCCGGGACGCCAACTACATGTTGCGGCTGTTCCTGGCGCAATTGGGCTTTTTGCCCATCTCGGTGCTCCTGGTCACCATCATCATCAACCAGTTGCTGAGCCAAAGGGCCAAGGCGGCCAAGCTGCGCAAGCTCAACATGGTCATCGGCGCCTTTTTCAGCGAGGTGGGGAATGACTTACTAAAAATATTTTCCAGTTATGATCGGAAGCTGGCCGAATTTCGGGACGAGATCAAGTCCCTCGGCAACTGGTCCGACCAGGACTTTGGCCGGCTTTCAGCAGCGCCTGGGAAATTTTGGCTTTGAGATAGTCATACGGGAGGGAGACCTGGAAGCCTTGCGAGGTTTACTCGTGGCGAAAAGGGACTTTCTCCTGCGCCTGCTGGAAAACCCCAACCTGCTGGAACACGACTCCTTTGCCAACCTGCTGCTGGCGGTCTTCCATCTGACGGAAGAACTGGAGCAGCGGCAGGATTTGGAGCAGTTAACCCGCGGCGACCGGGAGCACCTGCCCGGGGATATCGAACGGGCCTACGTCTCGTTGATTTCCGAATGGCTGACTTACATGCGGCACCTCCAAAAGAACTACCCTTACCTCTTCTCCCTGGCCTGGCGCACCAATCCCTTTGATCCCGAGGCGACGGCGGTGATCGAGTAGGGGCGGGCGAGACGCCAGCCCTACCAACTGAAAGCTGATCGCTGATAGCTGACAGCTATCTTCTCACACCACTTTCGCCCCGAAGATGCGCTCCATATGCTTTAAGGCGAAGGCATGGGCCTCGGGATCGAAGTCGGCCACCCCGTCGCGATAGACCAGGGTGGGGAGGTCCCGGTCGAAGAGCTCCTTGACCGTCTCCATGACGCAGATGGAGGTGCAGACCCCCACCACTTCCACCTGCGCCACCTCCTCCTGCTTCAGGACTTCCTCCAGGTTGGTATTATAAAAGGCGGTGTAGCGCGTCTTGTCCAGGCGATAATCACCCGGCTGCACGGGGAGCTCCGGGATAATCCGGGAGCCCCAGGTGCCCTTGACCGCGTGGGGGGCAAAATATTTGAATTCCCGGTCATCCGGCGCGTGGGCGTCGCAGGCGAAGATCACCACCCCGCCGCTTGCCGCCGGGTCGTCTCGATCTTGCCGGCGACAAAGGGGATGATCTCCCGTCCCGACGGCCCCACATAAAGAGAACCATCCGGGTCGAGGAAATCATTGAGCATGTCCGCCACGATCAGGGCCGTTTTCCCCATGGCCGCCTCCGGAAAGGAAAAATCCAAGTATTTAGTGAAGATAAGCCTTCGGCAGAGGTGAGGCAAGGGGTTGGCTCCGTCCGCCTCAGCGCCATGGGTCCCGGGGTAAATGAACTCCTGAAAAAACTCCCTCCGAGAAAATATCGAGGTTGGAATAAAAAATTTCCCCCCGCCTCTATGCCATTGATTATAATTTAAGGATAAGTTGGGAAGCTATTCCCGGCCGTCGGCCGGGGTCAATGCTTTTCACCGGAGGGCACATGCCGAAGAAAGCGGTCTGGCTCATTATCATCTTCACGCTGCTGTTCATCCTGGGAATCAACACCGGTGAACTGGACTATCTCTTGAACCTGGGTAATACCCTCTGACTATCCTGCATCGGGGTCGGCTAAATGGTCAAACTACGGACCATGGTCCAGACCCTAATGGCGTTGGGGACCAACGCCTATCTCATGTTTCCCTTCGGCGGCTCGGTGATTTACCAGGGGCCCCTGAAGGCGGTGTGCCATCCCGGGCTCAATTGCTACTCCTGCCCCGGGGCCCTGCTCTCCTGCCCGGTGGGCGCCTTCCAGAACTTTCTGGCCAGTATCCGGTTCCACAATCCGGGCACCTTACCCCAACTGGGGGCCATCGTGCTGGGTTACCTCGGGTTCATCGGCACCGTGGTGGGCCGCCTGCCTTGCGGCTGGATTTGCCCCTTTGGCTTCATTCAGGACTTGCTGCACAAGATTCCGGTCCGCAAATTTCGCCTGTGGGAGCCCTTGCGCTGGGGGAAGTACGCGGTGCTGGTGGTGCTGGTGATAATTCTCCCCCTCTGGCTGGTGGATGCCACCACCGGGCTGGGACACCCCTGGTTTTGTAAGCTGCTGTGTCCGGCGGGCACCCTGGAGGGGGCCCTGCCCATGATCCTTCTCAAACCCAGCCTGTGGGCCACCCTGGGCTTTTATTTCTGGAACAAGCTCACCATCCTGATCCTCATAATTACTGCGGCCATGTTCATCAGCCGGCCCTTCTGCCGCATGCTCTGCCCCCTGGGGGCCTTTTACAGTCTCTTTACCCGCATGACCTTGATCCAGTTGGAGTTTGTCGAGGGCAACTGTGTGGACTGCGGCTCCTGCTCCCGCAAGTGCCCCATGGGGGTGAAACCCAACCAGGAATTTGACAGCCACGAGTGCATCATGTGCCTGAAATGCCTGGACGCCTGCCAGTTCCGGGCCCTGCAGTTCGGCATTCGCCGGCCCCCGGCGCCGGAGAAGAAGCGGGCCACTTCACCTGTCTGAACCGGAAGAAAAAATGCTTGACACCTAGTTTATTTTATTCATAATAAATCAAAGTATTTACACCGGATAGCCGGAGGGGAGATCGCTTCATGGCCCTCACCAAGGAAAAGTTGATCAGCCGCTTACAGACTCAGGCAGGTTTGAGCAAGCAAGAATCTCGCTCCATAGTTGAACGGGTCCTGGATATCATGAAAGAGTCCCTGGCTAAAAACGAGGACCTGCTCATCAGCGGTTTTGGAAAATTCTCGGTGAGGCAGAAGAACGCCCGCCGGGGCCGGAACCCGCAAACCAAGGAAAATTTGATCCTCAGGGCCCGCAGGGTAGTAGTGTTCAAAACCTCCGGGGTATTGCGCAACCGCATCAACGAAGGCAAGTAACCTCATTATCTTCTTACCTCAGCCCGCAGCCCCCTGGTAAGAGCCTCAGGCGGCCCAGTCGCTTGAGCCGTTCCCACGGGGGTCACACCGATTCGCCGATCATAGGGACTGGCTATGGAAGGCTGTCGCGGCAAAATGATCGGGGTGCAAGGCCGGTTTGCCTGGCGCTTAAGCCGCCGGGCCTTTGTCTCGAGCAGCGCCGCGGCCCTGGCCCTCTTCGCTCTCCCCTGGCGTCCTGGCCCGCCGCCTCCCAGGAAATCCGCCAGGGTTTCAGCCGCCCCATCCCCGCCTCCTTCACCAAGGTTATGTCCAAGGGCATGGTGCAGTGCCAGCTCTGTCCCCGGAACTGCGAGGTTAAGGACGGCGAGCGGGGCGAGTGCGGGGTCCGGGAGAACCGCAAGGGCATTTACTACAGCCTGGTTTACGGCAACCCCTGCGCCGTCCACGTGGACCCCGTCGAAAAAAAGCCCTTTTTTCACGTCCTGCCCGGCAGCCAATCCTTCTCCATCGCCACCGCGGGCTGCAACCTGCACTGCAAGTTCTGCCAGAACTGGGAGATTTCCCAGGCCCGGCCGGAGAAGACCTATAACTTCGACCTGCCCCCGGAAAAGGTGGTGGCCGGGGCGCAAGAAGCCGGCTGCCCCGCCATCGCCTACACCTACGTCGAGCCCATCATCTTTTATGAGTACATGACCGCGGTGGCCCGCCTGGCCAAAGACGCCGGGATTCTCAACACCTGCCACTCCAACGGCTACATCAACCCCGAGCCCCTGGAAAAATTGGCGGAGGTGCTGGACGCGGCCGTAATCGATCTCAAGGCCTTTGACCCCAAGTTCTACAAAGACCTGGTGGACGGCAAACTTGAGCCGGTGCTCAATACCCTGAAGACCCTGCGCCGGAAGGGAGTGCATGTGGAGATCGTCAACCTGGTCATTCCCCAGTTCAACGATCAACCCCAGACCATCAGCGACATGTGCGCCTGGATCAACGATGAATTGGGGCCGCTGACGCCGCTGCACTTCTCCCGGTTCTACCCCCTGTACAAGATGCAGAACCATTTCCCCACGCCGGTGTCCACCCTGGAGAAGGCCCGGGAACTGGCCCTAAAGGCGGGCCTGAAGTACGTCTACCTGGGCAATATCCCCGGCAACCCGGCGGAGAGCACCCATTGCCACGGCTGCGGCAAGCTGCTCATCGAGCGCACCGGCTACCGGATCGGCGAGATGCATCTGAAGGGCGATAACTGCGGTTATTGCGGGGTGAAGATTCCGGGGATTTGGCAGAAAAAGGCCCAAGATGCGCATTACACCACTCATTCTACATTCTTCATTTTCAAGCGGAGAATGGTGGGCAGTGCCCACCCTACATATTTCTCGTGTGGAAAGGATAACGCCCTTCCCTTTAACAGAAAACAGAAAACGGAAAACAGAAAACAGTGTCCTGCACGCTGCGGCATCATCGGGCTGCCTAACGCCGGCAAGACCACCATCTTCAATGCCCTGACCGCCGGGCACGCCGAGGTGGCCTCTTATCCCTTCAGCACCATCGCCCCCAATACCGGGGTGGTGCCGGTGCCGGACCCGCGCCTTACCGAATTGGGGCGGCTCCTCAAACCTCAAAAGCTCACCTCTGCCACCATCGAATTCGTGGACGTGGCCGGCCTGATCGAAGGCGCCTCCCAGGGCGAAGGCCTGGGGAACCAGTTCCTGGCGCACATAAGGGAGGTGGATCTGCTGGTTCACGTGGTGCGCTGCTTCGCGGCCGGGTCCTGCCCCCACCCCCTGGTGGGCCTGGACCCGGTAAGGGACGTGGAGGTGGTGGAGACCGAACTGCTGCTTGCGGACCTGGAGATCGTCGGGCGCCAGCGCCTCAAGGCGGAGAAGGCGGCCAAGGCCGGCGACAAGGCAGCCACCGCCGCCCTGGCCGTCCTGCTGAAGGTGGAGGAGGGCCTGAACCGGGGACAATGGGCCCGGGACCTGGGTCTGAGCGCCCAGGAACTGGAGTATCTCCAGGCCACGCCGCTCCTCACCCTGAAACCTTGCCTGTTCGTGGCTAACTTAAGCGAGGAAGAATTCCACGACGGTCCCCACTACACGGTCCTGAAGCAGCTGGCCGCAGCCCGCGCCGCCCCGGTGGTCCCCATCCTGGGCGACCTGGAAGTGGAACTGCAAGACTTTCCCCCGGAGGAGCGGCGCGAATTCCTCCAGGGCCTGGGTCTGGAGGAGCCGGGCATTTACCGGCTGGTGCGGGAATCCCAGCGGCTCCTGGAATTGGTGACCTTTTACACCATCGTCGGCGTGGAGGTGCGGGCCTGGCACGTGCCGGCCGGCACCCCGGCTCCCCAAGCCGCCGGCCGGGTGCACTCGGACATGGAAAAGGGCTTCATCCGGGCGGAAGTGATGCGCCTGGATGATTTGACCCGGTTGGGGTCCCCGGCCCGGGTCCGGGAGGCGGGCCGCCTCCACTCGGAAGGGAGGGATTATCTGGTCCAAGATGGCGACATCCTGCTGTTCCGCTTTCAGAGGTAAACTTGCAGTTATTAGGGGATTTGCATTTTATGGAATATTGTGATAAATAAAGACAGGGAAAGGAGGTGGCAAAGGATGTTCCAAGTAGGCCAGTTGGCCGTATATCCCGCCCACGGGGTGGGAAGGATCGAATCCGTGCAGGAACGGGAGGTCTCAGGAACACCATCGGAATTTTACATCATGCGGCTGATAGACACCGACATGATCATCATGATCCCCACCAATAACGCCAGAAACATCGGCCTCCGAGACGTGATCGACAACCAGGCGGTTTCCCAGGTTTACGATATCCTGCGCAGTCGCCCGGGCCGCCTGAACAACCAGACCTGGAACCGCCGTTACCGTGATTACATGGACAAAATCAAGACCGGTTCCCCCTTCCGGGTAGCGGAGGTTTTGCGGGACTTAACCCTGCTCAAGACCGAGAAGGATCTCTCCTTCGGAGAGCGTAAGATGCTGGACACCGCCAAAAATCTATTAATCAAAGAACTTTCCCTGGTAAACGAGAAGGAAGAAACCGAAATAGAAGCCCATCTCCAAGAGTTGCTGGGTAACGCCTGAAATTGGTCCACCCTGCCGACAACGTGGTAGCAAGTTTTATCTCAAGTTTTTTTCACCTTTGTAACTTTTTTGTGTAGGGGGCGATATTTTGCCCGGTTGCCGGCAGCGGCCCAATTTTCCGCAGAGCGCCTGGTCGGGCGCCTTTTTCCCGCCTGTTATTCCTGTAAAAGGAGGTGAAGGCTGAGTGTTACACAAGGTGGTCATCGGGGCCATCATGGGGACGATTTGCGCCGTGAGCGGCTATCTCATCGCCTCCGAAATACCCCAGTTCGGCCAATTTTGGTGGGCCGGCTGGGTGGGAGGCGCGGCCGGTCTAGCCGTAGCCTTCATCACCCTGGCCCTGGAACAAGTAATCAAGCGCATTCCCTTAAAAACCATCTTGGGCAGCACCCTGGGCCTGTTTGTGGGTCTGGGCATCGGCAAGCTGGCCAGCTACCCCTTCGACAAATACCTGGAACTCCCTAACCTGCAGATTCCTTTATATATTTTTTTATCGGCTATCTTCGGTTATATCGGTTTAGTGTTAGGGGGCAAAAAGATGTCGGAGATCAGCACCCCTTACTTCCTGGACCCGGTGAACAAGCCCTCCCGCCTGGCCCTAAAAATCCTGGATACCAGCGTCATCATCGACGGCCGCATTGCCGACATCGCCGAAACCGGTTTTGTGGAAGGCACCCTGTTGGTGCCGAAATTTATCCTGGAAGAACTGCAATACATCGCCGATTCCGCCGATGATCTCCGGCGCACCCGGGGCCGCCGGGGCCTGGACATCCTGAAGCGCCTGCAACAGCAAAATCCTCTTCGGGTGGAGTTCACCGAAGACGACATCCCCACCGCCGCCGGCGCCGATTCCAAGCTGGTGGCCCTGGGCCTGAAGCTGCGGGCCAAGATCATCACCAATGATTTCAACCTGCACAAAGTGGCGGAATTACAAGGGGTCGAGGTCCTCAACATCAACCAACTGGCCAACGCCATGAAACCCGCGGTGCTGCCCGGGGAAACCCTGCACGTCCAGATTCTCCGGGAAGGTAAATCCCAGGGCCAGGGCGTCGCCTACCTGGACGACGGCACCATGGTGGTCATCGAAAACGCCCGCCGCTTCATCGGCAAAGAGGTGGAGGTCTCGGTCACCAGCGTGCTGCAAACCACCGCCGGACGCATGATCTTTTCGGAAATTAAAAATGGCAACAGCGCCTCCTTAAGAAAGGTGTAGGGGCGGTTCTCGAACCGCCCCTTGTAGGGTGGGCACTGCCCACCAATTCCTTACTGATCCTTGCCCAATCCTATCAACATTGAGACTTTACGCCAGTTGGTGGCGCCGGCCCAGGCCGGCGCCCGCCTGGACCAGTTCCTGGCCCAATCCCTGGGCTGGTCCCGGGCCCGCCTGCAAAAACTCCTCAAGGCCGGGCTGGTTGCGGTCAACGGGGCAGCCAAAGCCGCCGCCTACCGGGTGCGGGAGGGCGAAACGGTCACCGTCCAGGTGCCGGAGCCTGCGCCCAGCCATCTTTCACCCGAGCCCCTGGCCCTGGATATTATTTATGAAGACCGGGATATTTTGGTGCTCAATAAGCCGCCGGGGCTGGTGGTCCATCCCGGGGCCGGGCACCGCCACGGGACGCTGCTGAACGCCCTGCTGCACCACTGCCCGGAGCTCAAAGAGATCGGCGAGGTGAGCCGTCCCGGGTTGGTGCACCGCCTGGACAAGGACACCAGCGGCCTCATAGTGGTGGCCAAGACCGCCCTGGCGCACCAGGCCCTGGTGGGCCAGTTCGCCGACCCGGGAGACCAAGAAGACTTATGTGGCCCTGGTCTGGGGCCGCCTCCCGGAGCCCGAAGGGATCATCGACAAGGAGATCGGCCGGCACCCCACGGCGCGCCAGCGCATGAGCGTCCACGCCCGCCGGGGCAAGGCCGCGGTGACGCGCTGGCGGGTGAGACGAGAATTTCCCGGCCCCCTGACCCTGGTGGAGCTCTCGCCCCGAGACCGGGCGCACCCACCAACTCAGGGTGCATCTGGCCTCGGAGGGCCACCCGGTGCTGGGCGACGCCACCTACGGCGGCGGGGTGAGCCGCCTGACCGGCCACCCGAGGCTAATCGGCCTCAAACCCCTGGTGCACCGCCAACTGCTGCACGCCTGGAAACTTACGGTGACCCACCCGCGCACCGGCGAGAGCATGAGCTGGGAAGCGCCGCTGCCGGAGGATTTTCAGGTGGTGGTGGATCATCTGAAGAACTATGTAGAAATGGGAAAATGGAGTTGTTTGAATCTCGAAAGTTAAGAGACATACAATGCCTCAATGCTTATTGGTACACAACTGAATTCAATGATACAGAAGCAACGTGATTCGAACGTAAATTTAGGCTGAATTGACCTAGACAATTGTAGATATGCTAGATAGATTTGGAAAATCGTATTGAGCTAGCTAGTTCAGAATTCAATGATACTTTGGCAAGATTAGACATTCGAATTAAATTGAATGGATGATTTATCACTATTAAGAATACTTTGTTCACCTACAGAATTGCATCTACAATTTGAATGATATGAAAAAATTGTACGACGGCGAATTAAGGAATTGATCTGAGATACAACGGATTGCATAGAGTATAAGATTCATTGAGACATGAATTGCGGAATTATTATCGGACAGGCATTAAGGCCTTACAGAGAAAAGATTCGTTTGTGATAATTCACTTGATACGAGAATAGATCGTAAAATAGCATAATTTATTGTTCTAAAATTTTTGTCAATATATCTGTAACAAATTCGTTTGAATGCATTTTAAGAGAATTAATTGACTTATGATTTTCAGAGCATTCGTGATAGTTCGAACGTTTCTGGCAATACATGCTTTGATCATGTTTCGGAACTAAACAATATCAGATGATCTGGATAATATAGACCTTTACATGAAAATTCACTTTAATAGAGGTTATCGAATTGACGAAGAAGGTTAGTGCTCGGGTTTATATGACATTATTGGTATATTCAAATATACTTAGGATGTATTATTCAGAGAGACTTAATAGCGCTATAGATTTGGTGATTTAGACTATATTTGACCAAAAGACTGGTATGGAATTAGGACGAAGCCAAATTTCATGGTACCTGAGATCGATGAATCAATGACGATCTCTCTGGAACTCAAATCACTCGAAACAAATTAGCATAGATGATTGAGGAAAGGTCATAAAATACTCATCCTTACATTGATCGCTTTCGCACCTTTTCTCGATGCTGAAAGCTGAAAGCTGACCGCTGATAGCTATATGCTAAAAATCGCCATTACCGGGGGGGCCGGGTCGGGCAAGAGCACCGTGGCCCGGATGTTTCAGGAGCTGGGGGCGCCGGTGTTGGACGCCGACGCCGCCGCCCGTGACGCCGTGGCCGTGGGCCAGCCCGCCTGGCAGGAGCTGCGCCGGCTCTATGGGGCCGAATATTTTAACCCGGATGGCTCCCTCAACCGGGCCAAGGTGGCCCAACTGGTCTTCACCGACCCGGAGGCCCGGCAGCGCCTGAATGACATCGTTCACCCCCAGGTGGCCCGGGAACTCCAGGCCCGGCTTAAAGAGTTGGCAGCAGCAGGGCGCGGCCCTGGCCCTGGTGGAGGTGCCCCTGTTGTACGAGGCCGGGCTGGCAGGCGCCTACGACCGCGTCATCGTGGTTTACGTGGACCCGGAAGACCAGGTGCGGCGGCTAAAGGAGCGGGACGGCCGGGACGCCGCCGAGATCGAGGGCCTCCTCAAGGCCCAGTGGCCCCTGAATGACAAGGCGGCCCGGGCCGACTTCGTGGTGGACAACCGGGGCCCCTTGAGGAACACCCGCCGGCGGGTGCAGGAAATCTGGACGGAATTGCAAAAAATCAGCAAATCATCTTGACAGGCAGGGATAAAAGGGTTAGCTTCGCTTATAACCTACCTGGTTTAATCTTAAGTAATCCCGAAATTGGCCCGATACATTTAACAAGGAAACCCCGTATAAACCCCCTTGGCGTGAATTGAAACTTGTCCGCTTTCTCTCCGAAGTAAGGCTGCCGTCAACAGGCCGTTAACCGGGCCTGGTCGTAAGAATTGCAGGATCAGCGCGGCGAGTAACCAAAATCATTAACTACAGAATACGAGGCTGGGATTTATTAGCATGAGCAATCAAGAGGTAATGATGAACTTATCCGAATTGAAGCACAAGAAGATCAACGACCTGGCCTCCCTGGCCCGGGACCTGAACGTGGAAGGCGCCGCGGGGATGCGCAAGCAGGAGCTTATCTTCGCCATCTTGCAGGCCCAGGTGGAGAAGAACGGCATCATCTCCGGCGGCGGCGTCCTGGAGATCCTGCCGGACGGCTTCGGGTTCCTCCGGGCCCAGGACTACAACTATCTGCCGGGGCCTGACGACATCTACGTTTCGCCCTCCCAGATCCGCCGCTTCAACCTGCGCACCGGCGACACCATCTACGGCCAGATCCGCCCCCCCAAGGAGGGGGAACGCTATTTTGCCCTGCTCAAGGTGGAGACGGTCAATTTCGAAGACCCGGCGGTGGCCCGGGACAAGATCCTGTTTGACAACCTCACGCCCCTCTACCCGGATCAGCGTCTGAAGCTGGAAACCGAATCGGATAACTTCTCGGCCCGGGTGATGGACCTGATGACCCCGGTGGGCATGGGGCAGCGGGGCCTCATCGTCGCCGCCCCCCGCACCGGCAAGACCATGCTGCTCCAGAACCTGGCCAACAGCATTGCCAAGAACCACCCGGAGGTGGTCCTCATCGTGCTGCTCATCGACGAGCGGCCCGAGGAAGTGACCGATATGGCGCGCAGCGTCGCCGCCGAGGTGGTGAGCTCGACCTTCGACGAACCGCCCCAGCGCCACATCCAGGTGGCGGAGATGGTCCTGGAGAAGGCCAAGCGCCTGGTGGAACACAAACGAGAGGTGGTCATCCTGCTGGATTCCATCACCCGTCTGGCCCGGGCCTACAACACCGTGGTCCCGGCCAGCGGCAAGATTCTCTCCGGCGGCCTGGACGCCAACGCCCTGCAACGGCCCAAGCGCTTTTTCGGGGCGGCCCGGAACATCGAGGAAGGGGGGAGTCTGACCATCATCGCCACCGCCCTCATCGAGACCGGCAGCCGCATGGATGAAGTGATCTTTGAGGAGTTCAAGGGCACCGGCAATATGGAGATTCACCTGGACCGGAAGCTCACCGAGAAGCGCATCTTCCCGTCCATCGACATCAACCGCTCCGGCACCCGGAAGGAAGAACTGCTGCTGCCGCCGGAGGACTTGAACCGCATCTGGATTTTGCGCAAGCTCCTGTCGCCTTTGAGCCCGGTGGACAGCATGGAGTTTTTGCTGGAAAAACTGAAGGGGACCCGCAACAACGCCGACTTCCTGGGGGCCATGAACCGCTGAGGCAGAGAGATAGGTGGATTTGGGGAACAATCAAGAATGGGCGTAACCTTTACGCCCGTTCGATAATGGTGGCTCTACACTTCTCAAAAATATCTTAAGCGCTTTTTTCATTCCCGCTTCCCTTTCAACCCATTGCGGCAATGGTTCCTTGGTAGCCTCCCGATATAGAGGTTTCGGAGGCAATATCTACTCTCCTTGAGAACCCGCCAGCAGCGCCGACTTCTGGCATCCCTGAACTGCTTCCGAACTCTCGATCGGTTTAAACTTCTCTTAACGGCTTTTTGTTCCAGTTTTTCTTGAGTTCGGCCTGATCCTTGGGGCTGGCCCCGAAGGCCGATTCACACACCGAGGCCCATTTGTGGGGATCGGAGCGGAAGTCTTTTTTATAACGGCTGCTGTCCGAATCCTTACAAAAAATGGTGGGCATGCCGATGAGCCGCTCCACTTCGGAGTCGCAAATCTGGCACTTCGTCAGGGGCTCGTCGCTCATCTTCTGCTCCACCTCGAAAATATGTCCGTGTTCCTTGCACTTATATTCGTAAGTTGGCATCAGGCTCTCCTTTACGATCCACCTATTTGCTTGACAAAGCGGGCGGCTGGGCGCTACCTTGCTTTAGCAGAATCTTAACAGATTTAGCTCCGAGTTTCGAGTTTTTAGTTTTGTAGGGGCGAACCTCGGGTTCGCCCGCTGGGGCGAAGACAAGATTCGCCCCTACGACGCAAAACTCTCCTGGAGGCCCCCATGCAGATACCTGCCCTGCAAGCCGTTACCGTCGAAATCCTGGTGGACAACTTTTTCGATGTCTTCGAACCATCCCGCCCCGGCATCGTGGAACGGGTGACCCCGGGTCGCCTGCCCAAACCCCTGGTGGCGGCCCACGGCCTGGCCTTTCTCATCACCCTGAATCACCAGGGCCGCCTCACCCGCATCCTGATGGACGCGGCCAATGACCCCTTGCCGTTGTTCAACAACCTGGAGGCCCTGGGTCATAAGCCCGAGGAAATCGACGCGGTGGTGGTGAGCCACGGCCACCCGGATCATTACGGCGGCCTCCTGGGTTTCCTGGCCAAGCGGGTCGGGCCTTTGCCCATCTACCTCCATGAAGACACCTTTTTCCCCAAGCTGTTCATGACCCCAAAGGGGCGCATCGGCCCCTGGACCCTGGAGCCGGAAAAACTGGTCCAGGCCGGCGGACAACTCGAAGAAAACCGCGGTCCCCTGGTAATCCTGGACCAGGTCCTCCTCACGGGCACGGTGGAGCGCACCACCGGCTTTGAGAAGGGCCTGCCGGTGTTCAAGCGCAAGATCAACGAGCAGGAAGAACCGGACCCCTTTAGCGACGAGCAGGCCCTGGTGGCCGTGGTTGAGGGCCGGGGCCTGGTGGTCATCGGCGGCTGCAGCCATCCGGGCATCGTCAACATGGTGAAATACGCCCAAAAACTCACCGGCGTGGATAAAGTCGCGCTCATCATCGGCGGCTTTCATCTCACCGCCGGGGGCGAGGATCTCATCCAAAGTACCATCCAGGGGCTCAAGGAAATTAACCCGGAACTCATCATCGCCGGCCACTGCACCGGCTTCCGAGCCCTGACCAAACTGGCCGGCGCCTTCCCCGATAACTTCATGGTGAGCTGCGTGGGCACCAAGGTGCTGGTGGTGGGGGGATAGGGAATTTGGGGGAGGGGGCTAAGGGCCGAGGGCCCTTACCCCCTCCCCCAAACCCCCACCCCCAATCCCTTATGATTTTTTTTGGCCGTGAAGTCGGGCCAAAGGCCCGCCTTCATGGCCTCCTTAACGGGTTGGGAGGGGGGTATGGGGGGAGGGGCAGGGACAGAGTCCCTGCCCCTCCCCCCAAAAAGGGGCTATCATGGAAAAACTAACACCCGGCGAAGAAACCATGATCGGCGCCCTGGCCCGGGAGGTCAAGGACGGGGATTGGGCCGCCTGCGGCACGCTCTCGCCCATGCCGGCCGCGGCCCTGTGGCTGGCCAAAGAGACCCATGCCCCTGAGGCCCAGGTCTTCGTGGCCGGGAGTAGTGACTGGCCCTTTGAGAACATGTGGCAGGGGTTTTTCGACCTGGCCCAGGCCGGGCGGCTGAACGTCTTCTACCTGAGCGGGGCCCAGATCGACGGCCGGGGCAACATCAACCTCATGGCGGTGGGCGACTACCGGCGGCCCAAGGTCAGGCTGCCCGGCGGGGCCGGCTCCGCCATCCTGGCCTATGTGGTGGAGCGGGTGGTGCTGTTCAAGACGACCCATGAACCCCGGGGGTTGGTGCCCCAGGTGGACGTCATCACCGCGCCGGGGTTTACCCCCACCTTAAGTCTGCGGCAGCGTCCCGGCCGGGTCACCCGGCTCATCACCCCCAAATGCGTCTTGAGCTTCGAGCCCCCCGAGGCGCCTCGGCTGCTTAGCCTCCATCCCGGGGTGACGGTGGCGGAAGTGCGGCAGCTCACCGGCTTCGAGTTCCGCTCCCCCGCCCAGGCGCCCGTAACCCCGGTTTTAACCGCCGAGGAACGCCGCTTACTTTACGGCCCGGTGAAAGAGAAGCTGGCCCGGGCCTATCCGCAGTTCGCCGCCCGGCTGCAATCGGCCTGATCTAGGGTGGGCCCTGCCCACCCTAATCCTGATTGAGCGGTGGCCCAGGGCGGTAGCACAGGCTTTCCATCCTGTGCAGTCGCAGGCTAAACCCTGCGGCTACCAAGGATTGCTGTTTGAAAGCAACCTGAGACCTCTGCGAAAAGCCTTTTTGTCATCCTGAGCGAAGCGAAGGATCTCAGGTTTTGGTGGCACAGGTTTTCTAACCTGTGCTGGAATAGGCACAGCCTGGAAGGCTGCGCTACCAAACCGAGATTCTTCGGTCGCTTCACTCCCTCAGAATGACAGATAAAAGGACTTTCGCAGAGGTCTCAACTTGGTATTAGTCGTTTTCAGCCGATTTCCCTTTTCTTTCCCGGCTGGAAGTCCTGAGGCTATGGGCCACGGCCCGGCGGCGGGCGGGGACGCCCGCCCCACCGAACCATTTTCATAATTTACGGGTGGGCCGAAGGCCAATGAATGACTGTCCGAATCAAAGTCAACTGTATTTTCTGTTCTGGAATTTTCCCCCTGTCACTGTAACTAGGAGAGGATCTGGCACAGCCGCCTCGATTAACCAAAAAAAGCGATAGGGATTGATTTTATTCCGCAACAGCCGCGCTGCTCAGGAGGATTCTTCCGGAAATAAAGGGGGTTGCCGGTGATCCGCCTCCGCTTCTTAGCGGTTCAAAAGCGGTAAAATTCTCGCAATTTTCAGGGGCTGAGAAACACTCGGAGGGCCGATTGTCTCATGTTTGCCAAATTAAATAGGTTAAATTAACCATTAATATTCTCTACGGACAGGATTGGGAGGATCTCCCCCATGTGTGAACTCTTTGCCATGTCCGCCGGCCAGAACTACACCGCCCAGGACTACCTGCCGGTGTTCGCCGACAAATCCCGGGCCAACATCAGCGGTTGGGGCATCGGCTTTTTCCGCGACGGCCAGGTCCATATCGAAAAATCCTGCGAAGGCATCTATTCCGGGGAACTGGTGCACGACAGTTTCCAGCGCCTGGCCCGGGTGGTGGACAGCCGCATCATCATTTCCCACATCCGCTGCCCCAAGGCCGGCCACCAGAAGGAATCCCTGGCCCAGCCCCTGAGCGACCACTTCCTGGACCACCACTGGCTCTTCAGCCTCACCGGGGACTTCCCGAAGGCCGCGGGGTACCAAAGCCCCAGGCCCATCATTCCGGAGGAGCTATTGGCCGCCCGGGTCTTCGAGTTCATCCGGGACGGCATGGAGGCCCAGTTGCAAGACTGGCCCGACCTGAGCCTTTACCAGGCCCTGGCGGTGACCTGCAAGAAACTCATCACCGACTATCCTGGGGAATACATCTTCTTCCTGGCCAACGAATCGGTGCTCTTTGCCTTCCTCAACAGCGCCCAGGTGCTCATCTACCACCCCCCGGAGGCCCGGGGAGAATCCCTGGTGCTGACTACGGTCTCGGGGGGCCTCACCCGGGACCCGGACAACTGGTGGGTCTATCCCAATCCGGACCGGAACCGGGGCCAGATCCTCATCATCTCCGGGGCGGATCTCCTCTATCAGGGGCACCTGTAAAATGTGTGACCTCTTTGCCCTATGCGCCGCCCATAGCCATTGCGCCGCCACCTCTCTGCCCCTGTTCGCGGCCCGGGGGCGGCGGAACATGCACGGCTGGGGCATCGGCTTCTTCCGCCAGAACCACCCGGTCGTGGAGAAATCCGGAGATCGGGTCTTTCAGGACGGCCAGTTGCACGGCTCCTTCCAGCGTCTGGCTCGGGTGGTGGCCAGCCCCATTATCCTGGCCCACATCCGCTACAAGTCCAGCGGCAAAATAGACGAGTGCCACGCCCACCCCTTCGCCCTGGACTTCTGGGGGCAATCCTGGATCTTCGCCCATAACGGCGAGGCCGGGGGCATCGAGCCTTACCAGAGCCGCCACCTCCCTACCTTGGAGGCGGGCAGCGATTCGGCTCGCACCTTTGAATTTTTGCGGGATTATTTTGCCGATGCCTCCGACCGCCGTCTCCAGATCTCTTTCCTGCAGATTCTCAAGGAAGCCCTGATCGGCCTGATTCGGCAATACCCCGGCGAATACAACTTTCTCCTTAGCAATGGCTGCTTTATTTGGGCCTTCACCAACCACCGGCAATTCCTCCTGCTCAAGGGCAGCCAGAAGCTGGAAGAAGCCCTGCTGCTCACCACCATCGCCGAGGGCCTCAGCCCGGAAAACTGGCAGAAAATTTCCCGGCAGGAAGGGACCTGGGGCAAAATCCTCTTGATCGCCGGGGGTGACCTGGTCTTGGCAGAGGATCTGCTGCCGCCGGCTATTGCGACCGCCGATTGAGGCCGAATTATCATTTTGAGATTATTTCTTCGGAAATTTTGGGAAGAATTTTCAATTAGACATATTTTTTTAAGTAAGAGACCCACAAAGGGGCCCGGGCGCTACTCACCAATCAACGCCTACGGGGTTAAAATATTTTTAAATATTCGCTTAATATATTAGATTTGATGCTTATCTAATGTAGTAGATGGCCGATATCCGGTGCTGAGACCCCGGGCCTGGGAAAAAGGCATCAAAGTTGCAATGAATCGTTGTCAGGTGGCCCGGGGAGGCATCATTGATATGAGAAAACTTGCGGTGGAGTGAACCGGCCGCTCGATGCTGTCAGACCCCCCAAAAAACTTTAAGGAGCAAGAACATGAAAGGAAAGCAACGACCGCTAGGGTTCGTAGTCGTTCTGGCCCTGGGGTTGGCTCTCGTGCTGGGTGGCGGTTTCACCCGGCCGGCCATGGCCTCCTCGGAAGATGTGGCCATGTTCTATGACGATCTGGGCCAATACGGCCAGTGGGTAGACTACGAAAACTACGGCCCGGTTTGGCGTCCCAGCAATGTGAACGAGGATTGGCGGCCCTATACCGACGGCCGCTGGGTGCCCACCAATGACGGCTACGTATTCGAGTCCCAGGAGCCCTGGGGCTGGGCCACCTACCATTACGGCAATTGGATGCCCACTGAAGGCTACGGCTGGGTTTGGACTCCGGGCCGCACCTGGTATCCCTCCACCGTGGAATGGCGCACCAGTCCCGAGGACGCCCCGGTGGATACCTCTTACGTAGGTTGGGCCCCAGTCCCGCCCCCCGACTACGTGCCAACGCAGTCTTACGCATCGCCGGGGTATTACCCCGGGGCTCCGGTGGGGGATGCGCTGAGCTCGCCGTTATGGGTCTTTGCCCGGGCAGCCAGCTTCCTGTTGGGTTTTGGGCAGCCTTACACGCCCGCTTATTCCTATGGCGGCTGCGGCTGTCTGGCGCCCCCGTCTTATGTGCCGACTTTCTTCCCCCAGACGGTTTTCGTCCCCAACTACTATACGCCGAGTTATTACCCGCAGTCTTATTTCGGCGGGGGTTTCGGCGGCGCCTATAGCTATGGGCCTCCGGTGAATTACATCTCCCGGGTAACCCGCATCAACCGGACGGTGATCAACAATACCATCATCAATAACTCCAACAACTTCCACAGGATCCACAACGTGATGCCGCCACAGGCGGTGTTGACCCGCAACGCCGGTCTGAGACAGATCACCCCGCCGGCCCTGATACAGGGCCAACGGTTGCCGCCGGCCCAGCGGCTGACTAATGTCAATACGGCCCGGGCGAACCTGGGCAAGCCCAACATCATCCATGCCCCGAAAAATGTGCCGCCGCTGACGGCGCAGATTCCCAAGGCCCCGCCCCTGGCGGCCCAGCCGGTGAAAGGGGGAATCCCGGGTGCTGGTCTGCCGTCCAAGGCCACCATGAAGTTGACCCCCCAGCAGCAGCAACAGGTCCAGAAGCTGCCGCCGCAACAGCAGATTCATCCGGTAAAACCCCCGCTGGCCGGCCAGGTCCAACCGAGCGTGCAACCCGGCGCTAAGCCTGGACAGATACCGGGGGCGACGAGTGGTCCGGTCCGTCCCGGTGTGCAACCCGGCGTGGCTCAACCCGGCGCCAAACCCGGCCAGGTGCAGCCCGGTGTAACCGGCAGGCCCGGACAGGTCCAGCCCGGAGCTAAGCCCGGTCAGGTGCAACCTGGGGCGAAACCCGGCGAAGTACAGCCCGGCGCTCCGACCAAGCCGGGGCAGGTTCAGCCCGGGGCCAAGCCCGGTCAAGTTCAACCTGGGGTAGCTCCACATCCCGGCGCAGTGCAGCCGGGCGTCAAACCCGGAGCCGTGTCCCAACCGGCGCAGCCCACGCGGCCTTCTCAACCTCAGGTGCAGCCGCAACGACCGCAGCCGCAACATGTGACGCCACCGTCTCAACCGGCGCGGCCACAGCCTCAGGTGCAACCGCAGCGGCCGCAGCCACAGCCACAACATGTGACGCCGCCGTCTCAACCTCAGCGGCCGCAGCCTCAGGTGCAACCGCAGCGGCCACAGCCGCAACCGCAACCAAGGCCACAGCCTCAGGTGCAACCGCAACGGCCTCAGCCGCAACCGCAACCGAGGCCGCAGCCTCAGGTACAGCAGCCTAGGCCACAGCCGCAGATGCAGGCCCCACGGCCTCAACCGCAGCCTCAACCGCGGCCCCAGCCGCAGATGCAACAACCCCGGCCGCAACCTCAACCTCAGCCGCAGCGGGTAGCACCCGCGCCGCAGCCGAGGCCACAGGCGGCACCGGCGCCTGCGGCTAAGCCGCAGCCGGCGCCACAGCAGCAGCAGAAAAAGCCGGGCGAAACGACCCATTGTACCGGTTGTTGACCTGAAAATCCTCTCACCCCAGGCTTCCTCCCGAAAAGGGAGGAGGCCTGGGCCTTTTGTGCCCCTGGCCGACAATGCCTCCCCAGCCTGGTCGAATGTTAAAGCCGCCCCTTTTTTCCCTCAAGAATATTGCAGCTTTCCTCCTCAGTCTGGTAGGATATAGTCCTATCCAGCAACCGCATCAGGACGGCTCCACTGAGCCAGACTCATATTAAGGAGAGGAGGAAAGCATGCCCGCTATCCAAGAAATTCGCGCCCAGGAGATCCTGGACTCCCGAGGCCAGCCCACGGTGATGGCCGGCCTGACCCTGGACAATGGCCTGTGCGCCCAGGCCATGGTGCCATCCGGCGCCTCCACCGGGGAAAACGAGGCCCTGGAGTTGCGTGACGGCGGCCAGCGCTATCTGGGCAAAGGGGTGCTGCAGGCGGTGAAGAATATCCACGAAGTGATCGCCCCGAAGCTCAAAGGGCTGAACCCGCTTAACCAGGTGGCCATCGACCGGCTGATGTGCGAGTTGGACGGTACGGCCACCAAGAGCCGCTTGGGGGCCAACGCCATCCTGGCGGTCTCCATGGCGGTGGCCCGGGCCGGGGCCGCGGTGGCCGGCCTGCCCCTGTACCGTTACCTGGGGGGCACCGGCGCGGCTACGCTGCCCATGCCCATGTTGAACATCATCAACGGCGGAGCCCACGCCGGCAACAACCTGGACATCCAGGAGTTTATGATCATGCCGGTGGGCGGGGCCAGCTTCGCCGAAGCCTTGCGGATAGCCGCCGAGGTCTTCCAGACTTTGAAAAAAGTTCTAGGCGCCAAAAAGCTGTCCACCGGAGTGGGCGACGAAGGCGGCTTCGCCCCGGACCTGCCCTCCCACGACGCCGCCCTGGACCTCATGGTGGCCGCCATCGAGCAGGCCGGCTATAAGCCCGGGAAGGACGTAGTCATTTCCCTGGACCCGGCGGCCTCAGAGTTCTTCGATAAAGAGACCGGCGAATATGTCTTCAAAAAGGGCGACGGCTCCCGCCGGGACGCCAGAGCCATGACCGATTACTACCGGGACCTGGCTGCCCGTTATCCCATCGTCTCCATCGAGGACGGCCTGGCGGAGGGTGACTGGGACGGCTGGGTGCACCTCACCAAGGAGTTGGGGTCCAAGCTGCAACTGGTGGGTGACGATATCTTCGTCACCAACGTGCAATATTTGCAGAAGGGCATCCAATTGGCCGCGGCCAACGCCATTCTCATCAAGCTGAACCAGATCGGCACGGTCACCGAGACCCTGGAGACCATCAACCTGGCCCTGCGGCACGGCTATCGGGCCGTCATCTCGCACCGCTCCGGGGAGACGGAAGACACCTTCATCGCCGACCTGGCGGTGGCCATGAACACCGGGCAGATCAAGACCGGCTCGGCTTCCCGCTCGGAGCGCATCGCCAAGTATAACCGCCTCCTCATGATTGAAGCGGAGTTAGGTCCCGCAGCCCGGTTCCGGGAAGATCGCTTCTGGCAGCGGTAATGGCCGGGGCGAGCCCGATGCCTCACCCCGCCGCCATCGTCCCCGGGGCTTTTTGTTTTTGACAACGACGAGCCCCGGTGTTATCCTGGGCCAAGTTACAACCAAGCCTGCATCAAAAGGGGGAGAACATGGTGCGGCGAGTTTGCGGTAAAGGTTTGCTGGCCGTAATTATGGCCTTGGTCCTGGGTCTACCGGTCATGGCCGGGGGCGCGGAATTCGACTTGGGCAAATTCAACCAGGAGGCAGGCCTCAATTTCGCCTATGGGAAGAATACCCACGGCGCCAGCGTCCGCCTGTTCTCGTTGCTGCCCCATTGGGGCATCTTTCTGGTGCGGCCCGGCCAGCAGTGGGGCCCGGTCGGCCTCTCATTTCTGGTCGAAGGCATTATCAGTGTGGCCGATGCGGAACAGACCGGCTTCGAACTGGGCTTCACCCCCATGTTCAAGGCGAGCGTCCTGCTTTTTCCCGGGGTTCTGGCCCATCTTGAGGGGGGCGCCGGGATGATCACCGAGAGCTTCGACAGTCCGGCCATCCCCCATGCCTTCAACTTCACTCCTCAGGTGGGAGGCGGCCTCGACATCGCCCTCACCCCCCAACTGGCCGCTTCGGTGGCCTACCGCTTCCGCCATTCGTCCAACGCCGGCATTTACAAGGAAAACCCAGCTTTTAACGTTAACTTTTTCATGGCCGGCCTGAATTATTATTATTAATCAGAAGCTTTTTGCTTCGGAAATGCAGAATCTTGGCTGGTTGGCGAAGGTTCTGCATTTTTATTATCAATAAAAGCAACCTGGCACAGCTCACGTTATAGCAAGTTTTATTCGTCATCTTATTTGCTTCAGCGAATCAATCGGCCTCATTCGCCATACTTTCCCGGCCATGCACATTTTTGATTAGGGCATTGGCTAACTCATCCTTTGAATTTTCTCCTTCTTCCAATAACTAACTTATTGACAGTATAGGTATTTTTACCTACGCTCAAAATAGGTATTTCTGTCCATGGTCATTTTCGAAGGGAGGATTATTTTATCAAAAAATGGCGTCAGGGTTCCTAGTAGCGCCGGAGGTCAGCACCACCCGCGTACCTTTATCATTCGGGAGGGCATTAAAATGACGATAGTAATCTTCTTTGGCGGCCTGGTCGCTGGTTTTGTCATTGGCTGGGTAGGCATGGCTCTTTTGACCTTATCCAGCGATAGAAACCGACAAGAGGAATTTAAGGCTCCGCTATATCATGAAGCTGACCCAAACACGCGGCTAGCCTAGGCCGCTACCGTAGAACCGTTAAAGGATCCGGGATTCCGGGAAAGCCGTCGGTTTCCTGACCTGGATACCGGCGGTTAACCCGGATAACCGCCGAGTACAGCGGCTGCGCCGGGTCGGTCATTGCCCCGCCATTATCCTTTTCGCTACCTATAAGCCCTTTCAACAGCTGTTTTTCTTCTAATCCACGGAGAAAAGTGCCTGCCCATGATTGATTTGCCGGGAATGGCCCTTGACAATTCAGTAACAATTATTAACTGGTAATTAGCTTATGGAAAACCTCGTGCAAAAATTGCGGGCCCACCGCATCGCCGTAACGCCTCAGCGTCTGGCGGTGCTGGCCAGTCTCGAGCAGCGCCAGGACCACCCCAGCGCCGAGAAGATTTACCAGGAGGTGCGGCGGCAGTTGCCCGCCATCTCCTTCAACACGGTCTACAAGACCTTGGAGGTCCTCTGCCAAAAGGGCCTAGTCACCAAGGTGAACCCGCTGCACGAGGTGGCCCGCTACGACGGCGAGACGGGCCGGCATATACACCTGGTCTGCCGCCGGTGCCATAGCATCGCCGATTTACCCCGGCAACCGGAGGCGTTTCCGTCCTTTACTCCGGAAGAGCTGCAGGGCTTCCGGGTAGAATACCAATCCCTTACCCTCTGGGGGCTTTGTCCCCGGTGTCAAGAGCCGGAAACCGGAAAGGAGCGCTAATGTCTGTGGAAGTGGGACAGGTATATCGTTGTAATATTTGCGGCAACCAGGTGAAGGTCTTGGAGGCCGGCGGCGGCGTCCTGGTCTGTTGCGGCGTACCCATGAAATTAGAGGCATCCCCACAAAAATAATGCGGAGGTATGAAGGTGGAAAAGAGCATCCAGAATCTTAAAGAGGCCTTTGCCGGCGAATCCCAGGCCAACCGGCGCTATCTCGCCTTTGCCGACAAGGCCGACCAGGAAGGCTACCCCCAGGTGGCCCGGCTCTTCCGGGCCGCGGCCGCGGCGGAAACGGTCCATGCCCACAACCATCTCAAGGCCCTGAAGGCCATCGGCGCCACCGCGGCTAACCTCAAAGAGGCCATTGCCGGGGAGACCGCCGAGTTCCGGGAGATGTACCCCGGGATGATCGCCGCGGCCCAGGCGGAAGGCCACCGGGAGGCCCTGCGGAGCTTCGAGTTTGCCAATGAAGTGGAAAAGACCCACGCCCAGCTCTTCCAGAAGGCCCTGGCCAACCTGGAAAAGAAGGAGTTGGTGGACATTTTCGTCTGCAGCGTCTGCGGCCATACCGTGGAAGGCGAGCCGCCCGACCAATGCCCGGTTTGTAAGGCGCTGAAGAAGTTTTTCCAGAAAATCGACTAGCTTGGTGGTCCGAACGACCCAGAGAGTCGCCATAAGCGAAATTCAAGAGGAGTCTTTAATGGAATTTAGGTTATTTCGCTGCCGCATCTGCGGCGATCCCTATCTGGGCAGCGAGCCGCCCAGCTTCTGCCCCTTTTGCGGGGCCCCCCAGAAATACCTGGAGCCGGCCGAGGCTTACGTGGACCGCAACACCGTGCCCAATCTCAGCCTCCGCTCGCTGGCGAACCTGGAAAAGGCCCTGGAACTGGAGGTCAAGAACGCCGCCTTCTACATGTGCGCCTCCGACTGCGCCCCGGACCCCTTTTCCAAGGCCATGTTCAAGGCCTTGTGGCGCACCGAGGCGGAGCACGCCTCTCTCATCTGCAAGCTCCTCAAGGTGCCCAAGCCGGAGATCAAGCCCGATGTCAAGGCCTGCCTGAAGGACCCCAAGGCCAACTTCGCCGCAGCGCAGGAGCATGAGCAGGCGGCAGTGATCTTTTACGGCCAGTCGGCCCAGGAAGCCAGCGAAGACCGGATCAAGGAGGTCTTTACGGCGCTGACGGAAGTGGAAACCTACCACATCGCCCTGTCAAAGGCCAACAAGTAAGGACAGCAAATCCATCTGAACCAAAGGGGCGGTTCGAGAACCGCCCCTTTGGTTGACAATTTGCCCAAAATTATTCTATCTAGGGAGTCTTTATCGGTGCGTAAAACGCGCCCTGCGCCTGCAAAATAACTCATTCCCCCCAGCCCAAACGCATTTATCTGTGAATTTAAAGATGGTTTTTTGGTGAGGATGGGACGGTTGACCTCCTCGCCGTTTCAGGGAGCCAAATTCTTTGCGCAAATGGTTACGCCTCGGTGCCGCTGCGGACCGGAGAAGTTAAGGTATCAAGTCTTTTTATTTGCAGCCTATTTCGTGGTCGCGGCGCGTCCGTAGCGGAACAAGGAATAGTGGCCAGTAATGGCGCCTGCGGCCGCGCAGCGGGGCGGGGGCACGCCCGCCCGATAAAGTTAAACTCAGCTAAAGGGCCACAGGTCGTATCTCTCGGGCGGGAGGGCTGGTTGCAGCGGAATAAAGTTTCGCCATAAGCCGCTCCAAAGCAGAAATTTCCGGACGTTTCCGGATTGATTCAGGTTATCCAGAGAGGAGATAAGGGGCCAGCGCGGGCGGGACATTTGGCGGGAAAATCATGAAGAAAATCAACTAATCGGTGATGACCAAGATTTTACGGTCAATCATAAAACCGAGATAAGATTAGACCTGACACTTGGAACTAAAACCTTAAATGTCACCAGGATCTTAAATACAGCTATGATATCCAGATCAAACCACCTTGATGGGTTTTATAAGGGTTGATTGATAGCAGATACTTTGCTTCAAGGCAGCCTTAACTAAGAAGTTCCTTTGTTACCTGGCAGTGCGCCGAGAAAGACAGCATGGCTCAAGGTTTTTGAAAAAATTACTGTTCGATGAGTTGCACTTATTGGAGATGGTCGGTTCCGAACCGGGCTTGTCCCAGTTGTTCAGGGATCAAACGTTGGAAGAAAAGCAACATTTCTCTTGTTAACCTACTGGCGCTTATGGCGGGGTTGTCAAGATCGTCGCGGCGCCTTTCGGCCCCCTGCCTGTCTGGTTACCCGGAAAACAATTCTTAAACATGGATAGTTTAACGAGTCTGGTCTCCCCAGGGTGGGACCGCGGCCTTTCAGCACTGGCCTCTTCGTGGCACGACTTTGACTTTTTCCGATTAATCTCCCAAAAGTAAGGAAAACAACGAAGTTATCCCATTGGCACTGGCACGCGCATCGCCAACCGCCACGCCCAACCCTTGCAGGCCGCAGTAGAGGAGAGAGTTGGCCGGATCCAGGGCCAGGGCGTTGACCGAGCGATCTTTCGGTGTCCGTAGGTCGGTCCATGTCTGGCCGCCGTTAGTGCTCTGCCAGGCGCCGCCACTCGTTTGATACCAGGTTTTCCCCCCATCGTCGCTGGCCAGGCCGTTTGCCAGGCCGACATAGACGGCGGAGGAAACGGGATCAATGCTGACGCTATTGACCAAGCGGCCGGAGAAGCCGATGGGAGAAGCGGACCAGGTGGCGCCCCCGTCCGGGCTCTGGTAGAGGCCGCTGGTAGTGCCGGCATAAAGAGTAGTCGGGGTCTTGGGGTCTACGGCCAGGGAAAAAACATTGATACCATCCAGACCTGCCGGCTGCCATTGACCGGTCGCCGAGGTCAGCTTATACACGCCAGATGTCCCGGCATACATGGGAAAGGCAGTGGGACCGATGGCTATGATTGAGGCCGCGGAAGGAAGGGGAGCGAGTTGAGACGGCCAGGTCTGGCCGGCGTCCGGGCTCACCCAAAGTCCCGAATAATTTGTCAGGGCATAAACAATGCTGGGATTTTGTGGATCTATGACCACGGCACTGGTTGATAAAGTTATGGCAGTGGGAATCCAGGTCATGCCGGCGTCGATGCTCCGATACAGGCCATTATTGGTGGCGGCATAGACCTTAAAAAAATTTGGGCCACTCCACCGCCAGCGCCGCCACTTTATTCACATACTGATAACTGTAAGGAATTAATTGGGTAATACCCTGGTTAATAGGCTGCCAGCTCTGGCCGTTATCGGCGCTCTTGAAGATGCCGCCGCCGCTGGTCCCGGCATAAACGGTGTGTTGCGGGTCTTTGGCCAGCGCCAGGCTGGAAACCACGGCGTTGCTCAGGCCCAGGTTCTTGGCGTGCCAGTCGGCGCCCGGTTCCAGCACATCGGTCCGGTAGACCCCGCTGTCCAGGGCGGCAAAGGCGCCAACCGGGACGTGAAGAGTCAGGTCCTTGATATTCAGCCAATGCAGACCGTTGCCCAGGCCATTGTTTACCCGGTCCCAATTGCCATAAGGAAAATAGCCTTTAATGACCCCATCACCCAGGGTGCCGATCAGCACGGCATAGCCGATGCCTTGATGGGAGACCATGCAGCCGACGAAAGACTCGTGGCAGCCTAAATTGTCAGGACCGAAGTCGATCCAGCCATCTCCGGCGTTATTCGATCTCCAAATACTGTGGTTGAGGCAGAAATCACCAACACTCTTAAAAATCGGCGGCGTGCCATAGAGAACATTCTGTTCGTCGGAAGGAGCGTAAATGAACCAAGGGCTGGGATACGCTGAAAGATCTGTGAAAGTGTCACCGGAATCCGTGCTCCTACAGAAGCTTGGACCGACATAGACGGTGGAGGGAATGAAGGGATCGAGCACCAGTTGGCCGATGGAAATGATGGGATTAGTTGGCTGCCCGAGGCGCACCGGCGTCACCGCAGTCCAGGTGGCGCCGGCATCGGTACTCCGGTAGAGCGGACCGCTGCCGTTAACTATGGCTTCATAGGAGACGAAGACGTTTTGCGGCACGTGCGGGTCCACGGCCAGACCGGTGAGCGTGCCGCTCCGGGAGAGCACCGCACTCCAGGTTTGGCCGCCATCCGCACTCTTGTATATCCGCTCGATATTGCCTGCATAAACAACCGAGGTGTCGATGGGGTTAATGGCCAGCTTGGTGACCCGGGTGGGAGCGTTGGCGAGGAACTGCCAGTGTTCGCCGGCGTCAACGCTCTTCCAGACGCCGCCGTCGCAGCCGGCATAGATCACGGTGCCCGTGACATCCGAGGAGACAAAGCAATTCACCGGCCCGCCTTCGGGACCGTTGATGGTCCACTTGACCCCGGCCCGGGCTGGGGTGAACTGGATTACCATCAGAACCACGGTGAGGAAAAGGAGACAGGTTAATCCGCCTGTGGTTTTGCTTCCGGGCTTTCTCATAGCGACCTCCCGCTGTCAGGAAAGTGCCAATTGCTTTGATTCTCTGTTGCATGCACGTAAAGCCCTGCTTGAATTTACCCGATATTATGCCGCATCCATAGCTTTTTCTGCATCAGACGAGGGTTTTGAACCGCCCTCTTTGCCCGAATAAAATCTCCCAAATGGTCCTCTTCTCAAAGCTAATTCTTCGCGCAGATAACAAAATAGCACAAATTGCGGCGGAAAGTCCATTTTCTCCAGATTTGGCGACCAGAGGTTATATCTCTGGTTAAAAAGATTCCACGTCTCTTGCCACACCTGAAACTTCTCAAAAATCCCAACTAATTAGCGATATGATGTGAATCACGTAACGCGCCTTTAGTGGGGAGACGCCGGTTCTACCTGCCTTCTATTCCCCTCCCCTATCCTCCTCTGCGGTTAAGTCCGCCAGCGTCTCCAGGGCCTCTCGGGCCGCCAGCTGTTCGGCCTGCTTCTTGGTGCGGCCCTGGCCCTGGGCCAGGGGGCGCTCGCCCAGACGCACCTCCACCACAAATAGCCGGGCATGGCTGGGGCCGCTTTCGGACAGCAAAGCGTAAGTGGGCGAACCCTTGAAGCGGGCCTGGGTCAGTTCCTGCAACCTGGTTTTGAAGTCCTGCCAGGGCGACTCGGCCAGCCCAGCCAGCAGGGGCGTAAACCAGCGCCGGGTCAAGCGGTCCGCGGCCTTGAGGCCGCCGTCGAGAAAGACCGCGGCCATCACCGCCTCCAGGGCGTCGGCCAGAAGCGAGGGCTTCTCCCGCCCGGCCTGCTGCTCCTCGCCCCGGCCCAGGAGGAGATAGGCTCCCAGGTCCAGCTCCCGGGCCAGGGCCGCCAGGCGCCGGGCGTTCACCAGGGCGGCCCGGCCCCGGGACAGCTCCCCTTCGGAACTCTGGGGAAATGCTGCAGCAACAAATTGCTCACCGTCAGGGCCAGGACCGCGTCCCCCAAAAACTCCATCTGCTCGTTGCTGGGGCCGGCTCCCGGGTTTTCATGGGCAAAGGAACTGTGCCGCAGGGCCTGATCCAGCCAGCAGGGGTCCTTGAAGCGATGGCCCAACCGGCCGGCCAGGTTCTCCGACTCCGGCTGGCGGCCCGGCGGCAAAGGGCCTGACGGCGGCGGAGTTTTCTCCGACAATTCTGCGACTCCTACCGAAAATATTTAAGACCTTACTGCACCTGAAAAGCCATTCTGATCGAAGCAAGAATTTCAGTGATTTAAAAAGCCTAGACCTTTGTGGGGCCCACGGTGACAGGAAAAAACGGCAACCTCTGCCTAAAAATACCCCAATTATTAAACCAAAGGAAGCTCGGGACCGAAAAAGTCACGGTCGGTTAAAATCTGCCCCAGTCGCTCGTTTCAAGTTCACCAGGCCGGAAAAATTCGGGGATTGCGATGGTGGAAATCAGGGAAATCCTTATTGTCAGAAGCCAAATTGATTATAATTTCCTTCATAACCAAATTAAATGACCTCTCCCTGGGATTATCCAGCGGCAGTGGTGGCTTAGGAAAGTTAAAGGAGTCAGCATGGAGGCCATCATTCAGGTTATGGAGTCCACCATCGGGGCCAGGGATCCTTACACGGTCGACCATCAACAGCGGGCCACCCACATTGCCGTTGCCATTGCCCAACGGATGGGCCTCCCCGGAGCTGCATCGAGGAACTCCACGTGGCCGGCAGTCTCCATGATCTGGGCAAAATCGCCGTACCCAATGAGATCCTTTCCAAACCGGGAAAGTTGACGGACCTGGAATTCGCCATTATCAAAACCCATCCCCAGGTGGCCTACAATATCCTGAAGCCGCTGGAGATTCCAGGCCATATTACCCAGATCATCATGCAGCATCACGAAAGAATGAACGGCTCCGGCTATCCGCACGGCCTCGAGAGCCAGGATATCCTGCTGGAAGCCAAGATCCTGGGGGTGGCGGACGTGGTGGAGGCCATGTGCTCCCACCGGCCGTACCGCCCGGCCCTGGGCATTGAAAAGGCCCTGGAGGAAATCTCCCAGAAAAGGGCATCCTCTACGACCCCGAGGTGGTGGATAACTGCCTGCTGCTCTACCAGGAAACCCCGGCGGCCCTGATGGGCGAAGTCTGCCAGATCGCCCGCCGGCCTTCGGAGGCCGCTCGACGCTCTGCCCGAGAAAATCGTCCACCAGCCGGGGGATTGCCGGGGGATGAAACAATCCAGGGGCGCTGGGGCTGGCAGAACCTGCTCACCGACCAGTCCCGCTTTTTCCTGCACATCGCCACCGGTGTCGCCCTCGGGCTTTTGTCTTGTCTATGTGAGCCGACACCTCTAAGCTTAACGGAATAATCTCCTGGAAACGGCGCCACCCGGCGCCGTTTGTTTTTTCGGGCCCCTGGCCCTGCCCGAAGCTCCCGGACCTGGCCGCCCCCGGGGGCGACCTGCTCTAAACTTTCCTTGACTTTTGCCCCAAATAGGTTATTATCGAGATTAATTCTCAATTACATCACGTTTGCAGACTGTGACCTCCGAACTTCAGATCTTTCAGGATTATATTCGCCAGCGGGGACTGCGGCGCACGCCGGAGCGTGAGGAGATTCTCCGGGAAATCTTCGAGGTGCACGGCCACTTCGATGTGGACGGGCTCTATCTGCAGCTCAAGGGCAAGGGCTCCAAGGTTTCCAAGGCCTCCATCTACCGGGCTCTGCCGCTGTTCATCGATTGCGGCCTCATCCGGGAAGTGGATTTCAGCGACGGCCACTGGCACTACGAACATATTTACGGCCACGACCACCATAATCATCTTCGCTGCCTGGGCTGCGGGGAGATTCAGGAATTCGAGGAGCCGACCCTGCAATTTCTGGAGGAACAGTTGGCCCGGAAATACCATTATCAGATCAAAGGCCACCAGTTGCAGGTGTATGGCTACTGCGCCGCTTGCCGGCGGAAGGATTGGGGTAACCAAGGTGTTTAAAAGGTTTCATAAGGCTGCTTTGGCCGAAGAGCCGGAATCTGCGGACCTTTCTCTGGCCGTGGCCCTGCCCGGCCAAAAGGTGCGCATCACCGGCCACCGGGGCGGCCGCATGCTGCGGGCCCGGCTGCTGGCCCTGGGCCTCAACCTGGGCCAGGAAGTGGAAGTCCTGCAAAATAACCGCGGCCTCATCATCGTCGGCGTCAACGGCGGCCGCATCGCCCTGGGCCGGGGCATCAGCCAGAAGATCCTGGCGGAGCCGGCGGACCGAGGTTTAAAATGGCGACGCACCACGAGCTTGAAGCTGCGCCCACCGCCAGATTTTAGGACAAACAGTAAAATTCGTCCGATTGGCCCGACCCCGCCCGGGTTTAATTCTTAATCTCCCAGCCCATGGCCGAACCCAGACCCCCCATCCCGGCGGAAATCGCCGCCCAAGCCCTCGAAACCCTGGAAGGCGCCGTGGAGCGCCTCACCTTCGCCAACCCCGAAAACCATTACGCCGTGGTGCGCCTCAAGGTCAAGGGCGCCCGCCACCCCGTCACCGTGGTGGGGCCTTTGGCCGGGGTCCAGGAGGGCGAACAGCTCCACCTCAAGGGCACCTACGAGATGCACCCCAAGTGGGGCGAGCAGTTCAAGGTGGTCTGGTGGTACTCGGTGCTGCCGGCCACGGTGGCCGGCATCGAAAAGTACCTGGCCTCGGGGCTGATCAAGGGCATCGGCCCGGAGTTGGCCGAGCGCCTGGTGGCCCATTTCGGCGGCGAGACCCTGAACGGTCATCGACGACCAGCCGGAGCGCCTCAAAGAGGTCTCGGGCATCGGCCCCAAGCGCATCGAGCAGATCCGCCGGGACTGGCAGGGCCGCAAGGAGATGCGGGACGTGGTGGTGGCCTTGCAGGGCCTGGGGGTGGGCCTGGCCCACGCCGGCAAGATTTACCAGACGCTACGGCGCCCAGGCCCTGGAGGTGGTCACCACCAACCCTTATCAACTGGCCCTGGACATCCAGGGGCTGGGCTTTTTGACCGCCGACCGTCTGGCCGGCCGCCTCAACCTGGACCCCCTGGCCCCGGCCAGATTGGCCGCGGGCCTGCTCCACGTCCTGGACACCTTGGCCAGCGACGGCCACGTCTACGTTCCCGAAGACGAATTGTTGGACCGCACCCAGGAATTGCTCCAGGTGGAGCGCAAGCCCCTGGCCAAGGCCCTGGAATTCCAGGCCCGGGAAGGGCGGGTCACCCTGCCGGAGCTGGACCATGGGCCGCGGGGTCTACAAGCGGGCCGCCTGGGTGGCGGAAACCGGGGTGGCCCAGACCCTGGGGCGCCTGGCCACCACCCCCGGGGCCGCTCCACCCCTGCACCTGGAGGATCTGCTCTCCCAGGTCCAGGCCCGGCAACGGCTGGAGCTCTCCGAGGAGCAGGCCCAGGCCGTGGCCGCGGCCCTCAAAGAGAAGGTCCTGGTCATCACCGGCGGCCCCGGCACCGGCAAGACCACCATCATCAGCTGCATCCTGGACCTGTACCAGGGCCTGGGGGCCCGGGTGCTGCTCATGGCCCCCACGGGCCGGGCCGCCAAGCGCCTGAGCGAAACCACCGGGGCCGCGGCCACCACCATCCACCGGGCCCTGGAGTTTTCCCCCCAGACCGGCGGCTTTAAGCGCGGTCCCGCCGAGCCCCTCAAGGCCGAGGTGGTGGTGGTGGATGAGACCTCCATGGTGGACATCTACCTGATGTACCACCTGCTGCGGGCCATCCCCGCCAACGCCCGCCTCATCCTGGTGGGCGACGCCCACCAGCTCCCGGCGGTGGGGCCCGGCAACGTCCTCAAGGACCTGATGGACTCCGGGGTCTTGCGGGTGATGCGCCTCACCCAGATTTACCGCCAGGCCCGGGAAAGCCTCATCGTGGTCAACGCCCACCGCATCAACCAGGGGGAGTTCCCGGTCCTGCCCAGCAAGCTGGGCCGGGGCGATTTCGTCTTCATCGAAGCGGATGAACCGGAAGATTTGAAACGGCGCCTGCTGGACCTGGTGGGCCGGGAGATTCCCCGGCATTACGGCCTGGACCCCATGCGGGACCTGCAGGTGATCACCCCCATGCACCGGGGTCCGGTGGGCATCCAGAACCTGAACCACGAACTGCAGCAGCGCCTCAACCCGGAGTCCCGCCCCTGGCAATGGGGGGGCCGGGCCTTCCGCCGCCTCGATAAGGTGATGCAGCTGCGGAACAATTATTACAAGGAGGTGTTCAACGGCGACATCGGCCAGGTGTGCGGCTTATATCCCCGCCACCGGCCAGCTCCAGGTGGATTTTGACGGCCGGGTGGTCACCTACGACCCGGGGGAGAAGGACGAAATCACCCTGGCCTACGCCGTGACGGTGCACAAGGCCCAGGGCAGCGAATTTCCCGGGGTGCTCATCGTCCTCTCCACCCACCACTTTATGCTGCTGCAGCGCAATCTGCTGTACACCGCCCTCACCCGGGGCCGCCGGCTGGTGGTGCTCCTGGGGAGCAAGCGGGCCCTGGGCATGGCCATTCACAACGACCGGCCGGTGAAGCGCTATACCTATCTGGCGCCTCGCCTGCGGGAGGCCCTGGGGCCGACTAAAGCTGTAAAAATGCTTGACATATTCCCCGACGCAAGGGCACAATCAAAAGTAAATAATGGGGGTATTGGTGGTTACCGATCTCTTTACCGTATTGGAACAAAAGTTGGAGATGGTGCTCGGCCAGACCGCCAGGCTAAAGGAGGCCAATGCTGCATTGGAGCAAACCCTGGCTGAAAAGGACCAAGCTCTCAAGGAGGCCGAAGCCGCCCTGGAGAAGCTTACCCAGGAGCGGGAAGTGATTCGCCAAAGGATCGATAAGATCCTTAATCGCCTAAAAATCATCGATACAGGAGAATCGGCATAAAACCGGGTCAGGAGCCAAAGCCGGTCTTGGTGGAGATTTTGGGCCGCACCTTCACCTTGAAGGGGAGCATTCTCCGGACAGCCTGCAAACCGTAGCGCGCAAGGTGGACGAGCAGCTCCGGGACCTGCAGCGGGCCTTTCCCGCCAGCCCCTTGGCCGACTTGGCGATTCTGGCCGCACTTAACCTGGCATACGAATGCCTGGAGATCAAGGAGGAATACCAGCAACTCCAAGCCGACATCGAGCACGGTCGAAAGTACTGATTCAGATGCTGGAGACCCACGATTCCTATTTTCCTCCCGGTCCTTGAGGGGAGCGGCCCGGTTGACAATACCCGGGAGCCTGTCCGGCCAGGAGGGAATCGGCATGGGGTGAGGTGGAACGGGAGACCATAGTACCTTATTCCGGGCGGATTTAAGATTAACGCACCGGTCAGTAATATTGACCAAGGCGGAAAACCATTAAGGTAGTTTTACTCCCGGGCAGCCCCGGGAACAGATAATTGGCTATGGGGGAAAGTGACAAGGATACCGAGAAGCTCTGGGTCAAGCCAGGTTAAGACTCTGTAACTTTTATTTTTAAAGCTGATCCACCCGGATCAGCCCCGCCGTCCGCTAGTTTCCGCCCGATCGCCTTTCCCGGCGGCCCCCAAAGCCGCTCCCCACCCACATGTCCGCCCGGCGTCGTCTCCCAGCATCGCAACACCTGTGTCCGGGCGCCCTGACCCCATGGCAGGCCACGCCGCCCAGTTAAGATATAAGCACAAGGGAATCACATGGATATATTGACGCATTTTTTGATGGAAGGTCTGGCCATAGCCGCCGGCTTCGCCGCCGGTTTTTTCTATCGCAAATACATCATGGACACCCACCAGGAATCCCTGGAGGCCTTGGGCAAGAAGATCCTGGATGAAGCCCGCAAAGAAGCCGACGCCATCAAGAAAGAGTCCAAGCTGGCTGGCCAAAGACCAGCTCCTGCAGATGAAGATGGACTTCGAAAAGGAGACCCACGAACGGCGCCAGGAACTCAACCAGTTGGAGCGCCGCCTCGTCCAGAGAGAAGAACATCTGGAGAAAAAGGGAGATCTGTTGGACGAACGGGACACGGATCTCATGAAGAAATACAAGCAGGTGGCCCAACGGGAAGAAGAGCTTAAGACCCAATCGGATGAATACAAGCAGTTGCTGGTGGAGCAAAACGCCCGCCTGGAACAGCTGGCCGGCATGAGCGCCACCGAGGCCAAGGAATTCCTGTTGCGCGCCATGGAGCGGGAGATCAGGGCCGACTCCGCCCGCATGGTGAAACGCATCGAAACCGAGGCTAAGGAGCACGCCGACCGCAAGGCCAAAGAGATCATCTCCCTGGCCATCAAGCGCTACGCCTCCGATTACGTGGCGGAGCAGACGGTGTCGGTGGTGGCCCTGCCCAACGAAGAGATGAAGGGGCGCATCATCGGCCGGGAAGGCCGCAACATCCGGGCCCTGGAGGCGGCCACCGGGGTGGACATCATCATTGACGACACCCCTGAGGCCGTGATCCTCAGCGCCTTCAACCCGGTGCGCCGGGAAGTGGCCCGCCGCAGCCTGGAGCGCCTCATCTCCGATGGCCGCATCCATCCCGGGCGCATCGAAGAGATCGTGGAAAAGGTCACCACGGAGTTGGAGGTCAACATCCGGGAAGCCGGGGAGGAAGCCGCCTTCGACGCCGGGGTGCATGGCATCCATCCGGAGCTTATCAAGCTGCTGGGCAAGTTGAAGTTCCGCACCAGCTACGCCCAGAACGTCCTGCAGCACTCGGTGGAAGTCTGCTACCTGTGCGGCATCATGGCCGCGGAGCTGGGCCTCAACGTCAAGCACGCCAAGCGGGCCGGGCTGCTGCATGACATCGGCAAGGCGGTGGATCAGGAATCGGAAGGGGTGCACGCCCTCATCGGCGCCGACCTGGCCAAGCGCTACGGCGAATCCCCCAAGGTGGTGCACGTCATCGCCGCCCACCACGAAGACATCCCCCCGGAGAGCATCGTGGCCGTCCTGGTCCAGGCGGCGGACACCCTGTCCGGGGCCCGTCCCGGGGCCCGCCGGGAGATGCTGGAAACCTACGTCAAGCGCCTGGAAGACCTGGAGAAGGTGGCCCTCTCCTTCGGCGGCATCAGCAAGTCCTACGCCATCCAGGCGGGCCGGGAAATCCGGCTCATCGTGGAATCGGAAAAGGTCAACGACGAGGAAGCGGTCCTCCTAAGCCGGGAGGTAGCCAAAAAGATCGAGCAGGACCTCACTTACCCTGGCCAGATCAAGGTCACCGTCATCCGGGAGACCCGGTCGGTGGAGTACGCCCGGTGAGGCGGCCCCGGGTATGAACATCCTGTTTATCGGCGACATTTGCGGCGCCCCGGGGCGGCGGGCCGTGGAAGAGCTGCTGCCCCGGCTGGTGGACCGCTATTTCATTGACCTGGTGGTGGCCAACGGCGAAAACGCCTCCGGCGGCATCGGCATCACCCCCCAGGTGGCCGACTTTCTCCTGGGCCAGGGCATCGACCTCCTCACCAGCGGCAACCACATCTGGAAGCATAAAGAGATCAAGCCCTACCTGGAGGACACCGACCGCCTGCTGCGCCCAGCCAATTATCCCCCGGAGTCCCCGGGGCGGGGCTATGCCATCGTGGAGACCGCGGCCGGGGAGCGGGTGGCCGTCATCAACCTGGAAGGGCGGGTCTTCATGGACCCCCTGGACTGCCCCTTCCGCACCGTGGACCATATCCTGAAGGACCTGCCCAAGGAAGTCAAGATCATCCTGGTGGATATGCACGCCGAGGCCACCAGCGAAAAGCAGGCCCTGGGCTGGTTCCTGGATGGCCGGGTCAGCGCCGTGCTGGGCACCCACACCCACGTCCAGACCGCCGACGGCCGGGTCCTGCCCGGCGGCACCGGCTACATCTCGGACGCCGGCATGACCGGCCCGCTGGATTCGGTCATCGGCATGAAGCGGGAGATCATCCTGGAGCGCTTCTGGAGCCAGCTGCCCCAGCCCTTCAAGGTGGCCACCCAAAATATCCAGCTCCAGGGGGTGCTCCTGAAGATCGACCCCCAGGGCCGCTGCCAGGAGATCCAGGGTCTGCAGCTGGGGCTTAAAACCTAACGGCCCGACGGCTCCCCGCCAAAAACAAACGTAGGGGCATGGCGTGCCATGCCCCTTTCGGTTTTATTCCCTGGTTAACTACCTCGTTTGATTTCCTCGCCTCCTGAACTAATCGAACAACAGTAGGGACAAAGGCGGTTCGAGGATGGGTGTGAGCTTAAAGACGCCGTTTATTTCGCTGCCACTCGTTATCATGTATCCGGCGATCTCGCCCCCTTTATTGATGGCCATGGCGTACATAAGGATAACCCCCGGGGGCAGATTCACCACCAGCTTATTCAAGTCCTGCATGCCGCCGTTGGAGGTCCATAAAAAGGCTCTAAGGCCAGCGTAGCCGGACGACCAGCCCACGACCCAACCGGAATCATTAATGTCATATGCCTGGCCACTGCCTTGAGGCGACACAAAGGAGCCCAAATACTGCAGCGGCTGTCCGGGGGACTGTAAAACGGCATAGGCATTATTATTGGATATTACATAACCCACGGCCTGGCCCTGGCTGTTGATAGACAAGGCCGTACTGTTGGCGACCCCAAACAGGGGCGCCGCCGCCGTCCATGACGCTCCCGAAGGCGACCAGAAACAGGCGGTGGGGATGTTGCTGCTGTCATTGGAAGTTCCGACTATGGTATTGGCATTATTAATCCCATTGGCATAGCTGCTGACATGGCCCGGCAACTTGCCCAGGTCCTGGGGAGAACCGCCGGGGGGCACTACGCAGGCATAATTTGTTGTGCTGTTAACATAGCCGACGCAAAAGCCGGCGTCGTTAAGGCCATAAACACTGCTCCCACCCAGATCGATCACCTGATAAATCGGCCCGGGAAGTAACTGCCACTTGCAGGCATGGTTGTTGCCATTATCATACCAGCCGCCAATGAGCCCGGAAAGGTTGATGCAAGTGGCACGGTTCTCGGTAGTGCCGGTGAAGAGGGGCAGTTCCTGCATCGACTGTCCCGGGGACTTGATAAAGGCATGTTTGGCCCCGCCGGCAGTAAAGGAGGAGCCGACCACCTGGCCGGCGTCGTTGATACCGGCCTCCTTCGTCCAAAACCCAGTATAGGCTTCACTACTCCCCAGGTTGCCCAGGTTTTCATACCTGAATTTGACGGCCTCCGATGGCCCGGTCAGGCAGAAGACCGCAACCAACGACAAAAAAAGCCCTACAACGACTTGCTTCTTCATGTCATCCTCCCGGCGGCGTCACGGCGCCGCCAAGTTGAACCCCTCCCCTTACTTCAGCAGATTGCTTGGAAGTGGCCTTTCCTGAACTACCTAAAATTTCCCCATTGATGTTGTTAACATAATATGATATAAACATCAATGAGTATAATTTTTATATATTATTGTAAGAAATTAAGAAATCCCCCTAAGTCTCTTCCTTGAGCGGCCTGGCCGCCCCAGGCCATGAATCAGCTTCAGCACATAAACCGCGGCTTAGTTCAAATCCGTAGAACTCTAATCTTTGACTCAGAGTCGTCATAAACCCCGGATCATTTTTGTCATAATTTTTCTGATTTTCTTGAGGTTCTCGATTTTCCTTTGCTTTGCTCCTTCCCTGGTTTAATCTTTGCCAATATTCCCTTCTGGAAGGAATTCCCTATGAAGATTCACGAGTATCAGGCCAAAGAACTGCTCAGGAAATTTAATGTGCCGGTGCCCGAAGGCGCGGTGGCCGACACCAATCGGGAGGCCCGCCAGGTGGCCGAGGAACTGGGGGAAGGCCCCTTTGTGGTCAAGGCCCAGATCCACGCCGGCGGCCGCGGCAAGGGCGGCGGCATCAAGATTGCCGCCACCCCCGAAGAGGTGGAGCGGCTGGCGGACCAGATCCTGGGCATGACCCTGATCACCCACCAGACCGGCCCCGAGGGCAAGGTGGTCAACCAGGTCCTGGTGGAGCAGGCCCAGGACATCGCCCGGGAGCTCTACCTGGGGATCGTCCCGGACCGCAGCCTGGGCCGGCCGGTGATCATGATGAGCGCCGCCGGCGGCATGGAGATCGAAGAGGTGGCGGCCCGCACCCCGGAGCTGATTATCAAAGAGGCGATCAATCCCATCACCGGCTGCATGGGCTACCAGGCCCGCAACCTGGCCTTCGGGGTGGGTCTCGACCCCAAACTGCTGCGTCCGGCGGTGAGCTTCATCGAGAACCTCTACCGGATGTTCATCGCCCTGGACTGCTCCCTGGCGGAGATCAACCCCCTGGTGGTCACCAAGGACGGCAAGATGCTGGCCCTGGACGCCAAGCTCAACTTCGACGACAACGCCATGTTCCGCCACCACGACCTGGCCGCCCTGGAAGACCCCTCCGAGATGGACCCTCTGGAGTTTGAGGCCCGGAAGCACCACCTCAACTACATCCGCCTGAGCGGCAACGTCGGGGCCATGGTGAACGGCGCCGGCCTGGCCATGGCCACCATGGACCTGATCAAGGCGGCCGGGGCCGAACCCGCCAACTTCCTGGACGTGGGCGGCGGCGCCTCCGCCGAGATGGTCACCAACGGCTTCCGCATCATCCTGGGGGACCCCAACGTCAAGGGCGTGCTCATCAATATCTTCGGCGGCATCCTGCGCTGCGACGTCCTGGCCAGCGGCGTGGTGGAGGCGGTGAAGACGGTGCAGGTCAAGGTGCCCATCATCGTCCGCCTGGAAGGGACCAACGTGGAGCAGGGCCGGGAGATCTTGAAGACCTCCGGCCTCAAGTTCACCGTGGCCGCCGACATGCAGGACGCGGCGAAGAAGGTGGCGGCGCTGGTGGGGTGAGAAAATTGACCCCCACGCCCGAGCCCTCTCCCTCGACGGGGAGGGAGAAGCTGGTAAACGATCTTGACAGTGCAAGCGCAGGTTAAAGCCTGCGGCTACAGATATTTTACTTTAGAAAGGTTGTCATATGAGCGTTCTGGTAAATAACGACACACGCGTGGTGGTGCAGGGGATTACCGGCAAGGAAGGCTCCTTCCATGCCCTGGCCTGCGCCCAGTACGGCACCAAGGTGGTGGCCGGGGTGACCCCGGGCAAGGGCGGGCAAAAGGTGGAGGCCATCCCGGTGTTCAACACCGTGGCCCAGGCCGTCAAAGAGACGGGGGCCAACACCTCCCTGATCTTCGTGCCCCCGGCCTTTGCCGCGGACGCCATCCTCGAGGCCGCGGCCGCCGGCGTCAAGCTGGCGGTGTGCATCACCGAAGGCATCCCCACCCTGGACATGGTCAAGGTCATGGCAGTCCTCAAGGACAGCGACTGCCGCCTCATCGGCCCCAACTGCCCGGGCATCATCTCCCCGGGCCAGGCCAAGGTGGGCATCATGCCGGGCCACATCCACAAGCCCGGGCCCATGGGCCTGGTCTCCCGCAGCGGCACCCTGACCTATGAAGCGGTGCACCAGATGACCCTGCTGGGCATCGGGCAAAGCACCTGCGTGGGCATCGGCGGCGACCCGATTATTGGCACCAATTTCATCGATATGCTACAATTGTTCCAGGCCGACCCCCAGACCGAGGGGATCGTGCTCATCGGCGAGATCGGCGGCGCCGCCGAAGAGGAGGCCGCGGCCTTCATCTCCCGGCACGTCTCCAAGCCGGTGGTGGGCTTCATCGCCGGCCAGACCGCCCCGCCGGGCAAACGCATGGGCCACGCCGGGGCCATCATCTCCGGAGGCAGCGGCAAGGCCGCCGACAAAATCGCCGCCCTCACCCAGGCCGGGGTGACCATGAGGCCACCATCGGCGAACTGGGGCAAACGGTCAAACGGGTAATGGGGTACCGCATCTGACGCTAATGAAGATTTTGCTGCACATCTGTTGCGCCCCTTGCACCGTCTATCCGCTGGAAGTCCTGTAGCCTCGGGCCACCAGGTGCGCGGCTTTTTCTCCAACCCCAATATCCATCCCTACCAGGAGTATCTCCGGCGGGCCGCCACCCTGGAGACTTATGCCGCCAAGGTCGGCCTGCCGGTAATCTGGGACCGCAGCTACCCCCTGGAAGAGTTCCTGCGGGACGTCGCCTTCCGGGAGGCGGACCGCTGCCGGTTCTGCTATTATCGCCGCCTGAGCGCCACGGCCCGGGTGGCCCGGGGCGGCAAGTTCGACGCCTTCACCTCCACCCTCCTGTACAGCAAGTTCCAGAACCACGAATTGATCAAGGAATTGGGCCAACTGGTGGTCCGGGAGGTGGGGGTGCCCTTTTATTACGAGGACTTTCGCCTGGGCTGGGCCGAAGGCAGGGACAAGGCCAAGAAGCTGGGGCTATATAAACAGCAATACTGCGGCTGCATCTTCAGCGAACGGGACCGCTTTATGGAGTCTCACGCGGAGCAGAGGACAGTGGGCTTCGGGTCAAAGAAGTGATGGTTGACGGGAGATAGGGAATGGACGGCCGGCAAGGATGCGGCATTTTTCTGGTTTGATCCCGAGATTTTCCTTAAAGTTAATTTAACCCTGGACGAAGTAAGTTATAAAATAGATTTTCTACCGTGGTGGGAGGGGGCAGCATCCCTCCAGGATTTTGCGCCAACTCTAAGGATGATTCGAAGGGACTTCCCCGTTGATGGACAACTCCCGTCTGACCCTGACTAACCGGCTGGAAAACCTGGGGCTGCTGCTGGATTACATCCGGAAATGGGCCAGGACCGGGGCTTGCCCGCCGGTAAGCGTGTTTCCCTGGAGTCGGCGGCCGCGGAGATCTTCCGGCATCTGGTAAACCATGCCTATCAGCCCGGCGAACCGGGCTCCATTGCCGTGGAACTGGCGGAGAAGGGGCCCAGGTTGCGCCTGATGTTCGAAGACGACGCCATCCCGCCAAAATCCTCGGGGAAACCCCCGGCCAATCCCGGGCCCATAGCCGCCCCGCTTGACGCCCCGCATCTCAACAGCTTGCAGCGCCTGGCGGAGAGCTTGATTTATTACCGCACTGCCGATCGGAAGAACCGGTTGGTGGTATTCTTGAATTGATGATTTTTGAACTGACCTTGCCCTGCTATACAAGCCACGAGTGGGGACCGGCCCGCCTCTCAACCCTCAGTCATATTTCATCCGAAAATACTTATTGTTGAGCTTGTCATTCTGAACGGAGTGAAGCGGAGTGAAGGAGAATCTAGATTCTTCGCTTCGCTCAGAATGACAATACTACTTTTCAACCAACTGAATCTTTTCAGATATCTCTCCCAGCCTATTTGGGGCGGGCAAACTGCTTTGCCTTGGCAAAAGCCTCTTGGGCTTCCTTTTCCTTGCCGTGAGCCTTGAGGAATTCTCCCAGATAATTCCAGCCCTCGGCATAATCGGGCTTCACCTGCACCGCCTTGCGCAGTTCCTGTTCGGCCCCATGGAGGTCGCCGGTCTGGGTTAGAATACTGCCCAGGAGGCTGTGGGCCTCGGCCCAGTCGGGCTTGATCCCGAGGGCCTGCCGGAAGGCCTTGGCCGCGTCCTCATTACGGCCTTCTTCGGCCAGGATCAGGGCATATTTGAAGTAATCCTGGGCGGCCCTCTCATTGGCGGCTTTCACCTTATCCTGGGCTCCCTGGGCTCCGGCAAATTTAACCCCGCCCCCCAGGGTTAAGCAGACAGCCAAAATCAAAACGCTAAACCATCGCACCATAGTGTTCTCCTTCAGAGAATTAAAGGCAATTCAGGGACGACCCGGCGGGTCGCCATTACATTTCAGATTCACCGAACCTGCATTTTAGCTGATCGCTGATCGCTATTTACCGCGTTCCTCCCGGCGGGGGCGGTTCCGCTCGTAGATGATTTTTAGGCCCTTCAGGGTGAGGTAGTCATCCACCGCGTCGATGCTCTTGGTCTCCGAGGCGATGAGGCAGGCCAGGCCACCGGTGGCGATGACTCGCGGCTTGTGGTTGCCCAGAGCCTCCTTAATGCGGCCGACGATGCCATCCACCAGCCCGGCGTAGCCGTAAATAATGCCGGCGTTCATGCTGCTGATGGTGTCCTTGGCGATGACACTCTTGGGTTTGGCAAAGATCTCCACCCGGGGCAGCTTGGAGGCCTTGAGGAACAGGGCCTCGCAGGAGATCATCACTCCCGGGGCGATGACCCCGCCCTGATACTCTCCCTGATGGGAGACCACGTCGAAGGTGGTGGCGGTGCCGAAATCCACGATCACCACGGCGCCGTGCACCTGCTCAAAGGCGGCTACGGCATTGACGATGCGGTCCGCCCCCACTTCCCGGGGGTTGTCGTAGTAGATGGGCATACCAGTCTTGATGCCCGGCCCCACCCACAGGGGCCGCACCTTCAGGTAGCGTTGGGCGAAGCCGTCCAGGGTGTTGTTCATGGGGGGCACCACCGAGGAGATGATGAGCTCGGTGCCGGGCTCCAACGCCAGACCTTGGGCCTGAAAGAGATTGCGCAGCAGGATGCCCAGCTCGTCGATGGTGGCTTCCTTCTCGGTGCGGATGCGCCAGTCGCTCAGGAGTTGGTCGTTCTGGTAAACGCCGATAACCGTATTGGTGTTGCCCACATCCATCACCACCAGCATAAGCCGTCTCTCCTCAGTTCAACAGGGCGTCCAGGGTTTGGGCCAAATCCTGAGCCACCTGTTCGATCTTTTGCTGATCCTCACCTTCGGCCATGATGCGCAGTTTCGGCTCGGTGCCGGAGTAGCGCACCAGCAGGCGGCCCTGGGAGCCCAGGCGCTGTTCCGCTTGGCGCATCGCCTGCCGGGCCTGGGGCAGGCTCTGCAAATCCTTCTTCTCTTTGACCATCAGGTTGACCAGCACCTGGGGATAGTCCTCCATAAAACGGGCCAGTTCGGCCAGGGGTTTATTCTCCCGAACCATCACCGCCAACAGCCGCAGGGCCGTGAGAATGCCGTCCCCGGTGGTGGAATGATCCAGAAAGACCAGGTGGCCGGACTGCTCGCCGCCCAGGATGAAACCCCCTCGCTTCATCTCTTCCAAGACGTAACGGTCACCCACGGGGGCCCGCACCAGTTTCAGACCCACCCCCCGCAAAGCCACTTCCAGTCCCAGGTTGCTCATCACCGTGCCCACCACCGTCTTCTTGGGCAGTTTTTTCCGGCGCAGCATGTCCAGGGCGCAGATCCCCAGGATATGGTCGCCGTCCACCACCCGACCGGTGTGGTCCACCATGATGCAGCGGTCGCCATCGCCGTCGAAGGCGATCCCCAGGTCGGCCCGGTGGCGCTTCACCAGGGAGATCATGGGCTGAGGATAGGTGGCGCCGCACATCCGGTTGATGTTTTTGCCGTTGGGCCGCACCCCGATGGGGATGAGTTCCGCCCCCAGCTCGCCGAGGACCTCCGGCGCCACCCGGTAGGTGGCCCCGTGGGCGCAGTCGAGGACGATCTTGAGGCCGTCCAGTTCAAGGTCCTTGGGGAAGGTGCTCTTGAGGTAAGAAATGTAGCGGCCCCGGGCGTCGTCGATGCGGAAGGCCTGGCCGATGTCGGTGGCGGTGGGTCGGGCCTCCTCCATCTCCTGATCGGTCATCATGTTCTCAATGTGGGCTTCAATCTCATCGGGCAGCTTAAAGCCGTCCCCGGAAAAAAATTTGATGCCGTTGTCTTGATAGGGATTGTGAGAGGCCGAAATGACCACCCCGGCGTCAGCCCGCATGGATGAGGTGATAAAGGCGATACCCGGAGTGGGCAGCGGCCCCAGGAGCAGCACGTCCACCCCCATGGAACAGATACCGGCGGTAATGGCGTACTCCAGGAGATAGCCCGAAAGGCGAGTGTCTTTGCCCACCACGATGTGATGGCGCCCGGGGCCGTATTTGATGACATAGGCCAGGGCTCGTCCCAACTGCAAGGCCACCTCGGCGGTCATGGGATAGACGTTGGCCACCCCCCGAACCCCGTCGGTGCCGAATAGATGTCGCGTTTCCGTCATGTTCACTCAACTCCGGTTAATTTCTGCTTCCTATTTCTACCATAATTACCGACAAATGGCATCAACCCAGGGAAGGACTGGGGCCACATCTCAGCAGCCTCCCCGCTTCATTCATCCTGCCAGTGAATACACTGCACCGGGCACTGATCCATGGCCTCCTGGATCTTCTCTTCCGGGGCCCCGCCGGGGTTGATCACTTCGGAGTGCCCCAGGGCTTCGTTGAGACGGAAGACCTCGGGGCAGACCTGTTCGCAATTGCCGCAGGCAATGCATTCGTCCGTATCGATTACCGGTATTCTGGTCGCCACGTCAAACCCCTTCCTGGTCCCATGGACCATTGCGAATAATATGGGAAATATGCGTCAATTATCAAATAGGCGGCGCAATGGTGACCAGCAGCCGCAAGTCGGTCTTAGCCCTGAGTCCGTGCGGTTCAGCGATCTCGGAGATAAGCACATCCCCTTTCTTGGCGGGTACCGTGGCGCCGTCTTTGCCGAGAAACTCCCCCTCCCCTTCCAGGACCGTCAGGCTCACCTGGCCCTCGATGTCGTGGGCATGTACCGGCAGTTCCTGGCCGGCCTTGAAATTGAAGTTAAGGATTTTGAAATAGGGCGAGTCGTGCACCAGCAGTTTCCCATGCCCTTTCAGCAAATTTGCCGGATTCATAAAGATTGATCTTTTTCATGGTGCTTTCCTCTCCTTATGTCGCCGGAGCTTCCGGCTCCTGTTAATCAGGGCGATCCCCGGCGGCTACATTTCGTCGGCCCAATGGATGCAGGTCACCGGGCAGATATCGATGGCCTCCTGGATCTTATCTTCCGGGGCCCCGCCGGGGTTGATCACCTGGGCAAACCCCAGGCTCTCATTAAGCTTGAAGACCTCCGGGCAGACCTCTTCGCAACTGCCGCAGGCAATGCATTCCTCTTCCACGATGACAGGGGTGTGTTCGGCCATCCCCATTCCTCCTCAGGGGTCCGTTTGGAGCCTGATTCCCGGCGTGATTGATGCTGCGTAGGGCGTACTCACACAACCGCTCACTTCTGCAACTCCATCTCCACCCGGAAGGTCTGGGACTCGATCTGCCGGGTCAGGCTGAAGCCCAGGCGCTTCACCATGTCCAACATGGGCTGGTTGGTGGCCATGACCTCGCCCCACAGGAGCTTTACCCCACGTTCCCGGGCGATGGCGATGACCTCCTCCAACAGTTTGGGACCCAGGCCTTTCCCCTGCCAGGGGTCCGCTATAATGACGGCGAACTCGGCGGTCTCCCGGTTGGCCTCCATCACCAGACGGCTCACCCCCAGCATAATTTCCGGACCCGGCGGCTGACCGATGGCCATCAGGCCCATCTCCCGGTCGTAGTCGTTCTGGGTGAAGCGGATGAGCATTTCGTGGGTCCACTTCTTGATGAGCCTGAAATAGCGAAAATAGATGGTTTCTTCCGAACACCTGCCAAGGAAGTTGGATACCAGCGGCTCATCTTCCGGTTTTATGGGGCGCAGCAGCACCGGGGTGCCGTCCCGCATCATCCAGTCGCGCTCATATTGGTTGGGGTACGGAGCAATAATCAGGTGGCGGGGAGCCTTTACCGTGCTGGGCTGCACCACTATACGGGCGTCCAACCCCACGAAACGGCCGCTGATGACCGAGAGCGGGTTAATGTCCAGTTCGACGATTTCCGGGAAATCCGTCACCAGTTGGGAGACCCGCACCAGGATTACGCTTAGCAAAACCAGGCTCGCTGGGGGTATGTCCCGGTAGCCCTGGAGAACCTTGGAGACCTTGGTCTTTTCGATGAGCCTCCGGGCCAACAACAAGTTCAGGGGAGGCAGGTCCACCATGACATCCTGGAGGACCTCGGTGAAGGAACCCCCGGCGCCGAAGAGAATCAGGGGGCCGAAATCCGGGTCCTGCTTGCTGCCGATGAGGAGTTCGCAGTCGGGCTTCTTCTCCTGCTCCTGGACGGTGACCCCCAGGATACGGGCCTCGGGTCGGCGGGCCCGAACATCTTCTATCATTTCATGGAACGCAGCCAGGACCTCGGATTCGCTGTGGAGATGCAAGCGAACGCCCCCTGCTTCGGCTTTGTGGGTGATGTCCGGGGAGTTAATTTTCATGACCACCGGGAACCCGAGATCCCGGGCCACGGCAGCCGCATCCGGGGCGGAAGAGGCGGCCACGGTGTGATTAACGGGAATGCCGTAGGCCGACAGGATGGCCTTGGATTCGAGCTCCGTGAGGATGGTCGCCTGACGTTCCAGGCATTGGTCGATAAAGGTCCGGGCCATGCGGTAATTGACCTTCAACGCCTGAGACTCCTGGGGCGGGGTTTCTTGCAGCAAGCGCAGGTGCCGGGAGTAGAAGTACATTTCCATGAAGGAATCCACCGCCTGTTCCGGAGTCTCAAAAGTGGGGATACCGGCATCGTTGAGGATCTTCACCCCTGCGGCCACTTCTTCACCCCCCATCCACACGGCGAACACCGGACGGGCCTGCCCCTGCACCACCGGAGCCAGGGCCCGGGCCACCCCGGTGGGGTCGGTGAGGGCCTGGGGCGACAGAATGATCACCAGCCCGGAGATTTCCGGAGCCTTCATGGCCAGGCGCACCGCCTGGAGGTAGCGCTCCGGCGTGGCGTCCCCCTGGATGTCCACCGGGTTACCCCGGCTCCAATGGGGCGGCAGGGCCTCATCTAATTGCGCCATGGTTTCGGCTTCCAGGACTCCAGGCTCCATCTGCCAGCGGCCCAGGGCGTCCACCGCCATGACGCCCGGCCCCCCGGCGTTGGTGATGATCGCCAGGGCCCCGCCGGTGGGCAGCTTCAGCTTGCCCAGGGCCTCGGCGCAATCGAACAGCTGGCCCACGGTATCCACTCTAATGATGCCGGCCCGGCGGAAGGCGGCATTATAGGCGGCGTCCTCCCCGACCAGGGCCCCGGTGTGGGACGCCGCGGCCCGGGCCCCAGCCTGGCTGCGGCCGGCCTTAATGACGATGATGGGCTTGACCCGGGAGACGGAGCGGGCCGCGCTCATGAACTTGCGATGCTGGTTCAGGCTCTCCATGTAGAGGATGATGGACCGGACCTTCTCATCGTTGCCCAGGTAATCGATGAGGTCACCGAAGTCCAGGTCCGTCAAGGAGCCGACGCTGACGAAATGGCTGAAGCCGATGTTCTTTTGAGCGGACCAACCCAAAATGGAACGGCACAGAGCGCCGCTCTGGGAGATGAAGGCCAGGTTTCCCGGCGGGGGGGCGTAAGGCGAGAGACTGGCGTTCAGGTGCGCCCCGGGGACGATCAGCCCCATGGTATTGGGCCCGAGGTACCGCACCCCCGCCTCGATGGCCGCCGCCGCGATGGCGCCTTCAATCTCCTTGCCTTCCGGACCGCTTTCCCGACCGCCGGCGGAGACGATGATAGCCCCCTTGATCCCCGCCTGGCCGCACTCCTTGATCACTGCCGGTACATCTTTAATGCGGACGGCAACGATCGCCAGTTCCACGGGGTCGGGCACCGCGGTGACCACCGGAAACGCGGGCAGGCCGTGAATCTCGGGATATTTCGGGTTGATGGGATAAATGGCCCCGGGGAAACCGGCCTGGATCAGATTTTGGACCAGGATAGAGCCGATGCTGCCCGCCTTTTCGCTGGCCCCGATCACGGCCACCGAATCCGGCTTGAAAAAGCTGTCGAGGAGAGGTTTTCTCATGGTCGTTTCCCTTGGCGAGATATTTTTAACCGGTCCAAGCCGCCATCAGCGGTTCAAGCGCGGCACGGCTTCCAGGCTGTGTCTGTCGCTGGCAGCGGCCTGCGCCACTTAACCATTATTTGGTGAACCCAGGCGTCCCGCCTGTGCCGGTTGGGTGCATCCTACGCACCATTAATTTCTTTGAAAGAGGTGCAGCTACTTGGTGCGTGAGACCGCACCCTATCAGGTGGCCGGCCTGCCCAACCTTATGTTGTCCCACCGCCGTAAAAGACCGTCACCCGGTGCTGCTCCGGACCGGTGCGGCCCCGGCCGTAGCGGCTCAAAGCCGATGACAGCCGATGTGCAAGAGTTCGCCAATCCTCCGGGTCCCCGGTGGCCCCGCCGCCAGCCTCCCCCACCACAATAAGATAATGCAGAAAATCGGCTTGGCAAATCCCGGCCAGGGACTGCCCCGGCGGCGGCCAGGCATAGAGCACCACTTCGGGCCGGAAATCCCGGCTGGCCTCAAAAACATCACCCCGCTGGACCCGGGGGTCTGCGGGCAACCCTGATTGAAATTCCCCCTCGCCTTTATCCACCGCCCGGAAGTCAATACCAGCCGCGGCGCACAGCGGCGCCAGCGCCGCCGTCAGGTAGCCCCGGCCGGCGCCGGCCTCCAGGAGCCTCCTGATCTTCAGCAGCCGCAGGAACCGCAGGAACCGGGGCGGCCATTCCCGGGAAGGAAAGAAATAGACCCCGGTGGCCTGGGACAGGGCCATGAGCCAGGCCGCGGGATCGGGCGCCCGGCCCAGCAGCTCCTGCCAGCGGGCCTCGGGACCAGGTAAGCCAGCGGGTCTTCACCCGGCTCCGGCAGGCGCACCAGGCTCCGCGCCCATTCCAGAAATTGGCGGTGCTGCCGAAAGGTTGTTAACTTGGCCAAATTTTTTTCCATTCGGAGATCTGGGAAATTATGCATTTAAGTGTTGGCCAGGCGCCCTCGCCTGTGCCACTTAGCCGCAAATCCCAGACTTTACCGGCCGCGGTTCTTTAAGGTTGAAGCTTCCCTCTCATTGTGAAATAATATTTAGGATAATGCCAGAATTTCTCCGTGGTTGGGTTTCAAAAAACACCTCGACTTCAAGGCCCTGGCCAATCCCGTCCAAGAATTTGACGCAGCCGGCTTGAGCCTTTCCGAGTTTGGGGCCCAACGGAGGATTGAGATAACTTGAAACAATTCCGGGAGCCTGCCGAGGCGCGGCCAGCCAGTCTGCGGCAATCTATGGTAGTCTGCCTCCTGGGCCTGCTAATCCTGGCCGGGGGCTTAGGCTGCAAGTCCGGCTCCGGCGGCAGTGCCGCCCATGCGGTGTGTCTCGCCGGTTCCACCTCGGTGCAACCTTTCGCCGAGAAACTCTCCGAAATCTTTATGCACCAGCACCCGGAGATTCGCGTCGACGTCCAGGGCGGCGGCTCCAGCGCCGGCATCCAGGCCGCCACCCAGGGCGCCGCCAACCTGGGGGCCTCCTCCCGGGAACTGTTGGGACCGGAGAAGCAGCTCATCGAGATCCCCATCGCCTATGACGGCATCGCGGTTATCGTGCATCCCACCAATCCCTTGACCGATCTTAGTGTTGAGCAAATTCGCCAGATCTTCGTCGGCGAACTGACCAACTGGCGGGAGCTGGGCTTACCGCCCCGGGAGATCGACGCCATCAACCGGGAGGAGGGCTCCGGCACCCGGGAGGCCTTCGAGCACCTGGTGATGGGCCAGGCGGAGGTGAGCCCGGCTGCCATGGTGCAGGATTCCAACGGGTCGGTGCGGGAGATCGTCGCCGGCGACCCCAATTCCATCGGTTATATCTCCGCCGGACTGGTGGACAACCGGGTCAAGGCGGTGACCATCGAAGGCGTGCTGCCTACCCCCGAGAATATTAAGAATCATACCTATAAATTGCGCCGCCGCTTTCTCCTGGTCAGCCGCGAGGCCGTGGCCGGCTCCTGCAAGGCCTTCGTCGACTTCGTCCTGAGCCCCCAGGGGCAGCAGATCCTGGAAAAAGAAGGCTTGGTGGGGATTAAATAATGCAGCAGGGGAAATTCATCGAGCGGGTGCTGTTTCTCCTGGCCCTCTCCTCCATCAGCTCCCTGGCCCTCATCACCATCTTTATTTTTATCGAGGGCGCGCCCCTCATTTACTTTGCCGGTCTGAAAAATTTCCTCGCCTCCAGCCACTGGGCCCCCACCAAGGGCCACTTCGGCATCCTGGCCATGATCGTCTCCTCCCTGCTGGTAACCCTCGGGGCCATGGTCATCGGGGTGCCCCTGGGACTGAGCTGCGCCATCGTCCTGGCGGAATTTTCCCCCCGGCGCCTGAAGCTTATCCTAAAACCCACCCTGGAACTCCTGGCGGGCATCCCTTCGGTGGTTTACGGCTTTTTGGGAGTGGTCTGGCTGGTGCCGCTGATCCGCAACTACCTGGGGGGCCCCGGGCTGTCGCTGCTGGCCGCGGCCATCATCCTGGGCATCATGATCCTGCCCACCATCATCAGCATCTCCATCGACGCCCTGAGCGCGGTGCCCGACCTCTACCGGGACGGCTCCCTCGCCCTGGGGGCCACCCAGTGGCAGACGGTGCGCCGGGTGGTGCTGCCCGCGGCCTCCTCGGGCATCATCACCGCGGTGATCCTGGGCATGGGCCGGGCCGTGGGCGAGACCATGGCGGTGATCATGGTGGCGGGCAACGCCCTGCAACTGCCCACCTCCATCCTGGACCCGGTGCGCACCCTGACCAGCAACATCGCCCTGGAGTTGGGCTACGCCGCCGGCCGCCACCGGGAGGCCCTCTTCGCCACCGGCATCGTCCTGTTCGTGATCATCATGATCCTCAACCTCAGCGCCACCCTCGTCACCCGCCGGAGGTAAGCCTTGCTGCGCCTTCATCCCCGCACCGTCCAAACCCTGATGAAGTCCCTGCTCTGGGCCATGACCGGCTTTACCCTGCTCATCCTGGTCTTCATCATCGTGGACATCTCCATCAAGGGCCTGCCCCAGGTGACCTTAGGGTTCCTGTCGCACGAACCCCAGGACATGGGCCGGGCCGGCGGCATCTTCTCCACCATCGTGGCCACCGCCTACATCACGCTTTTGGCCATCCTGCTGGCCACGCCCTTCGGGGTGGGTACCGCCATCTACCTGACCGAATATACCCGGGAAGGTTGGACCACCCGCATCATCCGCTTCGGTTCCGAATGCCTGGCCGGGGTGCCCTCCATTATTCTGGGGCTATTCGGCTTTGTCCTGTTTGTCATGAAACTGGGCTTGGCTGGTCCGTGCTCTCCGGGGCCTTGACCCTGGCCATCATGGTGCTGCCCATCATCATCCGCACCTCGGAGGAGGCCATCAAGGCGGTGCCCGAAGAGTACCGGGAGGCCTGCTACTCCCTGGGGATGAGCCAGTGGCAGACCATCACCCGCATCGTGCTGCCCAGCGCCCTGCCGGGGATCACCACCGGCATCATGTTGAGCGTCGGCCGCTCCCTGGGAGAGACCGCGGTGCTCTTGTTCACCGCCGGCGCCGCCCTGCGCACGCCCCTGTCGGTGTTCGACTCCGGCCGCACCATGGCGGTGCACTTTTACATCCTGGCCCGGGAGGGCCTCTCCATGCCCAACGCCTATGGCACCGCCGCGGTCCTGGTGGTCTCGATTTTGGCCATCAACCTGATAGCTTACAGCTTGATGCAGCGCCTGATGAAGAGGTATTCTTGAGGAAGCTGTCAGCAGTCAGCTTTCAGCTAAAACCAAAACCTATTAGGGCATGGCGTGCCGTGCCTCAAATAACGCAGGCTAAGGCCTGCAGCTAAAAAAATCGCCAACCTTTGCTTTTGATATGAACGACGAACCCCAAGCCAAAATCCGGGTGGAACACCTCTCCTGCTACTACGGCGATTTTCGGGCCATCGATGACCTGTCCCTAACGATCCGCCCCCGGGAGGTCTTCGGCCTCATGGGGCCGTCAAAAAGCGGCAAAAGCACCTTTCTCCGGGTCTTGAACCGCATGTGCGACCTCATCGACGGCGCCCGGGTAGAGGGAAGCGCCTGGCTGGACGACGAAGACCTCCTGGCCCCGGACTGCGACGTGGTGAGGCTTGCGCCGCCGGGTCGGCCTGGTCTTGAGCAAGCCGGTGCCCCTGCCCCGCTCCATCTTCGAAAACCTCACCCTGGCCCCTCGGCTGGCGGGCCAGCGGGACCGGGAAGAGCTCGCCGCCCTGGCGGAGTCCAGCCTCAAGGCGGCCCAGTTGTGGGAGGAAGTCAAGGACCGGCTCCAGGATTCGGCCCTGAAGCTCTCCGGCGGCCAGCAGCAGCGTTTGTGTCTGGCCCGCACCCTGGCCATGGAGCCTGAAGTCATCCTGCTGGATGAGCCCACCAGCGGCCTGGACCCCATTTCCACCGCCAAGATCGAACAGACCTTGTCTGAATTGAAAAAGAGTTATACTATCATCCTGGTGAGCAACAACACCAAGCAGATCGCCCGGGCCACCGACCGGGTGGCCTTTCTCCTGATGGGCGACCTCGTCGAGGTGGGCGACACCGACCGGGTCTTTACCGTCCCCAAAGATAAACGCACTGATGACTATATCTCCGGCCGCTTCGGATAACGCCCTCCAATGCCCCCTCGAAGGGCTCATCACCCTCCGGCATCTCAATCTTTATTACGGCGACTTCCACGCCCTAAAAGACATCAATGCCGCCTTTCAAGCGCCGCACCATCACCGCCCTCATCGGCCCCTCGGGCTGCGGCAAATCCACCCTGCTGCGCACCTTGAACCGCATGAACGACCTCATTGACGGGGTGCGGATCGAAGGCGAAGTGATCATCGACGGCGCAGGACATCTTCGCCCCGGACGTCGACCTCACCCAACTGCGCAAACGGGTGGGCATGGTCTTCCAGCGCCCCAACCCCTTCCCGCTGTCCATCTACGACAACGTGGTCTATGGGCCCCGCCTCCACGGCCGGCCCGGCAAGGCCGAACTGAACGCCATCCTGGAACGCTCCCTGGAGGCGGTGCAGATGTGGGAGGAAGTGAAGGACAAGCTGAAGGCCTCGGCGCTCTCCCTCACCGAGGAGCAGCAGCAGCGCCTCTGCATCGCCCGCCTCTTGGCGGTGGAGCCGGAGATCCTCCTGATGGACGAGCCCTGCTCGGCCCTGGACCCGCTGGCCACCCTGAGGATCGAGGAGTTGATGCAGGAGCTCAAAAAGAACTACACCATCATCATCGTCACCCACAACATGCAGCAGGCGGCCCGGGCCTCCGACGACTCCGGCTTCATGTACCTGGGGGAACTCATCGAATTCGGCGCCACGGCCCAGCTCTTCACCCGGCCGAGGAACCCGCAGACGGAGGATTATATTACCGGGAAGTATGGGTGAGGTTATGGGGGGAGGGGCTAGGGGTTTTTTGCAAGTGGCCCCCCAAGCCATGTCAGGAAATCAAGGCCCTCCCGAGGACTATTCAAGTTGCGCTTTCCGGAATTTTTGCTGATAATGTCCTTGTGAAGATGAAACTTCATTCCATAAAGAGGCGGACCCGAAACATGAAGAAATCTTTCACCATAGTGGTCGAACGGGATCCAGAAAGCGGCTGGCTGGTGGGAGAAGTGGTGGAACTGCCGGGCTGTTATACCCAGGCTCCCGATTTGCCAACCCTTGAAGCTAACATGCGGGAGGCCATTGTGGCGTACCTTAGTGCCGGTGAGGTGGAAGAACCGCTCCCGGCTTTTGTCGGAACCTGGCAGGTGGAGGTGATGGCTTGACCAGGCTGCGGCTGGTCACTTACCAAGAGCTAAAAAAAGTGACTGAGGCGGCAGGTTATCAATGGGTCAGGACGCGAAGGCAGTCACAATGTCTTCCGACATCCCTCAGGGAAAATTGTGGTCATTCCCGACCATGGCTCCCAGGTCATCGTCAGGCCACTGCTGCGAAAAATCCTCCGTGATCTGGGCCTTAGTCCAGAAGATTACCAACGTCTGATAGAAGGGCAATAATCCGCTCTTACAAGTTATTGTAGGGTGCGCAAAATGCACACCCTACTACATTGCTCGTTGCTTAGCTTACCCCCCCAACCTCATCACTTCCCGCTCAGGTGCTCCATGACCTTCATGATGGCGGAGATGTCCTCGTCGCCCCAGCCCTGGGCCACGCCCAGGCGGTAGAGGTGCAGCAGCATCTGGCCGGCGGGCACCGGGGCGCCCAGCTCATAGGCCGTATCCAGGACGAACTTGGCGTCCTTGGCCAGGTGTTTCAGGGGAAAGGCCGGCCGGATAGGTCTTGTTCCTGAGGTTCGTCGCCTTCACCTGGAACATGGGGGCGTTCATGGCGCCGGAGGAGACCACTTCCAGCATGGCCTCCAGGTCCAGGCCGCCCAGGCGCCCGAAGTTGAGAGACTCGGCGAAGCCTTCCATCATGAGGCCCAGCAGCAGGTTGATGAACATCTTCATCATGGAGCCCTGGCCGGTCTTGCCGCAGTAAACCACCTTCTTGCCCATGGTCAGGAACAGGGGCTCCAGTTCCTCAACCCGTTTCCGGTTGCCGCCCGCCAAAATCACCAGTTGCGCATCCTCGGCCGGTTTTTTGGTGCCCGACACCGGGGCGTCCACGAAGCGGATGGCCGTGGGGGCGAGTTCTTTCCCCAGTTCCAGGGTGAAGCTGGGGGACACCGAACTCATGTTGATGAACACCTGCTCCGGGCCAAAGGCCGCGGCCGCGCCCTCCGGGCCGAAGAGCAGCTCATAAAGGGCCTCGGGGCCGGTGACCATGGCGATGATGATCTGGGAATCCTGGGCCAGGGCCTTGGGGCTGGCGGCCACCTTGGCTCCCAGCTTGGCTAAAGGTTCGGCCTTGGCAATGGTGCGGTTATAGACCGTTAAAGGGATACCCGGCCTTGAGGATATTGGCGGCCATGGGAGCGCCCATGATGCCCAGACCCATAAAACCCACTTTCGGTTTCATTGTTCCATCCTTTCATTGAGAATTTGCCCAAGCACAGGAATTTTCTGCCGGGGTCTCCCCGCCCGCTTGAAGGCGAGGAAACCTCGCACTGACAATACCATCCAACACTATTTATCTTCTTCTGACTATAATTACTTATAGTCGTTCCTCCAGATGGCCGGAAAAATATTTTCGCTGGGAGGAGAGGTTGTGCCCCGGGGCCAAGCCGGGCTGAGGGACAAGAAAAAGGGGCGACCCAGCGGGCCGCCCCTAGGTTTTACCGGTGTTTACTTAGTGCTCCACGGTGAGCTCCGACTTGTAAATGGGCAGATATTTCATGCCCAGGTCGAAGATGACGATCCCCAGGGCCACCATGGACACAGTGATGATAATCTCGATGAAGGACGGGAAGTAGCTGAACTCCCGGTACCCCCCGTAGCTGGTGAGGCTGACGTTGAAGCGGTTCAGCACCACCCCGAAGGCCGCCAGGCCCGCGGCCCAGAAAAGTCCCTTTTGGGAATGCGCACCTCCTTGAAGATCAAGAGCAGGGCCGGCAAGGCCACGGTGCCGAAGAGCTCCAGGAAGAAGAAGAAATGGGGCTTATCCCAGACCCAGACCGTCGCCCCCCGGGCGTAGAGGTCCGTCACCTTCATGGCGAAGTAGACCAGCAGGACGATGCCCAGGCCCTTGGTGAAATCCGGCAGAATGTCCATTTCCGGCTTGCGCTTGTAGACCCGGGCGCTGATGAGGCTCTCCAGGGTGACGACGCTCATGCCGCCGATGACCGCGCTGGTGAAGAACAGCGGCCCTATGGCCCCGGTGGCCCAGAGGTCGCTCATCTTCTGGGGCATCAGCAGGAACAGGGCCCCCAGGGAGGACTGGTGCAGGGTGGAGAGCATGATGCCGGCCACCACCAGGACCAGGTAGATATCCCGGAAGAACTTGATCCAGCTCTGTTTGCCGTAGCGCTCCAGGCCGATGATGAACAGGTCGAGGGAGAGCACCGTGGTGTAGAGCATGACGCACCAGGACACCTCAAAGAGGACCGAGTGGGGGTTCCACATCACCAAGGGGTGCCAGATGCGCCAGGGTTGGCCCAGGTCGAAGAAGAGCCCGACCACGAACATCATGTACCCCAGGAAGGCCGAGAGTTTGGCGGGCCGCAGCAGGGGCTCGAACTTCTTCAGGTTGAAGATGTAGATGGCGGCGGCCATGGTGAAGCCGCCACCGGCCAGGGCCACCCCCGCCAGGATGTCGAAGCTGACCCACAGGCCCCAGGGATAGGCGTCACTCAGGTTGGTGGTGGCGCCCAGGCCCAGGAACAGCCGGGCGCAGGCGGAGACGAAGCCCAACACCAGGATGACATAGATGATGGCCCAGCCGGGGGTCAGCTTGCCTTCGCCGGGATACCATTTTTCGATCTTTTCAGCCATGGCTCTAATCCTCCTTCCGCTCTTCGGCATGGACTTCGGCCCGGCGCTTGTTCATATAATGGAGGCCCACCGCCAGGCCGCCCACGGCCACGGCCACATAGGGCACCTTGGACATCCATTCGCGGCCGCGCAGGCCCTGGGGGGTATTCCCCAGGTCGGTGCGGAAGCCTCTCTGGGTCAGACCCAGTTCCTCGAAGGAGACCGCGGTGAGATAGAGCTTGGAGGTGCCGCCGGCGATCTTCTCGCCGTAAACCTCCGGGTAATAGCGGCCGGGTTGGGCGCCGATGCGCCGGTGGGCCTCCTTCAGGAGTTCGGCCCGGTCCCCGAACAGCAGGGTGCCGGTGGGGCAGGTGGTGACGCAGGCGGGCGCCAGACCCATGGCCTGCCGGTCGGCGCAGAAGGTGCATTTGCGCACCAGCGGCACCGCCGACTCCCACTGGAACTTGGGAATCTGAAAGGGACAGGCCATCATACAGTAACGGCAGCCGATGCACTTGCCGTCGTCATAGACCACCGGCCCCTCCGGCAGTTTCGATCAGGGCCCCCACCGGGCAGGCGCTGGCGCAGGCCGGGTCATTGCAATGCATACAGCGCCGGGAGATAAAGTGCCAATGCAACCTGCCCATCCGGGCGGGCAATCTCCCGGAAGATGATCCGGGTATATTGATTGCTGCTCAGATATCTCGGGTTGGACCAGGTCTCGCTGAAGGTGGCCTTGCCGCCTTTCAGATCGTTCCAGCTCTTGCATGCCACCTGGCAGGCCCGGCAGCCGATACACTTGGTGGTATCGATCAAGATGGCTTTGCTCATCAGCATTCCCCCTTAGGCCTGCAGCCTAGACCTTTTCCACGTTCACCAGGAATGCCTTGTATTCCGGGATCATGGTGTTGGCGTCCCCCACCTGGGGGACCAGTTGATTGGCGGCGTAGTTCTTGCCGCCCGGCCCGCCGGTGGTGAAGCCGGCAAAGCCGAAGTGCCAGGGCAGGGCCACCATTTCCACGGTGTTTTGGATGCCGCCGACGCCGCAGCAAAACGGCGCCACCCGGCGGGTGACGTTGGCCCGGGCCATTACCTCGCCCCGGATGCTTTTCACCTTGACCCAATCGCCCGCCTTGATGCCCTTGGCCTTGGCCAGGCCGGGGCTCATCTCCACGAACATCTCCGGCATCATCTCCGCCTGCCAGGTGAGGTTCCGGGTCATGGCCCCGCCCTGCCAGTGCTCGGTGACCCGGAAGGTGGTGGCGATAATGGGGTACCGGGGATCGCAGACTTCGGCCAGTTTGGTCCAGGTCCGATTTCCAGATCTTCACCGCCGGGTTGGACTGCTGCGGCGACATGGGGTTGCGGAAGGGACACTCCAGGGCCTCGTAGTGTTCCGGGAAGGGCCCGTCCTTGCAAAGCCCCTTGGGGACGAAGAGGCGGGCTCTTGCCTTCCGGCAACATGAGGTACGGGGCCTTGGCCGATTCATCCGGAGGCACGTGGACCTTGGTGGCCGGGTCGATCCATTTGAAATCCGGCACGTCGGTATTTTTCCAGGCCTTGGCCGCCTCGTCCCAGCGCACCAGAGTCTTATCCTTGTTCCAGGGCTGGCCCTGGGGATCGGCGGAGCAGCGGTTGTAGATGATGCGCCGGTTCACCGGCCAGGCAAAGGACCAGCCGGGGTAGAGCCCCAGGCCGCTGGGGTCCTTTTTGTCCCGGGCCGCGGCCTTGTTGTCCTTCTTGTCCGGGCCGGGATAGTAGCCGGAGTAGATCCAGCAGCCGCAGGCGGTGGAGCCGTCGTCCTTCAGGCCCAGGAAGTTGAGCACCTGCTTCTTGTCCGCCACGGTGTAGCCGTTGATCTCCTTGGCCACCAGGTGGACGTCGGGGTCGGCCCCGTAGTTCCAGTTCAGGTTGACGATGGGGTCCGGGAAGACCGCCTTGGGGTCCTCCTTATAGAGCTTTTGCAACTCCAGGCCCAGGCGGTTGGCGTACCACAGATCGCTCTGGGCGTCGCCGTGGGGCTTCACCGCCTGGTAGCGCCACTGGAGCCAGCGGCCGCTGTTGGAGGCGCTGCCTTCCTTCTCCAGGGAGTCCGCCGCGGGGAACAGGAAGACCTCGGTCTTGATGTCCTTGGGATTGGCCCCGGGCCGTTTCCAGAAGACCGAGGTGTCCGTCTCCCAGAGGTCGAAGGCCGCCAGCCACTCCAGCTTATCCAGGGCATGATAGGTCTGAGCCAGGTTGGGAGCACTCACCGCCGGGTTCATGCCCCAGACCAGCATTCCCTTGATGGTGCCGGCGCCCATGGCCTCGAACAGGGGAATCCAGGAGTAACCCGCCCCCTGAAAGCCTTTGCCGACCTTGGGAAGATAGTCGTAGGCGAAGTCGTTCTCTTTTTTGGCGGCGTCACCCCAAAAGGCCTTGAGGAGGCTGACAAAAAACTTGGGTTTGTTGATCCAGAAGCTGGCCTTGGGGGTCTCCTTGTCCAGATAATCCTTCAGGGTGGGATGGGCCGCTTCATTGGGGCAGCTCATGTAACCCGGGACCAGGTGGAACAACAGGGCCATATCCGTGGAGCCCTGGACGTTGTTCTCACCCCGCAGGGCGTTGATGCCGCCGCCGGCCACCCCCATGTTGCCCAGCAACTGTTGCAGGATGGAATAGCCCCGGATGATCTGCACCCCGGTGGAATGCTGGGTGCCCCCCATGGCATAGAGGAGGGTCCCGGACTTCCCGACCTCGCCGGTGGCGCCATAGGTGGCCGCCATCTTCAGGAAGACCTCCTTGGGCACCCCGGTGGTGGCCGTCACCATCTCCGGGGTATAGCGGGCATAGAAGGCCTTCATGAGCTGGAAGACGCAGCGGGGATTGCTTAGGGTCGGGTCGGTGACCGGTTTGCCGTCTTTGTCGGCTTCATAATCCCAGGTGGCGGGGTCGTAGGCCCGTTTATCTTTCTGGTAACCGGAGAAGAGGCCGTCGTGAAACCCGAAGTCTTTATTAATCACAAAGGAGGCATTGGTATAATTGACTACGTAATCTTTATGAAACAGGTTGTTTTCCAGGACGTAATTAATCAGGCCGCCCATCAGGGCGATGTCGGTGCCGGGCCGCAGGCGCACGTAGAGGTCGGCCTTGGCCGCGGACCGGGTGAAACGGGGATCGACCACAATGAGCTTGGCCCCCTTTTCCTGGGCCTTGGTGATCCATTTGAAGCTGATGGGATGGTTTTCGGCGGGATTGCAGCCGATGATCATGAGGCAATCGCTGTTGGCCAGATCGTTCCAGTGATTGGTCATGGCACCCCGGCCGAAGGTGGGCCCCAACGAGGCCACCGTGGAGGAGTGTCAGAGGCGGGCCTGGTGTTCCAGATAGACGATGCCCAGGGCCCGGGAGAGCTTGGCCAGGAGATAGCACTCTTCGTTGTTCAGGGCGGCCCCGCCGATGGAGGCCAGGGCCTCGGTGCGGTTCACCGTCACATTGCCCGACTTGGCCGTGAAGCCGGCGTCCCGGGTGGCCTTGACCCGTTGGGCCAGGGTCTGCATGGCCCAGTCCAGAGGCTTTTCTTCCCAGTGGTCGCTGCCCGCGGCCCGGTAGCGCACCTTCTTCAGGCGCAAAGGGCTGGTGACTACCTCGAAGACCGCCTGGCCTTTGCTGCACAAGGTTCCCTGGTTGATGGGATGGTCCGGATCACCCTCCACATCCACCAGTTTGCCGTCCTTGGTGTAGGCCACCAAACCGCAGCCCACTCCGCAATACGGACAGATGGAGGTGGTGACCGCGGCCTTGGTGATCTTGGCGGGCTTCACCGCGCCGGCCCACCCGGTACGCGGTAAGATGACGTCCGAGAGGCCCAGGGCAGTGAGTCCGCTCCCCAAACCCTTAATAAACGTTCTTCTGGAAATGCCCATACGCTACCTCACCTTTGGGACGTGGGAATGTAAGAACTTGGTGGAAAATTGATAATAATTAAAATAAGTTAAGCAGTTTACAAGTCGCCTTCCGAACATAGTGACCACGTTATGGTATATTTGCACAATTGTCAACATTCTAGAGCAATTTTTTACCTACGCTTTATTTGCTGAGAACTTGACGGCTCCGAGAATTTGAGGTTGACTTGAGCGAAAGAATCGGGATAGTTAATATGAGCCTGAACAGACGGTACGGTCGTTAGGTATGGATTGCCCAAAGCCGTCACCGGCACTTGGGTGAACGGGAGCTAGTGACTGAATTCCACACCCCGAGGAGAACCGAGATGTCCACGGCAAAAGGCCGCGACCGGCACACCCTGCAGCTCTGGTTGGGACTGATAGCCAGCCTGTGGCTGCTGGCCGGTTGCGCTTTGTGTACCAAGCATCTTTTCCTGTATCGGGAGACCCCCCAGAAGATGCCACCGGCGGCGACGGCATTGCTGATTGCCGACCCGAATCTGGCTCAGGTGGCCCTGCCCGGCGTCAATCTCGATCTCGGGGGAGCCCCATGGGCCCCGGAACAGCCATTCTACCAGACGGAGGCGTACCGGCTAGCCATCGAGGATCTGGACGGCCAGAAGGTTTACCAGGGTCAGTGCCTGGACACCACCCCGACCTATGCCGTGGAAGTGCGGCCGGGAAGCCGCCGGATTGCGGGGCGCGCCGACCTTCTCGGTCCCGGGGGACAGGAAAAATTCAATGACTCGGTCCAGGTCAATCTGCAGGCCGGCAAAGTCTATTTGATCAGGCCGGATTGGACCGAGCTGCAGAACAAACACCTGGTCCTAAAAGTGGAAGCCTTGCCCGGGACCTATACCCCCGAGGTGCGGGCCAGGCTCATCGACCGGAGGCGGCAAACCACCAGCACCGCCTCTCTCGACTAAAGATTGGGGCCCAGGCGCTTCTCCGCTGCAGAAGCTTCCCGGTGCCAACCGCGGGGCCACCTACTATTGCACCAGGCCCGGTATTGGAAAAGACTAACTCACTAAATATAAAGGAAGAATAGGTAATGACGCGCAGTTTTGGTTTGGTTATCAGCATCATCTTACTGGCCCTTTGCCTCAGCGCCCCCGGCGCCCTGGCCCAGGAGCAGGTCAGCGTGCCCGTTCTCTGTTACCACCGCTTCGGCCCGACGGTGCCCGACAGCATGACCGTGACCACCAAAAACTTCACCGACCAAATGCAGTGGCTTAAGGACAACGGCTACACCGTCATTCCCCTCAAGACCCTGGCAGCCTACCTCAAGGGCGAAGGCCCGGCGCCGGCCCCCAAATCGGTGGTGATCACCGTCGATGACGGCCACAAGACGGTCTTCACCGAGATGCAGCCTGTCGTGAAGAAGTTCAATATCCCGGTAACGCTGTTCCTGTATCCTTCCTGCATCTCCAATCCCCATGCGCCGTATGCCATGAGTTGGGAGCAGCTCAAGGCACTGCAGCAGACCGGCCTGTTCGATATGCAGGGCCACACCTTCTGGCACCCCAATTTCAAGAAAGATAAGAAGAAGATGAAGCCGGAGGAATATGCCAAGTCGGTGCAGACCCAGTTGGTTAAGTCCAAGAATGTGCTGGAAAAGAAGCTGGGCACCAAGATCGAATACCTGGCCTGGCCTTACGGCATCTATGACGACTACCTGGAGTCCGAAGCCCAGAAGGCCGGTTACGTGATGGCTTTCAGTATCGATCGCCGTAATGCCGCCAAGGACGAAAAGATGATGGCGCAGCCCCGCTACCTGATGCAAAACGGCGCCCTTCCTGGCTTTATCGCCGTGGTCAGCGGCAAGGCCCAGTCAAAGAAAGGGAAAAAATCTGAGGTCGCTTTTTAGGGGGAGAACTATGATGCTTAAAGTGATGGGTAAAGGTGGTTTTTTGCTGAGTCTCGCCGCCCTCTTGTTCATCTTGGGATGCTGAGGCGGGGCCAATAAGCTGCGGTCCAGCAGCCCCCAGTTCCAGCCCCAGACGGAGATGCAGGCGGACGACGGCCGGATGGTTGGCAGAGCGTGACGGATTCACAGTCAGGTTGAGGGAGTTTCCGTCCCATTATCGGCAAGGTTCCATCGGCAAATGTTCTGCGGCAGCCCTAACTGCTTGAGTTATTAAGAAAATAAGTTAGCCTGCTCGGCCTCCACCGCCGTCAGGCACAGAGGGTATATTTATGCAAAGGCTCTCTTTGGGGGCGCTGCTCCTGCTGGCGGCCCTGCTCCTGGCCGCCTCGGCCCAGGCCGCCTATGTCGGCAAGGTGGTGGACGCCAAGACCAAGGAGCCCGTCGAAGGCGCCCTGATCACCCTGGCCAGCGAAGTGGCGCACACCGGCAAAGACGGCACCTTCCGGATCGAGGGCGCGGGCGACACCCTGAAGCTGCGCGCCCCGGGCTATGCCCGGCGGGAGATCGCCACCTCGGAGCTGAGCGGGCCCAACCCGGAGATTCCGCTGACACCCTTCAAACCCAGGGCGCTCTACCTCACGGTCTACGGCGCCTGGAGCAGCAAGATACGAGAAGCCGCCCTGGAGACCATTGAGAAAAACAAGATGAACGCCCTGGTCATCGACATCAAGGGCGACCGCGGCTACATTCCCTTCAAGGTGGATCTTCCCCTGGCCGAAGAAGTGCGCGCCCACGCTGGAGCCGAAAAAACCATCCTCATCAAGGACATGAAGGCGTTCGTGGCGAGCCTCAAGGAGAAGGGCCTCTACCTCATTGCCCGCATCGTGGTCTTTAAGGACGATCCCCTGGCCGCAGCCAGGCCGCAGTGGGCCGTCAAGGTCCAGGGCGGCGGGGTGTTCAAGGATCGGGAAAGACTGCGTTGGGCCGACCCCTTCAATAAAGAGGTCTGGAATTACAACATCGCCATCGCCAAGGTCGGGGCGGAGTTGGGCTTCGACGAAATTCAATTCGACTATGTCCGCTGCCCCGACAAAAAGGGGGTAGTCTTCAGCCAACCGAATAATATGGAAAATCGCACCAAGGCCATCAGCGGCTTCCTGAAGGCGGCCCACGAGGCCCTGGCCCCCTATAACGTCATGGTGGCCGCCGACATCTTCGGCTACGTCTTCTGGAACCTGGACGACACCGGCATCGGCCAGACGGTCCGAGATGCCGTGAACTCCGTGGACGTGATCTGCCCCATGCTCTATCCCTCCGGCTACCATCTCGGCATCCCCAATTACCGCAATCCAGTCAAGCATCCCTTCGAGATTGTCTATCTGACGTTGATGAACGGCCAAAAGCGCACCGGCGTCTCGCCTCTGCGCTTCCGCCCGTGGTTGCAGGCCTTCCGTGATTATGCCTTCCACGGCGGCGATTTCGGCGACGAGCGGGTTCAGACGCAGATTAAGGCCGCAGAGAAATTCGGCTCCAGTGGCTGGATGTTCTGGAACCCGCGCAATATCTACCCCAAAGGCGGCTTCACCCACAACGTCGAGTAAAGGCCGGCCGCTGATTTTTCCAGGCCACCAATCTGGGGAAGGCCGACTCGCAGGTGAGAGCTAATCAAGAACTGACGTTTAATACCCACCCCTGCCCCAGTCTGACCCCTTTCCCTCATTCCCCCCTTTCGGCGCAGGGGCTGTATTTTTGAATATCGAGGATGTAGAGGTAGGCGGAGAGGGCTGCCCTGACGGCATCTCCGGCGGAAATATTATTCTGTTTGAAGGGGTCATTAGTCACGTCGCCGGCGGCGAAGATGCCCTGCCTGGAGGTCTTGGCGGTAAGGTGATCGACCAGGATCTCGCCGGCCTGGTTGGTATCCACCAGATTCCGGACAAAATCGGAGTTGGGCACCGTGCCGATGGCCACAAAGACGCCGCTTACCGCCAATTCCTTCGCTTCCCCGGACTTCAGGTCGCGGTAGCGCAATCCGGTGACGCTCTGCTCGCCCAAAATTTCCTGGACCTCCACCTGGTTGAGGTGGTGCACTTTGGGCGCTCCCAGGACCTTCTCCTGAAGAACCGGATCGCCTTTCAATTTGTCGCCGCGGATCACCAGGTAGATCTGCCGGGCATAAGAAGTCAGATCGATCACCATTTCCAGGGCGGTGTTGCCGCCGCCCACCACGGCCACATCCTGGTCGGCGAAAAACGGGGCGTCGCAGGTGGAACAATAGGCCATGCCCCGGCCCGACAAACGTTCCTCGCCGGGAATATTGAGGCGCCGGCGGCGGCCGCCGGTGGCCACAATCACGGTCTTGGACCAAAAGGTGCCGCCTTTATCGGTACTCACCTCAAAGATGCAGTCCGGAGCGGTCTTAACCGCCATGACCCTCTCGCCGGTTCTGATCTCCACCTCCTTTTGGGCCCGGACATGTTTCTCCAGCTTTGCCGCCAACTCCTTGCCGGTGATGGAGACTTCACCCACCCAGTTTTCAATATTGGCGGAGACCAGGGATTGGCCGCCGAATTCCTCGACGATGATCATGGTCTTCAGCTTCTTCCGGGCGGCATAGACGGCCGCGGCGGCCCCGGCCGGGCCGCCGCCGATGATGATGGTGTCATAGGGCTCTCGACTCATGGAATTACCTGTCAGGGGGATAAAAGCCAGCCATGCCCCTCAGATATGAAAAAATTTTAAATTTAAATTAACGTTGATTATCCTGATGTCAAGGCGCAACTGCCTGCCGCCGAGACGGAGAGGACGGTGGCGACTGGCACGGGTACCAGGCCTAGTCTTACAAGGCGACGCTGAAACTGTCTCGCCGGTGAAAGTCGGGCTGGGGGCCGGGGTGGCTCAAGGCCCAGTAGGTCGCCTCGCCCTCCGGCAGCTTGATGACCGCGCTGATGCCTACCTCCAGGGTCTGATCGGCCGGGACGATCTTGGCCAAATCGCCTTCCAGGGTTAGCAGCCAGGAGTCTGGGTGGCGCTGGAAGCTAAACGGCAGGGAGGCAAAGGCTGCTTCTTCCGCCATCCCTTGCCTGTAGTCGGCGAAACGATAGACATTCCAGTGACCCGCCGGTGAGAGGTTGAATTCCCAGTACTGCGGCAAATTTTTGGCCCCTAGGAAAAACTCGAAACAGGTCTCTTGCCACAGCCCCTGCCGGCGGGCCGGTACGTCTGCCGGCGGCGGCAGCGCCACTGCCGCCAGCTCGCCGCGCAGTTCATAGTGAATGGTTAAAGTCTCGGCGCGCCGGGCGATCTTGCCGGTGATCTGTAAATCCGGGCGCGGTGCCCAGGGCTGTAAGGCAAATTTCCGCGCCTTCATCTCAGGTCCCGGATGATGGCGCCCAGGACTGTTTCCTGAGATTCGATGGACTCGGTCAGCCTGAATTGCACCAGGGCCCGGGCCAGGTTGTGTTCCCGGTGCCGGGCCTTGAAATAGACGTTGCCCTCTAAATAGTCAGTGAAGAAGCGCAGGCCCAATTCGAAGGCGATGAGGCGGACGGCGTCGTAGAGATGACCATAGTCGGCCTCGGTGAGGAAGCCCCGGGCCTGGGAGAGATAGCCCTGCAGCAGGGCCCGGCAGAGATCGGGGTCAAACCGCACCGCCTCCCAGTGCTCGGTTTCTTCTCCTTGGGGATTGCAGCCCGAGCGCAGGCAGTCGCCGATGTCGTAATGGACCAGGCCGGGCTTGACGGTGTCCAGGTCCACCAGGGCCACGGCCCGGCCGGTGTCGGCGTCCAGCAGGACGTTGTTGACCTTGGGATCGCCGTGAATGGGGCGCAGACAGAGCCGGCCCTGGGCCCGGGCCTCTTCCAGGACGTGGGCCCAGGCCCGGCGCTCCCTTACAAATCGGCCGGCCTGAGCCGCTTCCGGGCCGGGGGCCGCGCCGTGTGCCGCCAGGACCTCGTCATAGTGGCGCAGGTAGCCCGGGGTCACGTGGAACCCGGGCAGGGTGTCGGACAAGTGCGCGGCGGGCAGGTCGCTCAGCAGCTGGTGGAACCGGCCCAGCCCGTAGCCCACCTCCCGGGCGTGCCCCAGGTCGTTGATGGTGTCCAGGGTGCGAGCCGAGTCAATGAAGCTCAGGGCCCGCCAGAACGAGCCCTTGCCGGTCGATGAAGTAGTCCCGGCCGTCCCGGGCGCCCAGCACCCGGGGCACCTCCCAGCGGCGGCCGGCGCCGGTTGGAGTCAGCAATAGACGCCGGCGCACATGCTCGGTGCAGATGCGCAGGTTGCCCATAACCAGCTCCGGCCGATGGAAGACCCGGGTGTTGAGGCGTTGCAGGATGAAGTGCGGTTCTGCGGCAATATCCGGTGAGGGTGGGCACTGCCCACCGTCACCAGGAAGGTGTCATGGACGTTGCCACTGCCGTAAGGCCGGACCTCCAGGACCTGGCCTTGGGGGAGTGAATTGCTCGGCAACGTTAATTGGCTGGTCCAAATTCCACCTTTAGTTTTTTAGGTGAAAGCTGACTACTGATGGATATAAGGGTTTATTTACGGTAAACATCCTTCCGATGGCCGACTTTGACCACGTACACCAACAAATTTTGATCTTCAATGGCATAAAGGATGCGGTAGCGTCCCTGTCTCAACCGATATTTATCTTGTCCCGATAGTTTCTCGACGCCAACTGGGCGAGGGTTTTCGGCGAGTCCGGCGAGGCGCTCGACCAGTCGCCGGCGCTCCCGCTTCAGCGGTATGGCTTCAATTTCCTTGACCGCCGAGGGCTTGATCAGCAGCCTATATTTTGCCACGCTGCCTCAAGTCTTTCAGGACTTCTTCAAAGGGCAGGTTGGGTTCGGAGGCCCGCGCCTCGAAGGCGGCCAGATCCTCGGCATCCTCAGCCAGACTCAGCTTCACCGCCTCATTGACCAGCTCGGACACCGATTGCTCCGTCTCCGCGGCCTTGAGCCGCAAGGCCCGGTGCAGGTCCGGATCGAAATAAATGGTAGCTCTTTTAGGCGAGGTTTTCATGAAGGGATTGTAACACTATAACGCTAAGACGTCAAGACGTCAAATTAAGGGCAGAATAATCCATCCTGCCTTTGCTGACCGCTGAAAGCTGACTTACAGGGCTCGATACGCTTCCGGCCGCAGCGACCCCGGCCGGGATTGGGCCGCCATGACTTCCCGCAGCAGCCGGTCCCGGTCGGCCGGCAGGTCGCCGGCCAGGGACAGGTAATTGGAGGCGTGGTTGGCCCGGAAGACGCAGGGCCGCGCCAGGGCGCCGATATTTTCCAGCATGACCCGGAACTCTTCCATGACCTCGGTGGTGGAGAGGGGCTCAAAGGTCCCCTGGGCCGTGGCGCGGTCCAGTTCGCTGCCCGGATACGGCATCAGCGTCAGGCAGCCCAGATAATGGGGGGAGATGGCGGTGATCATCTTGCCGGTATCCTGGGCATGCTCCCGGGTCAGTTCTTTGCCGCCCAGGCCGATGATCACGGTGCAGGAGAGACGGAAGCCCGCCTCAATGGCCCGGCGGCAGGCCCGGATGGACTTCTCGGCAGTGGTGTGCTTTTTTATCCGCCGCAAGACCTCGTCATTGCCGGATTCGAGTCCCACATAGAGCAGGGTGACGCCGGAGTCGCAAATCGCCTTGAGTTCCGCCGGGGTCTTGTTCAGCAGGTCCAGGGGATGGGCGTACAGCGAAATCTGCTGCAGCCCGGGAAACAGCTCATGGGCCGCCGCGCTGATCTTGACCAGATCGGCGGCGGGCATCACCAGGGCGTTTTGGGCCAGCAGGAAGAGCTTGGGCACCTGGGGGCCGTAAAGCCGCCGGGCCTCAACCAGGTCTTGTTTGATGTCGTCCAGCGGGCGGATGGCGAATCTGCCGGTAACCGACGAGATGCAATAAGTGCAATGGGCAAAGCCACAGCCCACGGTGGCCTGAATCAACAGGCTGCCGGCCTCGCTGGGCGGCCGGTACAGCGGTTCCTCATAATATAAAGACATGGCTTAACCTCCAGGAATTTCCAACAGAGGATATATTTCGAATAATTCGATTTTTTGGCCGAATCAATGGCTAGCTAAATTATAGGATATCCGGGGGAAAAGCAAAAAGGGGAAATTTCTTAATATGGATAGTGCCCCGTGTACGAAGGGCCTTTCAGACTTCGGCAACAATTATCTTTTTAATTTTAATAAATAAGTAAATGAATTTCTCATATTCTTTTTCTTTTCTATGTATAGATCAACCAAATTATCTATAGATTCTTTTATAATATTAGCACCTAGTAGCCCAGAAAATAATAATATTTCTGCAGGCAGAATTCTGGAATAATGAAAAACACTGATCCTAAATATATATTCTTAAAGACCTCTAATGGTATTAATAGCTTTAAAGTATTAGCTAAAGCTTTTGGTGTTCCTTTGATGAATGATCCAATGATCCTATCTTTTATTTCCATCTTATTATTAATATACTGTTCAATATTTGGATTGATATCTTTAATTAATATGTGATTTATCTCTTTTTCAATTTTTTCGTCCCAAACCTCTACTTCGATTAATTTAGTAATTTTGTCTATTTTCAATTTAAATTTTCTATTTTCTTCTTCAGAGGCTCGCTTATAGGCTATCAGCTTTCCGAGAGATACGTTATTTAGATTACTTCAGATAGAGTGTCTCCAATGATCGCTCTAACTAGTAAAGATCACCCCCAATGCCTTTTCAGTTTTCGAGATCGATAACGATGCTGCTTACTCTCGTTGATCTTCTATTGTCGACAGCGATTTGTATTTATATAATATGATACCATTTAGTATTTCATTGATTGTCGTTAACCTGGATCCTTTATCAGCTATTGCTAATGCGGTCAGAACTTTGGTCATTCGCGACCGAATCGATCATTTAACCGATTCTCGCTCAGTACCTCTTCTATCGCGTCAAATGCTCTAGTTACTCGGTCTCGGACAAGTAACTATCAAATTGACTTGACCCAATAGGCGATATTGCTAATCCAGCGATCAGGGGTCAGTTTCATCGCGTTGATCATTTCAGTTTTCCAAAATCATATTCCCTTCTAATCCCTTTAGAAGCTAGTATTCATTAACTCATGCATTTGCTACAATCGTAATCATACGATAAGCGGATTAATCTAGCTTTTTTACTCATTATTGGATTGGGGTCAATCGGTATAATTATATTTTTATTTATTGCAACTTTAATATCGTCTAAAAATCTATTAAAATCATTTGTTTCACCCTTTTTAACTATTAATGCACCATAATCAGCGTGTCTAAACGTCATCGACTTACCATCTTGAAAAATAAATTGTTCTGTAATTGAATATGGAGGGATAAGGTTTTTATGTTTATTAAGATCGATAATTTTAATGTGGTCAAAAGCAAGTATTGCTTTTTTAATGTTATTTGATCAATAACATAATTATCGGAAAATAATATTGATACCTTTTTTTCCATATTTAAGTCTCTATTTTTAATCTTAAATTATTATTTTTATTTAGACTAAAATGCAGCCTTATGTAAAAATTATAGAAGCATGTTGACCAAAAATCAATGATTAGAATATTTTCATTATTCCGTGCCCTCCTTCTCCGCCCACAGGCGCCGGGCCACCCGGTCTTCCAGATCGCGGGTGAGGGTTTGCAGGTTGCGGGACTCCTGGACGGGGCCGGAATCGCCCCAGCCTTTGCGCAGGGCCTCCTGTTTTTTGGCGCGGAACTCTTCGACGCTGACGGCCAGGTCTCTCCAGAGCAGCAACTTCTGGAGAATATGGCGTTCCGCTGAGGTAAAATCTTTCTCCAGGTCGAAGGCTTCGCCCCTTTGGGTGGTGTAGATCATCTCTTTCCCCGGCTGACGGCGGCCTGGTAGCGGGCCAGCAATTCCGGGTCATCAAAGGAGCCGTGATGATGCACCTGCCGCCAGGCCCCGGCCAGCAACCGGAAGATCCGAGTGGTGCGAATGGCCAGCTGGAGGACCGTGTCACCCAGGCGAAACTCGCCGCGCTCCCGGCCCACGGCGTAGAAGATCTCCGGCGCCTGATGCAGGGTATAGTCGTGGAATTCCACCCGGACTTGCGCCGGCGAGTTGAAGATGGCGGCATAGACTCCCCGAATTTCTTCCCAGCCACGCTTGAGGCCGCCGACCGGGTTAGCCATGGCAATCTCGTCGGTTGGGGCCCAATTGGCGGCCATCTTCCCCAGGTCGCGACTGTTGAAGGCCTCGTAGAACTCGGACAAGGCCCGCAAAGGCGGCAGCAAACTCTGCCGGTCTTCCTTGCCGGTGATGGGAATCTGTTCCGGCTTCATGGCTTTACTTCTTTTTTTCTTTTTGGTCCCGCTGGCGGCGGACGGTGACGGATTCCCCGCCGATGCCCCAGTTATCGGTATCGACTTCCTCAATGACCACCACGGTGGTCTGGGGATTCTTGCCCAGGATATCGGCCAGCAGCTTGGTCACTCCCTGGATCAGACGGGCCTTCTGTTCGGCGTTGGCCCCGTCCCTGGTGATCTTGATGTTCACGAAAGGCATTATTTCCTCCTTTGGGTAACGGCAGTGGTGGTGATTTTCGCTTTAGAATGTTCACGTGTTTTCTTGGAACCGGCTCCATCGCCGTCTTCCGATCCGGCTTCCAGATGGAAGAGGTGCAGGAAGCGATGGAAGACCGGGGCAATGAGAATGGCCATGGAAATCATCACAATTAGCCCGCAATAGAGGGCATAGAGACCGGCAAACAGCTTGCCGGCCCCGGTGTGCAGTTCGCCGACCGGACCCATCCCGCCCAGGATCATGGCGGCGTTGACAAAGGCGTCAATCCAGGCCATGCCCTCAAAAATCCGGTAGCCGAAGATGCCGATGATCAAGGAGACTGCGGCTAAACCGAAGGACAGCGCCGCGAACTTCAGAAGCCGGAGAAGAAATAAGGGGCGCGGCAGCAACGGTTCCCGGCGATGTTCGAACATGTTCCCTCCCCTATTAGCAACATCAATAAGACCAAACGACAATAAATGCAAGACCGGCGCGGAAGAGACTTTAATTAACCGGCGGATCGTTTTATAATGGCCCCCATGAACTCCCGGATAATGCCCTGCCGCAATGCTTTACTGGCTTTTCTGGCGGTCGCCGTGGCCCTCGGCCTGGCCGCTCTGGCCGGCTGCGCCCGTTATGTGCCGCCGCCCCTCACCCGGGTCGAACCGCCGCCGGTGGTGACGCCGGCCCCGGAAGCCCCCCTCGCGATCCCCGCCGAGATTGACTCGCCCCGCTTTGCCCGCATCGCCCAGGTGGCAAATCAGGAGGTCGGCGCGGGACACACCCCGGGCGCCGTCATCCTGGTGGGTACCCAGGACCGGGTGGTCTATAAGCGGGCCTTCGGCCAGCGCACCTGCGTCCCCCGGCCCACGCCCATGACCACGGACACCGTTTTCGATCTGGCCTCCATGACCAAGGTGGTGGCCACCACCACGGCCGTCATGCAGTTAGTGGACGCCCACCGCCTGCGCCTCGACGACCCCGCGGCCAAATACTGGCCGGAGTTCGCCGCCAATGGCAAGGGGGGCATCACCATCCGGCAACTGATGATGCACACCTCGGGACTGCGGGCCGACGTGAATTCCCATGTCCACTGGTCGGGTTATGAGGGGGCGATGGCGGCCATCGCGGCTGACCGGCCGATCAACCCGCCGGGGACCACGTTCCATTACAGCGACGCCAATTTCATCTCCCTGGGCATCATCGTCCACCGGGTTTCGGGCCAGATGCTGGACGTCTACTGCGCCAAAAATATCTTCGGGCCCCTGGGCCTGAAAGACACGGCCTTCAGACCGCGGCCCATCCAGCAAGCCCGCATGGCGCCCTGCGATCTGCGGTGCGGCGAGGTGCAGGATCCCACGGCTTATCGCATGGGCGGAGTGGCCGGGAATGCCGGGGTTTTTTCCACCGTCGACGACCTGGCGGTCTTGGCCCAGATGATCCTCGATGGCGGCACGTGGCGGGGCCGGCGGATTCTCAGTCCCGAGGCGGTGGCGGCCATGACCAAGCCGCAAGGCGTCCCGGGCAGTTCCACCCGGCGCGGCCTCGGCTGGGATATCCGCTCCCCTTACAGCCGCATCTTTAACGCCGCATTCCCCGCCGGCTCCTTCGGGCACACGGGCTATACCGGCACCTCCATCTGGATCGAGCCGCACTCCAAGACCTACCTGATCATTCTCACCAACCGCCTCTATCCCAACGGCAAGGGGCAGGTGAAGGCCCTGCGGGCCAAAATCGCCTCGGCGGTGGCCGCGGCGGTGCCCATGGGGCCGCCGGCCGTGGTCGCGGCCCTGGATGAGGCTGACCCCGAGCTGACCATGGGGGGCCATGGCGCCAGCGACACCCCTGACCGGGTCCAGCCGGGGATCGAAGTCCTGGCCGCCTCCGGTTTTGCCGCCTTAAAGGGTAAAAACGTCGGGGTGATCACTAATCACACCGGCGTCGATGCCGCCGGGCGCTCGACGCTCAGCCGGCTGCTCCAGGCCCCCGGCGTCAGGGTGCGGGCCATCTTCAGCCCGGAGCACGGACTGGCCGGCAAACTTGACGAAAAGGTCGCTTCCGGCCGGGACCAGGCCACCGGACTCCCGGTCTATAGCCTGTACGGCAAGGTGAACAAACCCACGGCCCAGATGCTGCGCGGCCTGGACGCCCTGGTTTACGACATCCAGGATGTCGGAGTCCGTTTCTACACTTACATCAGCACCATGGCCTATGCCATGGAGGCCGCGGCCGCCGCGGGTCTCGACTTCTATGTGCTGGACCGGCCTAATCCCATCACGGCCTCCATGGTGCAAGGACCGATGCTGGACCCCGCCCTCTGCTCTTTTGTCGGCTGTTTTCCCCTGCCGGTGCGCTATGGCATGACCGTCGGGGAGTTGGCCCAGCTCTACAACCGGGAGCGGCGGATCGGCGCCAAATTACACGTGGTGAAGATGGCCGGCTATCATAGGGCCGCCTGGTTCGACCAGACCGGCCTGCCCTGGGTCAACCCGTCGCCGAACCTCCGGTCACTGACGCAGGCGACCCTTTACCCCGGGGTGGCCCTGGTGGAATCAGCCAATGTCAGTGTCGGCCGGGGCACCGCCACGCCGTTTGAAGTCATCGGCGCGCCCTGGATTTCAGGGAAACGGCTGGCCGATTATTTGAACCGGCGGCAGCTCCAGGGGATCGCCTTCGAGCCCGTGGCCTTTGTGCCCGCGTCCGATCGGCTCAGCGGCCGGAACTGCCAGGGGGTGCGCCTGCGCCTGACCGACCGGGCCGCTCTGGATAGTCCGGCCCTGGGTCTCGAATTGGCCGCTGCCTTATACCGCCTCTATCCGGGGGAATTTCAGCTCGACCGGAATCTGGGGATGGTGGGCTCGCGCCAGGTCCTCCAGGCCATCAAAGCCAATGATGATCCCCGGGACATTCAGCGCCGCTGGCAACCCGGGTTAGACGCCTTCCGCCGCCTGCGCGCCCAATATCTGCTCTATTGAGATCGTTTCGCCAATTTCTGCCAACTCGGACCAGGCGGCCTGCCTCGTGCCGCCGGAGCCTCCCGCAGATCAGCATAAATTTACCTATTAATTCAAGGCGGATCTGGCCGATCGCCAAAGTAGAGATTAACTTAGAGAAAAGGCGGTAGAGGCCAGATGGCTAACCCAGAAGATCAAACCACTCAGACCACGACCCGGGGCTCAGCGGGTACGGCCGACCCCTCACCTCTGCCCGGGGTCAGTCCCCTGGACCGGCATAATGAAGCCCTGGTGGCCAATGTCCGGCCGCCGGACTGGGTCAACCCGGAACCCGCCCGCCGTTACAACCTGGTGGTCATCGGCGGGGGCACCGCCGGGTTGGTGAGCGCGGCCGGCGCCGCCGGTCTGGGCGCCAAGGTGGCCCTGGTAGAGCGGCATCTGCTGGGAGGGGATTGTCTCAATTACGGCTGCGTACCCTCCAAGGCCATCATCCGCTCCTCCAGAGTTTATGCCGACCTTCGGGATGCCGGCCGGTTTGGCGTCCAGGTCCCCGAGGGCGTCGCGGTCGATTTCCCGGCGGTCATGGAGCGCATGCGGCGTCTCCGGGCCGGTATCAGCCGGCACGACGCGGCCCGGCGCTTCCGGGACCTGGGAGTCGACGTGTTTTTAGGAGCAGCCCGCTTTACCGGACCCGATGCCGTGGAGGTGGCCGGCAAAACCCTGCGCTTCAAAAAGGCGGTCATCGCCACCGGCGGCCGGGCGGTGCGCCCAATGGTGCCGGGATTGGCGGAGACCGGCTATCTCACCAATGAGACGGTCTTTTCCCTGACCGATCGCCCCCGGCGTCTCCTGGTTATGGGCGGCGGGCCCCTGGGCTGCGAATTGGCCCAGGCCTTTCAACGTTTGGGGTGTCAGGTGACCCTGCTCCACAAATATGACCGCCTCATGAACAAAGAAGATGCCGAGGCGGCCGAACTGATCCAAAGGGTGTTTCGGCAAGAAGGCATCATGCTGCTCCTCAACGCCAAACCTTTGCGGGTGGCCGGGACCGCCACCGGGAAACTGGTGCACTTTGAGAGCGAGGGTAAACAGGGCGAGATCGAAGTCGATGAGATTCTCATCGGCGCCGGCCGGGCCCCCAACGTGGAAGGCCTCAATCTGGAAGCCGCCGGGGTGAATTATGAAGCCGGGAAAGGCCGGGGGGTACTGGTCAATGACAGACTGCAAACTACCAACCCCAAGATTTACGCCGCCGGGGATATCTGTCTGCCTTATCAATTTACCCACCTGGCCGACGCCGCGGCCCGGATTGTCATCCAGAATGCCCTGTTCTTTGGCCGGAAAAAGCTGAGCGCCCTGACCATTCCCTGGTGCACCTACACCGATCCGGAAGTGGCCCACGTGGGGCTGAATGAAGCGGAGGCGCAGCGGCAAGGCATCGAGGTGCAGACCTTTGTCAAGCCGCTCAGCGAAGTGGACCGGGCCATCGTGGATGGCGAAGCGCAAGGGTTTGTGAAGATTCACGTCAGGAAGGGGACCGATAAGATTCTGGGAGCCACCCTGGTGGCCCGGCATGCCGGGGAGATGATCAGCGAAATCACCGCGGCCATGGTGGGCAACCTGGGCCTGGGGCGCCTGGCCGCCGTCATCCACCCCTATCCCACCCAGGCAGAGGCCATCCGCCAGACCGGCGACCTCTATAACCGGACCAGACTGACGCCGGGCCTCAAGCGGCTGTTTGCCAGGTTCCTGGCCTGGCGGCGGTAAGCGCCAGCCGCGGCCGCCTTAGGATCCATTCTTGATATTCCCTCTCCAATGATTAGTTTCCGAGTATCCACTGAGTCTTTGATTTATGGGAAACTCTTTTAGCCAACAGCCGCTTTTTCCAGAGTTCAAGCCCCTCGGCCTGGAGGATAGGGAATTTTTCCGACGGCTCCTCTGGGATTATCAACCGGAAACTTCAGAGCTAACCTTTACCAACCTTTTTATCTGGAAGGATTTCTATAATTTTGCCTGGTCACTTGATCGCCACTGGCTGTTAATTATTAGCGATTCTGCCAACGGCAGAAGTTGGACGTTGCCACCCATCGGACCTGCTCCGAGAGTTGAAATCTGCGAAAAACTACTCAAATGGCTCGGGGAAATAAAAGGGGTAAAGGTTCCCAGTATTGAACGTGCGGATAGCCGGCTGGTGGCGGAGTTGGCTCATGCCCCTGGATTTCTTATCGAACCTACCAGGGATCATTTCGATTATGTCTATCGAGCTGAAGACCTCATTCAGCTCGCGGGAAATAGGCATCAAGCCCAGCGAAACCATATTCACCATTTACAGCGTTCCTATGCCTTTTCCTATGAGCCTCTCCAAGAAAGGCATCTCTCTGCTTGTCTAGATTTGGCCGAAAAATGGTGTGCTCAAAAAAGATGTGTTGAAGATTTGAGTCTTCAAGGAGAATGGGGCGCGGTAAAAGCGGGTTTGCGACATTTTCATGATCTCGACTTGCAAGGCGCGGTGATCCTGATTAACGGCAATGTTGAAGCCTTCACCTTGGGGGAGATACTCAATAAAGAAACCGCGGTAGTCCATATCGAGAAGGCCAATCCCATGATTTCGGGATTATATGCGGTGATCAACCAGGAATTTTGCCGGCATTCCTGGTCCCAGGTGCCATTCATTAACCGGGAGCAGGATCTGGGGGTACCGGGGCTCCGAACGGCAAAAATGTCATACCACCCACATCATTTGGTGGACAAGTTCCGAATTCGACTAAATTGAGGCTCCGGCCCAAACTTAAGACAATAAAATTAAGGCGCTTTTCGCCGAAATAAACTGATCTAGTAAAGGAATAAGCCCCCATAAAATGTCGTAGTATCCGATTTATGCCACTTGATATCCAAACACTGTATTTCCTGGGAGCGCCGGTTGCCATTATCGCCGCGGCCATGGTTTGGTTATTTGGACGCTGGGTGCCCGATGCCAGAGGAACCACAACCTGGGCCCTGGCTACCCTTTTTTGGGGCATCACCGGTATTCTTTTTGCGGGCCGAAGTAGCTTGCCTTTTTTCCTGACTGTCGTTATCGCCAATTCGCTCTACGTAACCTCCGCTGCTCTTTACCATCTCGCGGTCTGCCGCATCCGCAAGGTTTCGTACCCGGCGCTGTTCCATATCGCAATCATTCTGCTTATTGCCCTTAGTTTCGATTTTATCTTCACTGATATCAAAGCCGACTACGTGGCCCGGGTGCTCGTTGTCTGTCCGCTCCTGGCAATACAGTACTTTCTTACCGCGAGGACCCTGCTCGGTAACCGGCAGGCAGTTTCTCGGGAAGAATATCTGGTGCTGGTTTTCGGCGCCATCCCCTTTATTTTGCTTGGATTCGCCGTTACCTGGAGGACTGTAATTCACCTCCCCGGCGTTGCTGTTCCCAGCGACGGCCTGCTGTCGAACGATGCCAACACGCTCGTAACCCATATAATTATTTTATTGGCTATGGTTTTTTTCCCCTATGTATTTGTTCAGATCAACAACGTCATTTCCCGTCAGCAGGTCCAACGCAGTGAATCCCGCTTGCGCAATCTCGTTGACACTGTGGTCGATTGGGTCTGGGAGGTCGATAACGATCTTCGCCTCACCTTTTCCAGTCAGGAAGCGGTAAATTTCGTCGGTCAACAGCCCCCGGGATTATTAGGACATAAAATAGCTTCTTTCTATGCGCCACAGAGCCGGGATCGGCTGGAAACCGCGCTGCATGAGTGCCTGGCCGAAAGAAAGCCCCTGATATGTCTGGGAGTCGAACTGGAGGGGAGTAAAAACCAAACCATATTTGCGGAGATTAACTGCACCCCGACCTACGATGTGGCCGGCAGGCCCAGTGGCTTTATCGGGGTCACCAGAAACATCACCGAGCGTACGCGGGCCGAGGAGGCCCTGGCCGCTAGCCGGGCTCGGTTCGAAGCTATCTTCAACTCCATGGATGACGCGGTGATCTTCGTCAACCGGGAGCGGCGCATGGCCCTGCTCAACCAGGCGGTGGAGGCCTTGTTCGGCTACCGGCCGGAGGAATTGCTGGGGCGGACCACGGAAATCCTCTACGCCAACCCGGCCGACTACGTCAAGCAAGGGAACCTGCGCTACCGTGAAGACGCCCCCGCCAATCAGGCCCTGTCTGAAATCGAGTACCGGCGCCAAGACGGTACGGTGTTCCACGCCGAAAGCGTGGGTCTGCCGGTCCATGACGTGCACGGTCATCCCCTGGGCTTTGTGGGCATCCACCGTGACATCACCGAGCGCAAGCGGGCCGAAGAAGCGCTCCGGGAAAGCGAGGCCAGGTTCCGCAGCTTATTTGAAAGTATGACCGAGGGCGTGGCCTTGCACCAGGTGCTCTATGATGACCAAGGCCGGGCGGTGGACTACCGCATTATCTCCACCAACCCTGCCTTTGAAAAGCACACGGGTTTGAAACCAGCAGAGATTCAGGGACAATTGGCCAGCCTAGCTTATGGAACGGGCGCGGCCCCTTATCTGGAAGAATATGCGAGGGTGGCGCAAACAGGCCAGGCTTATTCCTTTGAGACCTTATTTTCCCAGATACAGCGGCACTTTCGTATCTCCGTCACTTCACCCAAACGGGGTCAATTCGTCACCGTCTTCGAAGACGTCACCGAGCGCAAACGGGCCGAGGAGACCCTGCGCCGGCTGAATGAGGAACTGGAACAACGGGTCAAGGCGCGCACTGAGGAATTAGAGGAAACGGTAGCCCAATTAGAAGAAGAAGTAGAGGAGCGCCAGCAGACCGAGAAGCAGGCGGCTACCCTGGGAAGGCTCTACCGGTTATTGAGCCGGGTGTATGAGGTTATCGTCCACGCCCAGACCCAGGAAGGTCTCTTCCGCCAGGCCTGCCGGGTCATGATGGAGGAAGGAGACTTCCTGCTCTGCTGGATCGGCCGGGTGGACCGGGAAGCCGGCCTGATCAGGGCGGCGGCGCAATACGACCTCATAGACGATTATCCGCAAAATATTACCGTTACCATGGAAGATGTTCCGGAGGGGCGCGGCCCCACTGGAATAGCAGTAAGAGAGGGGCGCTTGGATGTGTGCCTGGACATCGCCAGCGACCCCCGCATGGCGCCCTGGAGGGAACAGGCGCTGGCCCGGGGTTTCCGGTCTTCCGCCGCTTTTCCCTTGTTCGTAGGCGGTAGGGTCGAAGGAGTCCTGACCCTCTATTCCGGGCAGAACGGTTTCTTCAACACGGAAGAGGTCTCAGTGCTCAACTCCCTGGCCCAAGATCTCTCTTTCGCCATGGAATCCATGGAGCGGGAAGCCAGGCGCCGGCAGGCGGAAGAGGAGATCCGCCGGCTCAATGAGGAGCTGGAGCAGCGCGTTCAGGCGCGCACCGCCGAGTTGGAGTTCGCCAACCGGGAACTGGAGGCCTTCTCTTATTCCGTGTCTCATGACCTCAAGGCCCCCATCCGGGCCATCCAGGGCTTCTCCCGAATGCTGCTAGGCGAGCATGCGGCCCAGCTGGATGAAGAAGGCCTCAGGCTGTTCAACGTCATCGTCACCAATACCCAGACCATGGCCAACCTCATCAATGACCTGCTGGCCCTTTCTCGTCTGGGGCGGCAGCAGGTGAGAAAGTCCCGCAACGACTTGTTCGCCATGGTCGGGCAGGTCTTCAAACTTCTCCATGACGTAGAGCCGGAGAGGGAGGTCCAGTTAACCGTGCAACCAGACCTGCCCCCGGCCTGGGGGGATCCTTCCCTGCTTAACCAGGTGATGATGAATTTGCTGGATAATGCGCTCAAGTATACCAAGGCCAAAAAGACCGCCATTATCGAGGTTGGCGGGTACCTCCAAGGGCAGGAAACCATCTATTACGTCAAGGATAATGGCATCGGCTTTGATGAGCGCTATGCCGACAAGCTGTTCGGCGTCTTCCAACGGCTGCACGGCGGCCCGGAATACGAAGGCACCGGCGTCGGCCTGGCCATCGTCCAGCGCATCATCCACCGGCACGGCGGCCGGGTCTGGGCCGAAGGAAAGGTGGAGGAGGGGGCGACCTTTTATCTAGCCCTGCCTAAAAAAGGAGAGTGAGGCTCAGGTTGTTGTCCCTAGTGCCTGCTAACGCGTTGTTAACTGCTATGATTAGGGACTTATCAGGAAGCCAAAAGCTTCCCCTAGCCGAATCGTATTATTGCCCTTGGCCAGGAGATTCCCTGGCGCCTTGGTGCGTCCTCTAATTCCTTGAATCTCACCCCGCCAGATTGATTATGGAAAGCAGCGGTACGGGAAAGGGGGGGGGATAGAGGTGGATTTGAGGTTGCTCTTGCTTCTTGCTTTTATCGCTTTCGTGGTTAACTTAGATTCACCATGAGGTTCGCCTCATTTTTTCCACCTTTGTCGGCCTGGTGCACCTCCCCCGCAGCGGGCCGACTTTTTTTGCCCGAACGGGGCCTAAAATCTCCCCTCCGCTAACGTCCTGTAGTTACAGTTAAAAACTGGTCGGGGCGGGCGGATTCGAACCGCCGGCTTCCTGCTCCCAAAGCAGGCGCGTGCTGCCAGGCTGCGCTACGCCCCGACATTTTTGCCGAGCCGGGCCAAATCCTCTTTGAGTGAAACCAAGATTTCCCGCAACGCCGTCAGGGCCCGGGCCCGGTGGCTGATGCGGTTTTTCACCTCGGGACCCAATTGCGCCATGGTGGCCCCATACTCTGCCACCCAGAAGACCGGGTCGTAACCGAAGCCCTGGGTCCCCTGGGGCGAAGTGGCGATGCGCCCGGCGCACTCCCCCCGGGCCTCAAAGAGGCGGCCGTCCGGCAGGGCCAGGGCGATGGCGCAAACGAAGCGGGCCGCCCGCTCTTCCCAGGGGAGGTCCCGCATCTCCTCCAGGAGCTTGCCCCAATTGTCTGCGTCCGTAGGCGCTAAAGGTGCGGTACGGTCCTGGGCGTAGCGGGCCGAAAAGACCCCGGGGCGCCCGGCCAGAGCGCCACCTCCAGGCCTGAGTCGTCCGCCAGGGCCGGCAGATTCGTGCGCCGTACCACTTCCCGGGCCTTGGCGGCGGCGTTTTCGGCAAAGGTGGCCCCGGTCCTCGGGTATCTCCGGCAGCTCCGGAAAATCATCCAGCCCCGCCAGATTGAGGTCCAGGTCGGCCAGTATTTGCCGCAGCTCCCGGATTTTGCCGGGGTTGCGGATGGCCATCACCAGGACAGGGGCAGCCACGGGGCCAGAGCCTTCGCCTGAATCTGGAACAGTTTCTTGAGCCCCACCTGGGCCAGGGCCAGCAGCTCCTGCAGGTAGGCGGCGGGAAAGGGTCCCGCCTCGCCGGTCAACTGCACCTCGATGAGTTCGCCTTTGGCGGTGCCCACGAAGTTGGCGTCCACCGCGGCCTGGGAGTCTTCTTCGTAGTCCAGGTCCAACCGCAGCTGGCCGGAAGAGGCCCCGACGCTGACTGCGGCCACCTGGTCCTTGAGAGGCAAGGCCGAAAGCCCCCCCTGGCGCCTGAGGTCCTCCAGGGCGAGAGCCAGGGCCACGAAGGCCCCGGTGATGCTGGCGGTGCGGGTGCCGCCGTCGGCCTGGAGGACGTCGCAGTCCAGGATGACGGTGCGGGGCCCCAGGGCCTTCAGGTCCACCGCGGCCCTGAGCGAGCGGCCGATGAGGCGGCTGATTTCCTGGGTCCGGCCCCCCACCTGGCCCCGGCGAGACTCCCGCTCCATGCGGCTATGGGTGGCCCGGGGCAGCATGGCGTATTCACCGGTGACCCAGCCGCCGCCGCTATCGAGGCGAAAGGGCGGCACCGTCTCGGCCACCGTGGCGGCGCACAACACCCGGGTGCGGCCCCAGGTAATCAGGCAGGAGCCTTCGGCAAATTCGAGATAACCCGGGGTCAGGCTCACCTCCCGGAGACGATCTAAACTTCTCCCGCCGCGGCGGCGCATCTTTGGCTATCCTCTGGTCTTGGCGCCTTGCAGAAAAGACGGAAGACGGGGGACGGAGGACCGAAGCAAGAAACTTCTCCGGTCTTCCGTCTCCCGTCTCCGGTCGATTATTCCTTAAGCGATTGGCGCAAGGTGTCGATGACCATCTTAAAGGTGTCGTTAAAGGAGGCGGGGGAGACCCGGCCCACCTCGATGAATTTTACCACGATCTCCTTGGCCGCCTTCAGGAGCAGTTCGTCCCGGGGCAGCAAGGGTGTTGGCGCGGCGCGCTCCCGGCCCATGGTTAGGCTCCTTTAGTTCGAGTTTCGAGTTTTTAGTTTCGAGTTTTCGGTTTTTAGTGGAAAATAAAGCCCTACCGGTGAACTGCTAGTCAAAAACTAAAATCAGTTGGTTGCCGGAGAAACTAAGCTTTTCGGGAAATAGCGGCAATTGGTTTTTTTTACTCGAAACTCGAAACTCGAAACTAAAAAGGCCCCGCGGGCCAGAAGAAGGCCATCTTGATGGCCGGCGGGGCGGGTAAGAAGAACCGGGTCACAGCCCTCCTCAAAGGAAAATGATAAACCAGTGAGTGCGCCAAGGCAAGGGGAATCACCGCGGGCTATTCGGATTCTGGCGCCCCAGGTGGCGGCCCAGATCGCCGCCGGGGAGGTCATCCTGCGCCCCGCCGCGGTGGTCAAGGAGTTGGTGGAAAACTCCCTGGACGCCGGGGCCCGGGCCGTCACCGTGGAGATCGAGGAAGGGGGCCGGGCCCGCATCCGGGTGGTGGACGACGGCTGGGGCATGACCCCGGAGGAGGCCGCACTCAGCCTGGAGCGCCACGCCACCAGCAAGCTCAGGGATGAAGCGGATCTGCTGAACATCACCACCCTGGGGTTCCGGGGCGAGGCCCTGCCCAGCATCAGTGCGGTGAGCCGCCTCACCCTGATCACCTGTCCCCCAGGAGCGACCGCCGGCTTTAAACTGACCGTGGTGGCCGGCGCCCTGCAGGAATCCTCCCCCTGGGCCGCGGCCGGCGGCACCCAGGTGGAGGTGGCGGAACTCTTCTTCAATACCCCGGCCCGGCGCAAATTCCTCAAAAGCAAGGGGGCGGAGCAGGCCCACATTGTGGAGACCATGCGCCACCTGGCCCTGGGCTACCCGGAGGTCCACTTTACCCTGAAGACCCCGGCCCGGGTCCTCTTGAACGCCCCGGGACCCCAGGAACTGCCGGCCCGGGTGGCGGCCCTCTACGGCAGTGAGGTGGCGGCCCGGATGCTGCCGGTGGCGCAGGCGGCCGGCCCCTTGCAGGTGTACGGACTCCTCACCGACCCGGACTTTTCCCTGGCCAGCGCCCGTTTCCAGGTCTTCCTGGTGAATCGCCGGGTGGTCCAGGACCGCATCCTGGGGGCGGTGCTGAAGGAGACCTTCGCGGGGCTTTTGCCCCGGGGGCGCCATCCCGCGGCGGTGCTGCACCTGTTGCTCCCCGCCCCGGACCTGGACGTCAACGTCCACCCGGCCAAGGCCGAGGTGCGTTTTGCCGACCCGGGCCGGGTCTATGCCTTCCTGCTGGCGGCCCTGCGCCAGGCCCTGGGGCCGCTCTCCAGCGCCGGTCCCCGCTATACCGTAACCATGCAACCCGAAGCCCCCTCCTTTGCCGCAGAAACGTCGCTGTTGGCTCCGGCTCCGGCCCCCGGCGCCTGGGGGATGCCGCCGTCCTGGCCCCAGGGCCAACCCGCCCCGGCCCCTCGAGCCGCCGCCCCGCAGCTGGGGCGCACCCTGCGCTTCCAGGACCTCTCGGTCATCGGTCAGCTAAAGAATACCTACATCCTGGCCCAGGGGGCCGACGGCCTCATCTTAATCGACCAACACGCGGCCCATGAACGCATCCTCTATGAGTCTCTGAAGGCCAGGGAGCCCTCCGCCGCCCGCCAGACCCTGCTGTTTCCCAAGGTGGTGGAGATCCCGGCGACCCAGGCGGATTGGGTCCGGGAACACCTAGCGGTCTTGGCCCAGGCGGGTCTGGAACTCTCCGACTTCGGCGGGGCCAGCTTTCTCATTACCGCGGTGCCGGCCTTCCTCGCCCATGCCGAATTGGAGGCGGTGGTGATTGAGGCGGTGGAGGCTTTGTCCCCTTTGAAGAGCGCCGCCTCCCCCCAGGCGGTGGCCGAGCAGACCCTGCAGTTCATGGCCTGCCGGGGGGCCATCAAGGCCGGCGACCCCCTCAAGAGTGAAGCCATCCGGGCCCTGCTGGCGCAACTGGATGAGATCCCGGTATCAAGCCACTGCCCCCACGGCCGCCCCCTGTGGCGCCTGATTCCCTATGGCGAGATACACCAAAGCTTCCGCCGTAAATAATGAGGGGAAAAGGAAAGGGGAAAACCCCTCATGCCTCTCCCCCCTTTCCCCTTTTCACCTTTTACCCTTTTCCCCCGGCTGATGAAAATCGGATATAATTTAATTGATGTTAAGTTCGATTGATAACAAAGTGGCGGTCTTAATAGGCCCCACGGCAGTGGGCAAGACCGGGGCGGCCCTGGCGCTGGCCGCGAGGCTCGGCGCGGAGATTGTCAACGCCGACTCCCTCCAGGTCTACCGGGAGCTGGCCATCGGCACCGCCAAGCCCACTTTAGAGGAACGGGCCCGGGTACCCCACCATTTGGTGGACGTGGCCGCCCCCACTGAGTCTTATGACGCGGACCGCTACTCCCGGGAGGGCCGGGCCGTCCTGGCCCGGTTGCATCAAAGAGGCGTCCCGCCGTTGGTGGTGGGCGGCACCGGCCTCTATCTCAAGGCCCTGCTCCACGGCCTCTTTGCCGAGGGCGAACCTCGCCAGGAGATCCGTGAGCGCCTGCGCCAGGAGTTGGATACCCTGGGTCTGGAGCCGCTGCGCCAGCGTCTGCTGGCCCTGGACCCCGCCACCGCCGCGCGCCTCCACCCCCGCGACACCTACCGGATCCTCAGGGCCTTGGAAGTGATGGAGGCCACGGGTAAACCCTTATCAGAGCACTTGGCGGCCCACCGCTTTAGGGACTGTCCCTACCGGGTCCTGAAGCTGGGCCTGACGCTCCCCCGGGAGGAGCTGACGGCGCGGATCGAAGCCCGGGTGGAGGCCATGCTGGCCCAGGGGTTGCTTACGGAAGTGGCGGGGCTGCTCGCCCGCTATCCCCCGGACCTGAAACCCCTTAACTCCCTGGGCTACCGGCACTTGAGTAAATTCTTACGGGGAGAATGGTCCTGGGAGGAGGCCATCGAGCGCTGGAAGATCGACACCCGCCACTACGCCAAACGCCAGCTCACCTGGTTTAAGACGGACCCGGAGGTGAGGTGGTTTCAGCCGGGCCAGATCGAGGCGATGGCGGCCTGCCTGGAAGAGTTCTTCCGGAGCAACTTAGGTGATGTTTCATAAATAGTATGACGGGAAATTAAGGTAAAATATGAAATTCTGAGGGTTTTAAAGTCCCCCTTTGAAAAAGGGGGATTTAGGGGGATTTCAAACGGTTATCCTAAAATCCCCCCACCCCCCTTTGCCAAGGGGGGTATGAAGCCGGCGCCGATCCGGCCGGAAGAACCTCTGAGGAGATAGAATGGCGAAGGTCTCCGGGAAATACAATCTGCCCCTAATCTTCTGGCTCTCTCTGGGACTGCTGGCGGCGGCCCCGGTTCCCGGGCCCGGCCAGACGCGCCGGGATTATACCGAGGCCCGGAGCAACATGGTGGCCCGACAGCTTAAGGCGCGGGATATTACCGACCCCCGGGTCTTGGCGGCCATGGGCAAAGTTCCCCGGCATCTTTTCGTGCCGCCGGACCTGGCCCCCCTGGCCTACGGCGATCATCCCCTGCCCATCGGTTCCGGCCAAACCATCTCGCAGCCTTACATCGTCGCCCTGATGAGCCAGTGGGCCGCAGTCAAGCCCGGGGACCGGGTGCTGGAGGTGGGCACCGGCTCAGGTTATCAGGCCGCGGTCCTGGCAGAACTGACGGATCAGGTGTTTACTATGGAACTGCTCCCGGAATTGGCCCAACCGGCGGCCGCGCGCCTCAAGACCCTGGGCTATCATCAGGTCCGGGTGCAGACCGGCGACGGCTACCGGGGCTGGCCGGAGGAGGCGCCCTTCGACGCCATCCTGGTCACCGCCGCCGCGCCGCAGGTGCCGCCGGCCCTAACGGAGCAGCTTAAGGAGGGCGGCCGCCTGGTCATCCCCCTGGGGGAGCCGGGCGGGAACCAGACCCTGGTGCGCCTGCGCAAAGTTAAAGGGGAATTGAAAGAAGAGGAGCGCCTGCCGGTGCGCTTCGTGCCCTTGGTCAGAGAATGAGCAGGGAGCAGTTAAAAGCTACCAAGTACCTTCCCGGAAAATTTCCGTCCCTCTGAGCCCAGGTTACTGCCGACTATTCAGGATAGTCAATTGACCTGAAATGGCCCAGTCTGGGCCAGAGCTCGCAGCAGCTTGGTCAAGAGTTCGTTCACCGGGGTGGGCACCCCGAGGGCCTGGCCCCGGGCCGAGACCTGGCCGTTTAAGGCCTCGATCTCGGTGGGGCGGCCCGCCAGGACGTCCTGGAGCATGGAGGAGCGGTTGGCCGCGGTGGCGACGCACACCTGGCGCAGGCGCGCCTCCGGGTCCACGGTCAGGTTGATACCCGCGGCCCGGGCCACCGCCAGGGCCTCAGAGGCCGCGGCCACCGCCAGGTCCCAGGCCTCGGGCAGCTCCGGCAACGCCCCGTTGGGCACCCGCAACAGGGCCGTCAGCGGGTTGATGCCCACGTTGACCAGGAGTTTTTCCCACAAGACCGCCTCGATGTCGTCCCGCTCCCGGCACTCCAGGCCGGCCCGGTTGAACGCCGCCACCACCCGGGCCCTCTCCGCCGGCGAAACCTGGGAGCCGGCCGGGGCCCCGATGATGATGCAGTCCCTGGCCGGCCAAGATAACCTGACCCTCCGCCGTCCGGGTGACGCCCAGAAAGGCGACTCCCGCCAGCAGGCGCTCCGGCCCCGCCGCCGCGGCCATCATCTTCCAGGTTGCCCAGGCCGTTTTGCAGGCTGAGGGCCAAACCGCCGGCCGCCAGCAACCGCGGCAGATCAAGGGCCGCCGCCCTGGTCTGATGGGCCTTCACCGCCACGATGGTCAAATCCGCCGGGGCGACTTCGTGGGGCAGGCCGATGGGCACCGGGACGGTCCGGGTGCCGCCGGCCGGGGTGCCTACCTGGAGCCCTTGCCGACGCAAGAGGGCCACCCGGTCGGGCCGGTAATCCACCAGCCCCACGTCTTCCCCCGCCTCAAACAGCAAGGCCCCCAGCAAACAGCCCAGGGCTCCGGGTCCGATTATGGCAATTTTCATAATTTTCCGAACAACTGAGGAAAAATTCAAGCTTGATGAAATTTCTTTAAGATTATTTATCTTTTAACCAATTTCTGGTATAATTTCTACGTATAATCAGAAGGAAGGGGTTTACCATGGCAACTCCCATGAAGATGAATCGGCAGTTTGATCAGGAACTGGACCATCTCAAACAGGATTTGTTGCAGATGGGGGGGTTGGCTGAAACTGCCGTGAGCAAGAGCATCTTGTCGGTGACCACCCGCAACTCGGACCTGGCCCGGGACGTGATCATCGAGGATATTACCCTGAACCGCATGGAGTTGGCCATTGAAGAACAGGCCTTCAAGCTGCTGGCCTTGCGCCAGCCCCTGGCCTCGGACCTGAGGCTCACCACTGCGACCATGCGCATCGCCACCGAACTGGAGCGCATCGGCGACCAGGCGGTGAATATCGCCGAACGGGCCCTGGAGCTCAACAGCAGTTCACCCCTGCAACTCCCCATCGATCTCAAGGTCATGTCCGATATGGCCTTAGGGATGGTGAACAACAGCATCGACGCCTTCGTGCACCAGGACCCCAAGCTGGCCATCAAGGTGTGTCAGCGGGATGTGGAAGTGGACCTCTTGGATGATGAATATGTGCAGAAGATTCTGGGGTGCATGATCCAGGAATCCCGCTGGGTGACGCGGCTGCACCACTTTCTCATCATCGTCCGGAACCTGGAGCGCATCGCCGATCTGGCCACCAATATCGCCGAGGACATCGTCTTCATCGTGGAAGGCCGGGTGATCAAGCATCAATGCGAAGAGTGGATGCTCGCTTCGACCCCCACCTGACCTGGGCCTGGGCCAGTTTTTCCTCCAAGAGCTGCACTTCCTTGGCCAGTCGCTGATTGGTCTTGCGCTCCCTCTCCAAGGTCTGCAAGGCGTGAACCACGGTGGCGTGGCTTCTCTGAAAGAGACGCCCCAGGTCCGCCACGGTTTTTTCCGTGTAGAGGCGGGCGAAATAAAAACCTAACTGCCGGGCCCGCACCAGCCGTTTCTGGCGGGAACGCCCCAAAAGTTCCGGCAGGCTGATGCCATAATAATCGCAGACAATCTTCTGAATCTCCGGGATGCTCAACCGGGTCGCCACCGCCTGCAAATCCTGGAGCACCTCCCGGGCCTGGTGCAGACTGAAGGGTTCGCTCAACAAGGAGGCCCGGGCCAGCAGGCAGTCCAGGGCGCTCTCCAGGCGGCGGACGTCTTCGCGTGACATATTCCGCCAGGTACTCCAGAATCTTGACGGAGACCTGCACTCCCCGGGCCTCGGCCTTGTTGGCCAGAATGTCTACCCTGGTGGGGAAGTCCGGGGGGCCGATGGGGGTGATGACCCCGCCGGTGAGGCGGGACCGCAACTCCTGGGACAGGTGGCTGATCTCCCCGGGCAAACAGCAACTGGTAAAGACCAACCTTTTGTGGCGATCCATGAGGGTGTCCAGGGTATAGCAGACTTCCGCCTGGATCTTTTCTTTGCCGCTCAAAAACTGCACCTCTTCCAGAAGCAAGACGTCACATTCACTCCGGAACCGGTCTTTGAAATCGGCCATCCGGCCGCTCTTCAGAGCCCCCACCATTTCGTTGGCAAAATTTTCCGCCGTGAGGTAGAGCACCTTGCCGCTGGCGGCCGTCTGACTGACAAAGTTACCCACTGCCTGGGACAGGTGGCTCTTGCCCAGACCGGGGCTGGAAGTGATGAACAGGATATGGTTGTAAAAGGTGTCATTTTGAGCCAGGGCGTGAGAGGCCTGATAGGCCAGGCGATTGGAGGCTCCCACCACGAATTTATCAAAGGTGAAGGCCTGGTTCAGGGCTCCCCTGGCGGCCCTGGGCGCCAGCTGGGGCAAGGCCGGCTGGGCCACCGACGGCAAAGTCGCCGGCCGGCTCGGGGCGCTGAGCAATTTCAACTGCACGGCCGGAGGCGCCTGCCCCAGGTTTTGCAGGGCCTGCCGGATTAACGGCAGATAATGAGCCTGGACCCATCTCAGGGAAAAGGGATTGGGGCAGGCCAGCAGCAATTCGCCCGCAGGCCCGGTTTCCACCTGGAGCGGTTCGATCCATAGGTGAAAAGTGGAGGAGGACATCTCATCCTTGATTACCTCTTTGACCGCATCCCAAATGCTTGCCATATTCCCCCTGGTGACGGTGCGTTTTGTGGGGCTAATATTAACCTCCAGATGAAATCCGGGTCAAAGGAGATGGACCGAAACGAACCTTAGCTCATCCCCTATAAAGTAAGATAAAGAGACGTTGCAAAATGCAAGGCTGGCGCGGACTTGCTTTTCGTCATAAATAGATTTGTATTATCAATATGTTATGTGGCATGAATTATCGGCCTGAGGGGCTGGTCGGGGGTCTCGGGGGTCACCTCCGGTTTAGCCAATCTCGCGTTTGCTATCGTTTCCGACGAATTTCATAAGGTCAAAAGATAATCTGGTGCAAAAATCGCTATCCCTTCTACATTCATCAATAAAACCCCTTGAAAAATATAATAATTAATAAAAACAACCAATTACCCTGATAGTCGCGGTGACCGGGAATCTCAGGCGTGTGCCTCCACCCCGGGCCTCCGGCTGTGATGGCGTCCAAGGTTGCCCGGAAGCCCGGGAATATCATCAACGACCTTTGGGAGCGACGGCCCTCCCCGGTTTGGCGTCGTTATGCCTGGGCCGGTGGCTTCCCGTCAGTTTCCTTGACAAATCTATTCGGTCGGTTATCATTTTTATTATTTCTGAAATTATATTTGAGGCCCGCTCATGATCAATTACGTCGCCTACCGCAAATTCGTCACCCTGAAAAATGGCAAACGGATGATGTTCCGGTTCATTACCACGCAAGATCGCGAGGGCTTGATCCAGCTGTTCCAGGAAGCCCCCGATGAGGACACCCGGTTTCTTAAGCAGGATGTTAAGGACCTGAAGTTGGTCGACTACTGGATGGATAACCTCGACTACCATAAGGTATTGCCCCTGGTGGCGGTGGACCTGGAAGGTAATCGGATCGTCGCCGACGCCACCCTGCACCGGGGTAAAAACGCGGCCAGGCACCTCGGGGAAATCCGGATCTTCGTGTCCCGTTCCCACCGGGGTCTGGGAGTGGGCTCCCTGATGCTGGAGGAGTTGCTTAGCCTGTCCTTTAAGGAAAACCTGCAGTGGCTGAAGGCGGAGATCATCGCCGACCACAAGAAGGTGATCAAGGCCTTTCGGGCCCATGGTTTCGAACAGAAGGCCCTGCTGGACGATTATTTTATCCGCAAGGACGGGGTGACCCACGACGTGGTGTTGATGATGCGGCCGGTCATGAAACGGGAAGAAGCGGAATTTTAGATTCAGCGCAATAAACGGGAACGTGCTAAGGTAGGGGCGGGTTTTTAACCCGCCCCTACTCATGTTGGGGTCATGCTCAGCACATTTTCTGCTAGGGAAAGGCGCCGATGGCTCGGGTAGTTACGGGTTTGGAAATCTTTCTGCAAGACCCTCCTGCCTGGGCGGCCCGGGCCCGGCTGGGGCTGTTGAGCCACCCGGCCGCGGTGGCCGCGGATCTGGCCAGCGCCCGGGACCTCATCGCGGCCCGGCTTCCCGGCCGGCTGAAGATCCTGTTCAGCCCCCAGCACGGCCTGCGGGGGGAAAAGCAGGACAACATGATCGCCTCCGCCGATTTCGTCGACCCGGTCCTGGGGCTGCCGGTGGTGAGCCTCTACGGGCCCCGCCTGGCGCCGCCCGCCGACGCCTTAGCGGCAGTGGAGGTGATCCTGGTGGATCTCCAGGACGTGGGCACCCGGGTTTACACCTTTGCCGCCACCCTGGCCAAGGTGATGGCGGCCGCGGCGCCCCTGGGAAAAAAAGTGGTGGTCCTGGACCGCCCCAACCCCATCGGCGGCGCGGCGGTGGAGGGCAATCTCCTGCGGCCGGAATGGGCCTCCCTGGTGGGGCCTTATCCCCTGCCCATGCGCCACGGCCTGACCCTGGGGGAGCTGGCCCGCTACTACCGGGTCACCCAGCAGATCGACTGCGACCTGGAGGTGATTCCCTTACAGGGCTGGCGGCGGCGCGACTATTTCGACGCCACCGGCCTGCCCTGGGTGCTGCCTTCCCCCAACCTGCCCACCCTGGACGGCGCCATCGTCTACCCCGGCCAGGTCCTCTTGGAGGGCACCAACCTCTCGGAAGGCCGCGGCACCACCAGACCCTTCGAGCTCTTTGGGGCGCCCTTCCTTGAGCCCCGCCAGGTTAAGGCCATCTTACCGGAACTTCCTGGGGTAATCTTGCGGGAAGCCCACTTTGAGCCCACCTTTCACAAGTGGGCCGGAGAGCTGTGCCGGGGTTTCCAGTTGCACGTCACCGACCGGGCCAGCTTCAAACCCTATTACACCACCCTGGCCCTGCTGGCGGCGATTCGGGAGCTGTACCCGGAGCAGTTCGCCTGGCGGCAGCCGCCCTACGAATACGAAAACGAACGGCTGCCCATCGACCTGCTCACCGGGGACGCGGCCATCCGCCTGGGGTTGGAGCAGGGCTTGAGCGCCGCGGAGTTGGAAGCCGCCTGGCAGGAGGATTTAGCCCGGTTCATGGAGACGCGGCGGGAGTTTCTGCTGTATCCGGAGTAATTATAGGGCGGCCTGTGGCCGCATTATTTCGGCAGGCACGGCACGCCAGCTGGGCATCATTTGAGGAGTTCTGCTACTTCCTTCGGGCGCGCGCGATAACGGCAAGAAAGCTCGCGCGGGTTGATCAGGTTGAGAACGCCCTTGTTCCCAATCCCGCAGAGTTCCCAGAGGAATATGATAACGCACCGCGAATTCTTCCTGGGTCAATCCAAGGGCGCGGCGGAGCGTTTTCACACGCTTGCGAAAATTCACAGCGGCCTTGGCGTCATCCCACTAACATAATAAACTACGGGTTACCAGTAGTTTTGTCAGAAAATGCAGGTTGCGCACTTGGCACCTTTCCCTTTAATGCACCAGCGCCAGGGCGCTCCTCAGGGCGGCCTTGGGGGGCGTGATTTCGGGCTCCCCGGCCAGGGCGCGGCGGGCGGCTTGCAGATGGTCAAAAATGGTGGGGCGGGCCGCGGGGATGTCGCCTATCCGGTCCGGAGGCTGGAGCCCCGCCAGGATCTCGTCGATGACCTTTAAGGCGGCGTCGTTCTGCCGCCGGTCCACCATGTCAAAGGCTTTCTGAATGTCGCTCTTCATATCGGCCATGGTTTTCTCTCCTTATTTTATTTTAGTTGCTGCGCGGTACAGTGATTTTCCGGAGGTTCTGAGGGTATAGCACGCCGTGCCCCTACACCAAAATGATAAATCGGAAAAAACTTTTGGCAATCACCTATAAAGGCGCTTAGGGCGAATACAAGATTGCGCCCCTACGGTCAACGGCTATGACCCATATCCCCAATCCTTTGCAGGGGCGACCCAGCGGGTCGCCCCTACTTCTACGGGTTGGGAGGGGGGTTTGGGGAGGAGGGCAGGGACGACAGTCCCTGGCCCTCCTCCCCAATTCTTTCTTCCCATCATTTCGGAAACAGGCTGCGGATGGCCGCGGCCAGGGTCTCCACCCCCAGGAGTTCCAGGCCGGGGTAGTCCCCCAGGCGCTCTTTTTGCCGCAGAGCCAGCAGGGCCCGGCGGAATCCCAGCTTGGCCCCTTCCTTGAGCCTGACCTCGGGGGCGCTCACCGCCCGGACCTCGCCGGTGAGGCCCACCTCCCCGAAGATCAGGGTGTCGGCCGGCACCGGCCGGTCCAGGAAGGAAGAGGCGACGGCCAGGGCGATCCCCAGGTCGGCGGCCGGTTCGGTCAGGCGCACCCCGCCCGCCACGTTGACGAACAGATCCTGGCCGCCCAGGCCCAGGCCCACGCGCTTTTCCAGGATGGCCACCAAGAGCGACACCCGGCCCGGGTCCACCCCCATGCTCTGGCGCCGGGGCAGGGCCAGGGAGGACGGGGAGACCAGGGCCTGGACCTCCACCAAAATGGGGCGGGAGCCCTCCAGGCTGGGGACCACCGCGGCCCCGGGGACCTCCAGGGAGCGCTCCGCCATGAACAGGCCCGAGGGGTTGTCCACCTCCATGAGGCCCGCCTCCTGCATCTCGAAGACCCCCAGTTCCTGGGTGGGGCCGAAGCGGTTCTTGACGGTGCGCAGCAGGCGGAAGGCTGTGGCTGCGGTCCCCTTCCAGGTAAAGGACCGTGTCCACCAGGTGCTCCAGGGTCATGGGGCCGGCAATGGCGCCTTCCTTGGTGACGTGGCCGATGAGAAAGGTGGCGACCCCGGTGAGTTTGGCTTGCTGCACCAGGCGAAAGGCGGTCTCCCGCACCTGGTTCAGGGAGCCGGGGGCCGACGGGGATGGTGGCGGTGTACATGGTCTGGATCGAGTCCAGGGCCAGGAAGGCCGGCTGGACCTCTTCCACCATCTTGAGGATGTTTTCCAGGCAGGTTTCCGTGGCCACCAGCAGCTCGGCCGACTTGAGTCCCAGGCGGTTGGCCCGAAGTTTGAGTTGGACCTCGGATTCTTCCCCGGAAATGTAGAGGCCGACAAGCCCCCCCCGGCTGAGCCGGTCCAGGACCTGGAGGATGAGGGTGGACTTGCCGATGCCCGGGTCGCCGCCCACCAGGACCACGGAGCCCTGGACCACGGCGCCTCCCAGGGTGCGGTCGAATTCGCCGATGCCGGAGACCCGGCGCACCTCCGGGGCGGCTTTAAGGTTGAGCAGGGGCTGGGGCTGGCTGCGTCGGGGGGGCAGTTGGCCCGACGCTCGGGGCCACCGGGGCCACCATCTCTTCGGCCATGGAACTCCAGGCGCCGCACTCCGGGCAGCGCCCCAGCCATTTGGCCGCCTGGTAGCCGCAGCTCTGGCAGACGAAGATGGATTTTCCGGCTCGGGACATTTATCCCTTTCGTCCTTGGATGATGGTCACTGAAAAGCAGCTTACGGAATCTTACTTGAACTCTCACCTAAAAGACAATGGGAAACCTTGGGGCCGGAATTAAGACAAGTCTGGGACTTTCTCCCGAAAGGTTCGTTTGCCTTGGTGGCCCAAGCTATCCAGCCTGTGCCGGCGCAGGCTAAAGCCTGGGGCTACCAAAATAATTCTCATGGGTTGGGATGGCGGTAAACTTCGGCCCGCCCCGCCAAAGCCTGATCCCCTCTCCCCCAATGGGGGAAGGTTATGGTGAGGGGGAAGAGCCGCTGGCCTCAGTTTTTATGCAGGCGAGGGCGCCTGCTCTCCATCTCTTCAGGAATCTCACCTTTATTGTCCGGCCTCCCCGGGCTTAACCCGCAAGTCCTGACGTTCCAGGCCGCGAATGATGGTGAGCACCACCGGCTCGCCGATGGGCCACTCGCGCCAGGAAGCGGTGCAGGTCGTCCACGCTGCTCAAAGGCTGGCCGTTGATGGCGACGATGAGGTCGCCCTCCTGCAGTCCGGCCTGGGCCGCCGGTCCCCGGCGGTCCACCGAGATGGCCTCCACCGCCAATTCGGCGCTCAGGCGGTGGAAGCGCACCAACCGGCGCTCCAAGGGCCGCTGCCGCGCCACCAGCCCCAGGTAGCCCCGCCGCACCCGGCCATGGGTGAGCAGCTGCGACACCACCCACTTGGCGGTATTGGCCGGGATGGCAAAACCGATACCCTGGGCCATCATGATGATGGCGGTATTGACCCCCACCACCCGCCCCCGGGAATCCACCAGCGGCCCCCCGGAGTTGCCGGGGTTGAGGGGCGCCGAGTGCTGGATGATGTTCTCGATGAGGCGGCCGGACTGGCTCCGCAAGGCCCGGCCCAGGGCGCTCACCACTCCGGTGGAGACGGTGGACTGGAAGCCGAAGGGGTTGCCGATGGCGATGACCAGCTGGCCCACCCGCAGGGCGGCGGAATCCCCCAAAGTGGCAAAGGGCAAACCCGAGGCGTTCACCCGGATCACCGCCAGGTCGCTGGCAGGGTCGGCGCCGATGACGTCGGCCGTGAGGGTGCGGCCGTCTTCCAGGGTGGCCTGGAGCCGCTTCGCCTGCGCCACCACGTGGTCGTTGGTGAGGATGTAACCGTCCGGGGCGATGATGACCCCGGAGCCGGCCCCGGCCTGCTCTGCCGCGGGCCTCTGCGATTGCACCCCGATACTGATGCCCACCACCGCGGGGCCCACCTCCTCCACCACCTTGACGATGGCCCGAGAGTAGGCGTCCAGCAGTTCCAGGTCCGCCTCCTGGGAACCGGCCGGGCTGCCGTTATGAGTTCTGGCGGCCAATTCTTCTCCGCCGATGAGTTTTAGGGTGCGCCGCACGCTTTTTTCCATGAGAAGCTCCGATATCTGTGAGGGGCGGAGCCCACTCTGGATTCGCTGAACGCTGACCACGATTTTGATATAATTTTTATTGGCCCCGCTCCCGTGAAATTAAAGATATTAATCCTTAATATATGGTAAATCTAGCCGGAGGGGAATGGCCCTGAGGCGGGGCCGACTGCTGGGAAGTCGAAATTAATGCTAAGCTGGCCTTATCACGATACATAATTATAGCGACAGGCCCTGGCCGGTGCTGACCCTGGCGTGGCGCCTGGGCCGCCGACGTGTTCGAGAAGTCTTTATGACCGCAGATGCCCTTCGCCGAACCATCCAGGCCGGGATCGGCAGCCTGGCAGACCGCCGCTCTTTGCGGGTGCTGCGGGACCTGGCCGCAGCCCGGGGCCTCGAAGTTTACCTGGTGGGTGGCTCGGTGCGCGAACTGGCCCTGGGACGGCCGGCCCCGGACCTGGACCTGGCGGTCTCCGGACAGACTCTGGAACTGGCCCGGGACCTGGCCGCGGCCCTGAAAGGCACTTTCGTACTCCTGGATGAAAGGGAGCGCACCGCCCGGGTGGTCATCCAGGGAGAGATCCTGGACCTGGCCGAGTTCCGGGCCCCCGGCCTGGAAGGGGACTTGGGCGGGCGGGATTTCACCATCAACGCCGTGGCCTTGAACCTGGAGGCGCTCCTGGGGCTGGCCCCGTTGGTGATCATCGATCCCCTGGGAGGCCTGGAAGACCTGTCTCAGGGGCTGATCAGGATGGTAGCCGCCGAGAATTTGGCCGCGGATCCCCTGCGGTTGCTGCGGGCTTACCGCTTTGCCGCCACTCACGGCCTTAGCCTGACGCCGGAGACCGAGACCGCCATCCGCCGCCAGGCCCCGGAGTTCTCCCGGGTAGCCGGGGAACGCGTCCATCAGGAACTCTTCCTCCTGCTGGGGGCGCCTAAGGCCGGGCCCATCCTGGCCCAGATGGACCGGGGCGGTCTCTTCAGCCAGATTTTTCCGGAACTGGAAGATTTGAAGGGAGTGGAGCAGAACGGCTATCACCATCTGGACGTCTTTAACCATTCCCTGACGGCGGTGAGTCACCTGGAAGAGGTGCTGGCGGAGCCGCCGCGGTATTTCGGGGAACTGGCGGCGGAACTGGCCCGCTATGCCGGAGCGCCACCCCGACCGGCCCTCTTGAAGCTTGCGGCCCTGTTCCATGACGCCGGCAAACCGAAGGTCCAGGATAGACGCGCCAATCCGGACCGCTATACTTTCTATTACCACGAGAAGGTGGGGCAGGAGATCTTTGCCGGGGTGGCCCAGAGATTGCGCCTGAGCGCCGCTGAGGCCAAGACAGTGGCCAGCCTCATCCAACTGCATATGCGGCCCTTTCTGTTGCTGCCGGCCTTTCGGGAACGAGAATTGAGTTTCCGGGCCCTGGGCCGGTTGGTGCGGGCGGCGCGGGCTGAGTTGCCCGGCCTCTTCGCCCTGGCCATGGCCGACAGCCTGGCGGGGCAGGGACCTCAGAAGCCGGCCGATGCCGAGGCGGTTTTGGCTGACCTGGCGGACGAGGCCTACCGTTTCTTAAGGGAGCGGCTGGAGCCCCAGGAGGCTCTGGCCCGGTTACTTACCGGCGACGATCTGATCCAACAATTCCGCCTGCAACCGGGCCCCGAGTTTCGCCGTCTGTTGACCGCGGTCCAGGAAGCTCAATGGGAAGGCCTGGTGCACACCCCGGAGGACGCCTTCAGATTGGTGCGCCGTTTGCTGGAATAGCTCCTCGCCCAGCCACGGAGCCGGGAAATTTCAAGCTAACCCAAAGGTTTATTATGCCTAAAACTGAACAAAGGAGACCTGCCCATGGACACGCCAAACCCAGGGGCTACGAGCCGTGACCTCCAAAGCGGCACCTTAATCCGCCTCCGGGGGGTTTATCCTTCCCTGAAAACGGCCTTGCAGAAAGTGGCAAACCTGATCCTGCGGCAGCCGGAGATGGCCATTTATGCCTCAGTCAATGAAGTGGCGGCGGCCGCGCAGGTGAGCGAAGCCACGGTCATGCGCTTTTGCCGCACCCTGGGGTTTAAGGGTTTTCAGGATTTCAAGATTGCCTTAGCCCGCGAACTGGTGATTCCGTCCCAGAGAGTGCAAGAAGAGGTGAGCGCCGGGGATGTTCCGGCCGCCCTGATGCGTAGGGTTTTTAAGGATAACATCTCCGCCCTGGAGGAGACCCTGAAGATTCTGGATCTGAACCAGATGCAGCAGGCCATGCAATACTTCCTACGTTGCCGGCGCCTGATCATCATCGGGGTGAACGGTTCGGCCTCCGCGGCGCAGTATGCCGGCCTCCGTTTCACCCCGGCGGGCCTGGATGTCCACTATTTTACCGAATTTCATCAGATGCTTACTGCAGCAGCCATGCTCACGGGGGAGGACGCCCTCCTGGTCATCTCCCACTCCGGCAGCTCCCGGGAAATCCTCGACACGGCCCGGCTGGCCAAAGACAACGGGGCCCGGATTATCGCCATAACCCACAACTCCTTGGCACCTCTGACCCGAATTGCCGACCTGGTGCTGCTCACCTCGGGCCGGGAGCTGGTTGTTCCCCGGGTCAGTCTGGCCTCTTTTCTCTGCCAGATCTCCATCATCGACAGCCTGTTCGGCCTGCTGCAACAAGCCCGGCCCGATGAGATCCGGGCTAATCTGGCTAAGATTGAGAAAACCCTCCGAGGGGCGGGTTAAGTTTTTTCGACGGGAAGCGCGATGACTTTAGAAGCTCCACTCAAACAGGAAATAGTCCGGGTCTGCCGGATGCTGCACCGAAAAAATTACCTGGCCGCCACCGACGGCAATGTCAGCGTGCGCCTGGGGGATCGGGTGCTCGTCACCCCCAGCGGCGTGCATAAGGGACTCATGGAGGCGAATCAGGTGATCACCGTGGACCTTACGGGCCGGGTGCTCCGGGGTGAGGGGCGGCCCACTTCCGAAATCCGCATGCACCTGCTGGCCTATGAGTTGCGCCCGGACGTAGGGGCCGTGGTGCACGCCCATCTGCCTTACGCCACGGCCTGCACCCTGGCGGGGATCGACTTGCTGGAACCCATCTTGCCCGAAGTGGTTATCACCCTCGGGGGGATCCCCACCGCGCCCTATGCCACCCCCGGCAGCGCCGCCGTGCCGGAGGCTATCCGGGAGTTCCTCCGGGATTATGACGCCATCCTCTTATCCCGGCACGGCGCCATGACGGTGGGGCGGGACGTGACGGACGCCTACAACAAAATGGAGAAGCTGGAGCACACCGCCCGGGTGGTCCTGGCGGCGCGCCTGCAGGGACCGGTGTCGCCTTTGCCGGCGGCGGAGGTGGAGAAACTGCGGCGGATAGGGGAGAAGTATAAGACGGGGTGATAACCGATCATAATTTTATTGGTGATTGACTTTGGTTATCATATTTGCTAACTTTTAAGAATGCCATGAATTTTACCATCGAATACTTTCACCCTCGCGTCAAAGCAGAGATTGAATCCTGGCCTGACGGCATTTTGGCCGACTATGCGCGCATGGTGGAACTGTTGATGGAGTTCGGCCCTGATCTGCGTATGCCTCACTCGCGCTCTATAGGAGGTGGTTTATTTGAGCTGCGGCCGCGTGGGCGTGAAGGAATTGGGCGGGTATTTTACTGTTTCGTCGTAAACCGGCGAGTCGTGATACTCCATGCGTTCGTGAAAAAAACCCAGGATACGCGGGAGCAAGACTTGAGAATTGCCCGGAAAAGGATGAAGGAGTTACAAAATGTCTGAATTGGATTATAAACCGATTTCTCATGACCATGAAAAATTCCTCAAAAAAGCTCTTAAGCGGAAGGAATTCAGGGAAACTTACGAGGGATTGGCAGAGGAGTACGCCCTGGCCCGAGAGATGCTTGAAGCTCGTTCCAGGTCCGGTCTTACCCAAGAAGCGGTGGCAGAGTTAATGGGGACGACCAAAAGCGCGGTTTCCCGCCTGGAAGCAGGTGGGAAACATGCTCCTTCCCTGACTACCCTCAAAAAATATGCGCACGCCGTCGGGTGTCGCTTAGAAATCAAACTGGTTCCGGAGTCGGAGAGTGTCACTGAAAGATGATCGCTACACCTACCGGGTAACCTGGTCCGAGGACGACCAGGAGTACGTGGGCCTATGCGCCGAATTTCCCAGTTTAAGCTGGCTCGCCCCCACCCCCGAAGCCGCCTTAAAGGGCATCCGTAAGGTGGTGGCGGACGTGGTCAATGATATGCGGGAACACGGGGAAGAGCCTCCCGAACCCATTGCCTCCAGACGCTATAGCGGCAAATTCATGGTCCGGGTTCCCCCCGAAGTTCATCGTGATCTGGCCCTTAAGGCGGCCGAAGCCGGGGTCAGCTTGAACCGGCTGGCCAGTGCAAAATTGTCGCAGTAGATTCTGGATTCGTAGTGCGCACCCCAAGTACTTAATGAATTGGAATAAAAAATTATTCGAAGGGCACATGTTTTAGAACAAAGTTAATTAAATATTACCCAAGTATCAAGTTAGGCGTTCGAGATTTTTCAAAAAGATGATTTGCTTTTTAGAATATCAGATGTGGATGAGCGTTCATTCTTAGATTTCATGTTATAGAAACCAATAATTATAGTTCTTTAGAAGCGTTCTATGCTGAAAGCCATGATATAATTTCATATCCTGGCGTCTATAAATGTTGCAACTTTAGGAAAATTCTCTTGGGATTCATGTTTCTCCTCACCTTAGATTTTATAGATCATATAGAAAGTCGATTATTGTATAAAAACCATACCATTGGCCACCGAAAATTATTCAGTGCTATAATCAATCGTCTGGCGAACATGCAGTACCCTTGCATTAGGAAAAGAGACAGAAATAGTTTCAAAAAGGATATAAAGGTCTATACAACTTCATAATGGCTTCTTCGATTTGAACTAACGAGGCATTCAGCAATTTTTAGAGATTTTATTCTTGCATCAAATCGTTACAATGTACTTGAAATAGAGAAATTATAACATTCCTAAAGAGAATGACCCATTGTTTGCGAATGATTTAAGTTTGCATGAATGAAGCAAGCCAAGACCAAGGCCGAGTTTCAAAGTGTGCAGTGTCTTTGGTTGCGGGCTTCCCTGAAGCTTTCTGCGGATCAGGTGGCTATCGCCATTGGCTGGCATCCCAATTCGGTTCGTAAACTGCAAGCCAGATACTTCAAAGAAGGGGAAGCAGCACTAAAAAGAGGCGGACGAGGCGGGCGTTATTTCGAAAATCTGACCCTGGAAGAAGAACGGCAATTACTCCAAGAATTCCTGGCCCAGTCCGAGAGAGGCGGAATATTGGAAGTGAGCCGGGTCAAGGCTGCCTATGAACAGGCCCTGGGTCGGAAGGTTCCCAAGTCGACAGTGTATCGGATGTTAGCGCGTCATGGCTGGCGCAAGATCGTGCCCCGGCCCCGCCACCCCAAGTCCGATGCCGCCATCCAGGCGGCTTTTAAAAAAACTGGCGAGACTAGTTGAACAAGAGGTGGTGCGACAGGGGCAAACAGGGCGGCAACTCCGACTGATGTTTCAGGATGAGGCACGTTTTGGGCGGATTAATGACCCACGACGTTGCTGGGCTCCCAAGGGTGTCCGGCCCGAAGTGGGCCTGCAGATCGTGCGTGAATATACTTACGCCTTTGGAGCGGTAAGCCCCCAGGACGGCACTTTGGACAGCCTGGTTTTGCCGGTGGTAACCGCCGAAGCCATGTCCATCTTCTTGGCAGAAGTGGCTCGGCGCCATCCAGAAGAGTTTATCCTGATGTTCCTGGACGGGGCTGGTTGGCATCGGGCCAATGACCTGGCAGTACCGGGAAATATGAGGCTTGAGGCGCTGCCGCCCTACAGTCCGCAACTCAACCCTGTAGAGCATATCTGGGATGAGATCAGGGAAAAGTGGTTCGCCAACGAAGTTTTTAACAGCCTGGATGCCGTGGAAGATCGTCTGGTGGAAGCGTTAGTCGCCTTGGAAAACGACAGAGATTTGGTTGCCTCCACCACAGGCTTCGATTGGATCATTAATTGCCTTTAGACTGCAACTTGGTCAACTTTCAAGTTTTTGGCCGACGTTCCGGCATCAAGATTGAATTGTGCACAAGTGACCGCCATCTGACTTCGCTGTAGGCTGCAAGTCAATGTATGCTCAACAAGGTTTAAAATCCAGTCGGCCTGATGACTGGATGTCGCTGATCCAAAGTTTCCTAAAACGAGTAGTGCGTAAGTATTATCAACCTTTATGGAAAGATGCCCTAGACAATATAGGTAAATAGGCTGTGCAATTATCCTTAATACGGCTCCAACACCACCTTCAAAGATTCCTGGGCCTCGGCCACAATTTTAAAGCCTTCTTGGATTTGGGATAACGGCAGGGTCTGGGTGATGGTGTCCTTGACGTTGATTTTTTTATTGGTAATGAATTCCAGCGCCTCGGCTAAATCAGCCGGCGCGGCGCCGTAGGAGGAGGTCACCGTGAGTTCGTGGCGCCAAAAGTCGGGGATGGGAATGGCGATGTCCCGGTTGGGGATGGCAAAGAAGAGGATAATGCCTTTCTTATCTATGCAGTTAAAGGCCTGGTCCACCGCGGCGTAGGCCCCGGTGCAGACGATGACCCGCTCACACTTGAGATTCAGGTCCTGATCGCCGCGCCGCACCTCGTCGGCGCCGAACTCCTTGGCCTTCTTTAAGCGATACTCATTAATGTCGGTGGCGATTACCCGGGCGCCGGTCAGTTTGGCCAACTGGATATTCAGGATGCCGGAGATGCCGCAGCCCAGGATCAACACGGTGTGGTTGGCCCGGAGATCAATCAGCCCCAGTCCCCTGACCCCGCAGGCCAACGGTTCGATCATGGTGCCTTCGGCATAGGACACCTGATCCGGCAAGACGTAAACCCCATAATCGACATTGATCTTGGGCACCCGGACAAATTCACTATAGCCGCCGGGATCATAATTGCCTGAATGCAAGGTATCGCAGGCCGTATGATTGTCTTCCCGGCAAAATTTGCAGTCATTACACGGCACGTGATGGCTGACAAAGACTCTCTGGCCGGTGTGGTACTTGTCTGACTTTGACTCAACGATGTCGCCGGCGATCTCATGGCCGAGAATCCGGGGGGCCTTGGGCAGCCGGTACCATTCCATGACATCGGTGCCGCAAATGCCGCTGGCGCGGACCTTGACCAGGATCTCCCCCGGCCCAATCTTCGGCGTGGGCAGTTCTTCCAGGCGGATATCGTTGTTGTGGTAGTATTTGGCGACCAGCATAAAATACAGTTTTCAGTTACGCTTTGGCGGTTGATTTAGTCTTTTTGGTCGCCTTGAAGATCTCGTGCGCCTGCTTGACCGAGGCATTGTCATGGACAATGGCCCTTAAGGCCTTGGCGATGGCCACCGGATGCGGGCTCTGCCAGACGTTTCGGCCCAGATTGATGCCCACCGCGCCCTTCTGCAGGCCGTCATGGACAAATTCCAGGACTTCCAATTCGGTCTCGCACTTAGGCCCGCCAGCCATAATGACCGGCACCGGGCAGCCGCAAGCGACCTTGTCAAAATCCTTACACCAATAAGTCTTAACCACCCTGGCCCCCAGTTCCGCGGCGATGCGGCTGGCTAAAGCCAGATAACGGGCCTCCCGTTTCTCCAGTTCCCTGCCAACGGCGGTAACCGCCATCACCGGGATGCCGTAATCTTCGCACTCGTTGACCAGAGTGGACAGGTTCTGGAGCGACTGCTTTTCATAATCGGTGCCGATAAAGACCGAGAGCCCCGCGGCCGCGGCGTTCAAGCGAATAATTTCGGTAATCGAGGTGGTGAGTTCCTCGTTGGCCAGGTCTTTGCCCACCACGCTCGAACAGCCGGATACTCTCAAGACGATGGGTTTACTGCTCAATGGATCGATCGCCGCCCGCAAGACTCCCCGGGTGCAAAAGATGGCGTCCGCATAAGGCAGCAGCGGTTCGACGGTCTCGCCCGGCTTCTCCAGACACCTGGTGGGCCCTTGAAAATAACCATGATCAATCGGCATAAAGAAACATCTGCCACCCGGCATCAGCTGGCTTAAGCGATTTTTCATTCCCCAATCCATTGGTATTGCTCCCCTCATTTTAACCTAGTTAATGATTCTGACCCTGACCCCGGCGCTTATCTCCTCTCCCCTGGCGGCAAGTTGCGGACTCGCTCCACCGCCCCCTTCTGCAGGCCGTCATGAACGAATTCCAGGACCTCCAGTTCCGTCTCACTCGGCCCACCCGCCATAATGACCGGCACCGGACAGCCGCAAGCGACCTTGTCAAAGTCTTCACACCAGTAAGTCTTAACTACCCTGGCCCCCAGCTCCGCGGCGATGCGGCAGGCTAAAGCCAGATAACGGGCCTCCCGTTTCTCCAGTTCCCTGCCAACGGCGGTAACCGCCATCACCGGGATGCCATAATCCTCGCACTGATTGACCAGGGTAGCCAGATTCTTGAGCGACTCCTTTTCATAATCAGTGCCGATAAAGACGGAGAGCCCCCGGCTGCGGCATTCAAGCGAATAATTTCTTCAATCGAGGTGGTGAGTTCCTCGTTGGCCAGGTCCTTGCCCACCACGCTCGAACATCCGGATACTCTCAGGACGATCGGTTTAGTGTTGAGCGGATCTATCGACGCCCGCAAGACCCCGCGGGTGCAAAAGATCGCATCCGCATAAGGAAGCAGCGGTTTTATGGTCTCTCCCGGCTTCTCCAGACACCTGGTGGGCCCTTGAAAATAACCATGATCGATCGGCATAAAAAAACATCTGCCGTTGGGCATAAGTTGGCCTAAACGGTTTTGCATTCCCCAATCCATCTGTCTGACTCCTATCCTTGAGCCTATTAATCTCAGGCAAAGAATATTGATCCCTGACCGCTGACCCCGGCTCTCCTCTGCTCTTCGGCCCGGCGGCAGGCTGCGGATCCGCTCGATTTCCGCCTGCTCCAGCTGGAGAAATTCGTCCCGGGGGTAGTTGTTGCGGATAATCCGGGTGACCCGGTGGATGGAGATCATCAGCGGCGCGGCATACATGTTTTCCCAGGTGATGTGCACCGTGTCCGTCTCCGGCTCGAAGTGCACGCCCCGCCAGGCCCCGAAAACCTGGTCGAACTCCAATTCGTAGAGTTCTTCCCAGGCCAGGTTCAGGAGTTCCATCACCTCGGCTTCGTCCAACCGCCGATCCCAATAATACAGTGAATAGTCTTTCATGAGAGTTACCGTGAGGATAAAAAGATAGGGGCGCCGGTTAGCCGACGCCCCGGTTTGACGGTTAGTTTATCCTACTTTTTCTTTTCTTGGAAGAACTTGCAGTCCTTGGGGGCCGTAAAGGCGCCCGGCCGCGCTTCCTTGAAAATGCCCAGCAGGAAAGGATATTCGATGGCCCGGCAGTGACCGTATAATACCTTGGACATCTGCGGGTCGTAAGTATATTTAACGTTCTTGCAACCGTCGCACAGAATCGCCATATTGAGGATTCCTCCTATCTTCCGAAGTTACGGCCGTTACCAGGATTTCCCGTACTTCCGCTGGGCCGTGATGCGTTTCCAGCAGCTCCCTTCCAGGTCTTCCGGTTTGAGCTGGGTGCAGGCGACGAGTTTGCCCCGGGCCGAAACCACTAATTCTTGGGCTTGCCCAGGAAGGTCACATTGGCAAAGGGCGGCGCCGAGGTCTTGCCTTCCCCGGATAGGGGCTTCAGGTCCGGCGTCTCGGCGTAACCCGGCAGGATGAAATCCGTGCCCCGGGCCTTTTCCGGTTCCACCACCCGCTGACCGTTTTCCCATTCGGCGTAGTAGAGGCCCTCACAGCCGGCGCACTTGAAGTTGCCGCTGTAATCCCAGAAGCTATAGGGATCCAGGAAGTTACGGGCTTTGCATTTAGGACAATCATACATCAACGATATTTTAATTTTTTCAGTCATATCGAGTCAATCCTCCCGTTATGGATAAAGGTGCGGCTTTCGGGGGCACGGATTATGGCCCCCCAACGCCCCAAGGTTAGATGACTTCCTTGGCTTCCATTTCCCGGATCTGCTCCAGGCTGAGGCCGGTAACCCGCTGGTAGATTTCCTCGTTATCGGAGCCCACCGGCCGGTGCACGTGCTTCAAACGCGGCGGCGACTCACTCATCTTGTACATGGTTTTCTGAGTGAAAACATCGCCGTAATACGGGTCGTCGTACCAGCCCAGGGAGCCCCGCTCCAGGAAGTGGT